>NZ_JAOWDA010000027.1:0-85641 GCF_030336725.1 Citrobacter sp. Cb031
TTCTTTAAGGTAAGGAGGTGATCCAACCGCAGGTTCCCCTACGGTTACCTTGTTACGACTTCACCCCAGTCATGAATCACAAAGTGGTAAGCGCCCTCCCGAAGGTTAAGCTACCTACTTCTTTTGCAACCCACTCCCATGGTGTGACGGGCGGTGTGTACAAGGCCCGGGAACGTATTCACCGTGGCATTCTGATCCACGATTACTAGCGATTCCGACTTCATGGAGTCGAGTTGCAGACTCCAATCCGGACTACGACATACTTTATGAGGTCCGCTTGCTCTCGCGAGGTCGCTTCTCTTTGTATATGCCATTGTAGCACGTGTGTAGCCCTACTCGTAAGGGCCATGATGACTTGACGTCATCCCCACCTTCCTCCAGTTTATCACTGGCAGTCTCCTTTGAGTTCCCGGCCGGACCGCTGGCAACAAAGGATAAGGGTTGCGCTCGTTGCGGGACTTAACCCAACATTTCACAACACGAGCTGACGACAGCCATGCAGCACCTGTCTCAGAGTTCCCGAAGGCACCAAAGCATCTCTGCTAAGTTCTCTGGATGTCAAGAGTAGGTAAGGTTCTTCGCGTTGCATCGAATTAAACCACATGCTCCACCGCTTGTGCGGGCCCCCGTCAATTCATTTGAGTTTTAACCTTGCGGCCGTACTCCCCAGGCGGTCGACTTAACGCGTTAGCTCCGGAAGCCACGCCTCAAGGGCACAACCTCCAAGTCGACATCGTTTACGGCGTGGACTACCAGGGTATCTAATCCTGTTTGCTCCCCACGCTTTCGCACCTGAGCGTCAGTCTTTGTCCAGGGGGCCGCCTTCGCCACCGGTATTCCTCCAGATCTCTACGCATTTCACCGCTACACCTGGAATTCTACCCCCCTCTACAAGACTCTAGCCTGCCAGTTTCGGATGCAGTTCCCAGGTTGAGCCCGGGGATTTCACATCCGACTTGACAGACCGCCTGCGTGCGCTTTACGCCCAGTAATTCCGATTAACGCTTGCACCCTCCGTATTACCGCGGCTGCTGGCACGGAGTTAGCCGGTGCTTCTTCTGCGAGTAACGTCAATTGCTGTGGTTATTAACCACAACACCTTCCTCCTCGCTGAAAGTACTTTACAACCCGAAGGCCTTCTTCATACACGCGGCATGGCTGCATCAGGCTTGCGCCCATTGTGCAATATTCCCCACTGCTGCCTCCCGTAGGAGTCTGGACCGTGTCTCAGTTCCAGTGTGGCTGGTCATCCTCTCAGACCAGCTAGGGATCGTCGCCTAGGTGAGCCGTTACCCCACCTACTAGCTAATCCCATCTGGGCACATCCGATGGCAAGAGGCCCGAAGGTCCCCCTCTTTGGTCTTGCGACGTTATGCGGTATTAGCTACCGTTTCCAGTAGTTATCCCCCTCCATCGGGCAGTTTCCCAGACATTACTCACCCGTCCGCCACTCGTCACCCAAGGAGCAAGCTCCTCTGTGCTACCGTTCGACTTGCATGTGTTAGGCCTGCCGCCAGCGTTCAATCTGAGCCATGATCAAACTCTTCAATTTAAGTTTGATGCTCGTGAATTAAACTTCGTAATGAATTACGTGTTCACTCAGAGACTTGGTATTCATTTTTCGTCTTGCGACGTTAAGAATCCGTATCTTCGAGTGCCCACACAGATTGTCTGATAAATTGTTAAAGAGCAGTGCCGCTTCGCTTTTTCTCAGCGGCGCGGGGTGTGCATATTACGCCATCCCGCTACAGAGTCAAGCGTTTATTTTCGCTTTTCTCCGCTGACCCGGCGGTTTGTAATCCGTTGTTCCGTGTCAGTGGAGGCGCATTATAGGGAGTTATTTCAGGCTGACAAGGGGAAATTTAAAATAATCTTCCGAGTGCGTATTTTTTATTCTTTGTGCTTATTTTGACAACGTTTTGTGGGTTAATTGGGCGATTTCCCGCGCGAAATCCGCGACCTGTTCCCAATCGGTATACACCACTTCTTTATTGGTATCAGTTTCACCGCCTGACATCTTCATTATCAGTTGGATCATAACGCGGTCATACCAGCGATAGCGGGGATACAGCAAAGCGCCAGCAATAACCGCACTGCGATCAGGCCGCCACGGCGAACTCATCAGGAACTTACGCGCATAGCTGTTAGTTTGCGGCGTGCGTTTCTCCGGTTTACGGGCAACCAGGTTTACGGAGTAGAAGGCACTCGGCATCGCGTTCAGCCGCGTGGCATGCTTTTTCACAAACTCCTGAAAAGCTGCATGGTAATGACCATAACGAATCGAGGCGCCAATCACCACGCTGTCATAATTTTGCCAGTCAGGCTCCGCGGTACGATGCAAATTAACGACATCCGCCCAAACGCCCAGCTCTTTCAGTTCAGAAGCCAGATACTCGGCGATTTCACGCGTTTGTCCGTCCCGGGAAGAAAAAAGAATCAGTGTTTTCACGTGTTACTCCATTATTCACGCCAGAAAGTAGGGGTAAAGAGCACCAGCAGGGTAAAGACCTCCAGACGACCAAACAGCATATTGGCAATCAGGATCCACTTCGCCACGGGGTTCATACTGGCAAAGTTGTCGGCGACAACCCCCAGCCCTGGCCCCAGGTTATTCAGCGTCGCCACAACAGAGGCAAACGCGGAGAAGTCATCAACACCGGTCGCAATAATCGCCAGCATACTGATAATAAAGACCAGCGCATAGGCAGAGAAGAATCCCCAAACAGCTTCAAGGATTCGCTCCGGCAAAGCACGGTTACCCAGCTTGATACTGTAAACCGCATTCGGGTGGACCAGTCGTTTCAATTCGCGGTTACCCTGCTTAAACAGCAACAGGATTCGAATCACCTTCAAGCCACCGCCCGTCGACCCGGCACAGCCGCCAATAAAAGCAGAACACAGCAACAGCACCGGCAGGAACAACGGCCAGCGGGCAATACTGTCCGTAGTAAATCCGGCGGTCGTCGCCATCGATACCACCTGAAAAAAAGCCTGGTTGATGGTCGTGAGTGCCGAACCGTAGGTATTGTGTATCCACAGCACCAGCGTACAGACAGCCACCAGCGTCAGCTGCACCCCAATGAACATGCGGAATTCTGGATCGCGCCAGTAGACCTTCAGGCTGCGACCGCTGAGTAAAGAGAAGTGCAGACCATAGTTACAACCAGAGATCAGCAAGAAGATAGCAATAATGGTGTTAATCGTGGGACTGTCGAAATACCCCACGCTGGCATCGTGTGTGGAAAAGCCGCCGATGGCTATCGTAGCAAAGCTGTGCCCAATAGCGTCAAACGCGGGCATCCCGGCAAACCATAGCGCCAGCGCACACGCCACCGTCAGTAATACATAGATAAGCCACAGCGTTTTCGCCGTTTCGGCAATACGCGGACGCATTTTGTTATCTTTCAGCGGGCCCGGCATTTCTGCCCGGTAGAGCTGCATCCCACCGACGCCAAGAATAGGCAGAATAGCCACCGCCAGCACGATGATCCCCATCCCGCCGAACCATTGCAGCATCTGTCGATAAAAGAGGATAGCGTGTGGCAATGAATCCAGCCCCACCAGCGTTGTCGCCCCCGTGGTGGTTAATCCGGAGAAGGATTCAAAAAAAGCGTCGGTTATCGTGAGGTTAGGGCTTTCCGCAAAGATGAACGGTAGCGCACCCACGCTACCCAGCACGGTCCAGAACAAAACGACAATCAGAAACCCTTCGCGCGATTTCAGCTCGCCCTTCTCTTTACGGTTTGGCCACCACAGCATGGAACCGATCGCCAGAGCAACGAAGAAAGTTTGGGTAAACGCACGCCCTGCCCCATCGCGGTAGATGAGCGCTACCAGTCCGGGGATAATCATTGTCCCCGAGAATAAGATGACCAGTAGTCCAACGATTCGGGTGATGGCGCGAAAATGCATCTCTGCCGCTTCCTTAGTTCTTTAAAATGAGGTGGGGATTATTCTTCAATCGCTAACAATTGCAATGAACCACGACTAAAATCCGCCAGTTTTGCCGAAAATTCATCCACTTTGGCATAAGGAAGCGCCACCCTGAGCCGAACAAAAGCCTGGTAATCACTGGCAACAACTTTACCGTCAAACTGCCCCAGCAAAGCTTCAATGCCTGCCAGCTGACCGTACTCACACTGCAAAGTATATTCGGTTAATGGCGTCTTGCGCTGCGTCGTTAACTGACGCAACGCCTGATTCACGCCGCCACCGTAGGCTTTCACTAGCCCACCCGTACCCAGAAGGATACCGCCGTAGTAGCGCACCACCACCGCGGTAATCTCACCGATGCCACTCCCCATCAGCTGCGCGAGCATCGGTTTGCCTGCCGTACCAGCCGGTTCGCCATCGTCTGAAAATCCCAGCTGCTGCGAGTCATTGGGCGCGCCCGCCACCCACGCCACACAGTGGTGGCGGGCGTCCGGGTGTTCCATTTTGACTGACTCAACAAACGCTTTCGCCGCGTCTACGCCGTCCGTATGGGCGAGCAGCGTAATGAAGCGGCTTTTTTTGATCTCTTCAACGACGCTTACCGGCGCCGCAGGGATTAACCAACTGTCCATTACGCCAGTTTTAAATCCCGTGTCATGTTTTCGATATTGTTCTCGTGGACCACCACGTTATCTTCAATACGAATACCGCCGAACGGTTTCAGGGCTTCAATTTTCTGCCAGTTGAAGTGTTTGCTGAACTGCCCTTCACGCCACGGCGCCAACAGCGATTCAATGAAGTAGACGCCCGGTTCGATGGTCAGGACCATGCCCGGTTGCAGAACGCGGGTGCAACGCAGGTAAGGATACTTCGACGGCGCGGCCAGATGCGTACCGCTGTCATCCTGCATAAAACCAGCGACATCGTGTACCTGCAGACCCAGCGGGTGACCAATGCCATGCGGCATAAACGGCCCGGTAAGATCGTTTTCCACCATCGCCTCTTCACTCATATCAGTGACGATTTGATGCTTACGCAGCAGCTTCGCGATGCGCTGATGGAACTGAATGTGATAATCCACATAGCTGGTGCCCGCTTTCATAGTGGCAATCAGCGCCAGTTGCTCGTCATTCACATCCTTCACCAGATGCGCATAGTCGTTGTCGCTTTTCGCCGACCACGTACGCGTCAGGTCTGCTGCATAGCCGTTGTATTCCGCACCGGCATCCAGCAGGAAACTGCGGATTTCAGACGGAGCCTGATGATCCAGCCTGGTGTAATGCAGAACCGAAGCATGCTCGTTAAGCGCCACGATGTTGCTGTACGGCACGTCGGTGTCGCGATGACCGGTAGCAGTCAGGTAAGCGAGGTTGATGTCAAACTCGCTCATCCCGGAACGGAACGCTTCTTCCGCGGCACGGTGTCCATTCACCGCCATTTTCTGTGCTTCGCGCATACAGGCCAGTTCGTAATCTGTTTTGTAAGCACGATAATAATGCAGGTAGTCGATAACCCCTTTCGGGTTGATATTGCTGGCCGCGATGTCCAGCTGCAGCGCGCGTTCCGGAACCGGACCGATGTAACCGATATTGCCGCGAGCAGCAGGCAGTTGGCTACCGATACCATCAGCTTTTGGCAGCGCGATGATCTCAATTTCTTCCGTCCAGAAGGAGGTCGGCAGCGGCTCAACGTTGTGCCAGTAATCGACCGGCAGGTAGAACCACAATTTCGGCTTATTCACGCCATCCACCAGCAACCAGCAGTTAGGAACCTGCGTTACAGGCACCCAGGCTTTGAATTGCGGATTGACCTTAAACGGGTAGGGATGATCGTCGAGAAAGACGTTAACAAGTTCTCCTGAGTGAATAAGTAACGCATCCAGCTTGAAGCGCTCCAGCGCGTCGCGCGTCCGTTCTTGTAGGGTAACGATATGATTTTTATAGAGTGCGGCCAGTGATTCCATTTTCTATCCTTCTGTTTTTTTGACCTCAAGTGTCCGCATCTTAGCACATCGGTTTGTGAGTGCGTGATTTCTGCCGAGCGTGATCAAATCGTCATTTCTTTAATCATTCATTTGCATTTTATTAACATAAAACACACACTTCGATTCATCTGGTATGACCAGATCACCTTGCGGATTCAGGAGACTGACATGCTTTACAAAGGCGACACCCTGTACCTCGACTGGCTGGAAGATGGCATCGCCGAACTGGTGTTCGATGCCCCAGGCTCAGTCAATAAACTCGACACGGCCACCGTTGCCAGCCTGGGCCATGCGCTTGACGTGCTGGAAAAACAACCGAATTTAAAAGGGCTGCTGCTGCGTTCTAACAAAGCAGCCTTTATTGTTGGTGCCGACATCACCGAATTCCTTTCACTGTTCCTCGTGCCTGAAGAGCAACTGAGCCAGTGGCTGCATTTTGCCAACAGCGTGTTTAATCGCCTGGAAGATCTGCCTGTTCCGACTCTCTCAGCGGTTAACGGCTATGTGCTGGGCGGCGGCTGTGAGTGTGTCCTGGCGACCGATTATCGTCTGGCTACGCCGGACCTGCGCATCGGCCTGCCGGAAACCAAGCTGGGCATTATGCCAGGCTTTGGCGGCTCCGTGCGTATGCCACGTATGCTGGGTGCGGACAGCGCGCTGGAAATTATTGCTGCGGGTAAAGATGTGGGTGCTGAGCAGGCGCTAAAAATCGGTCTGGTCGATGGCGTAGTGAAGCAAGACAAACTGCTTGATGGCGCGATCGCGGTATTACGTCAGGCGATTAACGGCGACCTCGACTGGAAAGCCAAACGTCAACCGAAGCTGGAGCCGTTGAAACTCAGTAAAATTGAAGCGGCAATGAGCTTTACCATCGCCAAAGGTATGGTGGCGCAGACGGCAGGTAAGCATTATCCCGCACCGATTACCGCGGTAAAAACCATTGAAGCAGCGGCCCGTTTTGGTCGTGAAGAAGCGCTGAATCTGGAAAATAAAAGCTTTGTTCCACTGGCGCACACCAATGAAGCCCGCGCACTGGTTGGAATTTTCCTTAACGATCAATTCGTGAAAGCCAAAGCCAAAAAGCTCACCAAAAATGTTGAAGCGCCAAAGCAAGCGGCAGTGCTGGGCGCAGGCATTATGGGCGGCGGCATCGCTTACCAGTCGGCCTGGAAAGGCGTGCCGGTTGTCATGAAAGATATCAACGACAAATCATTAACGCTGGGCATGACCGAAGCGGCCAAGCTACTGAACAAACAGCTTGAGCGCGGCAAAATTGACGGTCTGAAAATGGCGGGCGTTATTTCCACCATTCATCCCACCCTCGACTATAGCGGTTTCGAACGCGTGGACGTGGTAGTTGAAGCGGTCGTAGAAAACCCAAAAGTGAAAAAAGCGGTACTGGCGGAAACCGAAGATCAGGTTCGCCCGGACACTGTACTGGCTTCGAATACTTCCACCATCCCAATCAACGAACTGGCCAGCGCGCTTAAGCGTCCGGAAAACTTCTGTGGGATGCACTTCTTTAACCCGGTGCACCGTATGCCGCTGGTTGAGATCATTCGCGGCGAGAAAAGCTCGGATGAAACCATCGCTAAGGTTGTCGCCTGGGCAAGCCAGATGGGCAAAACGCCGATTGTGGTTAATGACTGCCCTGGTTTCTTCGTTAACCGCGTGCTGTTCCCCTATTTTGCCGGTTTCAGTCAGTTACTGCGCGACGGGGCGGATTTCCGCAAAGTCGACAAAGTGATGGAAAAACAGTTTGGTTGGCCGATGGGCCCGGCTTATCTGCTGGACGTGGTAGGTATTGATACCGCGCACCACGCGCAGGCGGTGATGTCCGCAGGCTTCCCTCAGCGTATGCAGAAAGATTATCGCGATGCGATAGACGCCCTGTTTGATGCTAACCGTTTCGGGCAGAAAAACGGTCTCGGATTCTGGCGTTATAAAGAAGACAACAAGGGCAAGCCGAAGAAAGAAGAAGATGCCACCGTTGACGATCTGCTGGCAGAGGTCAGCCAGCCGAAACGCGACTTCAGCGATGAAGAGATTATCGCCCGCATGATGATCCCTATGGTCAACGAAGTAGTGCGTTGCCTGGAAGAAGGCATTATCGCCAGCCCGGCAGAAGCCGATATGGCGCTGGTATACGGTCTGGGCTTCCCTCCGTTCCACGGCGGTGCGTTCCGCTGGCTGGATACGCTCGGCAGCGCGAAGTATCTCGATATGGCTCAGCAGTATCAGCACCTTGGTCCGCTGTATGAAGTTCCGGTCGGTCTGCGTGATAAAGCGCGCCATAACGAACCGTATTATCCCCAGGTTGAGCCAGCCCGCCCGGTTGGCAGCCTGAAAACGGCTTAAGGAGTCACAATGGAACAGGTTGTAATTGTTGATGCGATCCGTACCCCGATGGGCCGTTCGAAAGGGGGCGCGTTTCGGAACGTGCGTGCAGAAGATCTCTCTGCACATTTAATGCGTAGCCTGCTGGCGCGTAATCCGGCGCTGGAGCCAACCGCGCTTGATGACATTTACTGGGGCTGTGTGCAACAAACGCTGGAGCAGGGTTTCAATATCGCCCGTAATGCCGCGCTGCTAGCGGAAGTTCCGCACTCCGTTCCGGCCGTCACGGTCAATCGCCTGTGCGGTTCGTCCATGCAGGCGCTGCACGATGCGGCACGCATGATCATGACTGGTGATGCTCAGGCGTGCCTGATTGGCGGCGTTGAGCATATGGGCCATGTGCCAATGAGCCACGGCGTTGATTTCCACCCGGGTATGAGCCGCAACGTGGCGAAAGCCGCAGGGATGATGGGCCTGACCGCGGAAATGCTCTCCCGCATGCACGGCATCAGCCGTGAAATGCAGGACGCTTTCGCCGCACGTTCACACGCTCGCGCCTGGGCTGCAACACAGTCTGGCGCTTTTAAAAACGAAATCATCCCGACCGGCGGTCATGATGCCGACGGCGTGCTGAAGCAGTTTAACTACGATGAGGTTATCCGTCCGGAAACGACCGTTGAAGCGCTCTCCACCCTGCGCCCGGCGTTCGATCCGGTGAACGGAACGGTGACTGCCGGTACCTCTTCTGCGCTCTCCGACGGCGCAGCGGCGATGCTGGTAATGAGCGAAAGCCGCGCCCGTCAACTGGGTCTGACGCCGCGTGCCCGTATTCGTTCGATGGCTGTTGTCGGCTGCGATCCGTCAATCATGGGTTACGGCCCGGTTCCGGCCTCAAAGCTGGCGCTGAAAAAAGCGGGACTCTCCACCAGCGACATCGGCTTGTTTGAGATGAACGAAGCCTTTGCCGCTCAGATCCTGCCGTGTATTAAAGATCTGGGGCTAATGGAGCAGATCGATGAGAAGATCAACCTCAATGGTGGGGCGATCGCCTTGGGTCACCCGCTGGGCTGTTCTGGGGCGCGTATCAGCACCACCCTGCTCAACCTGATGGAACGCAAAGACGTGCAGTTTGGTCTGGCGACGATGTGTATCGGGTTAGGTCAGGGTATCGCAACGGTATTTGAGCGAGTTTAATCAAAGATAAATTCCCAAATAATTCGCGCTGCATCGCGGCAGCCACTAAGCGAATCCCCGGGAGCATAGATAACTATGTGACCGGGGTGAGCGCAGGCAGCCCACAAAGAGGCAGTGTGTATTATGACGGGGAAAGGTTTAGTTGCCGTTCTTCCCGCCTGTCAGGGGCGGGTTTTTTATTTCCCTGAACTACCACGCACCACTAACTGCACCGGCAGCAGCAGATTCTCTTCCTGATTTTCTTCCAGCAGTAAACGCAGCGCTTCACGCCCCAGCTGTTTTTTATCAACCGCAATGGTAGTCAGCGGCGGATGTGACCAGGACGCAGCATCGATATCATCAAATCCCACCAGCGCAAGATCTTCCGGGATACGTATACCCTGCTGCGCACACACCTGCTGAACAACCATCGCTGCCGCGTCGTTATAGGCAAAAATGGCATCGGGCGGCTCTGGCAGTCTGAGTAGCTCATTAACCGCATCCACCAGAGATTGCTCGGTATCCAGCAGCGGCGGCGCAACGACATCGTACTCTGGCGGCATTAGCAAACGGGCTTCATACAATGCCTGACGGTAGCCCTTTTCACGCTGACGGATGCTGTAGTGCGCGAGCGTACTGGCAAGAAAAGCAATGCGGCTGCGGCCTTGTGCAATCAGATGTTGCGTAGCCAGATAGCCGCCCAGAGTATTGTCAGGATTCACGCAAGGCAGTCCTGGCGCCCAGAGATCCACCAGCACCAGCGGCAATTTCATCTGTTGTAGCAGCCCAAGCAACTCAGGTTCAAAAAATCCCGCGCAGATCAGCGCATCAGGCTGGTGCAGCATCACCTGCTCACTCACTGCATCGCCTGGACCTATAGAGAGAAAGCTTAGCGCAACCCCCTTTTCGCGACACAGATCTTCTATCCCCAGCAGCAGTTGAGAGTAAAACGGTAAAGCCCGGCTGATATTGTGCTGACGATGCAGTAAAAACAGGACACGTTTGATTTTGTCTGCGCGCAGGCGTGAAAAATCATAACCCTGCTGCTGCGCCACTGAAATAATGCGCTGTCGGGTCTCTTCCCGCAGCCCCGGTTGCCCTTTTAGCGCGCGGGAAACAGCGCCAACCGAGACGCCACAAGCGTCGGCAATGTCTCTGATACGTACAGGTTTCGTCATTTCACTCTCATGGATTTACTGTGGCTTGTTGTGCCCCCAGCCAGGCTGCGCCGCGTACGCCGCTGCTGTCGCCGTGGCGGGCCTGAACGATCGGTGTGCGGCACTGTTTACCAAACACGTACTGCGCCACTCGCGCCTGTAAGCCTGAGTACAGTAAATCGATATTGGATACCCCGCCCCCCAGCACGATAACATCGGGATCGAGCATATTTACCACACTCGCCAACGCGCGAGCCAGTTGATCGCAATAGCGTTCCCATAACAAACAGGCGTCTGCATCACCCGATGCTACCCGTTGCATAATTTGTGGCACACCCATATGTTGCGCGGTGTGATTCATATACTGGCGCTCCAGGCCACTACCCGAAATAAAGCTCTCAATACAGTTCAACTGTCCGCAATAGCATGTCACTTCAGCCCCGTCCTGAGATCCGTGGTAGCGCGGCAATGCATTATGCCCCCACTCTCCGGCACAGGCGTTAGGGCCGGAGATCAACCGGTTCTCAATGCACAGACCACCGCCGCATCCGGTGCCGAGGATCACGCCAAATACCACGCTATGCCCACGCCCACTACCGTCTATCGCTTCTGACAGGGTAAAGCAGTTGGCATCATTGGTAACGGGCACTGGCATTCCTAATGCACGCTCGAGATCTTGCGCAAAGGCCTGCTGATTCAGCACCAGAATGTTGGAATTCTTAATCAAACCTTCGCTATCCACCGCACCTGGCACCCCGACGCCAACCGATAAAGGCTGATTAATGGCCTGCATAGCCCTGGCTATCATCTCCGTCACGGCCTGGAAAAAATCACCGTAACGCTGCTTTGGTGTCGCACATCGTTCGCGGTAAACAATTTCACCCGCGTTATCAATCACCACCGCTTCGATTTTAGTCCCGCCGATATCCAGTCCGAGCCTCATGGTTTTTCCTCGTTTGCATCTCACAATGTGATGCGGTTTAGCTTGCCTATTTTGTTTACTAAACACATGGAGAGCTGTCACAAAAACTCAATTTATGTTTGAGTGACGGACATATTATGTTTACTAAAAAATAATTATGATGAGAAAGAGAGGCAATGACGCCGGGCCTGCGCCCTGCTAGTTGGAAGACAGATGATTGATGGATGCGCCGGAAGGGCTCCGGCGCACAGCGCTTAAATGAACGCGAAAGCGTCGCCAAACAGGCGATCTTCACGCGCACTGCGTTCATTACAGAACAGATCGCGCGCGATTTTGGCCATTTCAAAACGACCGGCAATGTAGATATCGTGCTCAGCCAGGGTACCGTAATCCTGCAATACCGCCGTTAACACGGTTCCCGTACGACCACGCCAGCCGTCTTCTGGCTGTTCCACCACTGGCTCAACGCGCAGATTCGGGTGATTAACAGACAACGCTTCCAGTTCGGAGAGATCGTAGAGATGCTTCTCTTCGCGCCCACCCCAGTAAATGGTGATATCGCGGTTTGGATTACGCGCCAGCGCAGTAAGCAGAATGGAACGCACGTAAGAGAACCCTGTACCACCGGCAATCAGGATCAGCGGGCGCTCGTCTTCATCACGCAGCCAGGCTTCGCCATGCGGAATGTCGACCTTGATTTCCCGGTCTTTCAGAATTCGGTCCATCACAGCCATGGCATAAAGATTTAGCTCAGAGGCGCCAACGTGCAGCTCAATGAATCCTTGCTCGTCCGGCGTGGATGCCATGGAGAACGGACGCTTATCCCTTTCGTCCATCACGACCATTAAATACTGGCCAGCACGAAAGGAAAACGCCGCGTCTGGCACTAAACGAACGCGATATACGGTATCAGTGATAGCTTCTACCGAGGTCACTTTACAGCTTAAGGTTGTCATGCGCTCTCTCTGTCGGATCAATAGGCAAAACGATCGCGCCTCAGGCGCTTTTGCCGTCATTAAAGATGGCCAGTTCATCCCAAATTGCGTCAATACGCGCAGTTACTTCAGGATCTTTTTTAATCGGGCGTCCCCATTCGCGTTGGGTTTCGCCCGGCCATTTATTTGTGGCATCCAGCCCCATTTTTGAACCCAGGCCGGAAACCGGCGAGGCAAAGTCCAGGTAATCAATTGGCGTATTCTCTACCAGTACCGTGTCCCGAGCCGGGTCCATACGGGTAGTAATTGCCCAAATCACATCATTCCAGTCGCGTGCATTGACATCATCATCGCAGACAATAACAAATTTGGTGTACATAAACTGGCGCAAAAACGACCAAACACCCATCATGACGCGTTTGGCATGACCAGCGTACTGTTTTTTCATCGTCACCACGGCCAGACGATATGAACAGCCTTCCGGAGGCAGGTAAAAATCGACAATTTCCGGGAACTGCTTTTGCAGAATAGGAACGAAAACTTCGTTCAGCGCCACGCCAAGCACCGCGGGCTCATCAGGCGGACGTCCGGTATAAGTAGAGTGATAGATCGCCTCTTCACGCTGGGTAATGTGCGTGACGGTAAAGACCGGAAAGCTATCTACTTCGTTGTAGTAGCCGGTATGATCGCCATACGGTCCTTCCGGGGCCAGCTCACCCGGTTCGATATACCCTTCCAGCACGATTTCAGCACTGGCGGGCACTTCCAGATCGTTGGAAATACATTTGACCACTTCGGTCTTGGTGCCACGTAACAGCCCGGCAAATGCGTACTCGGATAATGTATCAGGGACGGGCGTCACGGCCCCCAGAATGGTCGCAGGATCTGCCCCCAACGCCACCGAAACAGGGAAGCGTTCGCCAGGATGCGCCGCACACCACTCCTGGTAATCGAGCGCGCCGCCGCGGTGGGACAACCAGCGCATAATAAGCTTGTTTTTGCCAATCAGCTGCTGGCGATAAATGCCCAGATTCTGCCGCTCTTTATGCGGACCACGCGTTACGGTTAGCCCCCAGGTAATCAGCGGTGCGGCATCTTCCGGCCAACAGGTCATAATCGGAATACGGTTTAAATCGACGTCATCACCGGAGTAGATTTTTTGCTGACAAGGCGCACCGCGCAACCGCTTAGTCGGCATGTTCAGCACCTGCTTAAACTGCGGCAGCTTATCAAACAGATCGCGGAATCCTTTCGGTGGCTCCGGCTCTTTCAAAAACGCCAACAGTTTACCGACTTCCCGTAGTGCCGAGACATCTTCCTGCCCCATCCCCATCGCAACACGCTTCGGTGTGCCAAACAGGTTACACAGCACCGGCATGGAATAGCCTTTAGGATTCTCAAACAGTAACGCAGGCCCGCCAGCACGCAGAGTGCGATCGGCAATTTCAGTAATTTCCAGGTGGGGATCCACCTCAAGCGAAATGCGTTTGAGCTCGCCCTGCTGTTCAAGCAGCGTCAGGAAGTCGCGTAAATCGTGATATTTCATGGCGTCCATTGTGGCCTCTTCGTAAGCGCTTCATTATACGGCGTTCATCATTGTGATGCTGTATTTTTGTTAAATTAGCGTGAACTCTGGCGATACATATAAGCCCTGGGAGTATATACCCGTTGGGTTTCAGCCTGCTTTGAGGCGGGTATAATTAACTTAACTCATGGCTTTTGCTATGCTAGCGCTCAGAACAAGCGAATAAGAGTTATTATGCAATCCTGGTATTTACTGTACTGCAAACGTGGGCAACTTCAGCGAGCCCAGGAACACCTGGAAAGACAGGCGGTGAACTGCCTGACGCCTATGATCACCCTGGAAAAAATGGTGCGCGGTAAACGTACCACAGTCTGTGAACCACTATTCCCTAATTACATGTTTGTCGAGTTCGACCCGGAAGTGATCCACACCACCACGATCAACGCCACGCGTGGTGTCAGCCATTTCGTTCGTTTTGGAGCGACGCCTGCGACCGTCCCATCCCCCGTAATTCACCAGCTTTCTATCTACAAGCCTGAAGGTATTGTTGACCCGCAAACCCCTCAGCCAGGGGACAGCGTGATTATTACTGAAGGGGCGTTTGAGGGACTGAAAGCGATCTTCACCGAACCGGATGGCGAAGCGCGTTCCATGCTACTACTTAACCTCTTGAATAAAGAGATTAAGCAGAGCGTGAAAAATACCGGTTTTCGAAAAATATAAGCCGTTTAGAAGGTCACTTCGAACAGCGTTCTGACGTTGGCATCAATGGTTGCTGACAGCCATTGAGGATCTTCCCCACGCCAGTGAGCAATTCGCTCAAGAATATGCGGCAGGTGCGCCGGTTCATTGCGACGTGACGTCGGTTTAGGCGTTAAGTCGCGAGGGAGTAGATAAGGTGCATCGGTTTCTATCAGCAGTCTTTCCACCGGAATAAACGGCAGCAGCTCCCGCAGTTCCATCCCCCGGCGTTCATCACAGACCCACCCGGTGATACCGATATAAAGCCCTCGGTCCACACAGTCCTGCATCTCCTGGCGCGAACCGGTGAAACAGTGCAGCACCGCGCCTGGGAGGCTGTCCAGCCACGGCTCCAGCAACGTCAGAAAACGCTCATGCGCATCCCGACAATGCATGAAAATCGGCATCTGCAGTTCAGCAGCAATGCGCAGTTGCGCTTCAAAAGCACGTTCCTGCTCCTGCGGCGTGGAGAAATTGCGATTGAAATCCAGGCCGCACTCACCAATAGCGACTACCTTCGACTGGTTTGCCAGCGTGATAATCTCGTCTTCCGTTGAGGATTGCCATTGGCTGCTGTCATGCGGGTGCACGCCAGCCGTGGACCAGCACTGCGGATAATGCTGCGCCAGCTTTAACGCCTGCTGGCTTTCGTGAAGGTTTGTTCCGGTCAGAAGCATACCGTTTACGCCCGCAGCAAAGGCGCGCGCCACGACCTCATCCCGGTCTTTCGCAAATTGTGAACTGGTTAAATTAACGCCAATATCAAACATGCTTCCTCCCATATGACAACCGCCCTGACGGGCGGTTGAATTTATTCTTCAGTTTTCTCGGTGGCTTCGGCTTCTTTTGCTTCTTCAGCCTCGTTGTCCTCATCCCGCGTACGTCGCTTACCGACATAGAAACGAGAGAAGAAAACACCCACCTCGAACAGGCAGTACATCGGTATCGCCAACAACGTTTGCGAGAAGACATCTGGCGGAGTCAGTAGCATCCCGACGACAAAGGCACCCACCACAACATAAGGACGCTTTTTGCGTAAATCATCTGGCGTCGTAATGCCCATCCAGCATAGCAGCACGATGGCGACAGGCACCTCAAAAGAGACACCGAAAGCCATAAATAGCGCCATTACAAAGCTGAGATAGCTGGCAATGTCCGTTGATACCTGCACGCCTTGCGGAGCCGTGTTGGCCAGAAAACCAAACGCTAACGGGAAGACAACAAAATAGGCGAATGCCATGCCGATGTAGAACAACAACGAACTGGAGACCAGCAGCGGAACAACCAGACGGCGTTCATGTTTATACAACGCTGGCGCAATAAATGCCCACACCTGGTAGAGGATCACTGGCGCTGACAGGATCAGCGATACCATGAAGGTCAACTTGATTGGGGTAAAGAACGGCGAAGCCACATCGGTGGCGATCATCGTTGCACCCTGCGGCATCTGTTTAATCAACGGCGCCGCGACCATATGGTAAATGTCGTTGGCAAAGTAAACCAACGCCAGAAAGATCACGATTACCGCAATGATGCAGTTCAGGAGTCGCTTACGCAGCTCAATAAGATGCGTGATGAGCGGTTGGGTATCTTCTACAGCCATGTTTACGGTTTATCACTCGACGAGGGGGAGGATTCGGCAACAGGTGCGACAGCTTTCTTTTCTGCATCCATTAACGTAGCGGAAGTGTTTTCCGTTGGCTCTGGCGTTTTAGCACCCGTGGATTCCGGTTTTTGCTCCGGCGAACTGGCCTGGTTTTCAGCGGCAGCAGGGGTGACCCCTTCTCGCTGCGCTTCAGCTTCTTTCACCACCGGATTATGGATAGTGTGCGCTTCATCGCTCTCTTTCTCAGGATCGTGCACACTGTAAGAACGCTTCATCGACTCTGCCGCTTCACGCAGCTCATCCATTGAGGCTTTCAACTCCGGGGTCAGATTTGTCAGGCTCGCTTTCTCTACTTTCTTCAGGCTGTCCTGAAACTCCTGAAGCTTAAGCTCCTGGGTCAGTTCATTCTGAACAGTAGTTGCCAGGGAACGCAAAGCACGAACCCAGCCAGCAACCGTTTTTACCGCTACAGGTAAACGTTGCGGCCCCAGGACGATGAGGCCGATCACGAACACCAATAACAGTTCGCTAAAACCGATATCAAACACGGATTATACCTGCTCTTTATCTTGGCTTTTGGCGTCTTCTTTTTTCACTTCGCCCTGCTTATCGGTAATGGATTTAGCAGTAAAATCAGCGTCCTGGCTGGTTTTATCTTGCTTTGGCTCATCATCACCCATTGCTTTTTTGAAGCCTTTAATCGACGCGCCAAGATCGGAACCGATGGAGCCGAGTTTCTTGGTGCCAAATAGCAGTACAACGATGACGGCAATGATCAACAACTGCCAAATACTGATACCACCCATACATGTTCCTCTGTCATAGATGATGAATTAATAAGGCCGTAGTATACGTTACACGACCTGCCTAGGGCGATGAAAAATTCAGCGCATTTTGCGCCAGCCGATCAACCAGGCTAAGACACCGCCGGCCATTAACCAGCCCGGCATAAGCCCCCACTCAGGACGGCTTACCAGCAGGAATGTTCCACTGAGCAACAATGTTGCACCAATGCCCAATAAATAACGGGATTGTCCCTGACGTACATGATTCGCGTGAAGCTCGCGGGCAATCTTATCAACACTGTGCTGTAAATATTTGCCCTGGCGCAAACTGTCATACACCAGTTCAGGTATTTCTGGCATTTTTTCGACCCAGAACGGTGCTTTTTCTTTAAATGCCCTAACAAGCGCCGGAATACCGACCTGATCTTTGATCCAGGATTCGAGGAAAGGCTTGGCCGTTTTCCACAAATCTAACTGCGGGTAGAGCTGTCGTCCGACACCTTCAACGTACAGCAGAGTCTTCTGTAGCAATACCAGTTGAGGCTGAACTTCCATATTGAATCGGCGCGCTGTGTTGAACAGATTTAACAGCACATGGCCAAAGGAAATCTCCGCCAGCGGTTTTTCGAAAATCGGCTCGCACACGGTACGAATGGCAAATTCAAACTCTTCTACGTTGGTATCCGGCGGAACCCAGCCAGAATCCACATGCAGTTCAGCAACTTTACGGTAGTCGCGGTTAAAGAACGCGATGAAGTTTTCAGCCAGATAACGCTTATCTTCTTTGTTTAAAGAACCCACAATCCCACAATCAATACCAATGTATTTCGGGTTTTCAGGATGCTCATAACTCACGAAAATGTTCCCAGGGTGCATATCCGCATGGAAAAAGCTGTCGCGGAATACCTGAGTAAAGAAGACCTGAACACCCCGTTCAGCCAGCAGCTTCATATTGGTGCCGTTCTTCTCAAGCGAGGTGACATCTGAAACGGGAATACCGTAAATGCGCTCCATCACCATCATGTTCTGACTGCAATAGTCAGAGTACACTTCCGGGATGTACAGCATTGGGCTGTCTTCAAAATTACGTCGCAGCTGAATCGCGTTCGCCGACTCGCGCAGCAGATTCAGCTCATCAATCAACGTTTTTTCATATTCACGGACCACTTCTGTTGGTCGCAGGCGGCGGCCGTCTGGCATCAGGCGAGGTACCCAGCGAGCAAGGCGGTAGATTAGTTTTAAATCCGCTTTGATTACCGGCAGTATGTCCGGGCGGATAACTTTGATCACCACCTCTTTCCCATTCGATTTCAGTCGCGCGGTGTGAACCTGAGCAATAGACGCAGATGCCAGCGGCGTGATCTCAAAATCATCAAACCATTCCTCGACGGGCAGCCCACCCATCGCCTCTTCGATTTGTTCTTTCGCTCTTTGCCCATCGAATGGGGCTACCCGATCCTGCAATAGCGCTAGCTGATCGGCGATGTGCGGAGGGAAAAGATCACGACGGGTAGAGAGCATTTGCCCGAACTTGATCCACACCGGGCCGAGCTCCTGTAAAGCCAGTCTCAGCCGTTCTCCCAGCGGTTTGTCTTTATGTCGGTTGGGCATCCAGAACAGCGTGTAACGCCACAGCCGGAGCGGCAGCGTGATACGCATTTTGGGGATGAGTTCATCAAGACCGTAGCTTAAAAAAGTGCGAATGATGAAATAAAGGCGCCGTACTTCACCTGGCGTCATTTGGCCTCCAGTTTTTCCAGCCGTTTGGCCAGAGATTCGACCGCACGCTCAACGGCTGCCGTTTCTTCTGCAAACCATGCAACCTCAAGCGGACCTGGAGCCATACGCCACTCTTCGGTGATCGCTTCGGCAACATAGCGCTGCTGGCGTTGAATGTTGTGGCACAGGAACTTCGCTCCACCACGCAAAACTTTGCTGACCCCTTCCGCGACGATATCGCCGGTATAAGGTGCTAACAGTTCTGCGGGATCAAACTCCGCCAGATCGGCCAACGCGACAAAATTCTGTACCACCTGGATATCGCCCTGAACCTCCAGCTCACCACTGCGGATAAGCGTGGTGAGTTGCTGCCGGTCGCGTAATTTCGGTAACACGCTGGCATGTGTGATTACGGTGCAATCGGCTTCGCCTTCCCATGCCCCCAGCACATCGACCTGGCGCTCACTAAACACCAGCACTAACGGTGTTGAAAATCCTTTTAGCTCAACACGCAGCACTTTGCCCTGTAAACGCGTTCTGGCTGACTTGAGCGCAGGAGAACGATACAGAAAGGTGTTAAGCAAATTTTCAACGCCGGCGGTCACTAAGGGTTTTAAAGGCATCCCCAATCTCCTGTCAGAACTTGTAACCACGATGCAGCGCAACGACACCTGCCGTCAGGTTGTAGTAATCAACGCTTTCGAACCCGGCATCTTGCATCATTGCTTTTAAGGTGTCCTGATCGGGATGCATGCGGATGGACTCCGCCAAATAGCGATAACTGTCTGCATCGCTTGCCACCATAGAACCAATGCGCGGCAAAACGTGGAAAGAGTATGCGTCGTAGGCTTTACTCAGCGGTTCGATAATCGGCTTGGAGAACTCCAGCACCAGTAGACGTCCGCCCGGCTTCAACACGCGATACATAGATCGTAATGCTTTATCTTTATCCGTTACGTTGCGCAGACCGAAAGAGATGGTGATGCAGTCAAACGTGTTGTCTGGGAAAGGTAATGCTTCCGCATTCGCCTGAACGTACTCAACGTTACCCACGACGCCGATATTACGCAGCTTTTCGCGACCCATTTTGAGCATTGAGTCGTTGATATCCGCCAGCACAACTTTGCCAGTTTCGCCTACCATGCGAGAGAATTTCGCCGTCAGATCGCCCGTACCGCCCGCTAAATCGAGAACGGTTTGCCCGCGACGCACGCCACTGCAGTCAATGGTGAAGCGCTTCCACAAACGATGAATGCCAAATGACATTAAGTCATTCATAACGTCATATTTAGACGCCACAGAATGAAAAACGTGGGCCACCATGTCAGCTTTCTGCTCTTTAGCGACGGTCTGAAAGCCAAAGTGCGTCGTTTCTTGTGAATTATCCACCATCTCAGTGCCTGCTCATCCAAAAAATGTTCAAGAAGTGTAACAGATTGGGCCAATTTGCCCTACCCTTCTGCCCGGTTCAACTACCCCAAACGGACTAGTTTGATTGCTGGTTTACCGCTTCATCATCAGGGTAAGCTTCATCCTGCTGCGTCTCAGGGACCGAACGCAAGCGGTACTCTTCATCCTGCGTAGTGGCTTCTTCAGCCAGTTCAGGATTAATCTCGCGCTTAATTTCCACGCCTAAACTGCGAAACGCTTCTGCCTGTGACAGGACGTTTCCACGGCCTGAAGAGAGTTTTTTCATCGCCTGTCGGTAGTTATCCTGAGCTTTATCCAGGCTTTGGCCAATTGCCGACATATCATCCACAAACAACCGCATCTTGTCATAAAGTTTGCTGGCCCGATCGGCAATCTGTTGCGCATTACGACTCTGATGCTCGTAGCGCCACAAGTTGGCAATCGTGCGCAATGCCACCAACAACGTGGTAGGGCTAACCAGCATAATGTTATTTTTAAGGGCTTCGGTAATCAGTTCAGGCTGTCTATCGAGCGCCAGTAAAAAAGCAGGCTCAACGGGGATAAACATCAGCACATAGTCAAGTGTGCGCAGCCCAGGAAGCTGCTGATAGTCTTTGCGCCCCAGCAGACGGATATGGTTTCGTACCGAGGCGATGTGCTCCTGCAACGCGCTCTCGCGGGTGTATTCATCTTCAGCATTAAAATAGCGTTCATAGGCGACCAGCGTCATTTTCGCGTCGATCACCACATCTTTGCCCTGCGGTAACCGGACGATGACATCTGGCTGCATCCGCGAACGGGCGTCGTTCTCAATGCTGACCTGGGTTTCGTATTCATAGCCTTCGCGCAGACCGGAAGCCTCAAGCACCCGCGTGAGTACGACCTCGCCCCAGTTGCCCTGCGTTTTGTTATCGCCTTTTAATGCCCGCGTCAGGTTTACCGCTTCCTGCGCCATCTGCGCGTTCAGTTGCTGCAGATTACGAATTTCGTGCGCCAGAGTATGGCGTTCTTGCGCCTCTTTACCAAAGCTATCCTGTACCTGGCGTCGAAAACCGTCCAGTTGTTCGCGAAGCGGTGTAAGCAGACTGTTCAGGCTTTGGCGATTTTGCTCGTCTACACGACGGTTGCTGTGCTCGAAAATACGGTTCGCCAGATTTTCAAACTGTTCGCTCAGACGCTGTTCGCTGTTGATCATCTGGCGGATTTTATCTTCCGCATGCTGCTGCGTCGCTTCCAGTCGGGTAGTGACTTCTCGAAGATCGGCTTCCAGAGAGGTGTTGATGCTGTGCAGGCTGCGCAATTCGTTATTGAGTAGTTCGCACTCATCGCGCCAGTGGGCTTCCTGTGAGAGCTGCTGGCGGGCGGCGCTTAGCGCAATATCCAGTTCGCGTCGTTCTTCGATGAGGTCAGCACGGATCCGATCGGCGTGCGCTTTTGTTGCCAGCCATCCCACCAGCAGCCCTGCGGCTAACGCCAGCACGGCACTCATCATAATTGAAATATCCACAACGCCCCCTTACAGCAACGACTTACCCGCACAAAATAGAATTGTGCTGTATAAACGTCCAGTTTAAAAGGAATTTCCTGCGAGGCACTACGCAAAATAAAAAGGCCGAACGCGTCGGCCTTTTTGAATAGACGGGAGAATTACAGTAAACGACGCGCAGCTTCCACCACGATTTTCACCGCGTGGCTTTCTGTTTGTTTCATCGTTTCCGCATTAGGGATCTCTTGCTGAGTACGGTTCACAATAACACCCGCGACCATACCGGCACGCAGACCCTGGCTTGCGCACATGGTGAGCAGCGTAGCAGATTCCATTTCGTAGTTCATGACGCCCATAGACTGCCACTCTTCCATTGAGCCTTTGAAACGGCTCACTACGCGACCAGAGAAGGTGTCATAACGCTCCTGGCCCGGATAGAAGGTATCAGAAGACGCGGTAACGCCTACGTGGGTGGTGGCGCCGATAGATTTCGCCGCTTCCACCAGCGCGGTGGTGCACTCGAAGTCCGCGACGGCCGGGAATTCCATTGGCGCGAAGTGCAGGCTTGCACCGTCCAGACGGACAGATGCTGTGGTGACCAGTACATCACCTACGTTGATATGTGGCTGGATGGCGCCAGTCGTACCGATACGCAGGAAGGTACGAATGCCCAGCTGTGCCAGTTCTTCTACGGCAATAGAGGTTGACGGACCGCCGATACCGGTAGAGCAAACGATCACGGCTTTACCATCCAGCTCAGCACGCCAGGTAGTGAACTCGCGATGAGATGCCAGCTTAACCGGCTTATCCATCAGCGCGGCGATCTTTTCCACACGCTCCGGGTCGCCAGGGACGATAGCGAGCTGAGCCCCTTGTAAATCGTTCTTAGTGAGGCCGAGATGAAAAACATCAGACTTAGACATAAAAACTCCTCTGTGAATCGGTTTTGTCAGAAGAAGCAAAAACACACTTTACCGAAGGCATGAACATATTTTCGTGACAGTCATCACTATGATGTAAATCAATTGCATTCCATTACCATAAAATAGTGACTTGAATCACATAAATGATGCGATGTAAGGAAGCCCTGCACAAAAGATAGACCGTTTAAGGCAATGTGGTTCGTTGCATGTGTCTATAGTTAACAATGCGCTTTTTGGCTGAATATTTAAGGGTACGGAGAATACCATGACAACACGACAATCTGGCTTTGCACCTGCTGTATCTCCACCGACGTCTACCACGGTTCACACTCCGGATAACGCCATTATCGCCGGTGTAACGTCCATACCTTCACAAGGCGATGATATGCCAGCGTATCACGCCCGACCAAAACAGTCCGATGGCCCGCTGCCTGTGGTCATTGTCGTGCAGGAGATTTTTGGCATTCATGAACACATTCGTGACGTTTGCCGCCGTCTGGCTCTGGAAGGGTATCTGGCTATCGCACCAGAGCTCTATTTTCGAGAAGGCGATCCCAATGACTTTGCCGATATCCCTACGTTGCTCAGCAGCCTTGTCGCCAAAGTGCCTGACTCTCAGGTATTGGCCGATCTGGATCACGTCGCCAGTTGGGCTTCTCGTAACGGAGGAGATGCCCACCAGTTGATGATCACCGGATTTTGCTGGGGTGGACGCATCACCTGGCTGTATGCAGCTCATAATCCGCAGTTAAAAGCGGCGGTAGCGTGGTATGGCAAACTGGTGGGCGATAAAACCCTCAACTCACCGAAACATCCTGTTGATATCGCGACCGATCTTAACGCCCCCGTTCTGGGACTTTATGGCGGCCAGGACACCAGTATTCCGCAAGATACCGTTGAAACAATGCGTCAGGCGCTGCGTGCCGCCAATGCAAAAGCGGAAATCGTGGTCTATCCCGATGCCGGACATGCGTTTAACGCCGATTATCGTCCGAGCTATCACGAAGAGTCCGCAAAAGATGGCTGGCTGAGAATGCTGGAGTGGTTCACACAATACGGCGGGAAGAAATAAACGTTAATTGCCCGGCGGCGACTACACCTTACCGGGCCTACAACTCTTGCTATTTCCTGTAAGCCGGGTAAGCGCTTGCGCTTCCCGGCCACCGGCTCTGAATTACGCCTGACGCAGGTTCTGCGCAGCTTTGACCATGTTCGCCAGCGCGGCGCGGGTTTCCGGCCAACCGCGCGTTTTCAGGCCGCAGTCCGGGTTGACCCACAGACGCTCGGCAGGAATACGCTGCTCGGCTTTCTTCAGCAGGGATTCAATCCACTCCACGCTCGGGACGTTCGGCGAGTGAATATCGTATACGCCCGGCCCGATTTCGTTCGGATAGTCGAACTCTTCAAACGATTCCAGCAACTCCATATCAGAGCGTGAAGTCTCAATGGTGATCACGTCCGCGTCCAGCGCCGCAATGGAGTCCATAATGTCGTTGAACTCGCAGTAACACATGTGGGTGTGGATCTGGGTTTCATCCTTCGCCACCGCCGCGTTAATGCGGAAGGCTTCCACGCCCCACTCCAGATACGCCGCCCAGTCGCTGCGGCGCAGTGGCAGACCTTCGCGGAGTGCCGGTTCGTCAATCTGGATGATGCCAATACCCGCCGCTTCCAGATCCGCTACCTCATCACGCAGCGCCAGCGCAATCTGCTTAGCGATGGTTTCACGCGTCACGTCTTCACGCGGGAATGACCAGCAGAGAATGGTCACCGGACCGGTCAACATGCCTTTTACCGGTTTGTCGGTCAGCGACTGGGCATACTTCGCCCACTCCACGGTAATCGCTTCCGGGCGGCTGACATCGCCAATAACCACCGGCGGCTTCACGCAGCGAGAGCCGTAGCTCTGCACCCAACCATTCTGGGTAAAGACGAATCCGTCCAGGTGCTCGCCAAAATATTCCACCATGTCGTTACGTTCGGCTTCACCGTGCACCAGCACGTCGAGCCCCAGACGTTCCTGTTCAACAATCGCCTGTTTGATATGTTCCGCGATACCGGTGCGGTAGTTACCGGCATCCAGATTGCCCTTTTTGAAGTCCAGACGCAGGCCGCGAATTTCCGTGGTTTGCGGGAATGAACCGATAGTGGTAGTCGGCCATGCCGGCAGATTAAAGCGGGCACGCTGCGCTTCGGCGCGAACCGGGTAAGCGTTGGCACGTTGGCTGTCCTGGGCGGTGATCGCCGCCAGACGTTTTTCCACTGCGGCGTTGTGTACGCGGGTAGAGTGACGACGAGCCTGGATCGGTGCGCTCCACGCCACAATTGCCGCCGTATCACCGCTGTTCAACGCATCACGCAGCAGCGCCAGCTCGCCGCATTTTTGTAGGGCGAAGGCAAACCAGCTCTTCACTTCTGCATCAAGGCGGGTTTCCACGCTGAGATCGATTGGGCTGTGCAGCAAGGAGCAGGAAGAAGCTACCCACAGGTCACGTTTCCCGACGATATCTTTAATTTGCGCGTATTTTTCGCTGAGATCGGCACGCCAGACGTTGCGACCGTTCACCAGCCCCGCTGACAGCAACCAGTCGGCAGGCAGACGCTTGTGCAGCTCGGCCACATCATCTTTACCGTGCACGAAGTCAACGTGCAGCCCCTGCACCGGCAGCGCGGTAATGGTATCCAGGTTTGGCGTTACGCCTTCGAAGTAGGTGGTCAGCAGCAGCTTCACCTGACCCGTCAGCGCGTCATACGCCGGTTTGAAGGCGTTCAGCCAAACCTGAGGCAGCTCCAGCACCAGAGCCGGTTCATCAATCTGCACCCACTCAATACCGCGTTTCGCCAGCTCAGCCAGCACCTGCTGGTAAACCGGCAGAATATCGTTCAACAGGCTCAGGCGGTCAAACTGTTCGCCCTTTACTTTCCCCAGCCACAGGTAAGTTACCGGTCCCAGCAGCACAGGTTTCACCTTGTGACCGAGCGCCAACGCTTCATCCACTTCATCCAACAGTTGGGTCCAGGTCAGTTTGAACTGCTGACCTTTGGTGAACTCTGGCACCATGTAGTGATAGTTGGTGTTAAACCATTTGGTCATTTCTGCCGCCGCCGCGGGCTCCCCGGTTGGTGCGCGGCCACGGCCAATGCGGAATAAGGTATCGATATCGACCGAGCCGTCTTTATTTTGATGACGAGCCGGAACGTTGCCGAGCAGCAGGCTGGTGGTCAGCACGTGATCGTACCAGGCAAAATCGCCCACCGGCAGCAGGTCAACGCCCGCCTGCTTCTGCTGATCCCAGTGACGGGCACGCAGCTCGCGGCCAACGGTTAGCAAATCTTCACGGGAAGAATTTCCCGCCCAGTAGCTTTCTTGCGCTTTTTTCAGCTCGCGACGCAGGCCAACGCGAGGGAAACCGAGGGTGTGATTAAGTATTGTCATTTTTCTTCCTCTAATTATATGTAAACCCTATTGATTTTTAATTTAAGGAAGGTGGCAAGTTTATTCATCCCAGGAGCTTACTGAAGTAAGTGACCGGGGTGGAAAAACGCAGCCAACGCACCATAAATTTAAAAGACGAAGGATTTTAGCCATCCAGATGTTTACACATCCATAATTGACAGTTACTGTATATTCCTCAAGCGCAATTTGTTCATGCCGAAGTGAAGGACTTTCATGATCGAGATTAAACACCTGAAAACGCTCCAGGCGTTGCGGAATAGTGGTTCGCTGGCGGCCGCAGCGGCGACGTTGCATCAGACCCAATCCGCCCTCTCTCACCAGTTCAGCGATCTGGAACAGCGCCTTGGCTTTCGACTTTTTATCCGTAAAAGCCAGCCTCTGCGCTTTACGCCGCAAGGCGAAATTTTGCTGCAGTTAGCAAATCAGGTGTTGCCGCAAATTGGTCGTGCGCTGCAGGCCTGCAACGAACCGCAGCAAACCCGGCTGCGGATCGCTATTGAATGCCATAGCTGTATTCAATGGCTGACGCCCGCGCTGGAGAATTTTCGTGCCAACTGGCCGCAGGTGGAGATGGACTTTAAATCCGGCGTGACGTTCGATCCGCAACCAGCGCTACAGCAGGATGAGCTGGATCTGGTGCTGACATCCGACATTCTGCCGCGTAGCGGACTGCACTACTCGCCGATGTTCGATTTTGAAGTCCGCCTGGTACTGGCGCCGGACCATCCGCTGGCCAGCAAGACGCAGATCACGCCGGAGGATTTAGCCAGTGAGACGCTGCTTATTTACCCGGTGCAACGGAGTCGACTGGATGTCTGGCGGCATTTCTTGCAGCCTGCGGGCGTTAGTCCGTCGCTGAAGAGCGTGGATAACACCCTGCTGCTGATTCAGATGGTTGCAGCCAGAATGGGTATTGCAGCTTTACCGCACTGGGTGGTGGAGAGTTTTGAACGCCAGGGCCTGGTGGTGACCAAAACCCTGGGTGATGGATTGTGGAGCCGGCTGTACGCCGCCGTGCGCGATGGCGAGCAGCGACAGCCGGTCACGGAAGCGTTTATTCGCTCAGCGCGGAATCACGCCTGCGATCACCTGCCGTTTGTACGGAGTGCGGAACGACCCACTTTCGATGTACCCACAGTGAAGCCACTATCACAGCCGCACCAATGATGAAGCTTGGCCAGTGAGGCTGTTGATGCCAGATAGCCAGGTTAACCAGCAGCCCGGCCGGCACATGCATATTGTTCATGATGCCCAGCGTCCCCGCATCCACCTGGGTTGCGCCGTAGTTCCACATAAAGTAACCAATGCCGGACGCTGCCACGCCAAGAAAGACCAGAATTCCCCACTGTAGCGTGGTTGCAGGCATTTTCTGCGCATTCCCCAGCATGAACCAGGCCACGACCGCCACCATAAAGGCCCCCATGTAAAACCAGGCAAAGGCGTTGTGCTGCGGCATTGGCCGCGTTTCCATCAGACGCTTGTAGCCCACCATGCCAATAGCAAAGCTGATATTGGACAACTGCACCAGCAGCAGGCCGGTCCAGAAGTGGCTGGTCACCTGATCGTAACGAATGATCCCCGCACCAATCACCGCCAGCAACGCACTGAAGGCGTAGCTCCAGCGCAGACGACGTCCGCTCATCAGGTCATAAATCAGCGTAATGTAGAGCGGCGTCAGCACGGTAAAGAGCAGCAGTTCTGAAACCGTCAGGTACAGATAGGCGTGAAAACTCAGCATATACATAATGCCAAGCTGCATGGCGCCCACCAGCATATACAGCGCGATGGTTTTTACGCTATGCCCACGGGTACGTAAAAACGGCAGGAACACCAGCGCCGCCAGCCCAACGCGCACCAGCACCGCAAAATAGCTATCGACATGACCGGCAAGGTACTCGCCAAACAGGCTAAAGGAAAAGGCCCACAGAATTGTGGTAATGATGAGTAACGCCACAATGGATGTCTCTTAACAAAAGGTACGCCCATTGTAGCGAAGTTTTAAGTTGACATCTGGTCAACTAACGAACAAAAACATTACTGCAAAAACAGCTCACGCAGATAATGCGGCACGGCATCGTCGGCATTAAGACCAATGACTTCCAGTTCCGGATGCAGATCCTTCAGGCGCTGGTGAGCGTTGCCCATAATGCAGCCTTTGCCCGCCATGGAGAGCATTTCCGCATCGTTCATTCCGTCGCCAAAAGCGATGCAATCTTTCAGGCTGTAGCCCATCGCTTTCGCTACCGCTTCAAGCGCATGACCTTTCGATACGCCGCCAGCCATGACTTCCAGGCAGGTAAGCGTAGAGAAACTGACGTTGACGCGGTCGCCCCAGCGGGCGTTAATCGCCTGCTCCAGCGGCAGCAGCCTTTCGTGAGAATCGGTGGTGAAAAACACCTTACTCACGCCTTCCGGCTCCAGTAACGCAGGTTCAAACAGTGAATAGTTAAACACTGCTTCTTTGAAGAAGCGCATTTCGTCCGGGCGATGGCGGTTCATAAACCACTCATCATCACGATAAACGTTGGTCACGATGTCCGGGTTTGCATTCACTACGCCAAACAGGTCGCTGGCAATGTCGCGATCCAGGTTATGCGAAAACACCAGATTTCCGTCAGAATCATGCACCCGCGCACCGTTGGACGTGATCATGTAGGTTTTAATGCCGAGGTTATCGCGAATTTGCCCCACATCAACATGATGACGGCCAGTCGCAAACACGAAGTTAACGCCACGAGCGGTCAATAACTTCAGCGTCTCTTTGGCATAAGGGGACAGAGTATGGTCGGGAGAAAGCAGCGTACCGTCTAAATCAGACGCAACAACCTGATACATAAGAAAATTCAACCTCTAGGCAAAGCGGGTTCCGCTGGATGAGTTATGCTTGTCGAAAAATTCGACAATAGCGTTAAGCGCGACTGAGCGCATTGCGTCCTTTTCAAAAAGGATCTCATGGTACGCGCCTTTGATGACCAGCGGCTGCCCCCCTTCTACGGGATGGCCCGCTGCGGCGCGGAGTTCACAAAAACGATCGTGCATGCGGTTATCTACCACACGCTCTTCTTCGGCCTGAATCAGCAGCGTCGGCGTCGCGTCGTCTCCTGCTCCAGCCAGAACCTGTTCGCCTGCCAGAATACCTTCACGTACCCAGTGGTAGGTGGGGCCGCCAACGCGCAGCCGTGGCTCATCCGCATAGAAGCGTAGATTGCGCCGATAGCGCTGTCGACTATGGGTTAACGCATTCATACCGAATGGCAGCGCCCGCCAGCGCCCGGTCCCCATCGCATAACCTTCGCGGATCCGCGGATGCCCTTCAGCCCAGTCCAGAATGTGGCGTACCATCCAGTCGGGAAAGCGCATCACAATACCAAACATCGGCGCGCAAAGCGCGATGGCATCACACTGATTCGGGTGGCGCTGCAAGAATAACGTGGCTATCGCACCGCCCATTGAATGCGCCAGTATATAGCGCTTTCTCCACGGACCGGGTAGCACTTCCTGCTGCCAGAAGGCGGTTAAATCGTCGACATAGTCATTAAAGTTATCGACATGACCGCGATGCGGGTCCGAAAGCATACGCCCGGAACGCCCCTGTCCACGGTGATCGATAATGAGGACGTCAAAACCAGAATGAAACAGGTCATACGCCAGTTCAGCGTATTTCACGTAGCTTTCAATGCGTCCAGGACAGACGACGATGACGCGATCGTTTTTTTCTGCGTGAAAACGCACAAAATGGACGGGGATATCATCCACGCCCGTAAATTCCGCTTCTTCCCGCTGACGCCAGAAATCTGTCAGTGGCCCCATGGAAAAAGCAGCAAACGCGTTTTCTCTTGTTTCCCAGTCTTTTTGCTGCTGAAACATCGGGTATCCAGCCTCGCTGACCAAGTAAAATCGTTTTTTTCGCCGTCGCTGACACAACCTAACGGCAGTAGCGTATTGTGGCATAAAAATAGACAATCCGGGAGTTTCTCATGACCTTTGAATGGTGGTTCGCCTACCTGTTGACCTCTATTATTTTGAGCTTGTCTCCAGGCTCTGGCGCAATCAACACCATGACCACCGCCATCAGTCACGGTTATCGCGGCGCCAGCGCGTCGATTGCTGGTTTGCAGACAGGACTTGGCATTCATATCGTTCTGGTTGGCGTAGGACTGGGAACGCTATTTTCACGTTCGGTTATCGCATTTGAGGTGCTGAAATGGGCGGGGGCGGCCTATCTGATTTGGCTGGGTATTCAGCAATGGCGGGCGGCGGGTGCTATCGATCTGAACACCATGGCGAATACGCAATCGCGCAGCCGCCTGTTTAAACGCGCTGTCTTTGTTAATCTGACCAACCCCAAGAGCATTGTTTTCCTTGCCGCCCTGTTCCCGCAGTTTATCCTGCCGCAGGAACCGCAGTTAATGCAGTATGTGGTGCTTGGCGTCACGACCATCGTGGTCGATATCATTGTGATGATCGGTTACGCGACGCTGGCCACGCGCATTGCTGGCTGGATTAAAGGGCCAAAGCAAATGAAAGCGTTAAACAAAGTGTTTGGCTCGCTGTTTATGCTGATAGGCGCCTTGTTAGCCTCGGCACGGCATGCCTGATGAAGGCGCCGGAGGCGCTTGCGCTTATCCGGCCCGGAAGGAACTTAACGCGAAATAATCAGGTGGATACCGAAGCCCGCAAACAGCGCACCGGCAAAACCATCAATCCACTTCGCCAGACGCTGATAGCCACGACGCATTTTCGGCAGTGCAAACAGGCTGGCGACTACGGTAAACCACGCCAACGTTTCCACGATGATCAGGGCAAAGATCCCCCAGCGTGCGCCCGTTCCCACGTTATCGCCAACGAACAATGAGAACACGGAGCCAAAATAGATAATGGCTTTAGGGTTCGCCAGGTTGGTCAGCAGCCCCTTCAAAAAGCTGCGTCCGCTCTGCGCCAGCTCAACTTGCGGAGTGGGAGTCGCAACATCCTGTTTTTTAAACGCGCCGCGTAGCATCTGATAACCCATCCAGCACAGATACAGCCCCCCGCCCACCATAATAATGGTGTGCAGCCAGGCCATTTTTTCGATAATCAGATGTAGGCCGAGCAGCGCTACGCCAGCCCAGACCATGACGCCACAGGTAATACCCAGCACGCCCATCATAGCTTCTTTGCGCGAACGGCTAACCGCTGTTTGAGAAACAAAGAAAAAGTCGGGACCAGGGCTCATCAGCGCAACGATATGCACCAACGCAACGGTGAAAAATAGCGTTAACATAAAAATGACTCGCGGGGGAAATAGTTCAGTGAGTCACCATCCTGGCACTTTTTTGCCTGGCTGACTACTCTTCGTCGTCACCATCAACGTGCGCGCGAATAAGCGCCATAAACTCTTTGCCAAAACGCTCAAGTTTACGCATCCCCACGCCATTAACGCTCAGCATTTCGCTCGGTGAAACTGGCATCTGCTCAGCCATTTCAATCAGCGTGGCGTCGTTGAACACCACATACGGCGGGATATTTTCTTCATCAGCAATGGCTTTACGCAGCTTCCGCAATTTGGCGAACAGTTTGCGATCGTAATTGCCACCGAAGGATTTCTGCATCGCTCGCGGTTTCAGCGCCACAATACGCGGTACCGCAAGCTGTAGCGCAACATCACCACGCAGTACCGGACGCGCGGCTTCGGTTAGCTGTAACGCGGAGTGATGAGCAATATTCTGCGTCACCAGCCCAAGATGAATAAGCTGGCGGATAACGCTTACCCAATGTTCGTGGCTTTGCTCACGACCAATGCCATAGACAGGCAGCTTGTCATGGGCCAGCTCGCGAATTCGCTGGTTATTCGCTCCGCGCAAAACCTCCACGACATAACCCATACCAAAGCGTTGATTAACACGGTAGATAGTCGACAGCGCTTTGCGCGCATCCATGAGTCCGTCGTACTGTTTTGGCGGGTCGAGACAGATGTCGCAGTTACCACACGGCTCCTGACGCCCCTCGCCAAAATAGTTCAACAGCACCAGACGACGACAGGTTTGCGCCTCGGCAAACGCCCCCATCGCATTGAGCTTATGCCGTTCGATATCCAGCAGTTGCCCGGCGGGTTTCTCTTCGAGGCAACGGCGCAGCCATGCCATATCAGCCGGATCGTAAAACAGCATTGCTTCCGCAGGCAGGCCGTCACGCCCGGCGCGGCCGGTTTCCTGATAATAGGACTCGATGTTGCGCGGAATATCGAAATGCACCACGAAGCGTACGTTGGGTTTGTTGATTCCCATGCCAAACGCCACGGTCGCTACGACGATTTGCAGGTCATCACGCTGGAATTTCTCCTGCACTTCTGCACGTACAGCGTTTTCCAGCCCGGCATGATAAGCCCCGGCGCTAATGCCTCGGCTTTGCAGACGCGCGGCGGTATCTTCTACTTTAGCGCGACTGTTACAGTAGATAATACCGGACTTACCGCGCTGCTCTTGCACGTAGCGCATCAGTTGATCGAGCGGCTTAAACTTCTCCATCAACATGTAGCGAATATTCGGGCGATCAAAGCTGCTGATCTGAATTAACGGGTCGTTGAGCCCCAGCAGACGCACAATATCCAGCCGGGTTGTCTCGTCCGCGGTCGCGGTCAGCGCGACAAACGGCAGAGTTGGGAAACGCTGACGCAACTGCCCCAGCGCGGCGTATTCCGGGCGGAAATCATGCCCCCACTGCGAAATACAGTGCGCTTCATCAACCGCCAGCAGCACCGGGTTCCAGTGCGCCAGATTTTCAAGGAAGTTATCCAGCATCAGGCGTTCGGGCGCAATGTACAGTAAGCGAATCTGCCCGCTACGACAGCCTGCCATCACCTCAAGCTGCTGCTCACGACTTTGGGTGGAGTTCAGACACGCGGCCGCCACGCCGTTGGCAAGCAGTTGATCGACCTGATCTTTCATCAGAGAAATCAGCGGAGAAACAACAACGGTGAGGCCGTTAAGCAATAATGCGGGAATTTGATAGCACAGGGATTTTCCGCCACCGGTCGGCATAACGACCAGGCAGTCGCGACCAGCGATCACGGTATCAATGATTTCTTCCTGACCAGGGCGAAACTGTTGGTAGCCAAAGGTTTCCTGCAAAACCTGTTTAGCGCCCATTTCCAGATTCAACACTTCCGCCTGCGCCACATTAACCCCATTAGCCTGAAATAAAAACAGGCGCTATTTTCAGCGCCTGAGAGAGAAACTGCAATGATTAAAATACTCTCAATACCTGTCAGAAGATATCGTTAAGCATTACACCCACGCCAACACGGGTCTGATTGAAGTTGTAGTCAATCAGTGATTCGCCGTAGCCGCTGTAGACCTGGGTATAAAGACGCACATGCTTCGTAATGGGATAACTAGCCCCCAGCTCTGCGCCGCCGTAGCCGGTATTCCAGTTGTACTGGCCTTTCACACTGATCACCGCGTCACCCAGGTGATAACCCATTTTCAACTGATAGTAGCCCATATATTTGGTGATATCAGGGTTATCGTCAGTGCTGCCGATAACGTACCACGGCTTAACTTCCACCAGCCAGTTACCGTTTTCAGCCATCAGCCGGGTGTAAAGGCGGTTCCAGCTACGTGAGGTGGGGTCGGATCGACCATTGGAGTCATGGTTATAGCCCATTTCGACATCGCGGAGCGTCCAACCGGCAAAGCGATAGTCGGTGGCGAAACCGAGGAACAATTGCGGTTCATAGTTGGTTTCGCGAAACGGTGCAGACTCTTCACTGTTCGAAAGCTGCCACCAGGACTTCTGGGTATAGGAACCGCCGAGTACCGAGTTCGGGCCTAATATTCCTCGCCAGAGCGGAAACGCCAGGCTTAGCTGAAACTTAACCTCATCTTTGCGCGCATTTTCGGACCAGCTATAGCTGCTGATCGCCTCTTTATTCATGTCGCTGGTATTGGTGTAGATGAGATAGTTGGTCTCATAAGGATAAAGCGTGAAAGGGTTGTCATGCTCCTGCAGCATGTTGGCGATAATACTGCCGCGAACCGCCGGTGCATCATGAATCTCTTTCACTGTCGCTTCCTGCGCATACGCGGTCAACGGCAGCATGACTGCTGGTAGTAACCATCCCAGAATCGCCCGCATCGGTAATGTTCTCCTGAACCAAAATATTGATGAATTGTATAATTATCTGGCAAGTATTCTACATACTTAGCGAGCTCCTCGTTAGTTATCCCGTCCTAAAGTAGAAAACAACAAATAATAAGCATAATATCAACATTTCATTAACCATTGAGATGTAGGGATCGTATGTCTGCCGTACTTACTGCTGAGGAAGCGCTGAAGTTAGTGGGTGAAATGTTTGTCTATCATATGCCCTTTAACCGGGCGCTGGGTCTGGAGCTTGAACGCTATGAGAAAGAATTTGCTCAATTAGCCTTTAATAATCAACCGATGATGGTCGGCAACTGGGCGCAAAGCATTCTGCATGGCGGCGTGATCGCGTCGGCGCTGGACGTTGCCGCCGGGCTGGTGTGCGTTGGCAGTACGCTGACCCGCCATGAGACGATCAGCGAGGACGAACTGCGTCAGCGAATGTCACGTATGGGGACAATCGATTTGCGCGTTGATTACCTGCGCCCGGGGAGAGGAAATCGCTTTACCGCCACCAGTAGCCTGCTGCGGGCGGGGAATAAAGTCGCCGTTGCGCGCGTGGAACTGCATAACGAAGAACAGCTTTATATTGCCAGCGCAACCGCCACTTATATGGTGGGGTAAGTGCTCAAAAAAAGGTAAACTGCTGTTACATTTCTGAAATGAGTTTTCCCGATGGATGCTAAACAAACGCGGCAGGGCGTGTTACTCGCTCTTGCTGCTTATTTTATTTGGGGTATCGCTCCTGCCTACTTCAAGCTGATTTACTATGTCCCGGCGGATGAGATCCTGACGCATCGCGTCATCTGGTCATTTTTCTTTATGGTGGTACTGATGAGCATCAGCCGCCAGTGGTCGGGCATCAAAACGCTGCTACAAACGCCAAAGAAGATCTTCCTGCTGGCGCTCTCTGCAGTGCTCATCGGTGGAAACTGGCTGCTGTTCATTTGGGCGGTCAATAATCATCATATGCTGGAAGCCAGCCTGGGCTATTTTATTAACCCACTGGTGAATATTGTGCTGGGAATGCTTTTCCTCGGCGAGCGCTTTCGTCGCATGCAGTGGCTGGCGGTACTGTTAGCCGCCTGCGGCGTACTGGTACAGCTGTGGACCTTCGGATCGCTGCCAATCATCGCGTTGGGCCTGGCGTTCAGCTTTGCTTTCTATGGTCTGGTACGCAAGAAGATTGCCGTCGAAGCACAAACCGGCATGCTGATCGAAACCCTGTGGCTTTTACCTGTTGCGGCTATCTATCTGTTTGGCATCGCGGACAGCCCAACCAGCCATATGGGGCAAAACCCCATGTCGCTCAATCTGCTGCTGATTGCTGCAGGTGTCGTGACCACCATTCCGCTGCTGTGCTTTACCGGCGCAGCGACCCGCCTGCGTCTGTCCACGCTGGGTTTCTTCCAGTATATCGGACCCACGCTAATGTTCCTGCTGGCCGTCACTTTCTACGGTGAAGTTCCGGGAGCGGATAAAATGGTCACGTTTGCGTTTATCTGGGTGGCGCTGGCAGTTTTCGTGATGGATGCGATTTATACGCAACGACGGGTACGTCGGAGCTGAAGAAGTGCCGGATAAGGCGTAACCGCCATCCGGCACAGCCATTACAGCCAGTTCTTGCGCTTAAAGTACAGATACGGTGCCAGACCCGCGAGCATCATAAAGACAATCGCCCCTGGGTAACCGAAGCTCCAGTGCAGTTCCGGCATGAACTCAAAGTTCATCCCGTAGCTGGAAGCCACCAGCGTCGGCGGCAGGAACACCACAGAGACCACCGAGAAGATCTTGATGATGCGGTTTTGCTCGATATTGATAAAGCCCATCGCCGCCTGCATCAGGAAGTTAACTTTCTGGAACAGTGATTCGTTGTGCGGCAGCAGGGATTCGATATCGCGCAGAATCTCGCGCGCCTGTTCCAGCTGACTCCCCGGCAAACGCGCTTTACGCACCAGGAAGTTCAGTGCGCGCTGGGTATCCATCAGACACAGGCGGACCTTCCAGCCAATATCTTCCAGTTCCGCCAGCGTCGAAAGCGCTTCGTCATATTCATCACCCTGACGCCCTTCCATGATCACACGGCTGAGTTTTTCCAGGTCGCTGTAGATATTTTCGATCTCATCCGCCAACTGTTCAATTTTAGTTTCGAACAGGTCGAGCAGCAGCTCGTAAGCGTTGCCATCCACCATCGCCTGATTACGCGCACGCATGCGGTACAGGCGAAATGCCGGCAGCTCGCGCTCGCGCAGAGTAAACAGGCGACCTTCGCGAATGGTAAATGCGACGGTTGAGTTACCCGCGTGATCGTCGGCATCTTCATAGAAGAAGAAGGAGTGAATGTGCAGACCGTCTTCGTCTTCAAAAAAACGCGCAGATGCTTCGATGTCTTCCAGTTCAGGGCGCGTAGCCAGATTCTGGCCCAAGTCCTTTTGCACACGGTTTCGTTCTTCGTCATCCGGCTCGACTAAATCGACCCAAACCGAACTGGCCAGGTGCTCGATTTCGTCTGCCTCAAGGCGAGTTAAACGATTGTTTTCCAGTTGAAATGCGCTCAGCATGACCGGGACTCCCAATGCAAAAAATTATCGGACAGTTCGGAGGGCACACAGAAACAAATTGGGTTTCAGACCATTAAACAGCCTGACTCAGCGCGACGGGAAAAAACAGAAGGTCGCTGACAACCGCGAAGGCTATCAGCAAAAAGGGATAGCCTTAGGAGTTGATCCTGGATGACAGGATAATGAGCCAGTATCTACTGGGTGTGTCCAAGGCGAATGTCCTCTTAGCGTAATCGTGCGCGCATGTTACGCCAGCAAAATTTTGACGTCAACACGCAACAGATGGCGAAAAAGTAATAATTTCCCCTTATACAAAAAGGTTAGCAGAGGGGAATTATTTATCTATGATTTCAGAATATTAACCGACAGATAGCGGGATGGCGGCTTCGCCTTGTCCGGCCTGGAAATCAAAATGTTACCCGGTCTGTAGGCCGGATAAGACGCGCCAGCGTCGCCATCCGGCAAAGCCAAACCGATCAAACCGTTTCCAGTCTGGCGTAGGCTGCCACCAGCCATTTGATCCCTTGCCCCTGGAACGCGACCTGCAAACGACTGTGCTCACCGCTTCCTTCCAGATTAACGATGGTGCCCTCACCAAACTTAGCGTGGCGCACGCGCTGGCCGAGCTTGTAGCCGGTATCATTTTCCGCCATTGGCGTGCCCATTCGCTGATGGCTCACCGGGCGGCTAACCGTGGCGCGCAGGCGAACCTCTTCAACGCACGCTTCCGGCAGTTCGCCGATAAAGCGCGACGGACGGTGGTAAACCTCTTTGCCGTACAGACGACGCGTTTCGGCGTAGGTCAGCGTCAGCTTTTGCATCGCGCGGGTCACGCCTACGTAAGCCAGGCGGCGCTCTTCTTCGAGGCGCCCACCTTCGTCCAGCGACATCTGGCTGGGGAACATGCCTTCTTCCATACCCACGATAAATACCTGGGGGAACTCCAGACCTTTCGCCGAGTGCAGCGTCATCAGTTGTACCGCATCCTGCCATGTATCCGCCTGCCCTTCGCCTGCTTCCAGCGCGGCGTGAGACAGGAACGCCTGTAGCGGCATTAAGTCTTCGTCTTCTTCGTTGTAGCTGAACTGGCGCGTTGCCGTCACCAGTTCGTCTAAGTTTTCGATACGCGTCTGACCCTTCTCGCCTTTTTCCTGCTCGTACATCATGCGCAGGCCGGAGTCTTTAATCACCCGGTCAGTCTGCACGTGCAGCGGCATATCGGCGGTCTCCTGCGCCAGCGCATCGATCAGCTCCATAAAACGCTGTAAGGCGCTGGCGGCGCGACCCGCGAGGGCTTTTTCCTGCAACAGCTCACGACAGGCCTGCCACAACGTAAGCTGGCGGTCACGGGAGGTCTGACGCACGACATCTAATGTACGATCGCCAATCCCGCGGGTTGGCGTATTCACCACACGTTCGAATGCAGCGTCGTCATTGCGGTTAGCGATCAGGCGCAGGTAGGAGAGCGCATCTTTGATTTCCTGGCGTTCGAAGAAGCGCATCCCACCATAGATACGGTACGGCATGCTGGCTTGTAACAACGCCTCTTCCAGCACGCGCGACTGGGCGTTGCTGCGATACAGAATGGCGCACTGTTCCAGCGCACCGCCATTGTCCTGCCAGGTTTTGATACGATTGACCACAAAACGCGCTTCATCGAGTTCGTTGAACGCGCAGTACAGTGAAATTGGTTCGCCGTCGATGCCATCGGTCCACAGCTTTTTACCCAAACGCCCGTTGTTGTTTTCAATCAGGGCGTTGGCCGCACTGAGGATGTTGTTGGTCGAGCGGTAGTTCTGCTCCAGGCGAATAGTTTCTGCGCCCGGGAAATCCGTGAGGAAACGCTGGATGTTTTCCACCTGCGCCCCGCGCCAGCCGTAGATCGACTGGTCATCATCGCCAACGATCATCACTTTGCCGGTATCGCCCGCCAGCAGGCGGATCCAGGCGTACTGAATGTTGTTGGTATCCTGGAATTCGTCCACCAGGATATTGGTAAAGCGTTCGCGGTAGTGCTGCAGGATATGCGGCTTGTTGAGCCACAGTTCATGGGCGCGCAGCAACAGCTCGGCAAAATCCACCAGCCCCGCGCGGTCACACGCTTCCTGATAGGCCTGATACACCTTTTGCCAGGTTTGCTCAACCGGGTTGCCATAGCTCTGCAGATGGTGCGGGCGCAGTCCTTCGTCTTTCTGGCTATTGATAAACCACATCGCCTGACGCGGCGGCCACTGCTTCTCATCAAGATTCATCGCCTTGATCAAACGCTTGAGCAAACGCAATTGGTCTTCGCTGTCGAGGATCTGGAAATCCTGCGGCAGGTTCGCATCCATATGGTGCGCGCGCAGCAGACGGTGCGCCAGACCGTGGAATGTACCCACCCACATACCGCCCTGGCTGGTTCCCATGATCTGGCCAATACGGTGGCGCATTTCCGCCGCTGCTTTGTTGGTAAAGGTCACCGCCATAATGGAGTATGGCGAGTTGTTCTCTACCGTCAGTAACCAGGCGATACGGTGCACCAGCACGCGAGTTTTACCACTCCCCGCGCCGGCCAAAACCAGCATGTTGCTGCGTGGCGCGGCCACCGCTTCACGCTGTTTATCATTAAGGCTGTCGAGCAGGTAAGAAACGTCCATTGGCACCGCCGCGTAAAAGTAGGTAAGGCGGATAAGCGTAGCGCCATCCGCCAAAAAGCTGGGTATATATACAGAGTTCTGCTGGTGATTATATCAGCGAGGTCAGAGATGCCAACTGTGAAATTTCGATATGCGGCAGCAAACGGCTGTCTGCGGTTTGCATCAGGTCGGCATTTTCCGGTTTGATCCAGCAGGCCTGCATACCGCAACGGATGGCCCCCGCCACGTCTGTCGTCAGGTCATCGCCCACATGCAGAATCTCAGCCACAGGCATTTTCAGTTTATCTGCCGCCAGCGCGTACATGTCGCTGAACGGTTTTGATCGCCCGTCGGGACCGGCGCGCAGCACAAACTCAAAGTAATCGCCCAGGCCGAACAGTTCTGGCTGTGCGTTACCGTTGGTGATCGCCACCAGCGGCCATTTGCGGGCCAGCGCCTTCAGCGTGTCATGCGTCGCCTGCGGGACGTCAATGCGGCTACGCCATTTGGCGAAATTCATCATCGCCGCATTTGCCCCCATTCTGGCTTCTGCTTCTGACAATCCCGCCTCCAGCATAGCGCGCTCTACGGCGCGGTGACGCCATTGGGTAACGTCGTGGTAGATTTCCGGCTCGGCGTCGCGAACGGCCTGACGTAAGCGCTGTAGGTCGCTATTTTGCAGCGAATTCAGAGCCGGATGGTAATTCTGTACAAACGCGAGCGCTTCCTGCTCGGTGCGTGTGATAACGGGACGGTTATCGTAAAGGGTGTCATCAAGGTCAAAGGTGAGCGCAGAAATGCGCCCCAAAGGCCGGTAAAAACGCATTATTTCCCCCGTTTGGCGCGCGGATGCGCCGCATCGTACACTGAAGCCAAGTGTTGAAAATCAAGATGGGTATAGATTTGGGTAGTGGAGAGATTAGCATGACCCAATAACTCCTGTACCCCGCGCAGATCGCCGCTCGACTCCAGCATATGCGTCGCAAAAGAGTGGCGCAATTTGTGGGGATGTACGTGGCTGTTCAGCCCCTGTTTGATCCCCCATTCCGCAAAGCGTTTTTGTACATTACGCGCAGAAATGCGTTTGCCCAGTTTTGACAGGAATAACGCATCGTCATCGCAGCCAAATAGCCCCCGCAGGTCCAGCCAGTGCTCAATCCACGCCACTGCATTGCGGCCAATTGGCAGGCGACGTTCTTTACTGCCCTTCCCCATCACCCATACTTCGCCGGTGTCGAGATCGAGATGTTTAATATCCAGCCCAACCAGTTCAGACAAACGCAGCCCTGCGCCGTACATCACTTCTAACATTGCCCGATCGCGCACGGCGAGGGGATCGTTGAGGTCGATATCCAGCAGACGATTAACGTCGTCGACATCGATATTTTTAGGTAGATGACGCGGTGCTTTCGGCGCGGAAACACTTTTTGCGGGATTGGCTTTCAGCTCGCCCTGATTAACCAGCCAGTCAAAGAAACTGCGCAATGCGGAGAGACGCAGCGCCAGGCTCGCCGGCCCTAGCCCTTTACGACGGCTGCGCACGGCAAAACTGCGTACCATCGAAGCGTCACATTGTTGCCAGCTTTGCAGACCGGTCTCTCCGGCTAACGCAATGATGGCATCAAGCTGACGCTGATAATTCAGCAATGTGATCGGGCTAAGCTGGCGCTCAACGCCCAGATAGCGTAAAAAGCGCGCCACATCCTGAGAAAGGGGTGAATCGGTCATACGCGTTCAATCCAGCGCTCCAGCAGCTCCGGCAACATCAGCGAGATTTCCTGCAGTAATTGCGTACCTTGCCCCTGCTGGTAATGATTAACGTCGCGACTGCTGAACAGCATCACGCCCAGGGATCCATCTTGCCCCAACATCGACATCGCCACCGAGCCTATCGCTTTCGCCTCGGGCATCATGACCAGAAGTTCCGGGCCATTGAGCGGTCCAAGATAGTGTAGTGACTGGCCCAGACGCTGAATACGCAGCGGTTCAAAAGCCTGACGGCTTAATGCCAGATGAGTGAATTTTGATGGCGCACCAAGTCGCCAGCGATCCGGGAACAGACGAACCGTCGCCCCAGCCAGCCCTAACTCACGCGCCCAGCGATGAAATCGCATCAGCATGTCGTCAAGACTGCTGGCCGATACCAGCCGGGCTTGCAGATTTAACAGACGATAGAACAGGCTTTCATTGGCGTTGGCTTGTTCCATCAACAACGCCATATTCTCTTCCAGCACGTTAATATGATTACGTGCCCGCGCCATATGCCATTCCACTAAAGAAACCGTGCCCCGCACCGGGTGCGGAACACGCATCGCTTCAACTGCCTGGGCATTACGGATAAAAAACTCAGGATTACGTTGCAGGTAATCGACGACCGCCCGGTCGTCCAGCTCCATGAGCGTTTCCTGTAGTTCTTCCCCTGGTTGCTTCATAAGTGAATAAATCCGTCGTAGACATGTGCCGCCGGGCCAGTCATATACAGCGGATGACCCGGACCTTTCCAGGCGATATCAAGTCGACCGCCCGGTAATTCCACCCTCACTTCTTCTGCCAGCAGGCCCTGCTGGATACCAACCGCAACAGCGGCGCACGCACCGCTGCCGCAGGCCTGCGTTTCACCCGCGCCGCGCTCATAGACGCGCAGCCGGATATGCTCGCGCTTTACCACCTGCATAAATCCGATATTGGCGCGTTCAGGAAAGCGTTCGTGACTTTCCAGAACCGGCCCCAACGTTTCTACCGTGGCCGTATCAACATCATCAACCTGAATTACGCAGTGCGGGTTCCCCATTGAAACCACGCCGCACAATACTGTCTGTTCAGCCACGCGCATAATATAGGTCTTCTCTGCTTTGTTGGCGCGAAACGGAACCTGCGCGGGTTCAAAATTGGGTTCACCCATATTCACCCGTACCAGCTCGTCGTCGGTTACGGTTAATACCATACGACCATTAGCGGTACTGACGCGAATATCACGCTTATTGGTCAGCCCTTTCAGGCGAACAAAGCGGGCAAAACAGCGGGCGCCATTGCCACACTGTGACACTTCACTACCGTCAGCATTAAAAATACGGTAGTGGAAATCCAGCTCCGGATCATACGGAGGTTCAACCACCAGCAGTTGATCAAATCCAACGCCGAGATGCCTGTCGGACAAGCGGCGGATCAGCTCTGGTGAGAAAAAGACATTCTGCGTTACCGCGTCGACGACCATAAAATCGTTGCCAAGGCCATGCATTTTAGAGAATTGCATCATTCACTCCGTTCACGCGGGTACAGAAATATACATCTATTCCTGCCGTCAGTAATTCACCTGAGAAGGCCCGTCACTAATCCCACGATCGTTTTTCTCTGGCGTGGTGGATTGTGATTGCGGCTGAACGCTCTTGGTCGGAGGCGGCGCGGTTTTATCTGCTGGCGGGAAATAGAGCGGGCCTTTTAGCCCACAGCCCGTCAGGCTGAACAGAGTAAAAATGACAGCGAGTGGCTTTAACACGTTTTTCATTATCGATTGCCTGTAAAGTTCATGCTTTCTGTTTTCTATCATCGCAGGAGAAGGCGTAAAAGCAAGAGTTAGCCTGTAATCTGCAACGCGTTTTGTTTCAGGTTATACTGCCGTCATCACGAAAAACAGGATAAGAAAATGAACGACAGTGAATTTCATCGCCTTGCTGACACCCTGTGGATGACCATTGAAGAGCGTCTGGACGACTGGGACGGCGACAGCGATATCGATTGTGAGATCAACGGCGGCGTGCTGACCATCAGCTTCGAAAACGGCAGCAAAATTATTATTAACCGTCAGGAGCCGCTGCATCAGGTGTGGCTGGCGACCAAACAGGGCGGCTACCACTTTGACCTGAAAGACGACGAGTGGATCTGCGATCGTAGCGGCGAAACGTTCTGGGATCTGCTAGAACAGGCGGCGACACAGCAGGCGGGTGAAGAGGTGAGCTTCCGTTAAGTTTTATTGCCGGATACGCTTCGCTTATCCGGCATCATGCTCACGAGAAATACTGCTGCAACAGCGGAGTGTCGTTTTCCTGACTGACGGGCGGCACGGCGCTAATCGGCTGGGTACGGAACGGGATCACCTGCGCGCGCCCGTCGGTTTTCACAATCTGATAGAACTGCGGCAGGTTAAAGTTGATGAAGCTGGAGCCGTAGGTAAAGCGATCGTGCGACGACGAGTAGAAACGGCTGACATCGCGTACCAGCTCCTCTTTGCTACCTTCGCAGTGGTGATACACCTCAGCCCGATTACTCTCATCCAGAATGTAGATATTAAAGCCCTGCTCATCACCCGTTTCTTCGAAAAAGAACTGAATGATCCCTTCGCTGGCAAAACCGTCAACCACTGACGGGAGTTTCACATGATTGGTCTCAACCTGAACGGAAAGCCCGTGCAGTTTGTTATGTGAAATCGCGCCATAAAATTCAATCGCGTTTTCCAGCTTCTGTACCGAGACATTCAGGCGCTCGAAGAACAGACCCCAAGTCTGACCGGAAACGCGCAGCGCTTTGAAGCGTCCGGTTTCCTGACGGGTGCTGGAGAGGCGCAACTCGATGCACTCAGACACCAGTTGCTGCACGCGGGTGCGAATTAAACCGCGCAGATGCTGGCTATAGCAGAAGACCTCGACGCTATCCGGCGGCGCGGCATCCTGGTGCATTTTGCCGAGAATCGTTTTTAACGCTTCAATCATCGCCTGCTCACCGTTGAAGTGCAGCGTACGCACTTCATTCCACGAGTTGCGGTACAGCAGGTCGACGCTACCCACCAGGCAATTTTGTTCTTCACCAAAGCTGAAGACGTCCAGCTTACGGAAATCAAAATGTACCACCTGATTGCGAAATGCTGCCGTCGGGTCATATTCAAGGTTAACGATAATCGCCAGGTGGCGAATCTCGCACGGGCTATAGAGCGCTTTCGGCGTTGGCGCTGGCAGTCGCAGCGGGAAGTGATGCGACACGTCGGCGACCATTTCTTGCAGCTTCGGCAAATCAACAATGCCGTTGCCCTTAATAAATAAATGCGTACGCGAGGTCAGCAGGCCGTTGAACCAGGCCCACGCCACCAGTTTATTGAGGTAGCGGTTATATTCCAGCGGCTGATGGCTGATGATCGAGTCCATGTTAGGCGCGCGGTTATAGAGATACCAACCCGAACGGTTGGCACGGCCCGGCGGCACATGGATAAAGGTCAGATTCGGTTCCGAGAGATCCGGAGATATCTGCGGGTTCACCAGCGTTACTTTACCTGGTAATGCTTCAAACGCGGCATACAGCTTACGGGTCAGCACGCCGATATCCTGCGGGCTGGCGCTCACGCTGAGGTTATTTCGGCGGGCAAAACGGATCAGATTACGATAGCTCTGCATCATCGCATCGAGCAGTTCATTATGCGCTTCGCGTACCTGGTCAATCTTCCAGTTAGCGCGGTTATCCAGCATGGTCAGACGGGCGTCATCCCAGCCCCACTCTTTCACTAACTGACTTAATACTTCACGACGCCAGCCCACGCAGGCGCGCTCGCGGCTCAGTTTCTCACACACTTTTAAGTAGAAACATCGACGCACTAAATCCAGACGAGTCGGGTCTTCGATCGCCGTGAGGTACTCGGTAACGCGCTCCAGCATCATGCAGTAAGGGTCGAGACCAAAAGAGACGATCTCGCCATCGTGCAGGCGCTGTTTAATATCTTTCGCCAACAGGCGTGGATTGGGGTATTCCCAGGAATAAGCTTCCAGCAGCAGCGTTTTCAATACCGCTTTGTACGGGGAGTCGATACTCTTGTACAGCTGCCAGAGGCTGGCGCCAAAGTACTCTTCGGCGGAGAGCGAACTGAGTCCGCCGAGATCCAGCCATTCGTTTGGCGTTAACACCCCCTGTGCGTAAAGCGTCATGACGTAATCGTCGTAATGCTCTTCTTCGTCGCCCGGCACCATATTCCACAGAATACGTTTACCCGCGAGACGCACAGCGGTGCGATAGAATTCATCAAGCAACAGGATATGCTGCGTCGAGCCACAGTCTTCACCACCCAAACTGCCGCTTTCATTGTGGCGGAAACGGTTTTCATCAATCAGGAAGAAGCTGACTTCCACGCCCAGCGAGGCGGCCCAGCTTTCCAGCAGGCTACATTTACGCTGCAGCAGCTGGCGCTCTTCGCTATCCAGCCAGGATTGATGGCAGACCCAAATATCAAGGTCAGAGGAACAGCTTTGCCCTACCGAAGAGGTGCTGCCCATTGAGTAAACGCCGGTGATAGGCAGTTCGCCCTTGGGAGGATCCTGCGGTGACATACCGCGGTACAGTTCCAGTTCGTTCAGGTAGTGGCGTTGGGTTTCATCAGGCGTGTAAAGGCATATGCCTTTGGGAACGTTACCATCAAGGTAACCCGGCATCAGCGGATGGTGGTAGTGCAATAATGTCGGCAGCAGACTGTATACCTGCTGGAAGGCAGGTCCCATGGCAGCAAGCGCGCGATCCACACGCAGTTGATTTATGGCATCCAGTCTCTGTTTCAGAGTCTCAATATAGAGGTACAAGACGTATCGCCTGATGTTGCTATCCGTCATGTTGTCGATTGCTGCGGCACAAGCGCTCACAATAATCGTCATCAATTCGGATAAACCGTATGTCAAAAATAACCGTTACCTGTTTTTTCGCCCATATTTTTTTATGCTGTACAGCCGAAAAAATGGTCTAAAACGTGATCAATTTAACACCTTGCTCATTGACCGTAAAGAAAGATGCGCTACATACAAGTGTAGCACCGTTCGTTACGTGTAAATTCCTTCATACGGTCGGGAGGTTTCTCGTCATTATTCACTGCCAGTGATGATGCAGCGCCTTTTCCTCTCACTCACGTTTGAGCGTAACGCTGACATCCCTTTGATAAGGATGTTAGGATGGTCAATGATTGATAATGACGGTAACAAGCATGTTAGACAATGTTTTGAGAATTGCCACACGCCAAAGCCCCCTTGCGCTCTGGCAGGCACATTATGTCAAAGACGCCTTAATGGCAAACCACCCCGGTCTGATCGTGGAACTGGTTCCGATGGTAACCCGTGGCGATGTGATCCTTGATACCCCGCTGGCGAAAGTCGGGGGGAAAGGGTTGTTTGTTAAAGAGCTGGAAGTCGCGCTGCTGGAAAAACGCGCCGATATCGCCGTGCATTCCATGAAGGATGTGCCGGTTGAGTTCCCTGACGGTCTTGGACTGGTCACCATTTGCGAGCGAGAGGATCCGCGTGATGCTTTCGTCTCAAATAAGTACAACACGCTGGATGAACTCCCGGCAGGCAGTATCGTCGGGACATCCAGTTTGCGTCGCCAGTGCCAGTTGGCAAAGCGTCGTCCGGATCTCGTCATCCGTTCGCTGCGCGGCAACGTAGGTACGCGTCTGAGCAAACTGGATAACGGCGATTATGACGCCATTATTCTGGCGGTCGCCGGATTAAAACGTTTAGGTCTTGAGTCGCGAGTCCGCACCGCTCTGCCGCCGGAAGTCTCCCTGCCCGCTGTCGGGCAAGGCGCAGTTGGCATAGAATGTCGACTGGATGATATGCGCACTCAGGCGCTGTTAGCGCCGCTCAACCATGAAGAGACTGCGCTGCGCGTCAAAGCCGAACGCGCCATGAATACTCGCCTGGAAGGGGGATGTCAGGTCCCTATCGGCAGTTATGCAGAACTCATTAACGGTGAGATTTGGCTGCGGGCGCTGGTCGGCGCGCCTGACGGTTCGCAGATGGTATGCGGAGAACGTCGCGGCGCCGCGCAGGAAGCTGAACAGATGGGCATCTCTCTGGCTGAAGAGCTGCTGGAGAACGGTGCGCGCACCATTCTGGCTGAAGTTTACAACGGAGAAGCCCCCGCATGAGTATTCTGGTCACCCGCCCGTCTCCCGCAGGGGAAGAGTTAGTGAGCCGTCTGCGCACACTGGGGCGGGTGGCCTGGAGCTTTCCGCTCATCGAGTTTTCGCCCGGTCGGGAACTGGCAACGCTTGCTTCCCGGCTGTCGGCGCTAACGGAAAACGATCTGGTCTTCGCCCTCTCGCAGCACGCCGTCACCTTTGCAGATGCCGAGCTTCAGCAACAGGGGAAAAGCTGGCCCTCCCTTCCGCGTTATTTTGCCATTGGTCGCACAACGGCGCTGGCGCTGCATACCGTTAGCGGTTTCAATATTCACTACCCTCTGGATCGGGAAATTAGCGAAGTCTTGCTACAATTACCTGAATTACAAAATATTGCGGGAAAACGCGCGCTAATATTACGCGGCAATGGTGGCCGTGAGCTGATAGGTGAAACCCTGACAGCACGCGGAGCTGATGTCAATTTTTGTGAATGTTATCAACGCAGTGCAAAATATTACGATGGTGCAGAAGAAGCGATGCGCTGGCAATCTCGTGGTGTGACCACGGTGGTTGTCACCAGCGGAGAGATGCTACAACAGCTCTGGTCGCTCATTCCGCAGTGGTATCGTGAGCACTGGTTACTACGCTGTCGGCTGCTGGTCGTCAGTGAGCGTCTGGCGCACCTCGCCCGGGAACTGGGCTGGCAAGATATTAAGGTCGCTGATAACGCCGACAACGATGCGCTACTACGCGCATTACAATAACTCTCATAATGGGATGCCATAATGACGGAACAAGAAAAATCCTCCGCCGTGGTTGAAGAGACCAGGGAGGCCGTGGAAACCACGTCACAGCCAGTCAATACTGAAAAAAAGAGTAAGAACAGCACGGCGCTGATTCTGAGCGCTGTGGCGATTGCTATTGCGCTGGCTGCAGGCGTTGGGCTGTACGGTTGGGGGAAACAGCAGGCAACAACGCAGACAGCTACCAGCGATGCGCTGGCGAACCAGCTTACGGCGTTGCAAAAAGCGCAAGAAAGCCAAAAAGCTGAGCTGGAAGGCATTATTAAGCAGCAGGCAACGCAGCTGGATGAAGCCGCTCGCCAGCAGGCCGCGCTGGTCAAACAGCTTGACGAAGTCCAGCAAAAAGTCGCCACTATCTCCGGCAGCGATGCCGGGACATGGCTGCTGGCGCAGGCTGATTTTCTGGTGAAACTGGCCGGTCGCAAATTATGGAGCGATCAGGACGTTACTACCGCCGCGGCGCTGCTGAAAAGCGCTGACGCCAGCCTGGCGGATATGAATGACCCAAGCCTGATTACCGCCCGTCGCGCGATTACCGACGATATCGCGAGCCTCTCTGCGGTGACTCAGGTCGACTATGACGGCATTATCCTGAAAGTGAATCAACTCTCTAACCAGATTGATAACCTGCGTCTGGCCGACAACGATACCGACGATTCGCCGATGGATTCCGACAGCAGCGAGCTTTCCAGCTCGATCAGCGAATGGCGCGTCAATCTGCAAAAAAGCTGGCAGAACTTTATGGACAGCTTTATCACCGTTCGCCGTCGTGATGAAACCGCCGTCCCGCTGCTGGCACCGAACCAGGACGTTTACTTACGTGAAAATATCCGTTCTCGCCTGTTAGTGGCCGCCCAGGCCGTGCCGCGTCATCAGGAGGAAACATATCGCCAGGCGCTGGAAAACGTCTCGACCTGGGTGCGCGCCTACTACGACACCGACGATGCAGCCACCAAAGCTTTCCTTGAAGAGGTAGACCAACTGAGCCAACAAAGCATCAGCATGGACGTACCGGAAACGCTGCAGAGCCAGGCGCTTCTCGACAAGCTCATGCAGACCCGCGTACGTAATTTACTGGCACAGCCTGCCACAGCGCCGGTTGCAGCAGCTCCTGCGCCTTCAGCTGAAACTCCGGCAACTGCGCCGCAAGGAGAATAATGATGCTAAAAGTATTATTGCTCTTTGTGCTATTGATCGCCGGGATCGTTGTCGGTCCAATGATTGCCGGTCATCAGGGCTACGTGCTGATCCAGACGGATAATTACAATATCGAAACCAGCGTGACGGGTCTGGTGATCATTCTGATCGTCGCAATGGTCGTCTTGTTTGCGATTGAATGGCTGCTGCGCCGAATTTTCCGCACTGGCGCGCATACCCGCGGATGGTTTGTCGGTCGGAAGCGTCGTCGCGCCCGTAAGCAGACCGAGCAGGCGCTGCTCAAGCTGGCAGAAGGCGATTATCAGCAGGTTGAAAAGCTGATGTCGAAAAACGCCGATCATGCAGAACAGCCGGTAGTGAATTACCTGCTGGCGGCAGAAGCTGCTCAACAGCGCGGTGACGAAGCTCGTGCCAACCAACACCTTGAGCGTGCTGCCGAACTGGCCGGAAATGATACGATCCCGGTAGAAATCACTCGCGTTCGCCTGCAGCTGGCACGTAATGAAAATCACGCCGCACGCCACAGCGTAGATAAACTGCTGGAAGTGACGCCACGTCATCCGGAAGTGCTGCGTCTGGCTGAACAGGCCTACATTCGTACCGGTGCATGGAGTTCGTTACTGGATATCATTCCATCCATGGCAAAAGCGCACGTGGGTGATGACGAGCACCGCGCGATGCTGGAACAGCAGGCATGGGTTGGTCTGATGGATCAGGTTCGCGCCGATCAGGGCAGCGAGGGGCTACGTGCATGGTGGAAAAACCAGAACCGTAAAACCCGTCACCAGGTTGCCCTGCAGGTGGCAATGGCTGAACATCTGATTGAGTGTGACGATCACGATACGGCACAGCAGGTCATCATTGATGGTCTTAAACGCCAGTATGACGACCGCCTGGTGCTGCCGATCCCGCGTCTGAAAACCAACAACCCGGAACAGATAGAAAAAGTGTTGCGCCAGCAGATTAAAGCCGTCGGCGATCGCCCATTACTGTGGAGCACGCTGGGCCAGTCGCTAATGAAGCACGGCGAATGGCAGGAAGCCACGTTCGCCTTCCGTGCCGCTCTCAAACAGCGTCCAGATGCCTATGACTACGCCTGGCTTGCTGACGCGCTGGACAGACTGCATCAGCCGGAAGAAGCCGCCACCATGCGTCGTGATGGCCTGATGTTGACGCTGCAGAACAACAATCCCCCGCAGTAATTCCCTCTTGCCCGGTGACGCTTCGCTTACCGGGCCTACCGTTATTTCATATACACCAAATCATTCGAGATGCTTCGAGGCGACTTGAAGGATGAGGTGTATATGCATAAAAAAACGCCCGCTCTTTTGGAGCAGGCGCTAAACAGGTCTGTATGACAACATAAATGGGTGCTTCACTCAACGTTATGTCCATGGTGTTTGATGAGGCCAGAGCGACATCTGTCTGTGGACGATAAGCACCGTAAACGGCTCTGCATCATTCCTGAGTTTATGAGGCCAGATGGCGAACATAAGAGATGGAATGAGCATCTACCCGTATATTATTGCACAAGGCATGCCACGATTGCACTGCAAAAACAATGGAACCGGACTTTTTAAGACATCAGGAAATTCGGGGAAATAAAGGCTGAGAAGGGAAAATCAGAAAACAAAAAACCCCGCCGAAGCGGGGTTCAAAATTGGTCGGCGAGAGAGGATTCGAACCTCCGACCCACTGGTCCCAAACCAGTTGCGCTACCAAGCTGCGCTACTCGCCGTTTTACTGCTTTTTGAATTTTTAGTTCAATTCTTTAAGTCGTGGTGCGAGGGGGGGGACTCGAACCCCCACATCCTAAGGACACTAACACCTGAAGCTAGCGCGTCTACCAATTCCGCCACCTTCGCATTTCACAACTTTAAATTAATGGGGTGGCTAATGGGATTCGAACCCACGACAACTGGAATCACAATCCAGGGCTCTACCAACTGAGCTATAGCCACCACTGCAAATCTTTTACGCGGTATTAAAACCACCGCAGCTCCGGCACCTTACTAAATGGTGCGCCCGACAGGATTCGAACCTGAGACCTCTGCCTCCGGAGGGCAGCGCTCTATCCAGCTGAGCTACGGGCGCTTAGCGCCGTTGCGGGGCTGGATATTACGGAGGTCTCGGTCTGCTGTCTAGTGCTTTTTTAAAATAAATTATCGTTTGGTCATGGTTTGTGCGTTTTGTCGCTTATTCCTGCAATTTTTGGGCTGTGCCATGACGATTCAGGCCAAAAACCTTATAAATGAGCGTCACGGCCAGTAAGAAGATAATGCCAACAAACAGCGACATTCGGGTATCTTCATTAAAGTACATGCCGATTAATACGCAAATCAGGAACGCCATCGTCAAATAGTTCGCCCACGGGAAAAGAATCGAGCGGAAAGGATGACTGGCGATCGCCGCTTTATGCGCCTGACGGAAACGTATCTGGCTTATCAGGATCACAAACCACGGTACCATCCCCGGCAGCACGCTGGCGCTATAGACATAAACGAACACACGCTGCGGGTTGGGAATGATGTAGTTCAGGCACGAACCAACCAGCAGGATCGCGATAGAAATAGCCACGCCGGCAACCGGCACGCCCTGGCGCGAAACTTTTCCAACGGCGGCAGGTAACTGGCGATTCTTTGCCAGCGTGTAAAGCATACGCCCACAGCTGTACATCCCACTGTTACAGCCCGACAGCGCCGCCGTCAGGACCACAAAGTTAATAATCCCTGCCGCGGCGGTAATACCAATCTTGGCAAAGGTCAAAACAAACGGGCTACCGTTACTGCCAATCTCATTCCACGGGAAAATAGTGACGATAACAAAAATCGCACCGACGTAGAAAATCAGAATACGCCACAGCACTTTCCCTACTGCACTACGCAGCGTGACCTGCGGATTCTTCGCTTCACCCGCAGTAATGCCGATCAGCTCCACACCCTGGTAAGAAGCCACGACAATACACAATGCCGTCAGGAAGCCCTTCCAACCACCAGCAAAGAAGCCGCCATGCTCAGTCAGGTTGCCAAAGCCGATCGCCTGACCGCCATTGCCAAAACCGAAGAAAATCACCCCTAATCCAATGACGATCATCACAATGATGGTGGTCACTTTAATCATGGCAAACCAGAACTCAATTTCACCATACAGGCGAACCGCGGCGAGATTTGCCAACGCAACCAGTCCGACAGCTATCAGTGCGGGTATCCATTGTGCCATTTCCGGGAACCAGAACTGGACGTACACCCCGATGGCGGTAATCTCTGATATCCCCACCGCCATCCACATAAACCAGTATGACCAGGCGGTGAGATAACCAAAGAAGGGGCTCATATAACGATGGGCGTAAACAGCAAATGAACCGGCAACCGGCTCGAGGAATAACATCTCCCCCATAGAACGCATAATGAAAAAGACGAACAGCCCGGCGACAATGTATGCCAGCAGAACCGAAGGTCCCGCCCATTTCAGGGTACTGGCGGCCCCCATAAATAGCCCGACGCCAATTGTCCCCCCAAGGGCAATTAATTCGATGTGACGAGCCTCCAGCCCACGCTGTAGCTCAGGTTTGTTCTCGGCCATAAATCCTCTTGTTGTGTTTGCATACTGTCCGGTATTACCGGTTCTCGTTATGGGTACATCTTGTTATGCCATAACAGGCCATACGGCACCGACCGCTTAACGGTTGGCGTCAAAAACACCACGGCACTGCAATGATTGTTGCGAATGGTTTCCTAAAATCGCTTAAATGGCAATTAAAGCATTCAAAAAATAAATAGATTGTGCGAGAAAGCAGCGATTATGTTGTGAATAAGTAGCGTAATTAGCAGATCACGCTACTTATCAAAGGAGGGAGGGCGTCAGAGGTTGCCGGTATAGTGCCAGCGGAGATAGCGTAATAAGCGAAGTTGACGAGTGATACGGCTTGGCTGCGACAATAAGCGATACAGCCACTCCAGCCCCAGAGTCTGCCAGATTCGCGGCGCACGCTTAACGTGACCGGTAAAGACGTCGTAGGTACCACCGACGCCCATATACAGCGCTTCAGGGTGAATCTTCCGGCAGTCACGCATAAAGATCTCTTGTTTCGGCGAGCCCATCGCCACCGTCACAATCTGCGCACCGCTGGCGTGGATACGTTCAAACAACGCCTGCCGCTGGTCCGGGGTAAAATAACCGTCCTGACTGCCTACAATGTTCACGCGCCACTGGGCACGCAGTTTGGCTTCCGTTTGCGCCAGAACTTCAGGCTTGCCACCAATCAGGAAGACAGGCGTTCCTTCCTGCCCGGCTCGCGCCATAAGCGCTTCCCAAAGATCAGCCCCTGCCACGCGTGAAACCTGCGCCTGCGGAAATTTTTTGCGCACTGAGCGCACCACGCTAATCCCATCCGCATATTTGAACTCAGCGGCGTTGATCAGATCCCGCACTTCAGGGTTATCTTCTGCCGTCAGCATCTTCTCAGCGTTGATTGCCACCAGCGTTCCTGACCTGAGATGTCCCTCGGCAAACAGGTAATTTAGCGCATGCTGCATATCGCGCCAGCCAATCAATTGTAGCCCGCGCAGCGAGTAGAGTGGCGCAGTTGTGTTATCTGTCATTACGATCCTTCAATCTGTGTCCGGGGCAGCGATTTGATTCGTTTATGGATGAGTCCCGCACTATCGAATAGCCAAAACAGCAGTTTTGCCACCAGCAGACAAACGCCGAAAATCACGAGGAAAAAGACCACTCGCGAGACAAACGAATCCAGCCCTTCACGTGCCAACACGATCATATTGAAAATAGCGCCAAAACAGAAACTGTGCAGAATCGCCGCCTTGTAGCGATTGGTTTCGCGGTTGCCTAACTCATACAGCCAGTCAAACCACTTGATGATGAGTCCAACGACAATCGCGCCTAACGGGATAAACAGCGCCCCGCCCATCACCACCAGTGAACCAATTAACGTCGGCGAAATCGCCAGACCTGAGTGGTTGTTCAACACTTCCCAGGTAAAGTAGTTCGCTGAGTTGAGGACAATACTCGGCCGCCCAGGCCACAGCCAGGAGGGGATAAAGACGTAGAAGTCACGGACAATCGGCGCCAGCCCCTGAAACTCAATATTGTGGTAATTTTGCAGCAACAGCGCCAGATTCTCCCACGGCGAGAAGGTATCCCGCGTGAGGTACAGGAAGGTATAGAACGCCTCGTCGCCGCTAACGTTCATCCCATAACGCTTCAGCGCCAGCCAGAACATCCCGACGATACCCAGCACGCCCGCGGCGGCCAACATCCACAGCGAAATCCAGCCGCGAATGATGCCGATAAACAAGAAGATGGCAAACGCAATGATGATATTGGCGCGCGTCCCGCCAACAATCATATAGGTCAGCAAACCAAACGCGACGGTACTCACCAGGAAGAACAACCACGCTTTGCTGTCCTGACGCAGGAAATAGACCACCAACATTGCCGGAATGAAGAAGTAGAAGAAACGCTTCAGAGCGACGCCAGAGACTTCGCTGGAAAAAATTTGGCTGTAGGATTGCAGTCTGAACAGCAGGAATCCGTTGTGCATAAAGAAGACGCCCACGCTCACCAATGCAATCGCCATCAGGATAACCCAGGTCAAATGCGCTTCAACGCGATTGATGGTAAATAGCGGCCTGCGTGGCTTATCCTCGACTCGCTTGCGAAGGCGTGTTTTATACGTCACGTAGTAGACGGCATAGAAACAGGCGGCTGACAGCAAGGCCTGCAGCAGGATCTCCGGCGGAGCAACTGCCACATCAAAACGGAACACCAGTATGCTGGTCAACGGGAACCCGAAGAAGAACGTCAGCAAAAACAGCAGTGAGAAGAAAACATTGAAGTTAAAACGCACGCGGCGGAATTCAAACCAGGTCAGCGTGGCGATAAACAAGGTGGAGAGCAGCCATACCACCAGCAAACCGCTAAATTGCATCAGGCTCATATGGTTTCTCCTGAAGCAATGCGCAGCGCGTTGTGCCACGGCTGCAGATAATTCGGGCTAAAGAAGGTGATTGAATTTTTATCTACCGATGCCAACTGGCGCTGCGCTTCGCGTACGACGCCTTCATTGAGCTCATCAGTGGTAAATAACACCGGGAGATTCTGTTCCACCATATCCTGCCAGAAGGGATTTTCACGGTTGAGCACGCACGGGATACCGGCCTGAATCAGTAAACACAGGGTACCGATCCCCTGCTGACGGGCAAAAATAAAGTAACCCAAATCACACTGACGTAATAATGTCAGATAGGCATCAAATTCCAGCTTTTCACTTAAAATTTGCAGATTCTCAGCGCTAAACAATGCCAGGCCGGCCTGACGAACCTCGTCGATATAAGCCACATTATTGGCGGGGTACCCCATCGGTACAATCACATTCACCGTGTCGCCGAACTGCTGATGGACGGCGCGTAGCGCGGCAATATGCTCATTGCTGCGATCGCCAGAGTTGCCAACCAGCACCGTCATCTTGCCGCTGCGCTGACACGCGTTGCTCATATTATTGAGCGAGGGATCCATCCGCGTTGGGAAATAGAGCAACTCGCCACGCACGCGCGGATGCTGTTCGGCGAAATAGCTCAAATCACCCCGCGTGGCAAATACGCAGCCCACGCGGTTCTGCGCCATACGGCGAATGGGGTAAAACAGGCGAAATTTCAGTCCGCTGGAGACTTCATATAAATCCGCGCCCCAGATATGCCAGTAAAACTGCTCCGGTTTAATTCCCCCGCTCAGCAGCGCTAACCACAGGCTGGTGTTGAACTGACCGTGGAAGAAAAAACGCTGTTGGCGATCCGCTTTTGCTTTCGCGATAACCGCTTCAGCCAGCGCCTTTTTCCCACCATAGAAGCTTAGCGATAACGCCGGGCAGTTCTCACTGAATCCGGCATCCTGACCTGCAACCATAAACGTGCGCGCGTGCTCGCTCGTCGCGGCCAGCGAGTCGTTGAAAAACCGCAGCACGGTTTGGTTATGGTGAGGGATATCCGATCCCAGAACGTGAATCAGTACAGTCATACCCGCCTACGCCAGAGTAAAAACACGCCACAACAAAGAGAGAAATAGACAATGTACGTTGCCATGTAAGCCTGTGCCGCGCCCAGCGCACCATGTGCAGGGATCAGCCAATGTGCAAACGCCGTCAATAACATGAACTGGCTAATTTCTGCCAAGATATAAAACCGCAGCGACGCTTTCGCGATCACCAGATAACCGAAAACATAGGCGCCGACTTTCAGCACATCACCGACCAGTTGCCAGGCGAACAGGTCGCGCATGGCGGTGAATTTAGCGGAGAAAAGCAGCCAGATAGCAAAATCGCGCAGTAGCCAGACGGTAAAGCTTGCGGCAGCAACCGCCGGCAGCACGAATTTCAACGACTTGATCACTTCGCGTGTAATGTCGCGCTTTTCAGTCAAACGCGACAACGTCGGCAGCAAGTAAACGCTGAATGAGGCGGTGATGAATTGCAGATAAGCATCGGAGATACTGCTCACCCCCTGCCAGATCCCCACATCATCCCAGCTGTACTGCGCCGCCAACAGGTTTCGCATCATCACGTATGCCACTGGCAGCGTTACGGAGGTAATCAGCGCCATCAGCGTAAACTTGCTTAACTGCCCTGCCAGACCGTTATCCCACGAGGGTTTCAGGTAATGCAGGGGGATAGTCCCACGCTTAATCAGTATTATAGCGGCAGGGATAACGACCAGCGCAGGTACCAGCGCCAGGCCCAGCAAGGCGCCTTCATACCCTCCCAAGCGATAACAGCCATAATAAGCCGCTACGCCCACCAGGCTCCCCACAATCAACGACAGCGCGTTACCCGCCGCATCGCGGAAGCCCTTCATCAGCGCCAGCAGCAGGTTCGCCCAGGCTATGCCCATCTGCACCAGCGCAACCAGTCGAACCAGCCCCTGATAATGAGTATGACCAAATAATCCCTGACTGATAGGTGCGGCCGCCAGCAAAAAAATCACCGCCATCAGCGTAGAGAATCCCAGCACCATCGCGGAAGATGTACCGACCACCTTACGGAGCCGGGCCGGATCGTCATGATGCTGCGCAACGTATTTCGTGACGCCATTGAAAATGCCGGCCCCCGCCAACACGCCAAGCACAGTGACCATCTGGCGGAAGTTACCCGCCTGCCCCACGCCTGCCGGTCCAAACGACACCGCCAGCAACTTCACAACCAGCAAACCTGCACCAATTTTTACCAGCGTACTGGCCGCCGTCCATAAGGACGCTTTTGCAAGCGACATATCAGGCGAAGTAGTTGAGTAAGGTCGTAATGACTGTTCGCTGGTTCACCGGCGACAGATTGTAGAACAGCGGTAAACGCAGCAGGCGTTCGCTCTCTTTGGTGGTGTAACGATCAACACCGGCAAACATGCCGAATTTATCGCCAGCCGGGCAATCATGCAGCGGGATATAGTGGAACACCGCCATAATTTCAGCTTCTTTCAGGAAGTTAATCAACGCCGTGCGATCGTCGATATCGCGCAGTTTGATGTAAAACATATGGGCATTCTGTACGCAACCCTCCGGTATCGAAGGCAGCTCAATACGCCCGGCACGCGCCAGCGGTTCCAGGGCATCGTAATACTTTTTCCACAGCGCCAGACGCTGCTGGTTAATACGATCAGCCGCTTCCAACTGCGCCCACAGATAAGCCGCCTGCAGATCGGACATCAAATAGCTGGAACCGATATCACGCCAGGTATACTTGTCTACCTGGCCGCGGAAAAACTGACTACGGTTAGTCCCTTTTTCACGGATGATTTCTGCACGCTCGACTAATTTTTTATCATTAATCAGCGTCGCTCCACCTTCCCCGCCTGCGGTATAGTTTTTGGTCTCATGGAAGCTAAAGCAGCCGATGTGACCAATCGTACCAAGCGCACGCCCCTTGTAGGTCGACATGACGCCCTGGGCGGCATCTTCCACCACATACAGGTTATGTTTAGTGGCCAGCCCCATGATGGTATCCATTTCGCAGGCCACGCCCGCGTAATGTACCGGCACAATAGCGCGGGTTTTATCGGTGATCGCCGCTTCAATCAGCGTTTCGTCAATGTTCATGGTATCCGGGCGGATATCAACAAAGACGATTTTCGCGCCGCGCAACACGAAGGCATTGGCCGTAGAGACAAACGTGTAGCTCGGCATAATGACTTCATCGCCAGGCTGGATATCCAGCAGCAATGCCGCCATCTCAAGCGATGCGGTGCAGGAGGGCGTCAACAGCACTTTCTCGCTGCCAAAATGCTGCTCCAGCCACTGCTGACAGCGACGGGTAAAGCCACCGTCACCACACAGTTTGCCGCTATTCATCGCAGACTGCATGTAATCGAGTTCAGTTCCCACCACCGGCGGTGCATTAAATGGAATCATCGTGTCACCTGTATAACCAATACGCGGTGCTTTCCACATTCGCACCACTGTGTATATAACGTTTAAGCGCGGCGGTGTTACCCATTTGGGTCGCCACGCGCAATGTTGTTTTACCGCGGGCCTGTGCCCAACAAAGCGCGGCCTGCATCAGTTCTGCACCCGCACCACGCCCGGCCAGCAGGCCAATTCTCGCCTCGGTCGCATTCAGTTCACGCAGCGAGACATAGCCACGAATCTCACCAGTCGGTTTACGAAAAATGAGGCATTGATGATCAAACGTCCCCAGCACCGCGTTTTCAATCCACTGTGCGTAGAAACGCGCGCTGGCATCTTCGGCATACCACGGGGCGCGAAAACGACTTTGCGCAAATGCCTGTCCTGCCAGATGGCGTAATACCGGGATATCCGTAGGTTGCGCGACCTGCGCACCGGGGTCGCCGCTGGCACACGTCACCGGCAGTACAAAATCGACTTCACCTTCTACCAGTGAGAAACCCAAATGCTGAAGAGCATCCAATTCATGGCTATTTGCGGCAAGTATTTTTGCTTGTACACGCGACCAGGGCAGCAACGCATCCGCGGTTAGAACCGGCGCGCGTTGGTCAAAACGGACAATGGCGCTATTCACGCCAAAGAACGTATTTTCCCAGCTAAGCGGCTCAATACTGGCGCGGATTTTCACCGCCAGACCCCTTTGGTATCAACGATGTACTGCTGTTGAACCGCATCGCCTTTGATGCCTTTAAATTCATTATGGTCAACCAACATGACCAACACATCAGCACGTGCCAGAGCATCGTCCAGCGTCGCCAGTTGGCAAATACCATCCAGTTTTTTCGGCAGTTGATGGATGTTCGGTTCCACCACCAGCATTTCGCCTTTGTGCCATTGCGCAATATTCTGCGCAATTCCCATCGCCGGGCTTTCACGCAAATCGTCAATATTGGGTTTGAATGCCAGACCAAAACAGGCAATTTTCACTTCGCTAGCCCGTTTGTTGGTATCCGCCAGACAGTCGGCTACGGCAGCCTTTACCCGATCGACCACCCAATGCGGTTTACCATCGTTTACCTCACGTGCAGTACGGATCAATTTCGCCTGCTGCGGGTTCTGCGCCACGATAAACCACGGATCGACCGCGATACAGTGTCCACCTACGCCAGGGCCGGGCTGCAAAATATTCACGCGTGGATGCCGGTTTGCCAGCCGAATCAGTTCCCAGACGTTGATCCCCTGATCGGCGCAAATCAGCGACAGTTCATTGGCGAAGGCGATATTGACATCGCGAAAGCTATTTTCCGTCAGCTTACACATTTCTGCGGTGCGGGCGTTGGTCACCACACATTCGCCTTCGAGAAAGATGTTGTACAGCTCGCTGGCGCGCGCGGAACAGACGGAGGTCATTCCTCCAATCACCCGATCGTTTTTAATCAGTTCGACCATTACCTGACCCGGCAGTACGCGCTCTGGGCAATAAGCAATGTTAACGTCCGCCTGTTCACCGACCTGCTGCGGGAAAGTCAGGTCAGCCCGCATTTCTGCAAGCCATGCGGCCATCTGTTCAGTTGCCCCGACAGGTGAAGTGGATTCCAGAATCACCAATGCGCCTTTTTTCAAAACTGGCGCAATAGATTTCGCCGCGGCTTCTACGTAGACCATATCGGGTTCATGATCTCCCTTGAACGGGGTAGGCACCGCAATCAGATACGCATCAGCATCTACGGGTGTCGCGCTCGCACGTAAAAACCCATTTTCGACCGCCGTTTTCACCACCGCCCCCAGATCGGGCTCAACGATGTGAATTTCACCGCGATTAATGGTATCCACCGCATGTTGATTTATATCTACGCCAATTACGTGTTTTTGACGGGAAGCAAAGGCAGCCGCCGTTGGCAGTCCGATATAACCCAGCCCAATGACAGAAATGGTCGTAAAACTCATAGCGATATCCGATTATTTTTTAATGCATCTAAAATGCGGTCACATGCCAGCCCGTCTCCATACGGATTATGGGCGCGGCTCATGATCTGATATTCATTGTCGTCATGCAGCAAACGCGTGACTTCTTCAACAATCCGCTGTGGGTCTGTACCTACCAGACGTACAGTCCCTGCGGTAATAGCTTCCGGGCGCTCCGTTGTTTCACGCATCACCAGCACAGGTTTCCCCAGAGACGGCGCTTCTTCCTGAATCCCGCCGGAATCAGTAAGGATCAACCAGGCGTGATTCATCAGCCATACGAATGGCAGGTAGTCCTGCGGTTCAATCAACACCACGTTTTCAACGTGACCCAGGATGCGATTGACCGGCTCACTGACGTTAGGGTTCAGGTGTACCGGATAGACAATCTGCACATTTTGGTTAGACGCGGCTATTTCCGCCAGGGCATGACAGATTTGCTCAAAACCGCGACCGAAGCTTTCCCGACGATGACCGGTCACCAGGATCATCTTTTTATCAGCATCCAGGAAAGGATAACGTTCGGCCAGATCCGCACGCAGCGTCTCATTTCCCAGTACGCGATCCCGAACCCAGATCAACGCGTCAATAACCGTATTACCCGTGACGAAAATACGATCATCAGGGATAGCTTCTCGTAACAGATTTTGGCGCGAGTTTTCTGTTGGGGCAAAATGATACATTGCCAGACGCCCGGTCAGCGTACGATTAGCCTCTTCCGGCCATGGTGAATAGAGATCGCCTGTACGTAAACCAGCCTCGACATGCCCCACCGGGATGCGCTGATAGAACGCGGCCAGACTGGTAGCAATCGTGGTTGTGGTATCACCATGAACCAACACCACATCGGGTTTGAATTCAGCCAAAATAGGCTTTAACCCTTCCAGGATGCGGCAGGTTATTTCTGTTAGTCCCTGACCTGGCTGCATAATATTGAGATCGTAGTCAGGTACAATGGAAAAAAGATTCAACACCTGATCGAGCATCTCCCGATGCTGCGCCGTAACGCAAACTTTCGCCTCAAAATCAGGATCTTTTTCCAGCGCATGAACCAGAGGAGCCATCTTAATGGCCTCCGGTCGCGTACCAAATACAGTCAGTACTTTCACATCGATTCTCTTCGGATTGGCAGTGAGGGCCCAGCCCCTCACTGCAACGGCATTGCTAAATCGTACGGCGACGGGTTAACGCGACACCAGCACCGATCAGAGCCCCAACGATACCCCACATAATCATCAGGAAGGCGCGACGAGGGCTGTCACGTTTTACCGGCTCTTCCGGCGTTCTCAAATAACGATAGGTCTGAAAACGCGGATCTAAAGTTGGTCCAACGTTCAGGGTGTTCAGCATTGCCCTGTTCTGGAAATAGTCCAGATCGAAATCCGGACCAATTGACTGCAGATTCTCGAGTCGCGCCTGCAACATAGGACGTCCGAGTAAGAACAATTCTGAATCCGGCAATTCATCAGCTGGAACATCTGTGGAAGTACGCGAAATATTATGTTGTTCGGCAATTTTAAGCGCTTGTTCAATGCTGTGGACGCGGCGAGAGAAAATGGATTTTGCCACTTCTTCCTGACGTTTGACCTGCGCTTTCATCTGCACAGTGCGTGCGGCCCATGCGCCTTTTAACTCATCGTTCAGATGACGTGCCGCGCGTTGGCTGGCAAACGCGACGTACTGGCGCAGCAAATTGTTGGCATCAGGAGCCGTCTCGGCAATCAGCTTCACGCTGTCATTGGTATTACGCAGCGCATCGCCAGGTAAAAACTGAATGTTATTGATCAGTTCATCCAGCATCGCCGCATCGGCTTTGCTATTACCGACCATACGCTGCTTATAGTAATCAGTCTGCTGCCAGAATTCTCGGCGTGTATCCCAGGAGGCAAGCTGCATAATGAATTCTTTATAGGCCTCATCCATTACTGACGGTTGGTCCGTGGACGCAAGACTGGCCTTAATATCCAGGTTGCGTAAAAACTGTTGTTGAGAGTAAAAGCCGCCCAACATATTGACCGTTGGCCTGTCAGTAATCGCCGTGGCGCTCCACTCCTGACGCGCAAAAAACGTATAGGCGAGGGCCGCTATCGCGAAGGCGAGAGCCATACCGACGATCCACACCTTCCCTGACCACAAGGTACGAAACAACCCACGGATATCCAGTTCATTTTCAGCGCTCACGGCGTCTTCCCCCGGTAATGGTTGTCTCATCGCATCCTCAATTTACTTGGTTAAGTTTGGTTTGCCTTCACGAATTCTTCGCAATCTGCGCTTCACTCGCTTGATAAATCTCGCTACCTTCCAGGCACGCTTGATACAGTAACCGTAGAGGCCAAAGGCCAGTAAAAAAAGCAACAACATGGCCCATTCAGGGACTAAGCGAAAATATTCAGCCAACACGCCGATAGACGCCAGTACCGCCGCAGCCAGCGTAATCAGAACAAATGCTTGTCGGGAAGTAAACCCTGCTCGCATCACCAGATGATGTATGTGTTGACGATCCGCGGAGAAAGGGCTCATGCCTTTTCGCAAACGTCGGTACATGATTGCCACCATATCCATCAATGGAATGGCAATAATCCACAGTGCAGTTACCGGGCTAATGGGGTGAGTTTTGCCCTGCGTAGTCTCCAGCAGGATCCAAATAATGGTGAAGCCAATCAGTGTACTGCCCGCGTCACCCATAAAAACTTTATAGCGACGTCCAAGGATGCCCAGATTTAGCAGGATATAAGGCAGAATGGCGGCGATCATGGCAAAACACCAGATAGCCAGACTCGTCTGACCATCAAACCACAAAATGAATCCCATCGCCGCAAATGAAACGCTGGACAACCCACCTAGCAGACCATCAATCCCATCCACCATATTGAAGGCGTTTATTGCCGCCCAGACGGCAAACAGCGTGAGTAAATAGCCGAACGGACCGAGCACCATCTCCCAGGGACCAAAAATATACCCAAGGCTAAGAAGATAGAGTTTGCCAACCGACATCATAATAATGCCGATCGCGGCCTGGATAATCGCACGGATTTTTACACTGATATCAAAGCGATCGTCTAACGCGCCGACCAAAACTAATACACCAGCACAGGCCAGAAAGAGAGAAGCATGCGGGATGTAGTAGTCAGCAATGGCAAACGTAAAACATACACCTGCGTAAGCCGAAATCCCTCCAACCAACGGAATCAATCCCTGATGCCGTTTACGGAAGTTGGGTTTATCCACTAAACCAATCTTTTTTGCGACCTTGCGGGCAAAGAAAAGAAACAGTGTTGTGAATAAGAAAATACTGATGAGATCAGTGCTTACTGTCAGTAAATTCACAATGCATGCTCTCAGAGAATATTAATAGCAGAAGTATAACCACGAAGACCTATATTCAGAAGGGAAACCCGACTTCATACCCAATGGTTTTGTATAATTATCAACCACAAGAAACAGATTACGAATCTTTTTCTACTTGTTGGTACTTCATACCGTATTATCGTTATTGTGTCGTTAAGATTACAGCCACAAAAGCAAAACGCCACGTAAAAACGTGGCGTTTTCGGATGAGACCTGAATTACGAACGTTTCATCATGTCGAAGAAGTCGTCGTTAGTCTTGGTCATCGCCAGCTTGTTAATGAGGAATTCCATGGCATCAATTTCACCCATCGGATGGATGATTTTGCGCAGGATCCACATTTTCTGCAGCTCTTCCTGGGTGGTGAGCAGCTCTTCTTTACGGGTACCGGAACGGTTGTAGTCGATAGCCGGGAAGACGCGTTTTTCAGCAATCTTACGAGAGAGATGCAGTTCCATGTTGCCGGTACCTTTAAACTCTTCGTAGATAACTTCATCCATTTTAGAGCCGGTATCGATCAGCGCAGTCGCGATGATAGTCAGGCTACCGCCCTCTTCCACGTTACGCGCCGCACCGAAGAAACGCTTCGGACGATGCAAGGCGTTGGCATCAACACCACCGGTCAAAACTTTACCGGAAGCCGGAACCACGGTGTTGTAAGCACGCGCCAGACGGGTGATGGAATCGAGCAGAATGATAACGTCTTTCTTGTGTTCAACCAGACGTTTCGCCTTCTCGATAACCATTTCCGCAACCTGAACGTGGCGGGAGGCTGGTTCGTCAAAGGTAGACGCAACCACTTCACCTTTCACCAGACGCTGCATCTCGGTAACTTCTTCCGGACGTTCGTCAATCAGCAGCACCATCAGCACGCAGTCCGGATGGTTGTAAGCAATGCTCTGCGCGATGTTCTGCAGCAGCATGGTTTTACCTGCTTTCGGCGGAGCAACAATCAGACCACGTTGGCCACGACCGATCGGTGATGCCAGATCCAGTACACGCGCCGTTAAGTCTTCAGTAGAACCGTTACCACGTTCCATACGCAGACGAGAATTTGCGTGCAGCGGTGTTAAGTTCTCAAAGAGGATTTTGTTACGGGCGTTTTCTGGTTTGTCGTAGTTAACTTCGTTAACTTTCAACAGCGCAAAGTAGCGTTCACCTTCTTTCGGCGGGCGAATCTTACCAGAGATGGTATCACCAGTGCGGAGGTTGAAACGGCGGATTTGGCTGGGAGAAACGTAGATGTCATCAGGACCGGCGAGGTAGGAGCTGTCTGCAGAGCGGAGGAAACCAAATCCATCCTGCAATATCTCCAGCACACCGTCACCAAAGATATCTTCGCCACTCTTTGCGTGCTGCTTCAGGATGGCAAAAATAATGTCCTGCTTGCGCATACGAGCCAGGTTTTCAAGGCCCATATTTTCGCCGAGAGTGATCAGCTCAGAAACCGGCGTATTCTTTAATTCGGTAAGATTCATAATGGTGTGAGTTCTTAAACTTGGGGTAAATCTCGAACTTAATGTTGTGAATGGTATGGCAGGGTCATCCATGCCTGTTTACGGCCATCAACTCATGTCTGTTCGCTGTCTGGTCACAGGAAAGTACGCAGAACTGAAACGACAAGACGGATTGAGTGACAAGCCAGGAATCTGTCCACTTCTCGCGCGAGAAACAACGGGAAGTATTGGATATAACTAGATTCAAACTTAATAAGGTATGTTTAATACGAAGTCAACACTAACTTAGCACGACTCAAGTCGGGCGTCCAGTCATCCGAATCATTTCGAAGTATGGTCGCCCGATCATGAGACTTCCTTACGCTAAATTAGCGTCGAGGAATTCTTTCAACTGACCTTTGGATAGTGCGCCGACTTTAGTCGCCGCAACTTCGCCGTTTTTAAACAGCAGCAGGGTCGGGATGCCACGGATACCATACTTCGGCGCGGTGCCTGGGTTTTGGTCAATGTTCAGTTTAGCAACCGTCAATTTGCCCTGATATTCGTCAGCGATTTCATCCAGAATTGGAGCGATCATTTTGCACGGACCGCACCACTCTGCCCAGAAATCAACGAGGATAGCTCCGTCCGCTTTGAGTACATCCGTGTCAAAACTGTCGTCAGTCAGGTGAATAATTTTATCGCTCATATTAACTCCACAGGAATAAGCCTGGTGCGTTGGTGTACTCTTAATCAACGACGTGTTGATGTAGCATTAACCAACTAAAGGTTGACTTTATTTCACCGGATACGCTTTCGTAAAGCAATAGTAAGCTGATATTCTACCACACTATGAGCAAAACACATTTAACAGAACAGAAGTTTTCCGACTTCGCCCTGCACCCAAAGGTGATAGAAGCCCTTGAAAATAAAGGCTTTCATAACTGCACGCCCATTCAGGCCCTCGCGCTGCCGCTAACGCTGGCAGGTCGTGATGTTGCAGGGCAGGCGCAAACCGGTACCGGAAAAACGATGGCGTTCCTGACGTCAACGTTTCATTATCTTCTCTCTCATCCCGCGATTGCCGATCGCAAGGTGAACCAACCGCGTGCGTTAATTATGGCGCCAACGCGTGAGTTAGCCGTGCAGATCCACGCTGACGCCGAGCCGCTGGCACAGACCACCGGTTTGAAATTAGGCCTGGCTTATGGCGGCGACGGTTATGACAAACAGCTGAAAGTGCTGGAAAGCGGCGTCGATATTCTTATCGGCACGACCGGTCGTCTCATCGACTATGCAAAACAGAACCACATTAACCTGGGCGCGATTCAGGTCGTGGTGCTGGATGAAGCCGATCGTATGTACGATCTGGGTTTTATCAAAGATATCCGTTGGCTGTTCCGTCGTATGCCGCCAACCACCCAACGTCTGAACATGCTGTTTTCTGCAACCCTCTCTTACCGCGTTCGCGAACTGGCGTTCGAACAGATGAATAACGCCGAGTACGTTGAAGTCGAACCGGAACAGAAGACAGGTCACCGTATTAAAGAAGAGCTCTTCTATCCTTCCAACGAAGAGAAAATGCGTTTACTGCAAACGCTGATTGAAGAAGAGTGGCCAGATCGCGCCATCGTCTTTGCTAACACCAAGCATCGTTGTGAAGATATCTGGGGTAGCCTTGCCGCTGACGGTCATCGCGTCGGTCTGTTGACCGGTGACGTGGCGCAGAAAAAACGTCTGCGTATCCTTGATGAGTTCACCCGTGGCGATCTCGACATTCTCGTTGCGACGGATGTCGCCGCGCGTGGTCTGCATATCCCAGCCGTAACGCACGTATTTAACTATGACCTGCCGGATGACTGTGAAGATTACGTTCACCGTATCGGTCGTACCGGTCGCGCCGGAGCAAGCGGTCACTCTATCAGCCTGGCCTGTGAAGAATACGCGCTGAATTTACCAGCAATCGAGACCTATATCGGTCACTCAATCCCGGTCAGCAAGTACAACCCGGATGCGCTGATGACCGATCTGCCGAAGCCGTTACGCTTAACGCGTCCGCGCACAGGCAATGGCCCACGCCGTACCGGTGGTGCTCCGCGTAATCGTCGTCGTTCAGGTTAACGTTAGATATGCTCACAACCACTTCGCTGTACGCCGCAATTGATTTAGGCTCGAATAGTTTTCATATGCTGGTCGTACGCGAGGTGGCGGGAAGCATTCAGACGCTCACGCGTATTAAACGCAAGGTGCGTCTGGCCGCTGGCCTCAACAGCGACAACGTTCTTTCCGCTGAAGCTATGGAGCGCGGCTGGCAATGCCTGCGCCTGTTTGCTGAACGCCTGCAGGATATCCCTCAGCCGCAAATCCGCGTGGTCGCCACGGCAACATTACGCATCGCGGTAAACGCCGATGAGTTTATCGCCAAAGCGCAAGAGATCCTCGGCTGTCCTGTCCAGGTCATCAGCGGCGAAGAAGAAGCGCGGCTGATTTATCAAGGTGTTGCCCACACCACCGGCGGTGCCGATCAGCGTCTTGTCGTTGATATTGGCGGTGCCAGCACTGAACTGGTTACCGGCTCCGGCGCACAAACCACCTCTCTGTTCAGCCTGTCAATGGGCTGCGTCACCTGGCTCGAAAGGTATTTCACCAATCGTAATCTGGCACAGGAAAACTTTGACGAAGCAGAGAAAGCGGCTCGCGAAGTTCTGCGCCCGGTCGCCGACAAACTGCGTTTTCATGGCTGGAAAGTTTGCGTTGGTGCCTCTGGCACCGTCCAAGCGTTACAGGAAATCATGATGGCGCAAGGCATGGATGAGCGCATTACGTTGGCCAAGCTTCAGCAGCTTAAACAACGCGCAATTCATTGTGGTCGTCTGGAAGAGCTGGAAATAGAAGGGTTAACGCTGGAACGCGCACTGGTTTTTCCCAGCGGACTGGCCATTCTGATCGCCATTTTCACCGAACTGAATATTCAATGCATGACTCTGGCCGGCGGCGCACTACGCGAAGGTCTGGTCTACGGCATGCTGCACTTACCGGTTGATCAGGACATTCGCAGCCGTACGCTGCGTAATATTCAGCGTCGATTTATGGTCGACACCGATCAGGCGAATCGCGTCACGCAATTGGCTGTGCATTTACTCGAACAGGTGAAAGATGAGTGGCATCTTGAAGCTATTAGTCGTGAACTGCTGCAAAGTGCCTGTCAGTTGCATGAAATAGGACTGAGCGTAGAGTATAAGCAGGCGCCACTGCATGCCGCCTGGCTGGTACGTAATCTCGATCTCCCGGGCTTTACTCCCGCGCAGAAAAAACTGTTAGCCACGCTGTTGCTCAACCAAACTAATCCAGTCGATCTCTCTTCACTCCACCAGCAAAACGCTGTGCCACCACGCATCGCGGAGCACCTTTGCCGTTTGCTACGCCTGGCGATCATCTTCGCCGCTCGCCGTCGCGACGATTTAGTGCCACATATCACCCTGCAAGCTCAGGATGAGAATCTGACGTTAACGCTACCGGAAGGCTGGCTGGAACATCATCCATTAGGTACAGAGTTAATCGATCAGGAAATACAGTGGCAAAGCTATGTCCACTGGCCGCTGGAAGTGCATTAGATGCTGGCTGCCGGATAGCGCTTACGCTTATCCGGCCTACAAAAGACCTATTTCTCTTTGGCTTTTGCCATCATCGCCCGAATATTGGCAATGCTGGCCTGCCCTTTTTGCATCCGCTCCTCGGCACTCACCACTTTACGCTCCTGTTCCCAGATAACGTCATCTTGTGGTAGTTCCAACAGGAAACGGCTCGGTTCAGGTCGTACCAGTTCACCGTACTGACGGCGCTCTTTACACAGCGTGAAGATAAGTTCTTTCTGCGCACGTGTAATCCCGACGTAAGCCAGACGACGCTCTTCGTCGATGTTATCTTCATCGATGCTGCTCTGGTGCGGCAAAAATCCTTCTTCCATTCCCACCATAAATACGTACGGGAACTCCAGTCCTTTTGAAGCATGCAGCGTCATCAACTGCACCTGATCCAACTCCTCTTCGCTCTCTCCGCGCTCCATCATGTCGCGCAGGGTAAAGCGGGTAACGACCTGAGTCAGGGTCATTGGCTCTTCCAGCTCACTACCTTCCAGCATCTCCGTCATCCAGCTGAACAGCGTGTTGACGTTTTTCATACGCATTTCGGCCGCTTTCGGGCTCGGCGAGGTTTCATACAGCCAGGATTCGTAATCAATGCCGTGGATCAGATCGCGTACGGCGGCAACCGGCTCGCGCTCCGCCAGACGTTGAATTTCACCCAGCCAGTGCGTAAAGCGGGTCAGAGAATCATATCCGCGCCCGGTTAGCGTCTGGCTAAGTCCCATATCAAAGCTGGCGGTAAACAGGCTTTTATTACGCGTCATCGCCCATTCCCCCAACTTTTGCAGCGTGGCCGGACCGATTTCACGCTTTGGCGTATTTACGATGCGCAAAAATGCACTGTCATCATCCGGGTTGCTGAGCACGCGCAGATAGGCCAGCAGATCTTTAATCTCCGGACGTGAGAAGAACGACGTCCCGCCGGAAATTTTGTACGGGATGCGGTTCTGCATCAGAAACTTTTCGAACACTCGCGACTGATAATTACCGCGATACAGGATGGCGTAGTCTTTATACTGCGTCTTGTTCACAAAGTGATGGGCAATCAGTTCCCCGGTCACGCGTTCTGCTTCGTGCTCTTCATTATTCGCACTCAACACCTTCAGCTCAGCGCCGTAGCCAAGCTCAGAAAAGAGCCGTTTTTCAAAGACGTGTGGGTTGTTAGCAATAAGGATGTTCGCCGCCTTCAGGATACGCCCTGATGAACGATAGTTTTGCTCCAGCTTCACCACCTGCAGCGCCGGAAAATCTTTGCTTAACAGTACCAGGTTCTGCGGACGTGCCCCGCGCCAGGAGTAGATCGACTGATCGTCATCACCCACGACGGTAAAGCGCGCGCGTTTCCCCACCAGCAACTTCACCAACTCGTACTGGCTGGTGTTGGTATCCTGATATTCATCCACCAGCAGGTAGCGGATTCGGTTTTGCCAACGCTCACGTACTTCTTCATTGCGCTGCAACAGCAGCGTGGGGAGCAGGATCAGATCGTCAAAATCGAGGACGTTACACGCCTTCATATGCGCGTCATACAGACCATAGCAGTGGGCAAAAATACGATCGCGTTCACCCTTTGCACTGGCTGCCGCCTGCGCTGGGGTCATCAGATCGTTTTTCCAGTTGGAGATCGTTGAAATCAACTGTTGAAGGATAAGTTTATCGTCTTCAATTAGCCCTTCGGTCAATTCCTTAAGCAGGGCCACCTGGTCAGTATCATCAAACAACGAGAAGTTCGACTTCATCCCTAGCGCGGCGTATTCACGCTTAATGACATCCAGTCCCAGAGTGTGGAAAGTAGAGATCATCAACCCGCGCGCTTCTTTACGACCCAACGTTTGCGCCACACGCTCTTTCATCTCGCGCGCAGCCTTATTGGTAAAGGTTACTGCCGCAATATGCCGTGCCTGATAGCCACATTCACGGATCAGATGTGCGATTTTGTTTGTGATAACACGCGTCTTACCGGAACCCGCTCCCGCCAGCACCAGGCAAGGTCCGGTGACGAATTCGACGGCTTGTTGTTGTCCGGGGTTCAAACGCATAGAGGATTGCTCAATCTGTAAACACGGGGATGTGGATTGTAGCAGAAAGTGACGCCAGGGGGATCGGTCATAGCCCATCGTCGAAGACCATGGATTACATGCTACTATTGCGCCCTGATTTATCACTCAACTCAGAGCACAAACCATGGCAAAAACAGCATCAGCAGTGCATATCCTTGTTAAAGAAGAGAAACTGGCTCTAGATCTTCTGGAACAAATCAAAAATGGCGCCGATTTTGGTAAACTGGCGAAGAAACACTCTATCTGCCCGTCGGGCAAACGCGGCGGCGATTTAGGCGAATTCCGTCAGGGCCAGATGGTTCCGGCGTTTGATAAAGTGGTGTTCTCCTGCCCGGTGCTGGAGCCAACCGGCCCACTGCACACTCAGTTCGGTTACCACATCATTAAAGTGCTGTACCGTAACTAATAGAAAGCCCGGTGTGTTCAAACACCGGGCTTTTTTTGCCGAATGGCAGCCTCTTAGCCAGCTACAGCAATACGTTTCATATCAGTCATATAGCCACGCAGTTTCTGGCCAACTTTCTCGATAGCATGGCCACGAATAGCATCGTTCACGTCGCGCAACTGCGCGTTGTCTACCGCACCTTCGGCAATGGCTTTGCCCAGATCCCCGGTTTGCAGGGTAGTCATGAACTCTTTCAGCAGCGGTACGCACGCGTAAGAGAACAGGTAGTTACCGTATTCTGCGGTATCGGAAATGACTACGTTCATTTCGTACAGACGCTTACGGGCGATGGTGTTCGCGATCAGCGGCAGTTCGTGCAGTGATTCGTAGTAAGCTGACTCTTCGATGATGCCGGAATCCACCATGGTTTCAAACGCCAGCTCAACGCCAGCCTTCACCATCGCGATCATCAGCACGCCTTTATCGAAGTACTCCTGCTCGCCAATTTTACCTTCAAACTGCGGCGCGGTTTCGAACGCGGTTTTGCCGGTCTCTTCACGCCAGGTCAGCAGTTTCTTATCGTCGTTGGCCCAGTCAGCCATCATGCCTGAAGAGAATTCGCCGGAGATGATGTCATCCATGTGTTTCTGGAACAGCGGCGCCATGATCTCTTTCAGCTGTTCGGACAGCGCATAAGCACGCAGTTTCGCTGGGTTAGACAGACGATCCATCATCAGGGTGATACCGCCCTGCTTCAGCGCTTCGGTGATGGTTTCCCAGCCAAACTGAATCAGTTTTTCGGCGTAAGCCGGGTCAGTACCTTCTTCCACCAGCTTGTCGAAGCACAGCAGAGAGCCTGCCTGCAGCATACCGCACAGGATTGTCTGCTCGCCCATCAGGTCAGATTTCACTTCCGCAACGAAGGACGATTCCAGCACGCCCGCACGGTGACCGCCAGTGGCCGCAGCCCATGCTTTGGCAATCGCCATGCCTTCGCCTTTCGGATCGTTTTCCGGGTGAACGGCGATCAGGGTTGGAACACCAAAACCACGTTTGTACTCTTCACGCACTTCGGTACCCGGACACTTCGGCGCAACCATCACCACAGTGATATCTTTACGGATCTGCTCGCCCACTTCGACGATGTTGAAACCGTGGGAGTAGCCCAGCGCCGCGCCATCTTTCATCAGCGGCTGTACGGAACGTACAACGTCGGAGTGCTGTTTGTCCGGGGTCAGGTTAACCACCAGATCCGCCTGCGGGATCAGCTCTTCGTAGGTACCTACTTTGAAGCCATTTTCGGTCGCTTTGCGCCAGGAAGCGCGCTTCTCAGCAATCGCTTCTTTACGCAGGGCGTAGGAGATATCCAAACCGGAGTCGCGCATGTTCAGGCCTTGGTTCAGCCCCTGAGCACCGCACCCGACGATGACCACTTTTTTACCCTGAAGGTAGCTTGCGCCATCGGCGAATTCGTCGCGACCCATAAAGCGACATTTGCCCAGCTGCGCCAGCTGCTGGCGCAGGTTCAGTGTATTAAAGTAGTTAGCCATGGTGATACCTCGTGATGTTGTACTGTCTTATTGTTCGGTTCGCGTTTCAGCGAGAATGAACCCACATTACAACAGGAAAATTATTGCGGAAATTGATATATTCACAACATCACATTGCAATATCTGCAACGTAGAAAATCGGAGGCTCGTCCGTGGATTTACGCGATCTGAAAATGTTCCTGCATCTGGCGGAAAGCCGCCACTTTGGCCGCAGTGCGCGGGCGATGCACGTCAGCCCCTCCACACTCTCACGCCAGATCCAACGGCTGGAAGAAGATCTCGGCCAGGCGCTGTTTGTGCGCGATAACCGTACGGTCACGCTGACCGAAGCAGGCGAAGAGCTGCGAGTGTTTGCCCAGCAGACGCTGTTGCAGTATCAACAATTGCGCCACACCCTCGATCAGCAGGGACCGTCGTTGTCGGGCGAGCTGCATATCTTCTGCTCGGTTACCGCCGCCTACAGCCACCTGCCGCCAATTCTCGACCGCTTTCGCGCCGAGCACCCCTCGGTTGAAATTAAGCTCACCACCGGCGATGCCGCTGATGCGATGGACAAAGTGGTCACCGGAGAGGCCGATCTGGCAATAGCGGGTAAGCCAGAGACGCTGCCCGGTGCTGTGGCATTCTCGATGCTGGAGAATTTAACGGTAGTGTTGATCGCACCAGCATTGCCTTGCCCGGTACGGAATCAGGTTTCGGTCGATAAGCCGGACTGGTCGACGGTGCCGTTTATCATGGCCGACCAGGGGCCGGTACGCCGCCGCATCGAGTTGTGGTTCCGCCGTCACAAAATCAGCAACCCATCGATTTACGCCACCGTGGGGGGGCACGAAGCGATGGTCTCGATGGTGGCGCTGGGTTGCGGCGTGGCGCTGCTGCCGGAAGTGGTGCTGGAAAACAGCCCGGAGCCGGTACGGAATCGCGTGATGATTTTAGAACGCAGCGACGAAAAAACGCCGTTCGAGCTGGGCGTCTGCGCGCCGAAAAAACGGCTGCATGAGCCGCTCATAGACGCGTTCTGGAAGATTGTTCTGGAGCGTAAATCCGCCGAGTAGCGCCAGCATCAGGCCTAAAATCAGTGGTAGATTCAGTATTGGCACTCCTTTTCTGTATAATGTCCCGTGCCATAATAGATGTGGGGGGCTTGTTAACCATCACGTTTAGCAAGCCAGAACAGACGGTGTCATTGCGCACTTGACAGCGAAAATACAAACTTAATTAGCCATCATTATGATAATCAAACCAAAAATTCGTGGATTCATCTGTACAACGACCCATCCGACTGGCTGCAAAGTCAATGTGGAAAAACAGATCGATTATGTGAAGAAAAACGGGAAAATCGCTAACGGCCCTTCCCGCGTGCTGGTCATCGGTGCTTCCACCGGTTACGGCCTTGCTTCCAGAATTTCCGCCGCGTTTGGCAGCGGAGCCGCCACTATCGGCGTATTTTTCGAAAAACCAGGCACGGAAACCAAGCCAGGTTCCGCGGGCTGGTATAACTCTGCAGCCTTCGATGAGGCTGCAAAACGTGAAGGTCTGTATTCCAAAAGCATCAACGGCGACGCGTTCTCCGACGAGTGTCGCGACGAAGTTATCAAACTGATCAAAGAAGACCTGGGTCAGATTGACCTGGTGGTTTACTCACTGGCATCTCCGGTACGTAAAATGCCGAAAACCGGTGAAATCGTCCGTTCTGCGCTGAAGCCAATCGGTGAGGTTTATACCTCTAAAGCGATCGATACCAACAAAGATCAGATCATAACCGCCAGCATTGAGCCGGCAACCGAAGAAGAAGTTCAGAACACCGTCACCGTCATGGGCGGCGAAGACTGGGAACTGTGGATGGGCGCGCTGAGCGAAGCAGGCGTGCTGGCTGACGGCGTGAAAACCGTTGCCTACTCCTACATCGGTACCGACCTGACCTGGCCAATCTACTGGCACGGCGCGCTGGGCAAAGCAAAAGAAGATCTCGACCGCGCGGCAGGCGCGCTGCGTAATCAACTGGTTCCGCTGAACGGTTCCGCTAACGTTGCCGTACTGAAATCCGTTATCACGCAGGCCTCTTCTGCGATTCCGGTGATGCCGCTGTACATCTCCATGGTCTTCAAGCTGATGAAAGAACAGGGCATTCATGAAGGCTGCATCGAGCAGATCAACCGTCTGATGACCACCAGCCTGTACGGCGATAAAGTGGCGCTTGATGACAACCAGCGTATCCGTATGGATGACTGGGAACTGCGTGAAGACATTCAGCAGGCATGCCGCGATCTGTGGCCGCTGATCACTACCGAAAACCTGGCGCAAAAAACGGACTATGCAGGATATAAGCAGGAATTCCTGAATCTGTTCGGTTTTGGTCTCGACGAAGTGGATTACGATGCGGATGTAAACACCGAAGTCGAATTCGAAGTCATCACGCTGTAATCTGCTGATACAGTTGCAAATAGGGTTCATGTTTTTACATGAACCCTTTTTTAATGGCTGCCGCTAACCCGCCAGGAAGAACCTGAACGCCGGGTTATGCGTTTCATCGTGACAGTCATAACCCAGTTCGTTCAGTCGCGTTTCGAAATCAGGCTCGTGCTCACCCAACTCAAACGCCGCCAGTACGCGACCATAATCGGTTCCGTGGCTACGATAGTGGAACAATGAAATATTCCAGTGCGTCCCCAGGGTATGCAGGAATTTGAGCAACGCCCCCGGAGATTCCGGGAATTCGAAGCTGTACAGCCGCTCCTGCAAGGGTTTCGACGGGCGCCCACCGACCATGTAGCGCACGTGCAGCTTCGCCATTTCGTCGTCGGACAAATCCACTACGCTGTAGCCGCCCTCATTAAGCAACTGGAGGATTTCCTTACGCTCTTCCAGCCCACGGCTCAGACGGACGCCAACAAAAATACAGGCGTCTTTCGCATCAGCAAATCGGTAGTTAAACTCGGTAACCGAGCGTCCTCCCAACAGCTGGCAAAACTTCAGGAAGCTGCCCTTTTCTTCCGGAATAGTTACGGCCAGCAACGCTTCGCGCTGTTCGCCCAGCTCGCAACGTTCGGAAACATAACGTAGGCCATGGAAGTTAACGTTAGCGCCGGAAAGGATATGCGCCAGACGTTCGCCACGAATGTTGTGCTGGGCAATGTACTTTTTCATCCCCGCCAGCGCCAGCGCACCGGATGGTTCCGCCACCGCGCGCACATCCTCGAACAGATCTTTCATTGCCGCGCAGATAGCGTCGCTATCGACAGTGATGATGTCGTCGAGATACTCCTGGCACAAACGGAAGGTTTCGTCGCCGATACGTTTCACCGCCACGCCTTCAGCAAAGAGGCCAACACGCGGAAGATCGACCGGTTGACCGGCATCCAGCGCCGCTTTCAGGCAGGCTGAGTCTTCAGCTTCAACGGCAATCACTTTGATCTGCGGCATCAACTGTTTGATCAGCACCGCCACGCCTGCCGCTAATCCGCCACCGCCCACCGGCACGAATACACGATCAAGGTGGGCATCCTGCTGCAATAACTCCAGTGCCAGCGTGCCCTGCCCGGCAATCACCATCGGATGGTCGAACGGAGGAACCCAGGTAAAACCCTGCTGCTGCGACAGCTCAATCGCTTTGGCTTTGGCTTCATCAAAATTCGCGCCGTGTAGCAGTACTTCACCACCGAAACCGCGAACGGCATCGACTTTGATATCGGCGGTAGCCGTAGGCATGACAATCAGCGCCTTCACGCCTAATCGCGCAGAAGAGAAAGCTACACCCTGAGCATGATTACCCGCCGATGCGGTGATTACGCCATGCGCTTTTTGCTCTTCGGTCAGACCGGCCATCATGGCATAGGCACCGCGCAGCTTGAAGCTGTGAACGGGTTGACGGTCTTCGCGCTTCACCAGGATCACGTTATCGAGGCGCGAAGAGAGTTTTTCCATTTTTTGTAGCGGTGTGACCTGCGCCGCTTCGTATACCGGCGCACGCAGCACTGCTCTGAGGTACTCGGCGCCTTCTGGAGCGCCGGACAGGGGTTGAGAATCCGCCATGGTCATTATCCCCCTAGTTTCGACTTATCGCGCACCGCACCTTTGTCGGCGCTGGTTGCCAGGCTGGCGTAAGCGCGCAGCGCAAAGGAGACCTGACGCTGACGATCTTTTGGCGTCCAGGCTTTGTCACCACGAGCTTCTTGCGCTTCACGGCGCGCAGCGATTTCCGCATCGCTCAGTTGCAGTTGAATGCCACGATTCGGGATATCGATAGCAATCATGTCGCCATCTTCGATAATTGCGATATTACCGCCGCTGGCAGCTTCAGGAGAAACGTGACCAATGGAAAGCCCCGAAGTACCGCCAGAGAAACGACCGTCGGTAATCAGCGCGCAGGCCTTACCGAGACCCATCGATTTCAGGAAGGTGGTTGGGTAGAGCATTTCCTGCATGCCTGGCCCGCCCTTCGGCCCTTCGTAGCGAATCACCACCACGTCGCCGGCAACCACTTTACCGCCGAGGATAGCTTCAACCGCATCGTCCTGGCTTTCATACACTTTTGCCGGGCCGGTGAATTTCAGGATGCTGTCATCCACACCAGCGGTTTTTACGATACAGCCGTTTTCCGCGAAGTTACCGTACAGGACTGCCAGGCCGCCGTCTTTGCTGTAAGCATGTTCCAACGAGCGAATGCAACCTTCTGCGCGGTCATCATCCAGGGTGTCCCAACGACAATCCTGTGAGAACGCCTGGGTGGTACGGATGCCAGCCGGACCTGCGCGGAACATTTTTTTCACCGCGTCGTCTTTGGTCAGCATAACGTCATAACTATCGAGCGTTTGCGGCAGAGTCAGCCCCAGCACGTTTTTCACGTCGCGGTTCAGTAGCCCGGCGCGATCCAGCTCACCTAAAATGCCCAGTACGCCGCCCGCGCGGTGCACGTCTTCCATATGGTATTTCTGCGTACTCGGCGCAACTTTACACAGTTGCGGGACTTTGCGGGACAACTTATCAATATCACTCATGGTGAAGTCGATTTCCGCTTCCTGCGCGGCCGCCAGCAGGTGCAGAACGGTGTTGGTGGAGCCGCCCATCGCGATATCCAGTGTCATGGCGTTCTCAAACGCCGCCTTGCTGGCAATGTTGCGCGGCAGGGCTGAAGCGTCATCCTGCTCGTAGTAGCGTTTGGTCAGCTCGACTATGCGTTTACCTGCGTTGAGGAACAGCTCTTTACGGTCGGCATGAGTCGCCAACAGCGAACCGTTACCCGGCTGCGACAGACCCAGCGCTTCGGTCAGACAGTTCATCGAGTTGGCGGTGAACATCCCGGAGCACGAGCCGCAGGTCGGACAGGCCGAACGTTCAACCTGCTCGCTCTGCGAGTCGGAGACTTTCGGGTCTGCGCCCTGAATCATCGCATCAACCAGATCAAGCTTGATGATTTGGTCAGAGAGCTTGGTTTTCCCAGCTTCCATTGGGCCGCCGGAAACAAATATCACCGGAATGTTTAGCCGCAGAGAGGCCATTAACATCCCGGGGGTGATTTTATCGCAGTTAGAGATGCAGACCATCGCATCGGCGCAGTGGGCGTTAACCATATATTCCACTGAATCGGCGATCAGCTCACGCGACGGCAGTGAATAAAGCATGCCGCCATGACCCATGGCGATACCATCATCCACGGCAATGGTGTTGAACTCTTTCGCCACGCCGCCTGAGGCTTCGATTTGTTCGGCAACCAGCTTACCGAGATCGCGCAGGTGGACGTGGCCCGGCACAAACTGGGTAAAGGAGTTCACCACAGCGATAATCGGTTTACCGAAGTCATCATCGGTCATCCCGGTGGCGCGCCACAGTGCGCGGGCACCCGCCATATTACGGCCGTGGGTGGTGGTAGCAGAACGATACTTAGGCATGCTTGATTAACTCCCGTCTGTCTTTCCCCTGCATATTTCACGCCGCAGGTGCGTTGGCTGCCTCGCTCCCCCCAGTCACCTACTAAAGTAAGCTCCTGGGGACTCGCTGCGTTGCCGTGTTCCTGCAACGTGAACTATTTTGGGGAAATATTAATTTTGTTATTGGTTTACTGAATCCAACCAGCCGTATTTATCTTCCGTTTCACCGGTGAAGAGGCCAAAGAAGGCCTGCTGGATGCGTTTGGTGACCGGACCGCAGCGGCCTTCGCCCACCTGAATACCATCGACGCTGCGTACTGGGGTGATTTCGGCCGCGGTACCGGACATGAACACTTCGTCGGCCAGGTACAGCGATTCACGAGACAGCACCTGCTCACGCACTTCGATATCGAGATCTTTCGCCAGCTTAATGATCGCATCACGGGTGATACCCGGCAGCGCGGAAGAGGTAAACGGCGGGGTAAACAGAATGCCGTCTTTTACTTCAAACAGGTTTTCGCCCGCGCCTTCGGAGATGTAGCCATTCACATCCAGCGCAATGCCTTCCTGGTAGCCATGACGACGCGCTTCACTACCCACCAGCAGCGAAGACAGATAGTTACCACCTGCTTTAGCAGCGGTAGGAATCGTGTTCGGCGCAACGCGGTTCCAGGAAGAAACCATCGCGTCGATCCCCTGCTCCAGCGCTTCAGCACCGAGGTAAGCCCCCCATGGGAACGCGGCGATTATCACATCAGTGGTGTATCCCGCAGGCGGGTTAACGCCCATCCCTACGTCGCCAACAAACACCAGCGGACGGATATAGGCGCTGGTCAGGTTGTTTTTACGAATCACCTCACGGCAAGCTTCCATCAGCTCATCAACGCTCTGAGAAACGGGAAAACGATAGATCTTGGCTGAATCACGCAGACGCTGCATATGTTCGCGATGACGGAACACTACCGGCCCTTTGTGAGAATCGTAGCAACGGATCCCTTCAAATACAGAAGTACCGTAGTGCAGCGCGTGGGACATCACGTGGACCTTCGCGTCTTCCCAACGAATCATCTCGCCATTAGACCAAATGTAATCAGCTTTTTTCGTCGTCATTTTTCTTCCTTTTGCGCTCAGGCGCGGATTTGTTGTGATGTGGTTGTGCTCTGGCAGATAGCAACATGTGCAACATCTACCAGTTTACTTAACTGACTAAACAGTAAGTCGACCGACCGGGGGCTGGCAACGGTCAATTCGATATTTATATTCTGCGCATCGCTGGCGGCTTCCATATTCATGGAGCACACCTGAAAACCACGATGGCGTACCACGCGTAAAACACGTTCTAACGTTTCCGGATTGAAACGAGCCTCAACGGCGACCTGATGTTGCATCATGATAATTTCTCCAGCATTTCTGAGTTACTGGCGCCAGGTGGCACCAGAGGCCAGACATTCTCAAGTTCGTCGATTGAGACATGAAGCAAGTATGGCCCCTCGCTGTTCAGCATGGTGTCGAGTGCCGCTTCAACCTGGTCTTTACGGGTGATGTGTTGACCAGGAATGCCGAAGGCTCTGGCCAACATGAGGAAATCGGGGTTATCGGTAAGGGTGGTTTCGCTATAACGTTCCTGGAAAAACAGCTGCTGCCATTGTCGCACCATTCCTAACCGCTGGTTGTCGAGTAAAACTATCTTCAGCGGCAACTGCTTGCGTTTTACGGTGCCCAATTCCTGTACATTCATCATGAAGGAACCGTCACCGGAGATACAGATTACCGTATCATTCGGGCGAGCAACCTGCGCGCCAACCGCTGCTGGCAGGCCAAAGCCCATCGTCCCCAGACCGCTCGACGTGATGAAGTTTTCAGGGCGAGTGTAGGTCATATGCTGTGCCGACCACATCTGATGCTGGCCTACATCCGTTGTCACTACGCTATCCGCAGGTTTGCGATCGGATAACTGCTTTAACAACAGTGGCGCATAGATAGCTTCCCCCGGATGGTCGTAGCGCCAGGTATGTTCTGCGCGCAGTTCAGCGCTGTGCTGACGCCATTCGTCAATCTTCATCAATTGCTGTAATGCTGGCAGAAGAGAATTTAAATCCCCCTGCAGCGCCACGTGTGCCTGGCGCAGTTTGTTCATTTCCGCTGGGTCGATATCCATGTGGATTACGCTGGCGTTCGGTGCGAAGGTATTCAGCTTGCCAGTCACCCGGTCATCAAAACGTGCGCCAACCGCAATCAGTAAATCGCACTCTTGCACCGCGAAATTCGCGGCTTTAGTACCGTGCATTCCCAACATGCCCAAATAGTACGGGTAGTCAGCATCTACTGCGCCCAGACCTTTCAGCGTGCAGGCGACCGGCATTTGGGTTACCGCGATAAATTCACGCAGGGCCGGGACCGCCTGCGCCATACCTACGCCACCACCTACGTACAGGATGGGCTTTTGCGCCTGCGCCAGCATTTTACGTGCCTGCTCAACGTCAGCGTGCGGAAACGTCTCTACGTTTTCGACGGTCGTAAAATATGGCTCCAGCGTACCGCTGGCTAATTGGATGTCTTTCGGGATATCAACCAGAACCGGACCCGGACGACCGGAATTCGCCACGGCGAAAGCCTCAGCCATGATACGCGGCAGCTCTTCGAGTGACTGTACCAGGAAGCTGTGTTTGGTGCAGGACAGAGACATCCCCAGCACGTCCACTTCCTGGAACGCATCCGTTCCGATGAAAGGTGATGCCACCTGACCGGTGATCGCCACCACTGGAACAGAATCTAACAGCGCATCGGCAAGGCCCGTGATCAGGTTGGTTGCGCCAGGGCCGGAGGTAGCGATACAAACGCCGGTTTTACCGGTCGCACGGGCATAGCCAATCGCCGCCATTGCGGCACCCTGCTCGTGTCGGCACAACAGGTGCTCTACGCCGCCGTCATACAACGCATCGTAAACCGGCATAATTGCGCCACCAGGATAACCAAAGACGGTTTGAACCCCTTGTGCACGCAACGCATGTACCACCCACTGTGCCCCATTCATAGTTACATCCCCGCCGTAAATCTTGAGAAACAGAATTTTATGCTACCGTTCACTTTCTGCTCCTCGTGTATGTTTTTAAGGTCAAAAAAAACCCCCGGACCTTTCGGTGCGGGGGTCTTAGTTCGTTAAGGCTTGTTTTCTAAGCCTTTCCTCGTCCAAGTGCAGCCCCGCACGGTGGGATAATAATCACCACCACGCTAATCACGACCAGGCTAATCACTCGTAGAAGGGCTGTCATTTTTGTATTTTCTTGCATCTTGTTCGAAGGAATACCTAAAGAGTTACCATAGAATTTGCAAATGACACAAGATATTTTTTTATTCGTTTTTCTGACGTCGTTAACGGTTTAGATAAATACCGTTGTTTTTTATACAAAAAAATCAAAAATGAAAATATTTCACGCTTCAGGCGATCCTCGGTAACCCGATCCCCAATACAAACACCATTCAAAAGCATTTGCGGGCGTCATTCCAGGCTTAATGCAAGCAGTTATACGTTGCGCAAAAATACGGGAATCAGCATCTAAAAACCGTAATTATATGAAATCTTGCCGCGATGTATTACGACATAATACTTTTATCAGGAGGAATTATGTCACTATCGATTGTTCACACACGCGCCGCGCTAGGCGTGAATGCGCCAGCCATTACCATCGAGGTACATATCAGCAACGGCCTGCCTGGTTTAACCATGGTGGGGCTGCCCGAAACGACGGTGAAAGAGGCTCGCGATCGGGTACGCAGTGCGATTATTAATAGCGGTTATGAATTCCCGGCAAAGAAGATAACTATAAACCTCGCTCCGGCCGATCTCCCGAAAGAAGGGGGGCGATATGATTTACCTATCGCTGTTGCGCTTCTGGCCGCTTCTGAGCAGCTTACACCCCACAATCTCGACACCTACGAGCTGGTAGGTGAATTAGCGCTTACAGGCGCGCTACGCGGCGTTCCCGGCGCGATATCAAGCGCAACCGAGGCCATTCGTGCAGGCAGGCGAATTATTGTCGCAAAAGAGAATGCCGCTGAAGTTGGACTGATACACGGCGAAGGGTGCCTGATCGCCGATCACCTGCAGACCGTATGCGCATTTCTCGAAGGTAAGCATGATTTAGACAGGCCATCATCCGCAGATTTTACGCCTAACGCATTAGCTGATGATCTGAGCGATGTTATCGGCCAGGAACAGGGTAAACGCGGGCTGGAGCTTACCGCAGCAGGCGGCCACAATCTCTTGCTCATCGGCCCGCCGGGTACGGGAAAGACTATGCTAGCCAGTCGACTCAGAGGGCTGCTCCCTCCACTTAGCAACGATGAAGCGCTGGAAAGTGCCGCGATACTCAGTCTGATCCATTCCGACACGATACAAAAACAGTGGAAGCAGCGCCCTTTTCGCTCGCCACATCACAGTGCTTCATTAACCGCCATGGTCGGTGGAGGCTCTATTCCTGCGCCAGGAGAGATCTCTTTGGCGCACAACGGCATACTGTTTCTGGATGAACTACCCGAGTTTGAGCGGCGCACGCTGGATGCACTGCGCGAACCCATCGAGTCCGGGCAGATCCATCTATCCCGCACCAGAGCAAAAATAACCTATCCCGCACGCTTTCAACTCATAGCTGCGATGAATCCAAGCCCGACGGGCCATTATCAGGGGAACCATAACCGCTGTACCCCAGAACAGACACTGCGCTACCTAAATCGATTGTCAGGTCCATTTCTTGACCGCTTCGACCTCTCCCTCGAAATTCCCTTACCGCCGCCCGGTATACTCAGCCAGAGCGCGATGAAAGGGGAAAATAGCGCAACGGTGAAGCAACGTGTTATGGCAGCGCGAGAGCGTCAGTATCAGCGGCAAAATAAGTTAAACGCACATCTGGACAGTCAGGATATTCATAAATACTGCCTACTGCGTAGCGACGATGCACAGTGGCTTGAAGAAACGCTCGCGCATCTCGGATTGTCTATCCGCGCCTGGCTGCGCCTGATTAAGGTCGCTCGAACGATTGCGGATATCGAACAATGTGATCACATCTCTCGCCAGCATTTACAGGAGGCCGTTGGGTACCGAGCGATAGACAGGTTACTCATTCATCTGCAGAAACTACTGACATAAAAAAAGGGCTTTCGCCCTTTTTTTATTAATCATCTGATTCGGTGTAGTCTTCTGCGCCTTCCACCTGAGGTTTCCCACCCGATAAGGTGTGGAAGCGTTTTGGACGCTTAATACGCGTCATGTATTTAGACCACACACGTTCAGCTTCGGTAACCGGCTCACGTTCACCACGGCATACCGCAACAAACAGTTTTTCTTCTTCAGTTACCGGCTCACGCTTGCCCAGATCCAGCTCGTTGAAAGCATAACCGTGACGCTCAAGCAGTTGTGCTTCTTTAATGGTGAAATCACCATGACGGGAGAATCCGCGGGGATAATATTTATTATCGAAATATCGATTAGTCGTCGTAAAGCTTTCCGCCATCCTGCACGCTCCTAATTCTTTGGCCGAGCTATTTATGGCGCGGAGTATTAGTTACGCTTGACAGAGCGTCAAACAAAAGATTTAAATCATAACGACAAATAATTTTATGGAGCGAGTTGTGGATACGGAATTGTTAAAAACTTTCCTGGAAGTTAGCCGGACACGCCACTTTGGCAGGGCTGCTGAAGCGCTCTACCTGACCCAATCAGCGGTTAGTTTCCGGATCAGACAACTGGAAAATCAATTGGGTGTAAACCTGTTCACCCGACACAGAAACAATATCCGTTTAACCGCTGCAGGTGAAAAATTATTGCCTTACGCCGAAACGTTGATGAATACGTGGCAGGCAGCACGTAAGGAAGTCGCGAATACCTCGCGGCATAACGAGTTTTCTATCGGTGCCAGCGCATCTCTGTGGGAGTGCATGCTTAATGACTGGTTGAAGCGTTTGTATCAATCTCAGGAGCCACAATCCAGCCTGCAGTTTGAAGCGAGGATCGCTCAACGCCAATCGTTAGTAAAACAGCTTCATGAACGACAGCTTGATCTACTGATTACTACCGAAACACCCAAAATGGACGAATTTAGCAGCCAACTGTTGGGATATTTCACGCTGGCGCTCTATTGCAGCTCTCCTTCGCAAACCAAAAATGAGCTGAATTATTTACGCCTGGAATGGGGACCCGATTTTCAACAACACGAAGCGGGACTAATAGCGGGAGATGAAGTGCCGGTACTCACCACCAGTTCGGCAGAATTGGCCAGGCAGCAACTTTCAGTGATTAAGGGCTTTAGCTGGCTTCCCGTCAACTGGGCCAAAACCAAAAGCGATCTCCATACGGTTACCGACAGTACAACGCTTTCACGTCCTTTATATGCAGTTTGGCTGCAAAACAGCGATAAAAATGGACTAATTTGCGATCTGCTGAGAACAGATATTCTGGAAAATTAAAGAAAATATAGGCAAGGATGCCGGGAGTAAAACAGCAGGAAGGCATAATTCAAATTGCAGGTAAAAAAAAATCCTTAGCAAAAATGCTAAGGATTGTTTCTGGCAGGGGCGGAGAGACTCGAACTCGCGACACCCGGTTTTGGAGACCGGTGCTCTACCAACTGAGCTACGCCCCTAAATTTTCTTATCATTAAGCCTGCTTGGTAGCAGGCTTAATTTTCTAATAAGTGGCGGAACGGACGGGACTCGAACCCGCGACCCCCTGCGTGACAGGCAGGTATTCTAACCAACTGAACTACCG
>NZ_JAOWDA010000028.1:0-2473 GCF_030336725.1 Citrobacter sp. Cb031
ACTTTTTCGGCATTAATAAAAACCGTTTGCCATTCTGGAGGATCCGGATAGGTGAAACTACTGCTTTGATACTGGTCGCCTTTATCATCCCAGAAAGGTTTTCCATCCGGCAATTTTGCAAAAGGCGTCACGGGATTTGGAGCTTCGCCACATGGAGTACTGCGAGCCAGCATCCGCTGAAATAAATTTCCCTGATGCTTTTTCAGCAGAGGATGAGGATGCCCCTGAGAATCATTGGGTAATCCCTGCCAGCCAATTGAGCGTAGCGGCCGTGATCCCATAACACGGTCATGAGGACAAAAGTAGATATAAGTGCGCCCGTGATTATCGCGTTCGGTAAGACTGGTACCATTTTCATCAGCAAGAGTGACATCAGGTCGCCAGTTTTTTTTATCTGCCGTTTGTCCGACACAAAGCCCTTCATAGCCCAGTGATGACAAATGATTTTTTCTTGAAGCCACCTTATCAATGATGGCAGATAACGTATTCTGCCGCCCTTCTGGCGAAATGCACTCATCTGCCGGAAGTGACGCGCCATTAAGATCGTTGTGATCCAGTGCATAGGGGGAGTTAAGTACAAATAATGCATCAGGTGCTTGTTCAGCAATTGCTACGGCAGCCATTGCGACCATGGTTCCCTGACTGTGAGAAACAATGGTCACCGTATCTTTGGGATATTTTTTACGAATACTGTCAACCAGGTCTGCAAGACGTTTGGCCGCATGGGCATAATATTTTCGCGGCGGGGCATTGGTTAACAGGCGGTCTTTATCTTCATTAAACCATTGTATCTTAATACCGGCAACGCTCTCTTTAAATCCTTTCTCACTCCATAAAGAGTGCAGATTATTTGTACCGTTCTGGAATGGCCCGCCGCCCCAGAAAAATGGACCCTGAGCCATAATATTTTCATGAGAAACACCTTGCATTTTCAACTGATGATAATCAACACCTTTCCTATTGGCTAACGGTATAACATATTGATCTTCATTACCTTTCGATGAAGAATATCCCCAGTAAAAACGAATAACTGGTGATTTTTGCTTCTTAGGTGCAGGCAGAACTCTTTCTATGAGAGGTTCAGCATCTATTTTATCATCAGAAAGATACTTATTGGTTTTCAGTTCGTATGATGTCCCGGTTAATCCAAGCCTCTTATTCAGACCTTCGCAAAGTTTATCCTCCGCAATTGAAAACCACTCACCTGTCGAATTGACGCCATGTACAAGTATAATTATACCTGGTAAGTGCGGCGGCAAATCACACCCGCCTCTAATCTGGCAATTTTTATGAGACGGGAATGAGCGCCAGGAGGGATGCCCATTATCATCAAATTTACATTCAAGTTCCCGGATGGGTTCAGAATTACTGTTCATTTTTCACCACCACCTTTTTCCCACTTGACACATTGGTATACGTGATGGTTTTAGCTTTAATGCTTTTATTACACTGATATTTACTATCTAAGCCCTGAGTTAAAAGAATTGGAAATTTAATCCTATTGCTATAAACCTCATCCTCAATCCTGATTTGAATATCTGACAGTTCATTTGCCATCAAATTACTTTCCTCATGAGTTTTCGGTGGTGTTAATGTTCTGATATAGTCGAATATATTAAACCTCGGTCCATACTCGTTTGCATAAGGAATTTTTTTTCTTATCAATTCTTCTTTTACTAACTCATCAACTTTTTTTTGCCAGTCGTCATAAACGCTTATTAAGCTTCCATCTGAAAATCTTAATTTATTCACTGAATGAAGATCGCGAAGACCTACAGGGTGAGAATATACACTCTCTGTTTGAGACTCATCTCTTAAGTAAACCCCATCATTCGCCACTACCACTTTAAGCTTACTGAATCGCTCAGGGGTGTTGTACTCCTCAGCTATAATTTTATAGATAAAGGTTTTTCCATGATCTGCTGAAAAGAAGAAAAACACAGGACAACCTCTTTCTGACCTTCCGCTACCACAATATTGCCTGGTTGATGCACCGGGGAATGCGAGATAACCATTATCTGCACCATTAATAATGGTTCCCTGATAAGCCGCAACATTATTACCACGACGATATGAGAAATCATAAAAATCTGTATCCCATCCCAGTTGGGTTTTTATTTCCCTTTCAGTATCATTATAATAAACCTGCCCCCCCTTATCACAAGATATGTAGTTTTCCAGTGTCAGATATCGATTTTTATCTATGCGATAAATAATTTGAGTCGGCGCATCCGTTTCAACTTTTCGTGACTCTTCTACCTGTTGAGAACCGCTCATTCCTCCCAGACCGACCCCAAAACTGGCCCCCATTGATACACCAGCTAAAAACTGAAGTCCTTTATAAATGGCATACAGGAGCACACCAGTAATGGCTATAATTGTGAGTACTTTTCTGTCTGACTGATTCCATTTCATATTATTGCGCCTTAACCAGGGTAATGAGCATATTGTCGATAACATCAGATGAGTTCAG
>NZ_JAOWDA010000029.1:0-2470 GCF_030336725.1 Citrobacter sp. Cb031
ACTTTTTCGGCATTAATAAAAACCGTTTGCCATTCTGGAGGATCCGGATAGGTGAAACTACTGCTTTGATACTGGTCGCCTTTATCATCCCAGAAAGGTTTTCCATCCGGCAATTTTGCAAAAGGCGTCACGGGATTTGGAGCTTCGCCACATGGAGTACTGCGAGCCAGCATCCGCTGAAATAAATTTCCCTGATGCTTTTTCAGCAGAGGATGAGGATGCCCCTGAGAATCATTGGGTAATCCCTGCCAGCCAATTGAGCGTAGCGGCCGTGATCCCATAACACGGTCATGAGGACAAAAGTAGATATAAGTGCGCCCGTGATTATCGCGTTCGGTAAGACTGGTACCATTTTCATCAGCAAGAGTGACATCAGGTCGCCAGTTTTTTTTATCTGCCGTTTGTCCGACACAAAGCCCTTCATAGCCCAGTGATGACAAATGATTTTTTCTTGAAGCCACCTTATCAATGATGGCAGATAACGTATTCTGCCGCCCTTCTGGCGAAATGCACTCATCTGCCGGAAGTGACGCGCCATTAAGATCGTTGTGATCCAGTGCATAGGGGGAGTTAAGTACAAATAATGCATCAGGTGCTTGTTCAGCAATTGCTACGGCAGCCATTGCGACCATGGTTCCCTGACTGTGAGAAACAATGGTCACCGTATCTTTGGGATATTTTTTACGAATACTGTCAACCAGGTCTGCAAGACGTTTGGCCGCATGGGCATAATATTTTCGCGGCGGGGCATTGGTTAACAGGCGGTCTTTATCTTCATTAAACCATTGTATCTTAATACCGGCAACGCTCTCTTTAAATCCTTTCTCACTCCATAAAGAGTGCAGATTATTTGTACCGTTCTGGAATGGCCCCCCGCCCCAGAAAAATGGCCCCTGAGCAATAATGCTTTCATGAGAAACACCTTGCATTTTCAACTGATGATAATCAACGCCTTTCCTATTGGCTAACGGTATAACGTATTTATCTTCATTACCTTTAGGTGAGGAATACCCCCAATAGAATCTAATCACAGGAGAGTTTGATTCTTTTGTGTTTGTCGCATCTCTTTCAACTAATGGTGTAGTTGAAACCACAGAATCGCTTTTGTATTTATTCTTAATTAGAAGATATGGTTTTTCAAGGCCAAGCCGTTTATTTAAACCTACACATAGGCTTTCTTCAGCGCTCTCAAACCATTCTCCCGTTGAATTAACACCATGGACCAGTATAATAATCCCAGGTAAATGAGGTGGTAAATCACATCCACCTCTAACCTGACAATTCTTATGTGAAGGAAATGAACTCCAGGAAGGGTGTCCATTATCATCGAACTTACACTCAAGCTCTCGGATTGGCTCTTTGCTATTGCTCATTTTTCACTACATCCCTTTTACCATATTTCGATATATAGATTATAGTTTTGGCTTTAACTTCATTATTGCATTGATAAGCTCTATCACTACCTTCATCAGATAATCGGGGGAACCCAATTCTATTTTTATAAACATCTCTTGTCATTTTTGTGGCTATATCAGATAGCTCATTTGCCAGTCTATTAGTTTCGTCATGCGATTTAGGCGGAATAGACTCCCTTGCATAGTCAAATATATTAAAACGCGGACCATAATCATTAGCATATGGTAGTTTTCTTCGAGACACTTCCTTCTTTATCCGTTTTTCAACTTCAATATCCATATCATTAAATACATTTATTAACTTACCGCTATTGCTATCGAAGCGAAATTTATTCACACCAGAAAGACCATCAGTATATCCATCACTATAAACTGGCTCTTTCTTGGACTCATCCCTTAGATAAACACCATCATTAGCCACTACCACTTTAAGCTTACTGAATCGTTCAGGGGTGTTGTACTCCTCAGCTATAATTTTATAGATAAAGGTTTTTCCATGATCTGCTGAAAAGAAGAAAAACACAGGACAACCTCTTTCTGACCTTCCGCTACCACAATATTGCCTGGTTGATGCACCGGGGAATGCGAGATAACCATTATCTGCACCATTAATAATGGTTCCCTGATAAGCCGCAACATTATTACCACGACGATATGAGAAATCATAAAAATCTGTATCCCATCCCAGTTGGGTTTTTATTTCCCTTTCAGTATCATTATAATAAACCTGCCCCCCCTTATCACAAGATATGTAGTTTTCCAGTGTCAGATATCGATTTTTATCTATGCGATAAATAATTTGAGTCGGCGCATCCGTTTCAACTTTTCGTGACTCTTCTACCTGTTGAGAACCGCTCATTCCTCCCAGACCGACCCCAAAACTGGCCCCCATTGATACACCAGCTAAAAACTGAAGTCCTTTATAAATGGCATACAGGAGCACACCAGTAATGGCTATAATTGTGAGTACTTTTCTGTCTGACTGATTCCATTTCATATTATTGCGCCTTAACCAGGGTAATGAGCATATTGTCGATAACATCAGATGAGTTCAG
>NZ_JAOWDA010000030.1:0-6501 GCF_030336725.1 Citrobacter sp. Cb031
CGCCCACCTTGCCGGGCGCCGGTGCCGTGTGGGAATCCGCCCACCTTGCCGGGCGCCGGTGCTGTGTGGGAATCCGCCCATCTTCATGACAAAAATTTGTCAAATGACAGGCTCATGTGTGCTGATTTATGTCAGACGGGATTTTGCTTATCAATTATTGAGAACAGAAATTTTCCTGAATCATCAATACTATACTTAGCAAGTAAAGGTGTTTTCTCATTTATCTGCTTGAGTGCAGGATCAAGGAAAGATCGTTTCAACTCTGCCAAGTTCTTCTGTTGGGATTCCGGCAAAAGGAAACGGTCATTTAACCAAGCATGAGTAGTAACCCATAAGCCTGAAGATTTGAATTGAGCAAGACTTTCATAAAGGCGGATCGTCCGTGGATTTCGAAGACTGCCACAATCGCGGAGCGAGTAGGTGGTGAACTGGTTCGTCAGGCCGTAAATGTACCGCAGGAGTTTATGGTTAAATTCGATTTCCCAGATACCACGAGCTGATCGGCTGCCAGCCTCTGTTAGCCAGGGGCGCGCGACGCAGTCAAAACTCCCTTCTTTCGGGTAAAAGATTACCGCAGAACGGCTTAACTCAAACACGCCTTCTTTAACATCCTTGATAGCCTGGTTACGGCTTACCTGAAAAATTTGCTCATAGTCAGCCACCTTTACTTTGAAAGTAGAGTCACCGAGTACAGCCATCTCATCATCATCTTCGCTTACTGAAGCTGTGAAATACGTCTGCATAAGACATAACCAGAGAACGCGCTTTGCTTTTAGCGAGAGGTAGTAAGCAGCTTCGGTAAGCTCGTTAGACTGCTTAACTTTTATCTTTTTGTTCAGCAACTTATCCATGAGCCTTGCCTTTGTGGGTTAAAAATTACTCTCCACACTACCACAAAGTTCAAACAAGTAAATACATTTTTTACAGTTTCGTCTAAGGTGGGCCAATTCCCATAACAAGGTGGGCTAATTCCCATAGTAAGGTGGGGTGTTTCCCATAGATAGGTGGGCCAATTCCCATAACAAGGTGGGCGGATTCCCAGAGATAACACTTATTTATGATTTTAAATCAATGAGTTATATAGCTCTAAAAGACTTTAAAAAGATAAAAAATCTATAAAATACCTTTTAAAAATATGCCTGTGGATATGTGCATATCATCGCTTACCAGCGCCGCTTCGCGGCTCGGTCAACCCCTCAGAACCGCGAAAACAAGTTTCGCAGTTCTTCACGGTTCATGTTTTAATCCAAGCATGGCGCCAGCACCTTCGCGGCACCATCGAGGCCCGCGCTGCTGCCGCACCGGGCCTCACCCTCAAATAAAATAAAGTTTATAAAAATCGTACTTGTATTGACCCCAGTTTATTCTGAGTATATCCTTTCTGTAACCAAAACTACGGAGGCGCCACAGATGGCTCAGAAAAACAGAATTTCAGAAACAGAATGGAAACAGCTGCTGCCGCAAATGGCTTCCTTTGCACACATCACAACAGATATTGGCTATTCCGTGCTTGTCAAAGGTGAGAAATCATCAGACGTAGCCACGCGAGTAGGCCGTTCCAAGCAAAACATTTCCAGCACCGTTAAGCGAATCTGGGATTTGTACCAGAACACCACTCTTAAAGCCGAGAACGGCGAACCATTAAAATTAGTTCAGGTCTGGATACCAGCAAGCCTTGCTGAAACTGTTTTAAAAGAAGCCGCGAAGTACAGCATTAATAACATCACGACCTCGGAAATGGAAAAAAAATAAAGTCCGAAAGGACTTTATTTTAAGACTACTAACGCGGCTTTATTACAGTGCTCGCCACCACAGTAAACCACTATCCCCGGTTTACCCCAGAGATTGATATGACACACCGGGCAGCTGTACTTTTCCCGGTTTGTTTTGTTCACCGGCGCTTCAGGCGGCGGGGTTACAAATCGCATGGCCTCTATGATCTCGTCGTCGAGTTCAACCGGGTCGCGCCCTTCCTCCACCTCCTGTTCGTGTTCGCTATCATCTTCCTCGTCGTCAATATAGCCTTTTCCTGTAGGGCTTAGCACAGCGCCAGGCTTAGGCTGGTAAGGCGGAAACCTGTCCATCCAGGAAAGCCGGAAATGGCCTGTCAGCAGTTCATCACAGGCCATATCGAAAGGGCCACCGGCAATAATATAATGGGTCATGCTCTGGCCCACTTTCCTGCCTCCCGGTTCGCCGGTATCAGAAGGCATTAGTCCTACCCGTTCCATCCGGGCCGCCCACTGTTTGTTGTGATAGCCACGGCGGCCAGGCTCGCCAAAATGGAATTGCCACTGATGAACCATCTCATGCACCAGTGTTGAAAGCGTGGCCTTTATGGTTCTGATCGAGAAATACACCGGATTCATAGCGATCTCGTCTACCGTGTACCCACTCTCACGGCCGACGAAACGCTTAAAGGAACAATAGCCATACGTTCGCTTCTCACGCTGCAACGTTATCAGGCATGGCGGCAGCTCGTTGCTGAATAGCTTCTCATTAAAAAAATCGTAGGCTCTCTGAAGTTCATCGTAGGTTTCGGGCGTAGGCAAATTCACTGTTAACCTCACATATATGTATTGTGCAATACACATAATTTAGCTGATCTTTTATACAGATGAAACGCCTTTTACCGAAAACCGCGAAACCGCGCCGAAACTCGTTTCGGCCGGTTGAGGGGTTGACCGGCCCGCGTGCGGCGCCGGTAATTATTTGATGGTTGCTGTTGGTATCGAGCGCCAGTCTGTCGTGTAATCAGGTGACAACATCTGACGGCGCATGGCAAAGGAGTTATCGATGCCCTGGCCTGCAAAAAACAGCTGGCTCTTGCCACGCCGGTTTATGCCATCGAGAACAGCCATTAACGCCTCGCTGCCAGCTGAAGGCGTAGCAGAGTCGAATAAATCCAGCTGGGCCTCCTTTCCGCTGAAATCGGCCAGCATGATCCCTGCTTTTGCATACGCAATATCTTCCCGCCAGATCCGCGCCAGCGCGGCTTGTGCCGCCTGAATTATCGTGCGGCTGTCCTGGGTTGCCACCGTCAGTTTTTCGGTTGCCTGATTGGCATACTGTGTATCACGCACTGAATAAGGACTGGTGCGGATAAAGACGCTTATGACGCGGCAGTATTGCCGCTCATTACGCAGTTTTTCAGCTGCGCGCGCTGCAAATCCGGTGATCGCCTGCTGCATATCCGCCAGGGCTACTACGCGTTGGCCGAATGAGCGCGATACAACAATCTGCTGCTTCGCCGGAGGGTTTTCTTCCAGGCTGAAGCAAGCCTCGCCGCGTAGCTCCCGTACCGTTCTTTCAAGCACAACACCAAACGTCTTACGGATTAGGCGCGTATCTGCCCTGGCTAAATCCAGCACCGTTTTGATCCCCATTGTGGCGAGTGCTTTCTCTGTACGATGGCCGACGCCCCAGACTTCCGCAACCGGCAGGATGCTCATTAATTTCTTCAGTCTGGCGCCATCGTCCAGAGCAACCACCCCGCCAGTAGCGGGCCATGTTTTTGCAGCGTGGTTACACAGCTTCGCCAGCGTCTTAGTACGGGCAATACCGACCCCGCATACCAGCGTTGTGTGTCGCCTGACTTCCTCGCGCAGTTGGCGCCCGAAAGCGTCAAGGCTCATGGCGGCCGTTATCCCTTTGCAGTCAACAAAAAGCTCGTCGATTGAATACTGTTCGACGTGGCTTGCAAGGGACTCAACTACGGCCGCGAACCGGGCCGACATGGAGGCATAGAGAGTGTAATTAGAGCTAAAAATAGCGATGTTATGACGCTCGATTATGGGTCTGACTTTGAAGTACGGATCGCCCATTTTCAGGCCCGCTTTCTTCGCCAGGTAATTACGGGCCACAATGTTGCCGTCATTGTTGGATAAAACGGCCACTGCTCGGTTTGCCAGATCTGGCCTAAATGCCTGCTCACAGCTGGCGTACATGCCATTGACATCAATCAGCGCAAACATACCGGATGCTCGATAAGGGAATGCGTAACCACTCCCCAGATTTCAACGCTCTCATTATCCGGGTCAATGTAGTACACAGGAAAATCTTTGTTCATCGGCATCAGGCAGGGTCTGGGCCTCAGCAGTAGCCGCTTCACGGTAAATTCATTATGGATGCAGGCGACTACGATTGAGCCGTGGCTGGCCGTCAGCGAGCGATCCACAACCAGTACGTCACCATCATGGATGCGGCCATCTTCCATTGACGAGCCAGAAACCCGCAGGAAGTAAGTTGCTGAAGGGTGACGAACACAATACTCATGCAGGTTTAACTCCTGCTTTTCATAGCCCTGGGCCGGGCTGGGGAACCCCGCAGAAATTCTTTGCAGATAAAAAGGGATGCTGTGTACCCGGCTGGCGCCGGAGCTTTCAAAAATATCGACCTTCATAGCGATCTTCCAAATCACTGTTTACTTATACAGTATCGCTGTTATGGTCAGGTTGGCAAGTTTTACAGGTACTCTACTATATGTAGTGCTGCTTCAGCTGCCAACGAACGCTATATATAGTGTTTGTTGGCTTTCTGCTTTCTCAGTGTCCCCTGTAACCGGCCGCGTGGCGGCGGGCTAGCAGGGAGGGGGGTGGCCTGTCGCTCCGGTCAGTCCCGCAGTTTCCGGCGATTTGCCCCCGGTGTCCGGTGGAGTCCGGCGAGGTCGCCTTCCATGCTCTGACGGGCATAAAATTAGGTAAATATAATCCGTACTTGTATTGACTTTAACGCCCCATTGTACGATAATTAAAAAGTGGCAGGTGATGTGCCTGCCGCTTAACCATCGCCGGTATCGGCTTAAAGAGGAAGTATCATGGAAACTATCGAAATCACCGCCCGCTACATTTCTGAAAACGCCCGCATGAACTTCATGCCTGCGGCATTTCGTGGCGCTTTCTTCAGCGCAGATCACTTCATTCAGTCCTTTCTGAATCGTTACGCTAAAGACTACCAGGGAGGGTATTGGGAATACCTTCAGGCCAGCAATGGCGCGTTTTTTATGGAAGCGCCCCAACCTCTTTGGCTCTCGTTACCTAACTATTTTGAAGGTGAATGCAGCGCGCGCGAAGTAGGGATTATTGTTTGTCTGTATGCCTACAGTTACTTTTGCGGGCTGGCATATGAAGAAGGCAAAGCCGAACTGAACGAAACGATGGCTAACCGGTATCACCTGTTGCGGGAGTACGTTAATACGCTGGAGAACGAAAGCCAGAATCGTATTTATCGTGCCATTGATTAACTGATAACCAGGCGGGCAAAGCCCGCCTTATCGTGACTGTCACGCTCAGGGGAAACTATGTTAGCGACACTTCAACACCCTACCGCCTGGCAATTGCCAGATCGGTTAATGCTTTTGGAACTGTTAATGTTCGATTACCGTAATTCCGATCAGGAGCGCTACGGCCAGCAAATCTATCACCACTATCGTAAACAGGGTAATCATCGCTGGGATACTTCTGTTCATCAGGATAGCGGCGGCCAATACGCGATTATTTTCCGGCACTCCTTCAGCAAAAAACAGGCTGATGGCGTTAAGCGAACGATGATCCGCGATGAAACCGTTATACGGGCAGGTACGGCGCAGGAGCTGACAGAAGCGACATTTCCCGACTTCCAGGATAGCGATATTCTGAAGGCGTCGGATTTCTTTAAGTCGCTTATCCAGCGCAAAGCGGCAGACGTAACACAAACCGATATTTGAGGATCAGCGATGCTGAACAAAACCGAAAACAACACCAACATTAGTAGTATCAACCCCTGTTCTACAGAGAGCCTAATAGCCGTGACGGGAAATGATGGAGAGACGCATATCATTCAGCGTGAGTTAATATCCCACTCTGTTGAAGGGCATGAAGCCACAATCATTCACCTTGTAACCGGGAAGTCGATAAGGGTTTCTTTGTCATCTGAAATTCTGGCAAAAAAACTAGGCATTACCGTGTCTGAATAACGGGTTTTGTTGCTTTGTTATAAGGTTTTATCCGTGTGTGGCAGAGTTCTAAAAAGGGAAACGTGAGAGATTATGAATACGATTAGCATAACGGAAATCGTGTTGAGTGTGCTTCTTGCGGGCGCTTTGGGGCCGGTTTTATTACGTCGAAAAAAAGGTCTGCTGTTACTGTTGTTGATTCTGGTCTGCACGATACTTTTGCTTCATGGTGTCACTACGATTTACTGATGTGGTCGAAAATCTTTAAAAGCGAACCCCCGGACGTCACCCCTCCGGGGCCGTTCTGCTGTGCTGCGCATCGAGCCGCTACGCGTCTCGCCCCGCTCACGCGGGCAGCTGCCACTGACGCCTCCGGCCTGCGGCCTCCGCGCTCCGCTTGGCAACCCCTTCCCCTGCTGCCGCTCATTTCCCCTTCAGCCTCCTATCATGATTCGTCTCCTGCATTATCCGTGGATTGTGCAGCTCAGTGGGGCGCTGGCCGTGACGGTGCGGTGTCCCCCGTAACCGGCCGCGCGGCGGCCGCTAACTCGCAGTACGGCGCCGCGACC
>NZ_JAOWDA010000030.1:6564-8583 GCF_030336725.1 Citrobacter sp. Cb031
CATAAAAACATGTAAATAAATTCCGTACTTGTATTGACTTTAAAGGCGTAATCACCGATAATTAAATCATCGGGAGGCAACACCGCCACCCGAAAAATTGCCGGTATCGGCGCTTACAGGAGTCGTCATGCACTTTACTAACTTCCTTCAGCGTTACTTCGATATAGAGATTGAACATACCTTTGACCCTACCATTCAGGGCAGCAACGAAACGGGTAAAGACGTCACTAAAATCTGGATCTATGAGAAGGGCGAGGATAGCGAACCGCTGCTTACTCTGACAGAAGCATGGTGGTATACCGAGACAAAAACGGCTGGTAACTGGCTTATCGGCAACGTGTATTCAACGCTTGAGCATGGGCGTGAAATTCATGAAAGCGAATTTCGTAAACTGGTAACAGCTGGCAAGGTGATATCAGCATGAGTAAGGGGAATAAAATGCTTATTAATCGGATAGCGGTTATCGGGCTTGCAGTTGTCGCAGCCGCTACGCAGGCAGGTGTGCCGCCGGTTAAGTTTTTTTACCGGGATACAGTCCCGGTAAGCATTACGCTGGACGAACCCGCAACGGGTTGCAGCATGGCCGGTGTGATTGTTCATCCAGTGGATCGGCCAGCGGCAAAAGTGGCGTGGTTTAGCGAGCGGATTTGCGGTAAAAAACGTTACCCGGTTAGCTTTATCAGTGATGAAATTAGCGCCCCGCATAACGTGATCCATAAAGGGGAAAAGTTTCACGTTACCCCGGCTCAGGTCAATCTCCTGGACGCGCAAAACCTCTAATTAAATCATCGGGTGGCAATACCGCCGCCCGAACAATCGCCGGTATCGGCAACCATCAAGGAGTTCACATGTATCACTATCTCGTTTTTGTCCCTCTCGCATTAATTTTTAGCGCCGCTGCGCTTGCCCTGCCCTGGTTTATCGTTCGTGCGGGATACAGGGATCTGGTGCAGATCACCTGCGCCTGCGTCTCTGTTCTGGGCCTGTGTGCGGCGACAGGGGTTTTCAGCTACTTCGATAATAAGCCGCTTGCGTTTCTGTACGGTTGCGGCGCGCTGGCGTGCTTTTTGTACGCGGTAGACTGCGCGATACCGTTGTATATGACGCGTAAAAAGCCACGTAAGCAGCTGTAAGAAAAAAGGCGGGTAATCCCCGCCTTTTTTATTGAGGCTGTCAGAAAGCGATTCAGGCACTCTATGAACGCTTTGCAAGATATAAAATTTTGTATGCACATTCCGTACTTATATTGACTTTGAGGACATAATCACCGATAATTAAATCATCGGGAGGCAACACCGTCGCCCGCAAAATTGCCGGTATCGGCGCGCAAAGGAGTACATCATGGATTACCAGACCCGCTTAAATTCTGATATAACCAAAGAGATTGATTATCTGGCATCACTGCGTAAACAACGCATGGTGGCGGATCTGCGCACAGAGCTGGTTTACGGCTCCCTGGAGCGTCTGGCAGATATGATCTGCAACACCGTCACTGACTGGTCGCTTCCCTGCCCTGTTCTGCCGCTTTCTTCCGTACAGCAATGGCACAAAGCCCGCGAAATCGTCCTGGCAGATTATGAGGACTTCGGCCACGATGCCTGGGACTTTGCCCGCCACTATATGAAAACAGAGCTTAGCTTCGGTTATGCCTGCTACAAAGACGATATTGCCTGATGATTAACAACATGGGGGGCTAACGCCCCCCTGATAAACTGACCCTTTTAATGGCCTTACCGCCGATTTCAGATGGAACGAGAGATAAACAGCGGCAGACTCCGGGCGTTACCCCTTCGGGGCCGCTCTGCTGTGCTGCGCATCGAGCCGGTTCCCGTCTCGCCCCGCTTACGCGGGCAGCGGCCGCTAACGCCTCCGGCCTTCGGCCTCCGCGCTCCGCTTGGCAGGCCACACCCTGCGCCGGACTCGCCCGGCCGCAAGCGGCCGCCCCGCCCCTTCGGGGTGCCAACGCCCTTCAGGCGTCGGCATCCTTTGCCAGTGCGCTATTGTGTTATCCGTGGATTG
>NZ_JAOWDA010000031.1:0-30375 GCF_030336725.1 Citrobacter sp. Cb031
CGGATTTCCACACGGCACCGGCACCCGGCAAGGTGGGCGGATTCCCACACGGCACCGGCGCCCGGCAAGGTGGGCGGATTTCCACACAGCACCGGCGCCCGGCAAGGTGGGTGGATTCCCACACGGCACCGGCGCCCGGTAAGGTGGGCGGATTTCCACACGACAGCGGCGCCCGGCAAGATGGGCGGATTCCCATATCGACATGTATGTAGCTTGTGTTATCCGTGGATTGTGCAGCTCAGCGGGTCGCTGGTCGTATGGCGTAGTGTCCCCCGTAACCGGCCGCGTGCGGCCGCTAACTCGCAGTACGGCGCCGCGACCCGAAGGCGGGCCGCCGTTCCCGCGCGCAGGCGCGCGGCGCCCACTGCGCACCCCCGTGGGGGACATACGGCAGCTGTGTGGCGGTGAGCGGGATTAGGGCTTTGCAGGGAGGGGGCTGGGTCGGGCGATACGTTCAGCATTGCGGTTTCCGGCGATTTGCGGCCGGTGCCCGTTTAACTCCGGCGTGGTCGCCTTCCATGCCCTGACGGCATAAGAAAATAAAACCGCCATGCTGCGGTCATTCATGATTTTGTGGTGTAGCGATAAATAGTCATGCGAGAAACGTTGAAGCGCTTAGCAACTGCACCAACTGTCATTTCAGGATCAGCAAGTAAGATTCTAATTTGTTTAACATCTTCTTCAGAAAGTGACGGTTTTCTCCCTCCCACACGGCCCCTTGCGCGTGCAGCTGCAAGGCCTGAGCGCGTTCTTTCAATATTGCGGTTGCGTTCAAAGCTAGAGAATATCGCCATCAGATGAGTATAGATTTCCCCTATAACTGGCGCATTTGTGTCTATTCTGTCCTTGATGGCTATGAAAGTTATTCCGCGTTTCTTCAGGTCGTCGAGTAAAGTAATGACTTGACCCAATGAACCGCCGAGCCGATCTAGTGCCCAAACTACTAGGGTATCTCCCTCGCGCAATGCTTTCAGGCAGTTCTCCAGTTCCGGCGCACCTTTTTTGTCGCGCTTTGGGCCGCTACGTGAGGTCTGATCCTGATAGATTTGCTCACATCCAGCTTTTGTTAGTTCGTCAACCTGGTGCGCCACATCCTGAAGATGCGTAGATTTACGTGCATAGCCGATTTTCATTCTTTTCTCGCTAATTAGTTATGGGGTTATTGTTATGTTGATACAGTAACGAGTTTTGTTACATGAGGGGAGTCATTTTTCGGGAGAAGTCAGGACTTTTCAAGACTGTCACAAAAACCATCGTTTTTGATACATTAATTTAACCAATAGGTTGCAGATCAAATCGCCTGTAACAGCCTTTCTGGCTGTTTGTATATAATCATGAAAAAATGGTGAGTAGAGTTTCAGGGTAACAGGGGATGCTTATGTCGGTTTTCCACAACTGGCTACTTGAGATCGCATGTGAGAATTACTTCGTCTACATCAAACGCCTTTCCGCCAACGATACCGGCGCAACAGGTGGTCACCAGGTAGGGCTTTATATCCCTTCAGGTATCGTTGAAAAACTCTTTCCGTCTATCAACCATACCCGTGAACTGAACCCTTCGGTTTTTCTCACCGCACATGTGTCATCGCATGATTGCCCTGACAGCGAAGCCAGGGCAATTTATTATAACAGCCGTCATTTTGGTAAAACCCGGAATGAAAAAAGGATTACCCGCTGGGGTAGAGGCAGCCCACTTCAGGATCCTGAAAATACAGGGGCTCTGACGCTCCTGGCTTTCAAGCTTGATGAGCAAGGGGGGGACTGTAAGGAAGTAAATATTTGGGTATGCGCCAGCACTGATGAAGAGGACGTCATTGAGACCGCTATTGGTGAAGTTATACCCGGAGCGCTTATATCCGGCCCCGCAGGACAGATTCTAGGCGGACTATCTCTACAGCAAGCGCCAGTAAATCATAAATATATTCTACCTGAAGACTGGCACCTGCGCTTTCCGTCGGGAAGTGAAATTATTCAGTATGCAGCCAGCCATTATGTGAAAAATTCCCTTGATCCGGATGAGCAACTTCTTGACCGCCGGCGCGTGGAGTACGACATATTTCTATTGGTTGAGGAACTGCATGTTCTGGATATCATCCGGAAAGGATTTGGCTCTGTGGATGAATTTATTGCGCTGGCCAATTCTGTCAGCAATCGCCGTAAATCCAGAGCCGGGAAGTCGCTGGAACTGCACCTGGAGCATCTATTCATTGAGCACGGCCTGCGACACTTTGCGACGCAGGCCATCACAGAAGGTAATAAAAAACCCGATTTCCTTTTCCCTTCCGCAGGGGCTTACCACGATACTGAGTTTCCCGTAGAAAATCTGCGCATGCTGGCAGTCAAGACTACCTGTAAGGATCGCTGGCGTCAGATACTGAATGAGGCCGATAAAATTCATCAGGTGCATCTGTTTACACTCCAGGAGGGAGTTTCTCTGGCTCAATATCGGGAGATGCGGGAGTCGGGTGTCAGATTGGTCGTGCCATCATCTCTGCACAAAAAATACCCGGAGGCGGTGAGAGCTGAGCTAATGACGCTAGGTGCGTTTATTGCTGAGCTGACAGGGCTTTACGCAGATATTCCATAGATTATCTCCCGGCATAAATACCGGGAGGAGCGATCAGATTCGTTCAACCTTGCACGAATCGGCATTAACCGCTTTCAGGATATAAGGTTCAAGCAGTTTGGCTACGGCTTCAAACACGGGCACCACTACGGAGTTACCGAACTGCCTGTACGACTGAGTGTCTGACACAGGAATGCGAAAAGGCCTGCCATCTACTTTTTCAAAACCCATAAGGCGCGCGCACTCTCGCGGAGTCAGCCTGCGGGGCCGATGCGCCTGATTTTCTTCGTTCGCGAAGTCTGTTTCACCTGTGGCCATATCCCAGCCACGGTCTATCAGAATTTCAGACCCGTCTTTGTGATAGCGAGCAGAAAGCGTACGGGCAATGCTTTCTTTATTTTCAGGATTAACGAGGCCAAAACCGAATCCGTTACCCTTAGCTGCGTGCTTTTTGGCGTAGTTATAGAGATACTCCCAGAGTTTCGGCGTCAGTATATATTTGCTGTCAACCACGGGTTCCAGCAGTTCGCCAAATGACGGACGCTGTTCCGGATAAAAACGACTAATATCGCGCAGGGTAAAGCCCTGGTGAATGTTCAGATCACGGCGGAAACCGACCAAAACGATACGTTCTCGGTGCTGAGGTAAAAAGTGCTTTCCGTCGATAACTTTAGGATCGTTTTTGCCCATCTCAGCTGCATCCGCAACTTCATAGCCCAGTTCGTCGAGGGTATCCATGATGACTTTAAAGGTTTTACCCTTGTCATGGCTCTTCAGGTTTTTAACGTTTTCAAGAACAAAGATGGCAGGTTTTTTTGCGCGGATAATACGCGCCACATCGAAGAAAAGCGTTCCCTGAGCCTCACATTCGAAACCATGCGCGCGCCCGAGCGAGTTTTTCTTGCTTACGCCCGCAAGGCTAAACGGTTGACAGGGGAAACCTGCTAGAAGTACATCATGATCCGGCACATGCTCATTAATGTAAGCATAGGCATCGTTTTCAGGTACTTCAGGTTTATCACTGAGCGTGACTTCACGAATATCGAGATTGAAAGTGTGTTCCTGAGCATCGTTAAACCAGTTAGCTTTATATGTGCGCACAGCCTCTTTATTCCATTCACTGGTAAAAACGCACTGGCCACCGATGGTTTCGAAGCCCTTCCGTATACCTCCAATCCCAGCAAACAGGTCAATAAACCGGAAGGCATAGTCAGGGTGATGTGCAGGCGCTTCCGGAAGCATTTTTCGTAGAAGTTCCTCTTCGGCTAACGTCAGCGTCTTAGGTGAGCACTTACCATTAATCCAGCGATTAAGAGTCTCGCGACTCCACTCATTTTTACCAACTTTTCTAAGCAGTTCAGCCACGTACTTCTGGTCATAGATTTCCAGCACCTGCCCGAGCAGCTTTTTATCATTTTCCTGTCGCAGTTGTTCTTCCGCTTCTGCTTTCTCAAGCAGATCCTGCGCCAGTAATTCAAATTCAGACATATTGCCTCCATTGGGTCTTATGGGTGAAACTGTATCACTCATTTGACCCAGATTGAATGTTTTTATCTGGATATTTAAACAGGTTTATTGTTAGGTAACGCACGTTGGCCACGCTGGAGCGTCTTCTGGGCCTGCTGTCGGCCTTTGAGGTCGTGGTATGGATGACGGATGGCTGGCCGCTGTATGAACCCCGCCTGAAGGGAAAGCTGCACGTTATCAGCAAGCGTTACACTCAGCGCATTGAGCGACATAACCTGAATCTGAGACAACATCTGGCAAGGCTGGGACGGAAGTCACTGTCGTTCTCAAAATCGGTGGAGCTGCATGACAAGGTCATCGGGCATTATCTGAACATAAAACACTATCAGTAAGTTGGAGTCATTACCGGTTCTCTTTGTCTTTTAGTGATTCTATAAACCTCATTACGTCTGAATATAAAAATCTATTATTTGATTTATGTGGCTCATGAGGTTGTGGGATGGTCTTGTTTTTGAATGTGCCAGTTTTCTTAATGGCAAAGATTAACTCACCTTCTGTTATTCCTAACATTTCAGCAAATGTTTTTGCTTCTATAGTTACTGACTTCATTTAATTAACTCTCATGGTATCGATTTTCTTTACCGGCATCTTTAACAATGGTGCTCGTTTCTAGTGTTGCTGCGGTACGCTTCATCATCGTCTGCGGGGCGGTTGCGATAGTGAAGGAGCTGCCGGGCGTGAGCAAATCTATCAGGCGCTGGCCGCTGATAATCTCCATCCGTTCACTGGCAATACTGACAGATTTTGAACCTGCGCCGGTTTTCCCGGTATGGCAAAACAGACCGCGACAGTTATGACGTTTAAGCAACTTCTCGAACTCCTGTACGTGCTGTAAAGCAATATGGCCGCGATAGCGTTTAGCCTGAATAAGATAGCGATATTTTCCTATTATTACCTGGCCGTCAATGCCTCCATCGCCGGTATAGCGTTTGTTTCTGATGGTTCTGAAGCCATGCGCTTCAAATCCTTCCAGCAACAGTTCTTCAAACACAAAAGGATCAATTTTCCTCAGGTAGTTAATTTTTTGTGGGAAGCCCGGCAACGTCTTTATGCGCTCCAGCACCCGCCGCGCACTTTGCTGCTTCCTTTTGTGTCGCCTGTGCCGTACTGAACGCCGGAAGAATACAACGGCAAGCAGTGCGATGGCGCTGCAAGCCCATAGAATAAGGTTTTCTGTAGTGGGGAAGGGGATCATGGTCATAGTGGGCTTTCTGAGGGTAAAGAAAAGGGCGGTTAAACCGCCCTGGTGTTTAGCGACGGCTGTATACCTGCCACGAAGCGCTGCCTGACTGATTCTGGCAAATCCGCCCGTAAAGTACGGTGCCGGTCGAGTAGCGGGCGCCATTCAGATAGCAATAGCCGCTGGATTGCAGCAGTTCGTTGCGCAGCTTTTCTTCCTGCTTTGATAGCCGGGACTCCGCAGACTGCAAACGAACGGATAATTCGTTAATCTGGCGTTGCTGGTTATTCAGCTGGCTCTGCATCGCATTACCTTTATCCTGGCTGACGCAACCAGTTAAGAGAGCTGTACAGGCTAATGCACTTAATATTATTTTTTTCACGTTGGCTCCTTAAATTGAGATTATTCCTAGTTCGCCTATAAGCGAACTTTCCCGTATTTACTTATGATCTGGCTTATCATCGACTGGTTACTTCCACCTTCGCCATTATCCGGGCATTCATTAAGAAAAGCCTTCCTGGCATCCTTCGTGTGGTTGGGTAAAAAGCCGTGCTTGTTCTTTTTAACGATATTGAAGAAAGCAGCTTCAGCACTGTTACACTCGCTTCCGCCGCTATCGCCGGTGAGCTTGCCCGCCATGCACATAATAACTTTGCAGGGATCTTCAGCATGGCTGGCAGGAATATAAAGCAGACTACCAGCTGCTATCAGAGGTATTAAGAGTTTCTTCATTGTTTTGTCCTTAACAGTTTGTTCAGATATACACTCGCCAGAATGTTGATAACGGTAAGCAATATTAATAATAACGCTGCGTTATAAATAGATTTGTAACCTATATCGCCTGCAATATATTCGACAACAAAAACGAAAATCGTTAAAATTGTGTAAAACTTGATTAACTTTCCTGTAATTTTCTTAACAATATAAGCAACTGAATAAGAGCCGGATTTGATGATGCTGGCGAGTAACCTGATCGCATGGACACGAAATTTTCTAAAAATGGGCGGAATGGAAGATGCCTTTTTCTTCCTTCTGCTTTTTTGCCTTTCCGCAAAATCAATAAGTTCGCCCATTTTTATACCCTCCGGTTATATCTTCAGATCATCAAGTGATAAACCACTATCAAGCAGCTCTTTGAGCCATGTGGGTCGGCGGCCAGTCCCGGACCAGGTATTTTCTGCGTTCCTGGGGTCGCGGTATTTTGCTGGTCTATGTTCTCTGGGGTTGGCTACGCCCTGCATCTTCATGGCTTCCAGGCTAATGCCAGCGTCCAATTTTGCAGTTAGCCAGGCCGGGCGCTTCCCTATACCAGTCCACGTATTAAAAGGGTTATCCGGGTCACGATACACGGGTTCGCCTTTTGGTCGTTTTTCTGATTTCAGGGGAACCAGCATCACCTTCCTTCCTTCAGCGGTTTTCTTTTCGTTTCTTCTTGACACGATCTCATTAGCCCTTATCATAAACAAAAGTCGTCGAAATTACAATTACGCGGTGAAACATAAATGAGTAAACATCCAAAACTCCTGGTTCTCGCTCTGGCCTGCCTTGCTTGTGCTGGCCGTGCCAGTGCTGCGCCTGCCTCCGATGAAGTTGCCAGGCTTGCGCAGAGATGTGCGCCTGATGTTTCACCCTTAACGATGGCGTACATCGTCGGCCATGAGTCCTCAAATGGGCCGTACAGGATCAATATTAACGGTAGTATTCAGTTAAAACAGCAACCGCGTACTGAAGCTGAGGCCGTCAGCGTTGCGAAAGTTCTGCTGAAGGATAATAAAAGTTTTGATATGGGCCTTGCACAAATTAACTCAAATAATTTAGTGGGCCTGGGTCTTTCGGTTGACGATATTTTCAAACCCTGCATCAACCTGCGGGCGAGCCAGACCATCCTTAAAGCCTGTTATGATAGCGCCCTGAAATCCTACCCAGCCGGGCAGGTTGCGCTGAGACACGCGCTTTCCTGCTACAACACCGGCTCACTCACAAACGGGATTTCTAACGGGTATGTCACGAAAGTTATCAACGTGGCGCGTCAATCAACTGATTTGAAAATCCCTACGCTGCTACCTGACGGCCAGACCAGTGAGGACAGCACCGCGACTGAGCCTCAGCAGGCAAAAAGTACGGCGCCGCAGTATGACGGTGAACAAGATGTTTTTGGTTCGGGTGATGGCGATGCCTTCAGCCGAAATAATACGGATGCCTTTTTAACCAGACAGGAAACAGCGAAGGGGGAATGAGGTTATGGATGGAACGTTTGTACCTTGTATTGCAATCACAGATCCTGGAGCTATTTGAAGCAGGAAAAGTGAAGGAGGTAACGATAGAACGGGTTTCATTAAAGAAGTGGTATCCCGTTTTTCAGATAGACGATGAACAGCTGGGCCAGATCGCATGTTCCATTAGGGTTAACAAAGAGCATGAGCTACGAACCTGGGCTGATTTAAGGCTACTGGCAGAGTTTTTGAAAGATAAGTGTGGCGTTGAAGAATGCCGGTTAAATCTGCAATCAACAGAAGATAGTGAGTAAGGAGAAAGTATGACCACGTTGTTTAAGAAGTATGGCCCTGCGGTAGTTATGGGCGTTTTGTCCATTGCCCTGCCGCAAATTGCGCTGGCCGCTGGCACCGATACTGGTGAATCAACCGCTACATCAATCCAGACGTGGTTGAGCACATGGATTCCAATTGGTTGTGCTATTGCGATCATGGTTAGTTGCTTTATGTGGATGCTTCACGTAATCCCAGCCAGCTTTATTCCTCGTATCGTAATCTCGCTGATTGGTATTGGTTCTGCATCATTTCTGGTTTCCCTGACGGGCGTAGGAAGCTGAACAACGCGAAAAGGGGGGACTTTTGTCCCCCAAAGTGAGGACTACAAAGATGTTCGTTGACGGGAAAAGACCGCTTTTCAAAGGTGCGACTCGCTTACCTCGCGCGCTGGGTGTACCACGTAATGTAGCTATGATGATATTCATGATTTCTGCCTCGCTTTTTATGATTATTCATATGTGGGCGATTCTGGTGTTCGTCTTTTTGTGGATTCCTTCAGCTGCATTAACAAAATATGACGACCGCATGTTTCGAATTATGGGCCTGTGGTTGAAAACCAAATTCAGTAATTGGTTTGATTCTCCGTTTAAGCAGTGGGGAGGATCGTCTTATTCCTCTGTTGACTACAAACGTAAGGGTTTAAAATAATGAGAGCTGCCACCGCTACGAAGCCAAAAAAAATTGATGCCTACCGTAAGGAGCCATCAGTAAATAAAAAGTATTTGCCCTATTCTTATCACCTCAATGATTACGTGATTTCGATGGAAAACGGCGATCTGATGGCTTTTTTCAAGCTGGATGGCCGCACACATGACTGCGCATCAGATCGGGAACTGGTCACCTGGCATAAAGACCTTAATACGCTGGTCAAGAGCTTCGGAACAGACCATGTAGAGCTGTGGACGCATGAATATCACCATGAGGCTAAAGAGTACCCGGATGGTGAGTATGACCATTTTTTCCCTGCTTATGTTGATCAATATAACCGTAAGCTGCACGGTGATTCCAAGCAGCTGATTAATGACCTTTATCTGACCGTTATTTACAAACAGGTAGGGGATAAAACACAGAAGTTTCTGGCGAAATTTGAAAAGCCGACTCGTGACGAAATTCAGCAAATGCAGAATGAGGCGCTTGAAGGTCTGGAAGATATTTCTGAACAAATCCTGGAAGCAATGAAGCCGTATGGCATTCAGCAGTTGGGTATCTATTATCGTGACAAACGCGGTGTTGAAATTCCTGCGCCTGATAAAAAAGAACGTGAAGAACTTGCTGAAGTCGATGAATCAGACATTTTTGACGAAGCCATTGTTATCGAACGCAACGAGCCTGAACCTTCGCAGGCTCACGCTTATTCAAAAGCGCTGGAGTTCCTTTATTTCCTCGCAAATATGGAATGGGCCATCGTGCCTGTTTGCCGTGATCGTATCCGTGAGTACATCATGGACAACCGCCCTGTTAGCTCCCTGTGGGGGGATGTTGTCCAGATCAGAACGGTAGATCACAACTTCTATACCACCGGCATTGAATTTCGTGAATACGAAGAAGATACAGAGCCAGGCCAGCTTAACATGCTTAAAGAAGCCGATTTTGAATACCTTCTGACGCAGAGTTTTTCTTGCCTCTCTGAATCTTCAGCTAAAACGTTTCTGACGCATCAGGAAAAATCTTTGCAGGAAACGCGCGACCGTGCGCAAAGCCAGCTGGCACAGCTTGGTACTGCGCTCGATATGCTGACGTCCAGAGAGTTCGTGATGGGCTACCATCATGGAACCGTGCATGTCTGGGATAATGACCAAAACGCGGTACAGCGCAAAGCGCGTCGTGTGAAGGTTATGCTAACCGGCTGTGGCGTGGTTGGCGGGACTATCAGCCTGGCCTCTGAGGCTGCATATTATGCGAGACTGCCTGGCAACCAGAAATGGGCGCCGCGCCCGGTTCCGATAAACTCATGGAACTTCCTGCACTTCAGCCCGTTCCACAATTTTATGCGTGGCAAGCCTGACAATAACCCGTGGGGGCCAGCGCTGACCATGTTCCGCACGATCAGCGGTACGCCACTCTATTTTAATTTCCATGTGACCCCGCTTGAAGAACTTTCCTACGGTAAACGCCCGCTGGGCCATGCGTTAATAACGGGTATGTCGGGGGAAGGTAAAACCACGCTGCTTAACTTCCTGCTGGCGCAGTCAATGAAGTACAACCCGCGGCTTTTTGTTTATGACCGTGACCGCGGTATGGAGCCGTTCATTCGAAGCGTTGGTGGCTACTATAAAGTTCTGCAACAGGGTATGCCGTCCGGGTTTGCCCCGCTTCAGATTGAACCGACCAAACGCAATATTGCCCTCATTAAAAACCTGTTCCGCATTTGTGTGGAAACCACCAATAACGGGCCTATCAGCGCAACGATGGCTACCGAACTGGCTGAAGGCGTTGATGCGGTTATGGGGGAAGGCTCACTTATTCCACGCGAGGCGCGCACCGTTACTATCCTGGACGGGTACGTGAATGAAGTTGTGGAAAATGGCGTATCACTGAAAGGGCTGCTGCGCGAATGGACGCGCGAAGGCCAGTATGGCTGGCTGTTTGACAATGATAAAGACAGCCTGGATCTCAGCGCGAATGATATTTTTGGCTTCGATTTATCCGAGTTTATCGCAGCCAAAGAGGAAGTATCCAGCCCGGCCCGTACTCCGCTCATGATGTACCTTCTGTACCGGGTACGTGACTCCATCGACGGCAAACGCCGCGTCATTCAGTGCTTTGACGAGTTCCACGCCTACCTTGACGATCCGGTTATCGAGCGTGAAGTTAAGCGTGGTATCAAAACTGACCGTAAGAAAGACGCTATCTATGTGTTTGCCACGCAGGAGCCGAACGATGCGCTGTCCAGCCGTATTGGCCGCACGATCATGTCGCAGACCGTCACAAAAATCTGCCTGCGCGATCCGGAAGCTATCCGAGAGGATTATGCCTTCCTTACTGATGCTGAATACGACGCGCTGATGTCGATTACCGAACACTCCAGACAGTTCCTGGTTAAACAAGGGCAACAGTCTGCGATTGCTTCTTTCAATCTCTACCCTCGCAACAGCGACGATATTGATGCAGATATTAAGACAATGGACAACGTTCTTAGCGTGTTGTCCGGTGAACCACAAAACGCCGAAATTGCGCATGAGCTGGTTGAACGGCTCGGTAATGACCCTGAAGTATGGCTCAAAGAATACTGGCGCCTGACGGCTTAACAACGAGGCAAAACACCATGAAAAAAACACTGACGGCAGTATTGCTGACCACCGGCCTGATTCTGGGAGGCGCGCAAAGCGCTTCCGCAGGCATCATCGTGACCAACCCTACTGAGCTGGCTAAACAGGTCGAGCAGCTTCAGCAAATGGCGCAGCAGCTGGAGCAGCTTAAAAGCCAGCTGCAAACGCAGAAAAATATGTATGAGTCGATGGCAAAGACAACCAACCTGGGCGATCTGCTGGGGACGTCTACCAGCACGCTGGCAAATAATTTGCCGGACAACTGGAAGGAGATCTACAGCGACGCCATGAACTCCAGTTCTTCCGTCACGCCTTCAGTTAACAGCATGATGGGCCAGTTTAATGCGGAAGTTGACGACATGACGCCCAGCGAAGCAATTACCTACATGAACAAAAAGCTGGCTGAAAAAGGCGCTTATGACCGCGTTATGGCAGAAAAAGCCTACAACAACCAGATGCAGGAACTAACCGATATGCAGGAGCTGACGGAGCAGATTAAAACGACTCCAGACCTGAAATCGATTGCTGACTTACAGGCCCGTATCCAGACGTCACAGGGTGCTATTCAGGGTGAGCAGGCGAAGCTGAATCTGATGAACATGTTGCAGCAGTCACAGGACAAGCTATTACGTGCGCAGAAAGAACGTGCCACCCACAATTTTGTTTTTGGAACCGGCGGGGACGTTACCGCGTCACCTTCAATTAACTGAGGTAATTATGAAAAAACTACTGCTTGTTATCCCTTTCCTCCTGGTGGCCTGCGATGCCTCGCATGACGTGGAGTGGTACAAAAAACATGAGAAAGAGCGCAAGGCAACAATTCAGGAATGCAAGAAAGACGCGGATGAACTTCAGAAACCTGATTGCAAAAACGCGCGCGAAGCCGATCGTCAGCTGTTTGTGTTCGGCAAAAAAGACGGCGAAATCAATTCACCGAAAATTTAGGAGTAAGGAGGCAATATGGCATTCACCCTAGTCGCAGACATTTTCGCAAAAGTAGACGGGGCGATTACGTCAATGGTGAGCGCCAATGTTGCCACCATTATCTCTGATGTAACGCCTCTGATTGCCACCTGTCTGACAATCAAGCTGATGGTTCAGGGGATGTACTCAGCGTTTAATCCGGGGGCGGGCGACAGCCTGAGTTCGCTGATTAAAGAGTATCTTTCCATAGCCCTTATCCTGAGCTTTGCAACGGCGGGCGGCTGGTATCAACAGGAACTGGTCAACGTGGCGCTTCACCTGCCGGATGATTTTGCCGGGATACTGTCTGCCCCTAATAAAGTCGGTGCAAGTGGCGTACCGGCGATTATTGATAGCGGTATTGAAAAAGGTATCAAGATCGTCAACACCGCATGGGAAGCCGCAGACGTGTTTTCATCGAGCGGCCTGGCCGCGTATGCCATTGGCGGCATTATGATGATTGCTACCGTTGTGCTGGGCGGCCTCGGTGCGGGCTTTGTGATCATGGCTAAGATCCTTCTGGCCGTTACGCTTTGTTTTGGCCCGATTGCAATCTTCTGCCTGCTGTGGGGAGCGACAAAAAACATCTTTGCTCGCTGGCTGGCGTCGGTCATTAACTATGGCCTTGTCGTCGTCATTCTTGCGCTCGTGTTTGGTTTCATCATGCAGATGTTCGACAACCTCCTGTCCTCGATGAACTCTGATGCCGCTTACTCATCAATCACTGGTTCTATCTCCGCCTTATTACTGACGGTCATTTCCGTTTTCGTTCTGTTCCAGATTCCGCAAATTGCCGCCAGCTGGGGTAGCGGTATCAGCGCCGGAGTTGCTGACGCCGCACGCTCTACGGGTTCTTCCATGCAGGCGCTTGGCAATATGGGCAGCCACGGCATGTTTGGCGGTAATGCGTTCAGAGGCGGTAACAGTGGCGGCGGCCAGCAATCGGCAGGTGGAGGAAGTGGCAGCAACAGCGGAGGAAGCAGTGGTTCTAATTTAAGTGGTAAGGCAAGGGGCAGTCGCGGGAAGAAGGCTGCATAAAATTAAAACAAAAGTCGTTGAAATTGCAATTTCGGCGACTTATTATAATTAGTACGTTCAACAACCGATAATGGATGCCGTAATGCGCAGCTTATTGCTTATGGGAGTTCTTCTGATTAGCGCCTGTTCCAGCGGGCATAAACCGCCACCGGAGCCGGACTGGAGCAACACCGTTCCAGTAAACAAAACAATCCCGGTTGATACGCAAGGTGGTGCAAATGAAAGCTAATAAAAAAACAGGGCTTACACGTGAAGCCATTAAAGAGTTCAACGAAAGCCGTAAAGGGCTTGAAGTTGATCTGATGGATGAAGTGCTGAAGTCCCGGCGTACCGCCTGGATGGTTGCCACCGGTTCAGCGGTGGTAACTGTTTTTGCACTCTCTTTAGTTGGTTACGTGGTGCATAAGTACAGCCAGCCAATCCCCGCACATCTGCTAACGCTCAACGAGGCCACTCACGAAGTACAGCAGGTCAAGCTGACCCGCGACCAGACCTCTTATGGTGACGAAATTGATAAGTTCTGGCTGACACAATATGTCATTCACCGTGAGAGCTATGACTTCTATTCAGTTCAGGTCGACTATACGGCCGTTGGCTTAATGTCCACGCCGAACGTGGCAGAGTCTTACCAGAGCAAGTTCAAGGGCCGCAACGGTCTTGATAAGGTTCTGGGCGACAGTGAAACGACCCGCGTGAAGATTAACTCTGTGATCCTCGATAAACCGCACGGCGTAGCAACGATACGCTTTACTACGGTTCGCCGCGTGCGCAGCAATCCCGTTGATGATCAGCCGCAGCGCTGGATTGCCATTATGGGGTATGAATATAAATCGCTGGCGATGAATGCTGAGCAGCGTTATGTCAACCCGCTGGGTTTCCGCGTGACGAGTTATCGCGTCAACCCTGAAGTTAACTGAGGGCTGCCCCATGAAAAAACTACTTCTTTCAGCAGTCGTTTTGTCAGTCCTGGGAGGCGCGGCCACTAACGTTATGGCGCTTGAGGTTGGCCGCAATTCTCCTTATGACTATCGCATTAAAAGCGTTGTTTATAACCCTGTTAATGTGGTCAAAATTGACGCTATCGCCGGTGTGGCTACCCACATTGTTGTCGCGCCTGACGAAACCTATATCACTCATGCTTTTGGCGATTCTGAAAGCTGGACGTTTGCGCACAAAATGAACCATTTTTTTGTGAAGCCGAAACAGGCCATGAGTGATACCAACCTGGTGATCGTCACCGATAAGCGCACCTATAACATCGTCCTCCATTTCATCGGTGAAGAAACGAAGAAAAATGCAGACGGTACGGTATCAAAATCCTTTATTGAAACGCCGTGGGCTGTGCGCCAGGCCGTTCTTCAGCTGACCTATGAATATCCGTTTGAGCAGCAGGAAAAAGCCAAAAGCGCGGCTGATAAAAAACGCATTACGCAGAAGCTGAAGCAGACGGCTTTTGCGGGGGCGAAGAACTATCAGTACGTAATGAGCGAACAGCCTGAAATGCGCAGCATCCAGCCGGTTCACGTCTGGGATAACTACCGCTTTACCCGGTTTGAGTTTCCGGCCAATGCGGAGTTACCGCAGGTCTACATGATCTCGGCCAGTGGCAAAGAAACGCTGCCTAACTCTCATGTTGTGGGTGAGAACCGCAACATCATCGAGGTGGAAACCGTCGCTAAAGAGTGGCGTATTCGTCTGGGCGATAAAGTCGTTGGCGTTCGTAATAATAATTTCGCGCCGGGCGCCGGTGCGGTAGCAACCGGTACGGCTTCCCCGGATGTGCGCAGGGTTCAAATTGGGGAGGATAACTGATGGCCCGTAAAAGTGTCGATGTAGATCAGGAACTCGATGAAAACACCGGAGACGGTGAATTTGAAAGCGAGCGTGGCGGATTTAAAGGCAGTAACCGCCGTTCGGCTCCTGGTATGAAAGCCTTTGTCATACTGATGGCGCTGCTTGCTTTGGTATTCATCGGGATTACGGTCATGGGTAAAATTCGCACCCCGGCTAAAGCTGAAGCTGATAAAGACGGTGGTAAAGCGCAACAGGCCAATACACTGCCAAACTACAGCTTTAACAGCGATCCTGATGTTAATAAACCTGCAACTGCGCAGAATAGCGCCACTGATGCCCGTGCTGTGCAGGCTGCCGCACAGGCAGATGCAGATGCGGGCAGCAGCAATACCGCCGCGCGTACCTCTAATAAGCGTAAAGAACCTTCGCCTGAAGAACTGGCTATGCAGCGTCGTCTGGGCGGCGAGCTGGCCCAGACTAATCAGGCGGCTACAAGCAATAGTCCCGGAGTGCAGCCCCAGGACAACGAAACAAGCGAAGGTAGTTCAGCACTCGCTAAAAACCTGACTCCTGCAAGGCTGAAGGCTAGCCGCGCTGGAGTCATGGCTAATCCCAGCCTGACTGTTCCGAAAGGCAAAATGATCCCCTGTGGTACCGGCACCGAGCTGGATACCACTGTTCCGGGTCAGGTTTCCTGCCGGGTTTCACAGGACGTTTACTCAGCTGATGGACTCGTTAGGCTGATTGATAAAGGCTCATGGGTTGACGGGCAGATTACCGGTGGTATCAAAGACGGCCAGGCGCGCGTGTTTGTTCTCTGGGAGCGTATCCGCAATGACCAGGACGGGACAATCGTTAATATTGACAGTGCCGGAACGAACTCACTCGGCAGCGCGGGGATTCCGGGCCAGGTGGATACCCATATGTGGGAGCGTCTGCGTGGTGCGATCATGATTTCGTTGTTCTCTGACACCTTAACGGCGCTGGTTAACCAGACGCAGAGTAATAACATTCAGTACAACAGCACAGAAAACAGCGGTGAGCAGCTGGCGTCTGAAGCACTTCGCTCTTACATGTCTATCCCCCCTACCCTCTACGATCAGCAGGGTGATGCGGTGAGCATTTTTGTTGCCCGCGACCTCGATTTCAGCGGCGTTTATACGCTCGCAGACAACTAAAAAAGTGGGCGCTTAGCGCCCGCTTTTCTTCAGGAGTAATCATGACTGATGCAGCTTTCTATCAACTTGGCCCACTGCGCGAGTATTTAGAAGATCCTACTGTTTTTGAAATTCGCATTAACTGCTTTCAGGAAGTTATCTGTGATACGTTCAGCGGCCGCAGGGTTGTGCAGAACGCGGCAATTACGGCAGATTTTATTAGGAACCTTGCTAAATCGTTGGTGAGCAGCAACAAGCTGACCATGCAGGCCATTAATGACGTGATCCTGCCTGGCGGGATCAGGGGCGTTATCTGTCTGCCCCCTGCGGTGATTGACGGTACAACGGCCGTAGCGTTTCGTAAGGATTTGGCGGCCGATAAAAATCTGGAGCAGCTGACCAGCGAGGGGATTTTCAGTGACTGCCGGAAGATTACCGGCAGCAAGCAAAGCCTAACGGATGATGATTTTTTCCTTAAAGAGCTGCACAGCAGCGAAAAATGGCCCGCATTCCTGCAAACCGCCGTTGAGAAGAAACGCACTATCGTGATCTGCGGTGAAACCGGGTCGGGGAAAACGGTACTCACGCGCGCGCTGTTAAAATCGCTACATAAAGACGAGCGTGTAATTATTTTAGAGGACGTTCACGAAGTCACGGTCGATCACGTTGTAGAAGCCGTTTATATGATGTACGGCGATGCAGGAAAGATCGGCCGCGTCAGCGCCACTGATGCCCTGCGAGCCTGTATGCGTCTGACACCGGGCCGTATCATCATGACTGAGCTTAGGGATGATGCTGCGTGGGATTATCTTAAAGCACTTAATACCGGCCATCCAGGCGGTGTTATGTCAACGCACGCTAACTCTGCGCGCGATGCCTTTAACCGTATTGGGCTGCTTATCAAGGCGACCCCTATCGGCCGTATGCTCGATATGAGCGATATTATGCGAATGCTCTACTCCACCATTGACGTTGTGGTGCATATGGAAAAGCGGAAAATCAAAGAAATTTATTTTGACCCTGAATATAAAATGCAGTGTGTGAACGGGAGCCTGTAATGAAAAACTTAGCAACCTGGCTTCTGGCCGCAGCATTTACGACAGCCGCCCTGCCCGCCTTTGCGGTGGAACCATCCGTTCAGGTTGGCTACTCGCCTGAAGGAAGCGCCCGCGTTCTCGTCCTGAGCGCCATTGACTCCGCAAAAACCTCGATACGGATGATGGCTTATTCTTTTACCGCCCCGGATATTATGAAGGCGCTGGTAGCAGCCAAAAAACGGGGAGTTGATGTGAAAATCGTAATTGATGAAAGGGGCAATACGGGGCGCGCCAGCATTGCGGCCATGAACTACATAGCGAACAGCGGCATCCCTTTGCGTACTGACAGTGATTTCCCTATCCAGCATGACAAGGTGATCATCGTGGATAATGTGACCGTTGAAACTGGCAGCTTTAATTTCACCAAAGCGGCCGAAACGAAAAACTCGGAGAATGCGGTGGTGATCTGGAACATGCCTAAGCTCGCTGAATCATTCCTCGAACACTGGCAAGACCGCTGGAATCGGGGGAGAGACTACCGTTCCAGCTACTGAATACTGACCGCCGAAAGGCGGTTTTTTTTGTTCAAAGAAACTGATCTCAGTATCGCGCACGGGGCAGCTGGCCAACGTCGCCGGCATCGCGCCGGCAAAAATCGAAAAACAGAAATATCAGCAAGATAGCTTAAACAGGTGTCGGGAAATTTCGTTGAGATATTTTGAAGGAATCACAGTGTAAGCAGGCGGCCTATTTCAAAAAAGGCGGCTGTACGGTAGTCACTGACTCTCTCGCAGATCTTCCCGCTCATGTACCAGTAATACCCGTCAGTGCTGACAATATCGAGCAAATACCGCATATCATAAACCGTATCGGGTATTACCTCACCCTCACCGGCCAGAACGCCGCTGGCAATAGAATGGTTCCCTCCTCGTACAAAGCCTATCCGCCAGGGCAACCACAAAGTAACGCGGTGGTTAATATCCTGTACCCACGGATTGCCCTTAGCGCTGCCTATATCGGCTAAAGCACTCCGGTAGCTTGATTCATCCCACGGCCACGGCAGGATCTTGGCCGTCGCAAGCGCCAGGGGAAAATCTTCAGCTGCAAGCCTGAGTGATTTCATGTGCGTGTAATCCATCGCCCAGATGATTTTTGTGAAGAAGAACTCGCGCTCGTTCATGTCCGGGCGCGCGTCCTGGCCCTCCGTGCCAACGGCCAGCAAGGGGTCGTCTCAGAATTCGGAAAATAAAGCACGCTAGCGGTTGATCTGTCAGGTTGAAGCCTGAGAGGCCGAGCGCAGATCGTCAGAAAAGGCGAAAAACGATCCTAATCTGACGCAACATAGGTGGGGTGCCTGACGCCCGGTTGAGGCGTACTTCAACTGGACACCATTCCAGAAAGACCAAGCATGGCATGGCCTGCCGCTGTCTTACCGTGCTTTATTTCCCGTTTTCTCTATCGACCCCTTTCGGTCTACCGCCTGCCGGGCGGGGTCGCGGCGACGGTAGGCGCTGTGCAGCCGCTGATGGTCGTGTTCATCTCTGCCGCTCTGCTAGGTAGCCCGATACGATTGATGGCGGTCCTGGGGGCTATTTGCGGAACTGCGGGCGTGGCGCTGTTGGTGTTGACACCAAACGCAGCGCTAGATCCTGTCGGCGTCGCAGCGGGCCTGGCGGGGGCGGTTTCCATGGCGTTCGGAACCGTGCTGACCCGCAAGTGGCAACCTCCCGTGCCTCTGCTCACCTTTACCGCCTGGCAACTGGCGGCCGGAGGACTTCTGCTCGTTCCAGTAGCTTTAGTGTTTGATCCGCCAATCCCGATGCCTACAGGAACCAATGTTCTCGGCCTGGCGTGGCTCGGCCTGATCGGAGCGGGTTTAACCTACTTCCTTTGGTTCCGGGGGATCTCGCGACTCGAACCTACAGTTGTTTCCTTACTGGGCTTTCTCAGCCCGGGGACCGCCGTGTTGCTAGGATGGTTGTTCTTGGATCAGACGCTGAGTGCGCTTCAAATCATCGGCGTCCTGCTCGTGATCGGGAGTATCTGGCTGGGCCAACGTTCCAACCGCACTCCTAGGGCGCGTATAGCTTGCCGGAAGTCGCCTTGACCCGCATGGCATAGGCCTATCGTTTCCACGATCAGCGATCGGCTCGTTGCCCTGCGCCGCTCCAAAGCCCGCGACGCAGCGCCGGCAGGCAGAGCAAGTAGAGGGCAGCGCCTGCAATCCATGCCCACCCGTTCCACGTTGTTATAGAAGCCGCATAGATCGCCGTGAAGAGGAGGGGTCCGACGATCGAGGTCAGGCTGGTGAGCGCCGCCAGTGAGCCTTGCAGCTGCCCCTGACGTTCCTCATCCACCTGCCTGGACAACATTGCTTGCAGCGCCGGCATTCCGATGCCACCCGAAGCAAGCAGGACCATGATCGGGAACGCCATCCATCCCCGTGTCGCGAAGGCAAGCAGGATGTAGCCTGTGCCGTCGGCAATCATTCCGAGCATGAGTGCCCGCCTTTCGCCGAGCCGGGCGGCTACAGGGGCGGTGATCATTGCCTGGGCGAGTGAATGCAGAATGCCAAATGCGGCAAGCGAAATGCCGATCGTGGTCGCGTCCCAGTGAAAGCGATCCTCGCCGAAAATGACCCAAAGCGCGGCCGGCACCTGTCCGACAAGTTGCATGATGAAGAAGACCGCCATCAGGGCGGCGACGACGGTCATGCCCCGGGCCCACCGGAACGAAGCGAGCGGGTTGAGAGCCTCCCGGCGTAACGGCCGGCGTTCGCCTTTGTGCGACTCCGGCAAAAGGAAACAGCCCGTCAGGAAATTGAGGCCGTTCAAGGCTGCCGCGGCGAAGAACGGAGCGTGGGGGGAGAAACCGCCCATCAGCCCACCGAGCACAGGTCCCGCGACCATCCCGAACCCGAAACAGGCGCTCATGAAGCCGAAGTGCCGCGCGCGCTCATCGCCATCAGTGATATCGGCAATATAAGCGCCGGCTACCGCCCCAGTCGCCCCGGTGATGCCGGCCACGATCCGCCCGATATAGAGAACCCAAAGGAAAGGCACTGTCGCCATGATGGCGTAGTCGACAGTGGCGCCGGCCAGCGAGACGAGCAAGATTGGCCGCCGCCCGAAACGATCCGACAGCGCGCCCAGCACAGGTGCGCAGGCAAATTGCACCAACGCATACAGCGCCAGCAGAATGCCATAGTGGGCGGTGACGTCGTTCGAGTGAACCAGATCGCGCAGGAGGCCCGGCAGCACCGGCATAATCAGGCCGATGCCGACAGCGTCGAGCGCGACAGTGCTCAGAATTACGATCAGGGGTCTGTTGGGTTTCACGTCTGGCCTCCGGACCAGCCTCCGCTGGTCCGATTGAACGCGCGGATTCTTTATCACTGATAAGTTGGTGGACATATTATGTTTATCAGTGATAAAGTGTCAAGCATGACAAAGTTGCAGCCGAATACAGTGATCCGTGCCGCCCTGGACCTGTTGAACGAGGTCGGCGTAGACGGTCTGACGACACGCAAACTGGCGGAACGGTTGGGGGTTCAGCAGCCGGCGCTTTACTGGCACTTCAGGAACAAGCGGGCGCTGCTCGACGCACTGGCCGAAGCCATGCTGGCGGAGAATCATACGCATTCGGTGCCGAGAGCCGACGACGACTGGCGCTCATTTCTGATCGGGAATGCCCGCAGCTTCAGGCAGGCGCTGCTCGCCTACCGCGATGGCGCGCGCATCCATGCCGGCACGCGACCGGGCGCACCGCAGATGGAAACGGCCGACGCGCAGCTTCGCTTCCTCTGCGAGGCGGGTTTTTCGGCCGGGGACGCCGTCAATGCGCTGATGACAATCAGCTACTTCACTGTTGGGGCCGTGCTTGAGGAGCAGGCCGGCGACAGCGATGCCGGCGAGCGCGGCGGCACCGTTGAACAGGCTCCGCTCTCGCCGCTGTTGCGGGCCGCGATAGACGCCTTCGACGAAGCCGGTCCGGACGCAGCGTTCGAGCAGGGACTCGCGGTGATTGTCGATGGATTGGCGAAAAGGAGGCTCGTTGTCAGGAACGTTGAAGGACCGAGAAAGGGTGACGATTGATCAGGACCGCTGCCGGAGCGCAACCCACTCACTACAGCAGAGCCATGTAGACAACATCCCCTCCCCCTTTCCACCGCGTCAGACGCCCGTAGCAGCCCGCTACGGGCTTTTTCATGCCCTGCCCTAGCGTCCAAGCCTCACGGCCGCGCTCGGCCTCTCTGGCGGCCTTCTGGCGCTCCTGCTGCGGCGTCCGCTCGTGGGCCGTGGCGCGGGTCCGCGCGCCGGCCTCGTGCGCCTGGCGCTCGCGGGCGAGGTCCAGGGCGGCCGTCTTCACGTTCTGCCTTGCGCAGATGAGATAGGGGTCGATAGAGAAAACGGGAAATAAAGCACGGTAAGACAGCGGCAGGCCATGCCATGCTTGGTCTTTCTGGAATGGTGTCCAGTTGAAGTACGCCTCAACCGGGCGTCAGGCACCCCACCTATGTTGCGTCAGATTAGGATCGTTTTTCGCCTTTTCTGACGATCTGCGCTCGGCCTCTCAGGCTTCAACCTGACAGATCAACCGCTAGCGTGCTTTATTTTCCGAATTCTGAGACGACCCCAGCAAGTAATCGGCCTGAATTGGCAGTATCAGCGCGCGTAGTAAGTCATGGATCGCCGGTTGCGGCAGTCTGCGCGCCAGATTAATTACCCGGTCGAACTTCAGTTTATCCTGCTTGCGCTTGTCGGTCTGCTCCATCAGATTTCATGGCCCCCTTCTTCATGCTCATGCTCATGCTCATGCTCATGGGTGTGTTCTTTTCCGGTATGGCTCTGTTCCGCCTGAGACGTCTGCGGCATGGCGTAATCGTCGTAAATGCTGCTGTCAAAGTCGTAGTCTGATGCTTCGGCATAATGCTCGTAATCGGCATACTCCTGCGCGCTCCACTGCTGATCGTCGGCAGCAGCATAATCATGGGCCAGTTCTGCATCATTTTGCTGTGCTTCATGACGCCGCAGGCCAACGGAATCATCCATAGGGTTCTGCTTAAGATGAAAGGCGTCCTCTGCGTTGCTCACCGGCTGATAATCAGTGCCGGTTGTCATGTTATGTTCATCGGGTTTCTGGTTAAACGCCATGCTTTCCCCCGTGGCTTCTGGCAGACCTTTTTCAGCTGATCGGGTTTCTAAACTGGTATCGCGGCCAATATCCTTAAACCTGGCCTCAAGCCCAAAGAAACGGTCAATTTCTGCGGCCGTGGTTTTCGGGCTGTCGCGGCTCACGCTCGATGCCAAAGATTTTTTATCGTCGGTAAAAATTTCCACCTCATGACGCGCACGCGAAATACCAACATAAAAAACGTCCTTAGAAGTGGTAAGCGATTTGGTATCTATGTTGAACAACACGCGATCACAGGTAAGCCCCTGGGATTTGTGGACGGTGGTTGCATAAGCATAGGAAAGATAAGAAGCCTGTTTTTTGTCCAGCTCAACCGTGCGCCCTTTTTTGTCCTCAAGCGTCAGTTTTTCACCCTCCACGGTTTTCACCGTGAAGCGGTCGCCGTTGGCAACGTCCAGCGTTTTATCGTTACGCGTTACCATAACCTTATCGCCCGGCGCCAGTTCGGCGCTGACTGCCTGGTATACAGACAGCTTGGTGTGTGTACGCGGGCTGAAAGCGATCTGCTCACCGCTGCTGCTTTCAACCGTCAATTTGTTGCCCGGCCCGGTATCAAGAACCTGGTAAGACTCGCCCCGCTTCATACCATTTTTGTAATCCTGTTCGGGGATAATGATTTGCCCTTTACTGAAATAACGGCTGTCGCGGCGTTCCGCCTGTGTCGAATCCACGCGGTCAAGTAGCGTGAACGTTTCGCCGGTTCCGGCAAGCCCCAGATTGCCCCGGATGTAGTCATTGAGGGTTTTGCGTGAGGCGTTCGTACCAGAGATTATCAGGGTGGCATCCTGTTGTTCTGAGGACAGAGACAGGTAGCGATCGGCTAGTTGAGAGAGTCGGGGCGCTTCTTCCTTCAGTTCGTTCACGCCGGTGATATTTTTCAGGGCGCGCGCGGCATTACCTTCAGCGGCATACTTAACCGCCTCAAGCAAAACTTCATTCTTCTGTCGCTGAATGTCTTTCATGTAGCTGGTCTGCATACCTGCTTTAATCAGCTGCTCAAAAGGCTTACCGGCTTCTACCGCTTTCGTCTGTGACGTATCCCCCAGGAATACCGCGCGAGCGTTATGCTTCTCGATCACCTCCATCAGCTGTTTCATCTGTCGGGCGGGTATAACCCCGGCTTCATCAATGAATACGACTGATTTTTCATCCAGCTTTTTATCCTTCGCTTTGAGGAAAGCGGCAACGGTGCGGGCCGGTAATCCATCATCTTCAAGCGCTTTTTTCTGTGTCCCATAGGGGGCCAGCGCCGTGACCTTCAGCCCTTGTGACTCCAGCAGCTCTTTAGCGGCCATCGTCATATAGCTTTTACCGGTACCGGCGTAACCATGTGCGGCCACAAACCGATCTTTGCTCGTCACAATTTCTGTAACCGCGCGCATCTGCTCCTTCTTGAGGGTTTTCCCGGCAAGCAGCTGGCCTGCAATCTCTGCGGTCAGCTGTCGCGGCATCTGCCCCCGGCCGCGTGATTCGATAGTCAGAATGGAACGCTCAAGGCGAATACCCTCCACGGTAGTGACGCGGTGGCTGGTCTTTTTAAGCCTGCCGTTTTTAATACCATCATCTACCGCAAAACGGGCTTTATCCGCACGCATCCCGCTATTCGTCAGCGAGTCGATCCACTCTTTGCGCGTCAGAGTTTCGGCCATAACTGAAGCACCGACCTTCAGAGTTGATTGATACCGGGCTTCGCCCTCGATGATGGCGCCCTTCTGTACCGCCTTCAGGTACGCTTTTTCAACATCGGCTATTGTGGCATGGCCCAGCACCTGCTTATTAGCGATTTGAATCAGCTTCTGGCGTTCAAAGCTGGCATCGCGCTCTGACAGCGACTTAACTGCAAACTGGATAGCCCGGTCAGCTTTAACCTCCGGGCTGGTAAAATCCGGGGCCATGTTGCGCGCTATATCAGCCTCCAGAGGTTTACCGTGTCCCTGCCATTCACGGTTATCAAAATCAATGCCGAGCGTTTTGGCGCGGCTGGCCCATTCCTGGTGAATTTCTTCACGGGAATGCTCTGTTTTCTTTTCACGCGTAGCCATCGAGACGCGGCTTTTCGTCTGAGCATCGGCGGTTTCCCGCGTCAGCCCCATTGCAGCGAGTCCCTTTTCAATTTGCTCCGACCGGCGGGAAAAAGCGCGAATCTGTTCATCTGAAAAATGGGCCATATCGAACGTGTTATTTTTGCTGTTGTAACGCAGCTCATAACCGGCTTTGGTCAACTCCAACGCCAGCTCCTGTTTGTAAACATCGCCCAGGTGCATTTTATTACGCATCAGCTCATCATTTTTGAGCGCGCGCCACTGGCCGTCCTCGCGCTGGGTCATGTTCATGACAAAAGCGTGTGTGTGCAAATCAGGATCTAGCGCCCTGGACGTTTCGTGGCGGAAAGTAGCGACGACAAGGTTATTGGTATTCTGGGTTACTGATTTCCCCTGGCGAGTCGTCCGGGCCTGCGCGAGTTTTTCAGCTTCACGCACAGCAGCGGCAACAGCTTTTTCATGAGCCTCGATAATGGTTTTATCGCCGTGTATCAGCGCCTGCATGGATACCCCTTTAGGCGCTGAAAACGTCAGGTCGTAGCCCAGACGCTCTTTTTTGGCATCACCCACGTGTCGCTGCATATGCGTGAAGGTATCTATCTCACCGACAAGCAGCTCTTTAAACCGGGCTGATTCAACGTCCCCGGATAAGCCGAGGGCTTCAGCTCCGGTTCCCTGCCAGGACGTGAATGATGAATCCTTACTGTAGTAATCATCCTTTGCATCAGAGTAGTAGCCCACAACGCTAGTGACGTTCTGGCGGGTAATCGTGGTTATATCAAGCATCAGATATCCCTCAGTTCAATGCCAGGAACAGGGTTTTTGCGATGGTATTTAACGTGTTTAGCCTTGAACTTAGCGACGGGCATATCACCAGGCAACGCCAGATAGCCGGTGAGGTTTGGCAACATTGATATTTCGGTAGGCGTTACGGCACGAACAACTTTAACGTCGCGGCGTTTACGGACAATCCAGGGCTTCTGAGGATCGGATTCTTTACGCTCAACTTCGCCTTCTATCTCACCGAGTGAGCGCGACATTTGATCCAACGTTTCATCACCGAGACGGCTGCCGCCCAGCACGATGTTAGAACGCATGTTAGCCAGAATTGTCTGAGCCATATCCCGACCATAAACCTTAACCAGCTGAGAATAGGTTTGATAGCCAGCATAAACACACAGACCGCTTTTACGCCCTTTGGTCAGTGCATCGTTGAGGTTTGGCAGAAACTGGAGTGATTCCAGCTCGTCAATAAATACATTAATGCGGCTTTCTTTTTCACCCATACCCAGCACGATAGAAAAAATCGAATCCAGCCAGCAGGAAATTAGCGGATTAAGTGACCTTTTCATTTCTTCCTGCCAGGTGATAAACAAGGTTCCCGGCTTTCCATCATCAAGCCAGTCACGCAGGGAAAAATTACCTTCCGGCATTTTCAAATGTGGGGCAAGATTCTTACTGAGAACAAATCGCGCGCTTCCAACTGCTTTTTCAGACCCGGAAAAAATAGCTTCGGCAGGCGTCCCCATTAAAAATTCTTTTAATTTTTTCTGGTCAACGTTACAGGCCCAGTGAATAACTTCTTCCATAGTTACTGTGCTGTATAGGCTGTGAAGTTTTTTCGAAACTTCACTAAAAATAAGACGGCCATAGCCGAACCATTCTTCAGTAGCCATATCAGGGCTTTCCTGAACAATAGAGTTCACTAAGCGCTCGTAATCATATGAACGGCGAATTTCATTGAAAAACACCCAGCCTTCAGTGCGTTTATCATAGGCGTTTAAAATAACATCGCCGGGACGATAGAAATTCTTTAAGAACCCCCCATTTGGATCTAAAGCAATATTTTTGCCGCCTCTAATGATGCTCTTAAATAACAGTTCATTGAAAATTGTGGTTTTACCAGTACCGGTTGTACCGGCAATCGAAAAATGCAAGTTCTCAGCGTATGTAGGTATGGGGATATTAGCCACGGTTAACTGGTTGACACCTCTTTCGCGTGTTTTATCAGCGAGTGTTCTGGCGCTAACAAGCTCTGTACCACGATAAATCTTTTTGAATCTTTCGCCTTTAAACACGCGTGATTTATCATAAATGATAAAAGCGATCAGACCGCCAACACCAATAAACCAGCCAGCAATTAAAGCTGACCATAAAGGCCATAGCGAAAAAGTATTCTTAACCAGATACGGAATCAGGTATTTAGCCGTGGATGGATCAATACCGTAGGTAAATTTTGCAACTAGAAACCATACCATCACTGGAGGCAAAGTAATTGCAAATAAAAATGCTAAGCCTCTTTCTCTATCGTCCATTTCAGCGCTCCTTTTTTGGTTCCCAGACTTTGTAGCCGTTACGTTCAACCTCTGCTTTTGCCGCTTTGGTTTTGCCCGGTTCTGCTATCGAGCGCAGGAGGATTAGCGTTTCAATAGCGAGTGATTCATGCAACATCATCTGTCCTGCCGGTGGGAATTTTACGCCAGATAGCGTTTCGGTTATTGCCTTCAGCTCATCGCGCAGTGGGCCAAAATCCGCATCTGAAGCACGGTCAAAAAGATAATCCAGTTTGCGATTTACGTCGCTCAGCCGGTCGGCAACTATTTTCAACCCGGACTCCCGATCACCTGGGCCAGCTTCAATGCAGCGCCGCAGATAATCTGACCGATTACCTCCTGAAACCAGGTCTATATAGGCCAAAAGTTCATCTGATACTTTTGCGGTTATTATTGGCATTCAGTCCTCACATTGTGCATTTTTTAAACAAAAAATTGGGATCTAACAAGCTGAAATCTTAGTATTACCAAAGTAATAAAGCAAACTCATTATAAAACAATGAGTTATTGGGTGTTTTTAATACCTAATTATTACCGAATATTGTTGCTATTTATTTTTTTATCTTTTAAATCAGTATGATAGCGTGATTTATCGCGCTGCGTTAGGTGTATAGCAGGTTAAGGGATAAAAAATCATCTTTTTTGGTAGGGGCGATCTACGTAGGTTAAGGACTAACTGGCTAAAAAGCGTTCAATATTCCGTATTCATGCTTGCATGAATACCAGTACAACAAAAGTACATCAAAATTACATCAAAATTACATCACTTGAAGGTTGACAGTACAACAAAATTACATCATTCTTTGGTCATGAGGTAGCCAGTACAACAAAAGTACATCAAAAGTACATCAAAATTACATCAAAATTACATCAAAATTACATCATTCTAAATGAGGGTACTATGAAGCCCAAAAGTATCAGGGCGGCACTTCAGTTGATGTTGCCGGAAATAGAAGAAATGCTGTCACTGGGAGTTTCCAGGGAGGAAATTTATAAGGCAGTTTCTGAACGCTTCGGCCTGGAAGGTGTGAACGTTCGTAGCTTTGATACGTCCCTATATAGAGCGCGGCAAATCCGGAAAAATGGAATGCACAATACACATGAAAGGATGCCGAACAATGATGATAGTGTATTGCACAATACACAAAAAGGAGGTAGCGAGAAAGGTGCAGAGGAAAGTGTATTGCACAATACACAAACGCCGCCTGAGCCTGAACCGCAAGGAAGTGAAAAAAAAGAAAGTCCCGGCATTATTGATAAAGAGTTCTTCAATAAAATCAGTGAAGATTTCGACCCTAAGATGTTCAATAAAAAATTCTGAGGTGATTTATGAAAGTAGCGGTAATTAATTACAGTGGCAGCGTTGGTAAAACCTTAATTTCATCCTACCTGTTAGCCCCGCGTCTGACTGGAGCAAAATTCTATGCGGTTGAAACTATCAACCAGTCTGCTTCCGATCTGGGGATTGAGAATGTTTCCATTTTTAAAGGTGATGACTTTTCACGGTTGATTGAAGATATTGTTTTTGAAGATGCCGGGATTATTGATATTGGTGCGTCAAACGTAGAAGCGTTCCTGATGGCAATGTCCCGCTTTGACAGTGGCGCGAATGAATTTGATAAGTATGTAATCCCGGTTACGCCTGATAATAAGGCCATTGATGAAAGCCTGAAAACAGCACATACGTTAAGTAAGGCAGGTGTAAGCAGCGATAAAATCATCTTTGTTCCAAACCGCATTAGTCCAGATAGTGAAGTAGAGGATGTACTGGCGCCGGTATTTGAATTTGTCAAACGAACGAAAGTTGGCAAAATCAGCAAGAAATCTGTTATTTATAACAGTGAAGTTTTCGAATATCTCGCGTATCACCGTATCTCATTCGAAGCATTGACCGCTGAAGATCCAGAAGAATTTAAAGCCCGCGCTAAACAAACAACGGATGCTGACGAGCGCAAAAAACTGGCCCGCCGTTATACCTACATGAAACAGGCAATTCCTGTTAAAGCTAATCTCGATAAAGCATATGCGGCTTTAATGGGAGAATAAAATGGAAAAGCAGCCAGATAAATTTGAAGTTCTGATGGATTGGTTTTTAGGTGACGCGAAGGAAATCACCGCAAGTCAGAAAGAAATGACTGAGATACTTTCTGCGCTTTCGGAAAAGCTGGCAAAAGACACCGAAAGTTTAGGAGAGACGGCAGACTCTCTTAAACGGACTTTAGTAGAAAACCAGCGTTCAATTAGCCTGGCAATTAGTGATGATGCTAAGGCGCGTGAGGAATTTCTGACGAAGTTCCGCCGCGCGCAGGCGTCCAGAGCTGAGACGTTAACCCGTCAGATCCTTTTTATTACAGCTGGCTGCACTATTGTGGGCGCCGCCGTGGGTGCCGCGATAGCCATAATTCTACTGAGATAATGTAAACCGGGCATGTCCCGGTTTTTTTTCAAGCGAAGCGCGGAGGCCGCAGGCCGGAGGCATTAGTGGCCGCCGCCCGAAGGGGCGAGACGCGTAGCGGCTCGATGCGCAGCACGGCAGAACGGCCCCGCAGGGGTAATGCCCGGTTTAATTCAACGTGACAGTCACGTGGAGGAAAAATATGAATGACCGACAGCGTGAACAAGCCCGTATTCGCCAGGCCCGGCGCCGCGCGCGACTCAAAGAGGAAGGCGCTAGCGTGACAGTCACGCTAACAAAACAGGAAGAAGCAATGTTACAGGAGCTTTGCCGGGTTCGTCGTCCAGGACGAACAGCCTATTCCACGAATGAGTTTTTCCAACTGCTGCTGATCCGAAACTGGCAACAGTGGCAGGAGCAAAAGGCGCAGCTGGGGAAATGCCAGGCTTGCGGAAAGCTGAAAGCGGAGGGAGGTTGCGGCGGCGAACGGCAGAGCGAAACCTTTAACTGCTGGCTAGCCGTCGAAGCAAACGAGCTTAATGTGTAGTGTATTGTGCTATACAGAAATTGCCAAAAGCAGCGCGGAGTAATAACTGAAACGGCCGCGCAGCGGAAAGAAAAAAGCCCGGTCAATCCGGGTTTTTTTCTTTCGGCGGCTCAGTAATCGTCTAGATCTCCGCAGCCCAGCGGGCAACAATTACGCTCAATACCGTGGCTGCAATAATCGTTTTCCCGATCCTGCCGGATTTCTTCCGCGATCTCGTCTTGGGTCAGATAGTCAAATTCACGCCGCGCTACCGCGATCAGTTCTTCCCGATACTCGGCCGGAACGCCAGCAAGATAGCCGTCAATAACCGCGCTCAGGCGGCGCTGATACAGTTCATAAATCAGGCCGCAGCGGGGCTGCTGTTCGCGCGCAAAACTCTCACACTGGCGACGAAAATCTTCAAGAGTCTGCTCAAGGGTTTGTGTGGTCATGTCGTTTGTCCTCGATCTTTCTGTTAAAGACCCGGCTTGGCCGGGTCGTCAGTGCTATTTAGTTTGTTGCAGCAGCTGGTCTAATTTTGCCGCCAGTGCATACGTCGATGTGAAAGCGCCTTGCAGGCGCTGATTAGGCAGCTGGTTGAACGCTTCGAGGCAGGCGCGCAGCAATAATTCTTTCTGAGATTCGACTTCTTTTTTCAGCTGGGAAGGGGTGGTAACAGTGGTCATGCTTACTCCTTAGTGATCCGATACCGGCAATTTTTCGGGTGGCGGTATTGCCTCCCGATGATTTAATTATCGGTGATTACGCCTTTAAAGTCAATACAAGTACGGAATTTATTTACATGT
>NZ_JAOWDA010000032.1:0-77259 GCF_030336725.1 Citrobacter sp. Cb031
TGTAAGTATCCCGCATAATCGTGCCATCCACATTTAGAGATCATCCGGCATAATCAATCTGCCAACGAAGGAGATCGCTATGCGTAAAGCCCGTTTTACTGAGCATCAGATCATCGCTGTGATTAAGTCGGTTGAAGCCGGACGAACTGTTAACGATGTCTGCCGGGAGGCCGGTATCTCTGAAGCCACCTACTACAACTGGAAGTCCAGATACGGCGGCATGGAGGCTTCTGATATTAAAAAGATCAAGGATCTTGAGGACGAGAACCGACGTCTCAAACAGATGTTTGCCGACCTGAGCCTTGAGAACCGGGCGCTGAAAGACGTTATCGAAAAAAAGCTTTAAAACCAGCCTTTAAGCGTGAGCAGGTCTCTCATCTGATAACGACATTTGGACTCAGTATCCGTCAGGCCTGCCGGAGTCTTAACCTGAGCAGAACGGTTTACCATTACCGTCCGGACACCACGCGTGACGAACCCGTTATTGTCGCGTTGCAGGCAGTGGCCGAGCGATACCCACGATACGGTTTTCCGAAACTTTTTCAGGTTCTGAGGCGGCAGGGACACCCGTGGAATCACAAAAGGATCCACCGTATTTACTGTCTGCTGAAACTGAATTTTCGCCGTAAGGGCAAACAGCGGTTGCCGGTGCGTAATCCTTCGCCACTGGCCACGCCGGAAGCGCTGAACCAGAGCTGGTCTGTCGATTTTATGCATGATGCCCTGGTCTGTGGCCGTCGTTTTCGCACGTTCAATGTCGTTGATGACTTTAACCGTGAGGCGTTGTCGATTGAAATCGATCTGAATCTGCCAGCTCAGCGAGTGGTCCGTGTACTCGACAGGATCGCGGCAAATCGCGGGTATCCGGTCATGCTGCGCATGGATAATGGTCCGGAATTTATCTCTCTGGCACTGGCCGAATGGGCAGAGAAACATGCAGTAAAACTGGAGTTTATCCAGCCAGGTAAGCCGACGCAGAACGCTTTCATTGAGCGCTTTAACCGGACATACCGTACAGAAATACTCGATTTTTATCTGTTCAGAACGCTGAGTGAAGTGCGGGAAATCACGGAAAAATGGTTGTCAGAATATAACTGTGAACGCCCGCATGAATCACTGAACAATATGACACCGGAGGAATACCGACAGCACCATTATTTGGCCGGGCTCTCAAAAAATGCATGGAACTAAAACGGGTCTATTTACAATAACATCGAACCGGAACCTGATCCCATATGAACAATTCTAAGAGAGTTGCTATCATCCAGCCAAAAGGCAAGTTGAGAACCATCAAACCCACTTTCTGCAAATGATACGAGCCTTGATGAAATTTCCTCTGTAATTTCAGTGAGGTCAAACCAATAGTGAATTCCTTTCTGACCTGATGTTGTAAAAGTTATATCTGGATTAATCTCATAATCTGAACTAATCCTTCCATAAGAATAAACTGTAGGATCCCCCATCATTCCTTTTGGCGTTTCAATAAGGCCATCATGAGATTCAACAAGGCCATTTTCATCTATCCACTGATACAACTGCTCGATTTCCTTCGGTATTTTCATATTATTTGATAGTTTCTTAAATTCATTTTGCAGGTCAGAAAGTAAATCACTCACAAATTAGCCCTCAAGATAAAAATCATACTTTTTAAGAATTTTCAATTCGAAGATAGCAAAGCAGCACATGTTCTAAAGCACTGCTCAATATATAGTTTTATGATATCTTGCTTTCAAGATATGACATAAATTCTTTTACCTCATCAATAGTAGTATACCACTCAGAGACCTTTTCCCCATCTGAATACGCATCATATTCTCCAGCATATTCATTTAACTTCCGAATGGAAAAATCTTGTATCTCACCAGCAAAAATCATTTTGTTCTGAATGATAACTTGTGTATTCTTATAATAAAGAACCCATGAAAATATAAAATTAACTGTCTCTGGATTATACATAGATACAGCCAGAACTGAATGATCGCCTTTCTTTAAACCTTGTTTAATAGTCTCAACCCAGCTCTCTTGATATTGCTTAATATTCCAATATGTTAATGGTATTTGCATTCCTTCATCAAAATCACCAATAATTATTTTAGCTGGCAAAACCATCTCATCAAATGCAGATTGAATAGCTTTAGCTTCTGTAAAAATACCAAACATATTTCACCCCTTTATTCTATTTAAATCTTTATCATATGTTCCTAAACGAACGCCTTTTTTACTAATTTTTTTCCAACCATAAGATACGTTGTGTCCATCAACGTCAGGAGTTATGTAATCTTTTCCATTAAAGAATGTAGGTTGTCCGTGCGAGTTAAATGGCACTTTATCCGCTGAAATGCGGCGGTCATAACCAAGCTTTCTGGCTGCTTCCGCCGCTTCTTTCCCTTTAAGAACAGAACTAAGATAAATATAAATTGGTGGAATATTAGGCAGTGGCAGAACAAGAATATAATCCGCAAAATTCTTCTCTTCCGGTGCCGGAGTGGTTGTAGCCCCAATACTGGTATCTTCCGGCAACGGATCAACAATAACAGGGTTTGGTATCCTTACCGGGTTCTGGTTGCCTGTATTTGAAGGAACATTGACACCTGAACTGTCTGGCGTCCAGATGATTGTTATACCCGGATCTTCCTCTGTGGTGAACGTATACGCTTTTCGGCTGCTGTCCCACTCCATTTTACGCACACGCACCATATCCTTACCGGGTGGCGTATGCCAGCCATGAGGAACCGGATTACCTTTATCATCCTGCTCCCATGTATAACGCACACGGCTTGGTGCTTCACGCATCTGTTCCAGACGCATACGGTCAATGAAATCCTGCTCACCGTCATTGAGCCTTCCGGGCATCATTCCCATCACGACTGCGGCGATGGGAGCACCGGGGCCACTGGCAGCAATCCTTCCAAGTCCTGTAGCCATCTCACCCAGTTTTACCGCCCACGTTCCTGACGTAATGGCACTTCCACCTACCAACCCAAGGACACTGGCACCTTCAACAGCCGTCTGAACATTGGCAGCACTCGTCGCTGCGGCTGTTGCCCGCTGGTATTCGATTTCTTCATGATTACCATTCAGCCATTTATACAGGGCGCTTCGCTTTTTCGGCTTTGGAATATCTTCAGCAGGTTTCTTTTTCTTGGCGGTCTGAGCATGTTGGGGAACATCAGTATCGGAAGCTAGATCAGCAGGTGGAACTGCCTGATAAAATGCCATTGCAGCAAAATTAGTATGAGGTTCCTGCTCTTCCCCGGCATCATTACAACCTTCACCACGAAGGCAGGATTTGGCGAATACCCGATTGTGTTCACGTTCTTCCGCCAGTCGCTTTTCTTCAACTTCCTGCTGTTCTTGCTTTTCCCGCAAAGTGACAAGAGCAAGCAATCGCGCTTTTTCTGCCTGCTCTTCGGGCGTATCATCCTTGATATAGCAATCCGGGATTGACTGAATGAACCTTGCCCCACACGGACAGGAACTTACGCTGTCCAGCGTTCCTGCCAGCCTTCTGCCTTCGTCCCATGTATCAGATGTGCCACCCAGAATTTTATACGTTCCCGGATGCTGACCGCACGACACGGCGTCACCTTCCCGCGCACCCGCCACACCATACCAACTTAGCGTTTCATCCCCGGTCAGTATCTTTCCCCCACAGGTAGTCGGATCTCCTACCCGCAGGTAAAACCCCATCGCTCCCATTAGTCTGTTCTCCTGTCCTTAACGACATTACCTGCCAAAATTTCCGGAGTAGGCTCATTAGTGTATTGACGATCCATTTCCTTTTCCTTGTCATTTATGTGGGTTAGTTGATGCAATAATAACCGATTTGTAATTTGACTTAAAAGAGATGTTTGTCATTATGTTACGAAAATCAGACACGGAACAATGGTGATTGATTTAGCTCAGGACATTAATGAATTTACTGTCACTTTACTTATCCCGCTGAGTTCAGAAAATAACCTTCTGTAGCTGTTTATCATTTGTTCTCTGTCCAAATCACCGTCAACCTCTGACAGGAAGTAATAACCGTAATCTTTAATGCAGAAGCTTTCACCACTTTCCAGCATGAGCTTTATTCCGTCTTTATTTACTTCCATATCGTTTGCGATACATGTCATGAAGGGTACTTTTTCGTTTATTTTGAAGACACTTATTATTTTTATGCTTTTCATTGTTTACCTCCCTTTACTGTGTTTGTTATATATTTAAATACCACTTCCCATTGAAAAATCAAATTCAACTTATCATTCAGCACAGGTTTACTTTTTGTTTATCATTCTTTTTTGAAAAGATATTTATCTTATGAGCTAACGCTCATGTGCTGCCGCACGGCTACGCCCTGACTCTGATGTAAAATTGGATTTAATGACTGGCGCATTTTCCATTATTTAATTATAAATACGGAAATGTTCCTTTTACTGAAGATCAGACCCTTCTTTCGATATATAGCATTTATTCTTAAGCTTACAGGAAAACAATATAAACAGTAGCAGTACTTCGTGATTGTTCAAAACAATCACTTCGCTGTAATAACAGAGTAAGGAAAATCACGCAGATAACACCACAGGTGCCATTTTCATAAGGCACAAACAAACTTCAACGTAAAACGTTTTTGAACAGATCAATTAAGAAAAATCCAATGCCACTCATTTTCATTATTGAAAAACTTTTAACACCATCCATAAAACAACAGGTGCCATTCAACAGGCACACATCCCTTTTACTATATTAAACCTATTACTATATTACAGTCGTTATTTTCAATGTAAAACAATGGATTACAGAAAAAAGGTTATAGCTTCCTATAACTAAGGTTATCGATATCTATAACTCAGGTTATAGTTTCCTATAACCCCTGTTAGCAAAAACTATAACTATAGTTCCATACTGAAACTATTATTTAAAACTGGCGGACATTCCACTCTCAATAAACTTATTCCAGTCTGGACGACTCCATGACCATTTCTATTGACCATGATCTATGGATAGCTCTCCATTATTTCAAAACTTTTTCCACTTATTTTTGACTTTGTTATTGATCATAGTGTTTAATCTGTTATGTATTAATAAAAACAATAACAAAAGGAAAAATACAATGACACAGATCGATTTTAACGCCCTCAGTGATTTATCACCGTTCCAGCTAACACAGTATATTGATGACCATCATTTCACCAGTGAACAAAAGGTGTTGATATTTGAGCATTATCACAGCACACATAAAGATACGACCAACATCTATTCAAGAAAAGAAAATATTAAATCTATAAAGAAAGATGTTGATTATGTTCATATGTTTACGAAAAACTTCCAGCAGCTCGCAGAACTGGATATTTCAAAGAATGAGCTAAAAGTCATCGCAAGGATTTTAAATATCATGGAGTTTGGGAACTGCTTTCATATCTCACAGGCAAAGCTATGCCGCGATTTAGATATCAAAAATCAAACATGTCTCTTGTTTTTAAAAAGCTTAAAAAGAAAGGGATCATTATTGATAAGGACGGAGACCTTTTTATGAACTCCAACATATTCCTTAAGGGGCAAGCGCATTCTATCAACGCCAAACAACGACCTAACGTCAAAAAAGCGCAGGGATTTGTTGTTGATGAAAAGGAGGCATTCGAGAACGTTTATACTTTTCAGCCAAATACTGATGAGTGTAGTGATGAAGAGGATAAAAACCAAAGTATTACTGATAATGCAGGCTTAGTGCTACAGCCTGCTGTTATTAATGATAGCTTATTTGATGAGGTTGAATAAATGCTATTTAACCATTGTGGCTTATACCGAGTAGCTCACCTTAATTTGACAGTTATTTTATATCTCGTAGTATAAATATATCACTATTTTATTTATGAGGTATTCATGAAAAACATACAATTAGATAACAGCGACATCATTGATTATTTAAAGACCATTGAGGAGTTAAAGAAATACCCATCTATGGCTGAATACAGACAGCAATATGGTGAGTTACGACGAGATAACGCCCCGACCGCAGTGACAAAGCAATTTTATTCCGCTCATACCATGTTGCGTCGTCTGGATAAAAAGAAAAACAATCTGTTAGGTTCATTTATTTCTGAACTCAATCCGGTGAAAAGGGAACATACCTTAGAGAGCGTAGAGCGCCGCTCATTAGCCAGAGCGCTTATCCGTGAGAAAAGTGATGATGAGATCGTCTCTATGCTTATAAACCAACGCACAGAAGCAGCCCTTGAGCTTCAACGTGCTGTTGAGCAGGGCCTTGAAAAACTTGCAGAACTGACTTCTGCCCGTGAGCATCAGCAAACACCACGCCGTAAAATCTCGCCTTAAAAACACGCTTATCAGCCCCGTTGCAGGGGCTAATACGGTGAGCGACATCATAACGACTCAGCCAGCACTTCATAATGCGTTTTGAACAACGCCTGCTTTACTTCTCTGAAATCGACTTCTGCCAGTTTTTCTTCTGTATTTTCTTTCCAGACAGAATCCCGAAAACATTTTTCAGCCATGATAACTGCCAGCCCGATAAAACTGTTGATAAATTCCGGGTCCATTACCTTGGTATATATCACACGTTGCGTCTCTTCATCTGCCAAGTTAAACATATCTGAATAGATTTGCAATGACATACCAAAGAACATACCCGTTGCTTCATTTTTAAAACTGAACATATTATTACCTCTCTTTCATTAAGGTTTGTTGTTAACATCTGATTTTTTTATGACGCCATTAATATCAGGTATAAGCAACCCTCATCATTAAATGATGGCAGGAACTTATCATGATTATTTAGTCGTCAGGATTTACCTGTTTACAGTAAGAAGATATTTTTATACATATACCGGTGAGTGAATGCCAGTGAATGTAAAAATGCTCTTGCTTTTATCTGGCTTACATTTCTGAACAGACAATATCTACTTTGTTCATCATGTCCTTTATAAAAATGATCTTTCGTCAGATCGATAATAATCTCAATAAACCTGTCCATTTCTTTCCTATTTGCCATCAGCGACTTATAAAACCCCGGCATATCTCCCCTCAGCTTATTTATGTTCTCATTAAATAGCCTTTCTGCCACTGCATTAAACTGCTTTGTTGTTTTTATTTCTAAAATCATAATAACCACCTTATTGTTAACGTTTTACATTGAAACTTCACGTGAGGCCGTAATAGCCTGTTCGATCCATTCGTCCACTTCACTCTCAATAAAAGCAATCGCCCTGATACCTGTTTTTATCTGTGCGGGAAAACGACCTGCCTTAATAAGTTCATAGAGCCACGTTTTGCCGAATCCGGTTCTGTTCATTACCTCGGGCAAACGAATAAGCTTTGGATGTTTTTCTTTATTGGTTTGAATCATATTTATCTCCTGTGTTGTTCGATGAGATAATTGTATGGATTTTTCTTGTGATTTAAGAGAGATGTTCAGAAAAGAGTTTTTTACGCAGATTTTTTTGGAGGATAAAAATAGGGTATATTCAGGTTGAGTGAATGTAGGCGATATCTGCATTGCGCAACACACCGCCTCCGAGAATGTCAGTCCTCGCCGAGTTCATCAGTGATGAGATCCTGAACCTTCCAGTGTCTTCTGTCGTCATATTTATAGGTAAAATCGACAAAAGAGCGATAGCGAACAAGGTCTGTCAGATACTTTACTGCCAGCGGATGGTCCGTAGACTTCATTTTTTCAACGTCACGAATGCCATTTTTAAACTCGTACGGGTAGATAAAGCTGGTTAGTTGCGGCATACCAATCCTGACGTTTTCGTCCTGCGCCCAGAACAGCAGATCCATGATGGGGATGATGTTGTAATCCAGTATCCTTTTGAGGTTGCTGACCCCAAAACGGAAATCTCTGGCTGGAGGCTCAGGAGCCTGTAGCTGTTCTTTCCACTCAGGAACCATGACTTTCAGGTGATTGATGATTTCTTCAGATGACGTTTCCGCCAGATTAATTTGAACCAGCATCAGCCCCTCATTGTTTACCCCGGCTTCCTTCAGATAGTGCGAGACTTCCATATGAGGTAGGGGTTTTCCTTCCGGGTTTACGTATTTATCGAAAGCAGCAACATAACCCGCCACCTCCCATAGCCCTTGGTGTGTGACAGGCTTGACGGCATAGCTCGTAGACAGTCTTTTTTCTGGTCCACCGAAAACATCACCAAAGACGACTTTCCCTTCAATCAGCTCTTCGTAATATTTCTGATGCCTGTTAAGGCTTTCAGGAGACAACTCAGCCCGGTTTTGCTCCATACGATAGGCGATAATCCTGTTCTCTATCTCTTGGAAAAGCTGTTCCACCGTCAAATCATGGAGCACGCTGTAATTTTCAATGTTGAACCATTCATTAACAGCGCTGGCGATCTCCGCTTTGGTCATGAGGCATCTATCCTTCTGGCTTTACTTATCGCTTTGATATGTTATGAGTAAACATATCGGATTTGGTGGCGGTAATCTATTGAACAGAGCAGGAAAAGCAGTGGGATAATCAGTCCAGACATGAAGATCGTTCAGTGAGGCTCAGCAAAGCATGTTGACATAACCAATTGAATATAATTGACATTTTAGCGAAACAAGATTAAAAACGTTGGTAAATATGATGGTAAAAAATCACTCCATCATTTCAATGCCACTAACAACAGAGGGTACAAATGAAGTTCGAGTCCAGTCAGAGGAGCCATATTTAAGAAGCCTGCTTAGGAAACTAAGCAGGCTTCTTGCATTATATCTGATAATCAATCACGGCTTCATCTGGCTCCATCGCCTGGCGCTTGATTTCATCGACGGATAACCCTGCGTTGCATAGCTCAATAAATCGCCAGACATAGTTGCGCTGCAGTTGCCCGCGTTTCAGGCCCAGCCAGACGGTATTTGCATCAAATAAGTGCCGGGTATCCAGACGGGTTAAGCTCCCCTCCTCCTGCTCTCCACTGGATTGTTCTGCCACCAGCCCGATTCCCAGCCCCAGCGACACATAGGTTTTAATCACATCCGAGTCCTGGGCGCTGAGGATAATATCCGGCACTAACCCTTTACGGGCAAATGCCTCATCGATACGGGAACGCCCCGTAATCCCCTGACGATACGTAATTAATGGCCAGTGGGCGATAGATTCCAGTGTGAGAGGAGACGTTTTCACCAAGGGATGATCGTGAGGAACAAGCAGGCTGTGGTGCCAACGAAACCAGGGAAAAGCTACCAACAGCGGATCGCTGCTCAGTCGCTCGCTGGCAATCCCGATGTCTGCCCCACCGTTTTGCAGCAGTACGTCAATCTCCTGCGGTGTACCCTGGATCAGTTCCAGACGTACCTCAGGAAAGAGCTCACGAAAGGCTTTAATCACCGCGGGCAGGCTATAGCGCGCCTGTGTATGCGTGGTGGCAATCGTCAGTACACCGGACGTGTCATTGGTAAACAGATCCGCCAGTCTGCGAACGTTGCTGGCCTCATTCAGAATACGCTCGGCAATAACCAGCAAGGCTTTGCCCGGTTCGGTCATGCCCAGCAGGCGTTTACCGCGACGGATAAAAATCTCAATGCCAAGTTCATCTTCAAGTTCACGAATATGTCGGCTGACTCCCGACTGCGAGGTGTACAGTATATTCGCGACTTCCGTCAGGTTGTAATCCTGACGGGCCGCCTCGCGGATTATTTTAAGTTGCTGGAAATTCACTTTTCGCTCCGGGCGCATCAGACATTACGCTATTGTTAAAGTCTGATGCCCGGCATAACAAATAATAAAAACCCGCATCTTATTCCTGGAGGGAATAAGGTTTAGCTGACCAGCTGTAGCTCGCGGTTTTCCAGTGCCGGACGGCTTACCAGCGACAACAGGATCTCCTTCACGGCCTGTGCCTGCGGCGATAAGCTCCCTCTGGCTGAGACGTTCAGCGATAATGGCAGATTCATCGACGGGGTTGTTATCCGCGCCATCCAGCCGTTCGCTGCATTACATAATGAACGGGCCGCTGACTCAGGCAACACTGTGACGCCCATCCCACTGGCGATGGCAGCCGTTAAGGTGGCGATAGATTCAATTTCGCCAATCACTTTTGCCGTCAGGCGACGAAGCGAAAAAGCTTCATCTACACGCAGGCGAACTGCGCTGTAATCCCGTGGCAAAAACAGATTCATCTGCGCCACCGCGGCTAAATCGACGCTTTGCCCTGGGCAATCACGCGTCCCGACCAGGTACAAATCCTCTTTAAGCAACGGTTGACTGCTGATACCCGCCACGGGTGAGCGCTCGTAGAGCACCGCCATGTCTAAATGCCCACTGAGCAGCTTGTCATTCAGCACCGCCCCACTGTTTTCATGCAAATAGACCAGCACATCGGGCAGCTCTGCTCGTACTGTCTGTAATAACGGCATAGTGATGGCTGACGCCGCCGTCCCCGGCGCCAGGCCAATAGAGACCTGTCCCCCCAGGGTCTGACCTACGTTATTGACCGCAAGTTGCGCCTGCTCGCACTGGCGTAAAATCGTCCGCGCATGGGCATACAACACTTTCCCCGCTTCCGTCGGTGTGACGCCGCGTTTGGTGCGAATCAGCAGTTGCTGATCCAGTTCGCCTTCCAGCGTAGCAACCTGCTGGCTCAGCGCGGGTTGCGCGATATGCAACACTTCCGCTGCCTGGGTCAGGCTACCTATATCGACGATTTTCACGAAATATTTCAGTCGTCTGAAGTTCATTTTGCCTCCTGTCGGAATACCAGAACCCGTGCTGGCAGTCATTAAATTCAGGATTGCAAGATGCTTGCCAGTTTAGTCAGCAGCCGTGTTTTACGGTTAAAACCGCGTAAAGTCAGGCTCAAAGGTGAAGAATGGACTTTTTGCACACCTGAATCTCTCATTCTGGCTGCCCTGGAAGAGGTAGACGCGCACCAGAATGGGGCAAAAGCATAAAAAGACGGAAAGATCGCCGCTTTGCTGATTTTGTCAGCAAACGAACGCACAAATGTATTTCCCCCTTTGACAAGCCTCATCGCCCTCGCTAATATGCGCCTCGTTCAAACGATTCCTCTGTAGTTCAGTCGGTAGAACGGCGGACTGTTAATCCGTATGTCACTGGTTCGAGTCCAGTCAGAGGAGCCAAATTTAGAGAAGCCCGCTTTTAAGCGGGCTTTTTGCTTTTCTGTTTTTCATTCGTCTTATTTTTCATGTAGCCCTCTGGTGAGGGAGATAATCGTTTTCTCTTCCCGTCTGTCGCGGTAATCTCATAACGGTCGTTAATATATCGACTGCAATGTGTGTAGCCCAATTCAAATACTAATAACTAAAAGACAGTACAGACAGGATAACTATGGATTCCACTCTCACCTCCGCGGGTCCCCAAGAGGACGTCTCTTCGCTTCACCGTGCCCGACGCGCTGCGCTTGGTAGCTTCGCTGGCGCCGTGGTCGACTGGTATGATTTTCTGCTTTATGGCATCACCGCCGCACTGGTCTTTAATCGCGAGTTCTTCCCGCAGGTTAGCCCGGCAATGGGAACACTTGCCGCATTTGCCACCTTTGGCGTCGGATTTTTGTTCCGTCCGTTAGGCGGGGTTATCTTCGGCCACTTTGGCGATCGCCTTGGCCGTAAACGCATGCTGATGCTCACCGTCTGGATGATGGGGATTGCCACTGCGCTGATAGGGATTATTCCTTCTTTTGACACTATTGGCTGGTGGGCCCCTGTGCTGCTGGTGACGCTACGCGCCATTCAGGGATTCGCCGTTGGTGGTGAATGGGGCGGCGCGGCGTTGCTCTCGGTCGAAAGCGCGCCGAAAAATAAAAAAGCCTTCTACAGCAGTGGCGTTCAGGTCGGTTACGGCGTCGGACTGCTGCTTTCTACCGGTCTGGTCTCACTGATTAGCTCGCAAACTACCGATGAGCAGTTCCTGAGCTGGGGCTGGCGTATTCCGTTCCTGTTCAGCATCGTACTGGTTTTGGGCGCGTTGTGGATGCGTAACAGAATGGATGAATCAGCCGAATTCGAACAGCAGCAACAGGCAGCGCAACCAGAGAAAAAGCGGTTACCGGTGGTCGAGGCGTTAATCCGCCATCCGGGCTCATTCTTAAAAATTATCGGCTTGCGCTTATGTGAACTACTGACGATGTATATCGTCACCGCGTTTGCCCTTAATTACTCTACGCAGAACCTGGGCCTACCCCGCGAGCTGTTTCTGAATATCGGTTTGTTAGTGGGAGGACTGAGTTGTCTCACCATCCCCTGCTTTGCCTGGCTTGCCGACCGCTTTGGTCGACGGCGCGTGTACATTACCGGTGCACTGGTCGGTACGCTGAGCGCCTTCCCGTTCTTTATGGCGCTGGAAGCACAGTCTATTTTCTGGATCGTGTTCTTCGCGATTATGTTGGCCAATATTGCGCACGATATGGTGGTCTGCGTACAACAGCCTATGTTTACCGGTTTGTTTGGCGCAAGTTATCGCTACAGCGGCGCAGGCGTTGGCTATCAGGTGGCAAGTGTGGTTGGCGGTGGTTTTACCCCCTTCATTGCTGCGGCACTGGTGACATTCTCTGGAGGAGAATGGCACAGCGTGGCCATTTATCTGATGGCCGGGTGTCTTATTTCCGCCGCCACTGCATTGCTGATGCGGGATAAGCAGCACAGTTAAGCCCTGATGCGAAGGTCATTCGACCTTCGCACAATCTTCCTCTACGTCTGACTTTTGTTTCATATTCCTGTGACATACTATCGGGAGAGCAGTACATCTGTGGAACAAGGAGACAGACATGAACAATAAGGGCTCCAGCCTGACCCCAACTCAGGCACTGGATAAACTGGACGCGCTGTACGAGCAGTCGGTTAAAGCACTGCGTAGCGCCATTGGTAAGTACATTGAAACAGGGACGCTCCCTGACATAATCGCCCGCCATAATGGTCTTTTTGTTTACCCATCGCTTTGTGTCACCTGGGATGGCAGCGCCACCAATCCCCCGAAAACCCGTGCCTATGGCCGTTTTACCCATGCGGGCAGCTATACCACTACGATCACCCGTCCGTCGCTTTTTCGTCCCTATCTTGAAGAACAACTCACGCTGCTGTATCAGGATTATGATGCGCATATCTCCGTCGATCCGTCGCAGCATGAAATCCCTTATCCCTATGTGATCGACGGTTCTGAACTGACGCTCGACCGCTCAATGAGCGCCGGATTAACGCGCCATTTCCCCACTACCGAGTTGTCACAAATCGGCGACGAAACAGCCGACGGTACCTATCATCCGGCGGAATTCTCCCCGCTGTCGCACTTCGACGCCCGACGAGTAGATTTTTCGCTCGCACGACTGCGTCACTACACGGGAACGCCGGTTGAACATTTCCAGCCATTTGTGCTATTCACCAACTACACCCGCTATGTCGATGAGTTCGTGCGCTGGGGCTGCAGCCAGATCCTCGATCCGAACAGCCCCTATATCGCGCTGTCATGCGCAGGCGGGATCTGGATCACCGCTGAAACGGAAGCTCCGGAAGAGGCCATCTCCGATCTCGCCTGGAAGAAACATCAGATGCCCGCCTGGCATTTAATCACCGCCGACGGTCAGGGGATCACGCTGGTCAATATCGGCGTTGGCCCGTCTAACGCTAAAACCATTTGTGATCATCTGGCCGTACTGCGCCCTGACGTCTGGCTGATGATTGGACACTGTGGCGGCCTGCGCGAAAGTCAGGCGATTGGCGACTATGTTCTGGCCCACGCTTATCTGCGTGACGACCATGTGCTGGATGCCGTACTACCGCCGGATATTCCGATTCCGAGCATTGCGGAAGTACAACGCGCACTGTATGACGCCACCAAAGAAGTCAGCGGCATGCCCGGCGAAGAAGTTAAACAGCGCCTGCGTACCGGTACCGTCGTCACCACCGACGATCGCAACTGGGAGTTACGCTATTCCGCTTCTGCGCTGCGTTTTAACCTCAGTCGCGCGGTGGCTATTGATATGGAAAGCGCCACCATCGCCGCCCAGGGCTACCGCTTCCGCGTCCCTTACGGCACACTGCTGTGCGTTTCCGATAAACCGCTGCACGGCGAGATCAAACTGCCTGGTCAGGCCAACCGTTTTTATGAAGGTGCCATTTCCGAGCACCTGCAAATAGGTATCCGGGCAATCGATCGTCTGCGTGCTGAAGGCGATCGACTGCACTCCCGTAAATTACGTACGTTCAACGAACCGCCGTTCCGTTAAGGCCTGAAGGTAACTATGCACAACTCAACTCCTCTTTCCGCTCTGCGCAACCTGCTGTTAGCGCAAGGGCTGGATGGCATGATTGTTCCGCGCGCCGACGCTCACCAAAGCGAAGATTGTACACCGCATGACAATAAGCTGGCCTGGCTGACCGGTTTTAGCGGCTCCGCTGGTCTCGCGTTGGTCCTGCGCGACCGCGCATTAATGTTTGTCGATGGACGCTATCAGGTCCAGGTGCGCAATGAAGTCTCGCTGGATGATTTTGAAATTCACCATTTACATGACGAACCGCTGGCCGATTATTTGCAGTCTCACGTTGCTGCCGGCGCGCGTATCGGCTTTGAACCGTTGCTGATGGTCAACAGCCAGTTTGAAGCACTGTCGGCGACCCATTGCGAGCTGGTGTCTCTTGAGCAAGATCCTTTCGACCAGGTATGGCTTGACCGCCCGGCTGCACCCTGCGGCATCATTCGTGAAATGCCCATTGAAATCAGCGGGGAAAGCAGCACACAAAAACGAACCCGCGTCGTGGATCTGCTCACGCAACAACAGGCCGACGTTCTGGCGATCACGTTGCCGGATAACATTGCCTGGCTGCTGAATGTGCGCGGTTCCGATCTGCCAATGGTGCCAGTGCCGTTTTCGTTCGCCCTGCTCCATCGCAGCGGCGAGCTGGAATGGTTTGTGGATAGCAACAAAACACAGCAGCTCCCTGCTGCACTGCTGAATACGCTCACGCTGGCCCCACAAGAGAGTTTTCTTGCCCGCTGCCAGCAGTTAGCCAAAGGGAAACGCTTTTTGGTCGATAAAGACTACGCCCCGGTCGCGCTGCGTTTTGCCATTGTAGAACACGGCGGCGAAGTCTTATGGGCACCCGATCCCATCACCTTGATGAAAGCGCACAAGAATGACGTTGAACTGGCGGGTTATCGGGAATGCCATGAACAAGATGGCGCGGCCTGGGTTAACTTTCTGGCATGGCTTACGCATGAAGTTCCCTTGCGCGAAGCGGCAGGCAATCCGGTCACTGAGCTGGAAGCGCAGGCCAGGCAACTGGAATTTCGCCAGCAGCAGCCGGGATTTATCGAGCAAAGCTTCAACACGATTTCGGCCTCAGCCAGCAATGCCGCAATGTGCCATTACCATTCCAGCGAAAAAACCAATACGCCCATTACCTCTCAGGCCATGTATCTGAATGATTCCGGCGGCCAGTACCATAATGGTACGACGGATACAACGCGCACCCTCGCGTTTGGTCCACAGGATCCGCAGCGTCGTCTGCATTACACCGCTGTGTTGAAAGGCTTTTTGTCGCTTATCTCACTGCAATTTCCCAGCGGCACTCAGGGTCATCAACTGGATGCCTTTAGCCGTCGGGCGCTGTGGGATCTGGGTCTGGATTTTGATCACGGTACGGGACACGGCGTAGGCCATCAGCTCCTGATCCATGAGCAGCCCCATCGCATTGCCAAAAAAGTAAACCCCTGGCCTCTGGTCGCGGGCAATATCATTACCATCGAGCCGGGTTATTATCTGGCCGGAGAATATGGGATCCGTATTGAGAATCAGGTGGAGATTATCAACAGTCGTCCTGGCTTCTGTCGCTTCTCAACGCTGACGCTGGTGCCGATTGATTTAAGTCTGGTTGAACTGCATCTGCTAAGTGAGGCTGAAAAGCAGTGGATTGATGATTACCACCAGCAGGTCAGAGAGACGTTATCCCCACGCGTGAACGCAGAGGCTCGTCCGTGGTTGTTCGCCGCCACTGCGCCGATTCGCGTTCAGGCCAATTAATGCATTAAAAAAGGCAGCCCGCAGGCTGCCTTAATTCTCCCCAACTTTTTACTGCTTAGCTGTGACGGATGTACTCATCCATTTCAGTTTTCAGGTTATCGGACTTAGTACCGAAGATAGCCTGAACACCGGAACCCGCCACTACAACGCCCGCCGCACCCAGTTTCTTCAGGCCAGCCTGATCCACTTTGGCAACGTCAGCGACGCTGACACGCAGACGAGTGATGCACGCATCGAGGTTAGTGATGTTTTCTTTACCGCCGAATGCCGCAACCAGGGCCGGAGCCATTTCGCCGGACGCACCCGCTTTGGTGTCTTCGGTAGCATCTTCACGACCCGGAGTTTTCAGGTCCAGCGCTTTGATCAGCACACGGAAGATGGTGTAGTAAACAATCGCATAACCGATACCGACAATCGGGAACAGCCACAGTTTGCTGCTGTTACCGGACAGAACGATAAAGTCGATCAGACCGTGGGAGAACGACGTACCGTCACGCATACCCAACAGGATACAGATCGGGAATGCCAGACCAGCCAGAATTGCGTGGATGATGTACAGGATCGGTGCCACAAACATGAACGAGAACTCGATCGGTTCGGTAATACCGGTCAGGAACGAGGTCAGCGCCGCGGAGATCATGATACCGCCCACTTTCGCGCGGTTTTCTGGTTTAGCAGAGTGCCAGATAGCGATAGCGGCAGCCGGCAGACCGTACATTTTGAACAGGAAGCCACCAGACAGTTTGCCCGCAGTCGGGTCACCCGCCATATAGCGAGGGATATCGCCGTGGAATACCTGGCCCGCAGCGTTGGTGTATTCACCGATCTGCATCTGGAATGGAACGTTCCAGATATGGTGCAGACCAAACGGCACCAGGCAGCGTTCAATGAAGCCATAGATACCGAACGCTACGACCGGGTTCTGGTATGCAGCCCACTGGGAAAACGTCTGAATAGCAGTCCCGATCGGCGGCCAAATGAAGGACAGAACCACACCGGTGAAGATAGCGGCCAGACCAGAAATGATAGGAACGAAGCGCTTACCCGCAAAGAAGCCAAGATACTCAGGCAATTTGATACGGTAGAAACGGTTGAACATATACGCTGCAATCGCACCGGAGATAATCCCCCCGAGAACACCCGTATCAGCAAGGTGTTTAGCTGCGATCTCTTCAGCAGGTAAATGCAGAACCAGCGGCGCAACAACAGCCATGGTCTTAACCATAATGCCGTAGGCAACAACGGATGCCAGTGCAGATACGCCGTCGTTATTGGTGAAGCCTAACGCGACACCGATGGCAAAAATCAGCGGCATGTTTGCAAAAACAGAACCGCCTGCTTCTGCCATTACGTGCGATACAACGGCTGGCAGCCAGCTGAAGTTAGCGGAACCGACACCCAGCAGGATACCTGCAATCGGGAGTACGGATACCGGCAGCATCAGCGATTTACCGACCTTTTGCAGGTTAGCAAATGCATTCTTAAACATAATTGAGAGTGCTCCTGAGTATTTGTGCTTTTCTACGTTCTCACGCATTAGCGAGGGGGGAGAACCTCGCCGTGTACAGGGCATCTAAGTACCCTTTATTTATTACACAGAGTAAAATAATTCAGTTTGTTTTTGTTTGACGGCTATCACAATTCAGTCGTGGATGGCCGTAAAATCCGCACATTCCGATAAAATGCGTTTCTGAATGTGTCAAACCGGTTATTCACCGCCCATTTTGAGGCGGTGAACTTTACTCGCTTTGCTTATTAATTACGAGCTTTAAAAAAAGTCAGTTAACGAACGGATTGCAGGCGAGAAGCGTCGATGTGAAACAGGCGGGCAAAGTTATCAGTGGTTGCCTGCGCCAGTTCTTCAACGGCAACACCTTTCACTACGGCCATATACTCCGCAACGTCACGGGTCATGGCAGGCTGGTTCTCTTTTCCACGATGCGGTACAGGCGCAAGGTAGGGAGAATCCGTCTCAACCAGCAACCTATCCAGAGGAACATAGCGGGCGGCATCACGGAGCTGATCTGCGTTACGGAACGTGACGATGCCGGAAAACGAGATATAAAATCCGAGGTCCAGCAATTTGCCCGCCGTTTCTCTGTCTTCTGTAAAACAGTGTAGTACGCCACCACAATCCGTCACTTTTTCTTCGCGCAGAATAGACAGCGTATCGGCCCGCGCATCGCGGGTATGTACGATAACTGGCTTTTGTAACTCACGGCCAATCTGAATATGATGGATAAAAGATTCCTGCTGGCGCACCTTTGTTTCCGGCGTATAGAAATAGTCCAGCCCGGTTTCCCCCATCGCCACAACGCCCTCTTCGGCGGCAAAACGGCGCAGGTCTTCAACATCATAGGCTTCATCCTGATTTAACGGATGCACGCCGCAGGAGAACACCACATTGTCACGTTCACCGACCAGTTCGCGCATACTGCGGTATCCTGGCAGAGTGGTCGCGACGGCAAGACAGAATTTCACATCGCGTGCGGCTGCTTTCGCCAGCACGTCATCCACGTCCTTATGCAGAGATTGATAATCCAGGCCATCAAGATGGCAGTGTGAGTCGACTAAAAACATAATGTCTCTCTCAAAGATGGGGAACAGGCAGTACGGTGCCTGGTTGCAGGTAATGCTCAATACGCAGGATAAGATCGGTTAACACCAGTTCACGGTTTACGCCTGTTACGTTCAGCAACTGCTGACGGCAATGACAAACGTCACCGAGTATCGCCTGTATCCGGGCGACGGATAACCGTTCTGCGATAGAAGATATCAGGTCCAGCGCATCAGGATTGGTTAAATGGGAAACCCCATACGGACGCTTCAAGGCATCCGTCAACAACGTTGCCAGCCAGTGTAAACGGGCGGCGGCCTGATCGTGGTTTAACGCCGCGAGCAGGATATACCAGTCACCTGCGTTTAATGTGTTTGCCAGTGCCGCACAAAAATCTGTGCGATGCGCCCAGCTTTCAGCCTGTAACAACGAGAGTGCCGCACCAGGCGAACCCGCGCTCAGGCGTAATGCGCTCAACAGAGCTTCTGGAGATGCGGTCACTTCGCGGGCGAGCCAGGAGATTGCGTACGACTCAGCCGGCGGCGCAAGATGGTGTAACCGGCAGCGGCTGCGCAATGTCGCCAGCAATCGCGCAGGCTCTGTGCTGGCGAGGAAAAACCAGGTTTGTGCAGGCGGTTCTTCCAGCGTTTTTAGCAGAGCATTGGCAGCAGCATCAGTTAACTGGGCAGCATCAGGGATCCACACCACTTTCGCACCGCCAAGGCGTGAATGCTCGTACAGCTTTTCACTCACTTCACGTACCGCATCAACCCCCAGCGTGCTTTTGCCTTTTTCCGGCAGCAGCGAATAGTAATCAGGATGCGTCCCCGCCTGCATCAATTGACAGCCCCGGCAGTGTCCGCAGCTTTTATGCCCTTCCGGCTGCTGGCACATTAAATAGCGACTGAGCGCGTAAATCAGCGCGTCGTCACCCATTCCGGGTAATGCCTGAATCAGTAACGCATGGTGACCACGACCCGCCTGGTAGCTGGCTACCAGTTTTTCAAAATCTGGCCGTAACCATGGGTACCATTTCATGCGCCCTGCTCCTGCACCCACTGGGTGATGGTATTGCGGATATCAGCCATCACAGCTTCCAGCGGCTGCGTAGCGTCGATGGTACGAATGCTGGCATCTTTGGCAGCCAGTTCAAGATAGCGCGCGCGGGTGCGATTAAAGAAATCGAAAGATTCCTGCTCAATACGATCCAGCTCGCCGCGCGCACGGGCACGCTTCAATCCGACTTCTGGAGTCACGTCCAGATAGAGCGTCAGGTCCGGGCGAAAATCACCGAGCACAGCATCGCGCAGGGTTGCCAGCATGTTTTGATCGATGCCGCGTCCGCCCCCCTGATACGCCTGGGTCGACAAATCGTGACGGTCGCCAATTACCCATGCGCCTTTTGCCAGCGCAGGTTTAATAACGGTTTCGACCAGCTGTACGCGCGCGGCGTAAAACATCAGAACTTCAGCTTTGTCAGTGATGACCTCGTCACCCACCGACTTAATGTCCAGCACCAGACTTCTTAGTTTCTCCGCGAGCTGAGTTCCCCCCGGTTCGCGGGTAAAAACCATGTCACGAATACCGAGTTGCTCAAGTGTCTCTACCACCACGTTACGCGCAGTGGTTTTTCCGGCGCCTTCCAGGCCCTCGATGACGATATAGTTACTGCCCATTTTTTTCCTTAAGCACTTTCAGGTAATCCTGCACGGACCGGTTGTGGCTGGCAAGATTGGTGTTAAACGTGTGACCGCCTTTACCGTCAGCCACGAAATAGAGGTACGGCGTTTTTGCCGGATGCGCCGCGGCCTGCAATGAGGCCTCTCCCGGCATGGCAATCGGGCCAGGCGGCAGCCCCGTAATGGTATAAGTGTTATAGGCGGTCGGGGTATCTAAATCCACACGCGACAACTTGCCATTATACCGTGACCCCATCCCGTAAATCACCGTCGGATCGGTCTGTAAACGCATGCCAATCCGTAAGCGGTTAATAAAGACGGAAGCCACCTGGTCACGCTCGCTGGCAACCGCAGTCTCTTTTTCGATAATAGAGGCCATGGTTACCAGCTGATTTTTGTCCTGATAAGGCAGGCCTTCAGCGCGCCCTTCCCAGACCGAGTCTACCGCTTTAACCATTTTCTGATGCGCGCGTTTTAGCAACGCCACGTCGGTTGTATTGGCGGTATACATCCAGGTATCTGGCCAGAACCAGCCTTCTACCCATTGCGGGTTCTCCAGCTTCAGCGCCTGAGCAACGGTCTCGTAATTATCATCGCTCAGCGTATGTTTGATGTACGGGGCGTCGCGCAGTTGCTTGAGGTAGTCGCTCAGACGCATCCCTTCAACCAGACGTAACGGGAACTGCGCCTCTTTACCGCTTTCCAGCAGCTGCAACATGTCCCGTACCGTCATGTCGGGCGTAAAACGGTAGGTTCCGGCTTTAAAATGCGACAGTTCGGGCTCCACACGCAGCAGCCACTGGAACACACGCGGACGATTGATAACGTTGTCCGCATACAACTGTTCACCGAGAGCCAGACGGCCCGTACCTGCTTTCAGCGTAAAAATCGTCTCTTCTTTAATCAATAACTTACTGTCCGCCAGATGGCGAACTTTCCACATTCCCACTCCCGCAGCTATGCCCAGCACAACCAGCAATAACAGGACAACAAGTAACAGTTTTTTCATGACTAATTCGGGTGCTCACAAAGTGGGGCTAAAAAATCGAACAACATACGTGCAGACAGCAGCGTGTCGCCACAAGTGCGTACGGGAATAACAGGCATTAACGCATTACAGACGACGATTTCATCGGCCTGCATAACCTCTTCCAACCCGGCATACACTTCGACAATGCTGAACGGCGATTGTGCCAGCATCCGGATACAGAATTGTCGCATAATGCCGTTCACTCCGGCCTGATCCAGCCGGGGAGTGTAAACCACATCCCCCTTACGCCAGAACAAATTAGCCGCACAGCATTCCGTAACCCATCCCTCACTGTCAAGAACCAGTGCTTCATCAGCTGCCGTCTGCTCAAGATGAGAGCGAATCAACACCTGTTCCAGTCTATTCAGGTGCTTAAGTCCGGCAAGCAACGGATTACGCCCCAGACGCACTGGACTTAACGCCAGCGTTATCCCCTCCAGTCGCCAACGATCGTAATGATCGGGCCAGGCTGAAACAGAGAGAATACGTGTGGCACTGCGACAGTTTGCGCCGCTGTAACCACGGCCACCGCTACCACGGCTGATAATCACTTTTAACACGCCCCGCGCATGCCCTTGCGCCAGCATTTTCATTTCACTTTGCAGCTCTGACCAATCTTCGAAAGAGATCAGCAATTTTTGGCAGGCGTCTTGTAAACGCGCAAGATGCGCTGCAAAGAGGCAAATTTCGCCGTCAATAATACGCGCAGTGGTAAAACAGCCATCACCGAATTGGGTCGCTCGATCGCTTGCGGCCAGCATATTCTGCTCGCAGCCATTAATTAAGAACATGGTGGCTCCTTATTTCTGGTCCGCTAGTTTGGCAGGATGAACAACACAGGACAAGGGTGGAAAACCGAATAAAAAAAGGCCCGACAAGCGGACCTTTTTAAATTGCTATCGATGCTAACGCACCACCTGGCAGACTTAAATCTTTTTAAAGATCAACGAACCGTTAGTCCCGCCAAAGCCGAAGGAGTTACACAGTGCGTACTCCAGACCACTAACCTGACGCGCTTCGTGAGGTACGAAGTCCAGGTCACAACCTTCATCCGGGTTATCCAGGTTGATGGTTGGCGGAATAGCCTGATCGCGCAGCGCCAGGATAGAGAAAATAGACTCTACCGCGCCCGCCGCACCCAACAGGTGTCCGGTCATGGATTTAGTGGAGCTTACCATCACACGGCTTGCCGCATCGCCAAAGACAGATTTCACTGCCTGGGTTTCGGCTTTATCGCCAGCAGGAGTAGACGTGCCATGCGCGTTGACATAGCCAATCTGACCCGCTTCTATAGCCGCATCGCGTAGTGCGTTGACCATTGCCAGCGCAGCGCCCGCACCGTTTTCAGGTGGTGATGTCATGTGGTAAGCATCACTGCTCATGCCAAAACCAACGACTTCAGCATAGATTTTTGCACCGCGCGCTTTCGCATGCTCGTACTCTTCCAGTACCACCATGCCTGCGCCGTCGCCCAGCACAAAGCCATCACGTTCTTTATCCCACGGACGGCTTGCCGCTTGCGGGTTATCATTACGTGTAGACAGCGCACGTGCCGCACCAAAACCACCCACGCCCAGCGGGGTACTGGCTTTTTCTGCACCACCCGCAACCATCGCGTCTGCATCGCCGTATGCAATGATACGTGCTGCATGACCAATGTTATGCACACCTGAAGTACAGGCGGTCGCAATGGAGATGCTTGGCCCTTGCAGGCCGTACATGATGGTCAGGTGACCTGCCACCATGTTAACAATCGTTGACGGAACGAAGAACGGGCTGATCTTACGTGGACCGCCATTCACCAAAGAGGTGTGGTTTTCTTCGATCAATCCGAGACCGCCAATACCAGAGCCGATAGCGGCGCCAATACGGTGAGCGTTCTCTTCCGTAATTTCGAGACCAGAATCCTGCATGGCCTGAACGCCAGCGACAATTCCATATTGAATGAAAGCATCCATCTTACGCTGTTCTTTGCGCGAGATAATGTCTTCACAGTTAAAATCCTTTACTAAGCCAGCAAATTTCGTTGCATAGGCGCTAGTATCGAAATGGTCGATCAGGCTGATGCCACTCTGACCGGCAAGGAGAGCTTTCCAGGTAGACTCTACGGTATTGCCGACAGGAGACAACATGCCCAGTCCGGTCACAACTACACGACGCTTAGACACGGTTGTCCTCCAGGGAGGGAAAATAATTCAAGTGGGATAAAAAGATAAAACTCAGGCGGTCGAATGACCGCCTGGAGATGTTCACTTACGCCTGGTGGCCGTTGATGTAATCAATGGCAGCCTGAACGGTAGTGATTTTCTCAGCTTCTTCGTCCGGAATCTCAGTATCAAACTCTTCTTCCAGAGCCATTACCAGCTCAACGGTGTCAAGAGAATCTGCGCCCAGGTCTTCAACGAAGGAAGCATTGTTGGTTACTTCTTCCTGCTTAACGCCCAGCTGTTCGCCGATAATTTTCTTAACGCGTTCTTCGATAGTGCTCATACTCTTAAATTTCCTATCAAAACTCGCTTTCGCGATGGTTTTCGTAGTGTATAAAATGTTGAAAAATTTGCAACTAAATCCCGGCAGGTCTTACCACGATTTTACGTTATTTTGAGGGCATTCACCCTAATAACGCAAATTTTTTTATCTCGTGGTTAAACCATGTACATCCCGCCGTTGACGTGCAAAGTCTCACCTGTGATGTAACTTGCTTCGTCAGAAGCTAAAAATGCAACCGCACTGGCGATTTCCTGAGCGCCGCCAAGGCGACCCGCAGGAACCTGCGCCAGAATACCCGCACGCTGATCATCAGACAGCGCACGCGTCATGTCCGTTTCAATAAAGCCCGGAGCAACAACGTTTACAGTAATGCCACGAGACGCAACTTCGCGCGCCAGTGATTTACTGAAGCCGATCAGACCCGCTTTCGCCGCAGCGTAGTTAGCCTGACCCGCATTTCCCATGGTACCAACCACAGAACCGATAGTGATAATACGCCCATGACGCTTTTTCATCATAGCTCGCATTACCGCTTTTGACAGACGGAAAACAGATGACAGGTTGGTTTCGATGATATCGTTCCACTCGTCATCTTTCATGCGCATTAACAGGTTATCACGAGTAATCCCGGCATTATTGACCAGGATATCGACTTCACCAAATTCTGCGCGAATATTTCCCAGAACAGATTCGATAGATGCCGGATCGGTCACATTCAACATCAGACCCTTACCATTTGCACCTAAGTAATCGCTAATGGCCTGCGCACCGCTTTCGCTGGTTGCAGTACCGATAACTTTCGCGCCACGGGCAACGAGTGTTTCAGCAATTGCGCGGCCAATGCCACGGCTTGCACCGGTAACCAGCGCGACTTTTCCTTCAAAACTCATGGTCTTCCTCTTTTATTGCTCTAGCGCCGCAGAAAATGCCGCCGGCTCATTCAGTGCCGAAGCAGTCAGGGTGTCAACAATACGTTTCGTCAAACCGGTCAGAACTTTGCCCGGACCAACTTCATACAGGTGCTCTACGCCCTGGGACGCCATAAATTCAACGGTTTTAGTCCATTGAACCGGGCTGTACAGTTGGCGAACCAGCGCATCGCGAATAGCGTCTGCGTCTGTTTCGCACTTCACGTCGACGTTGTTCACAACCGGAACAGTCGGCGCGTTAAAAGTGATTTTTTGCAGTTCAACGGCCAGTTTCTCAGCAGCAGGCTTCATCAGCGCGCAGTGAGAAGGAACGCTGACCGGCAGTGGCAGAGCACGTTTAGCGCCAGCAGCTTTACAGGCTGCGCCGGCACGTTCTACGGCTTCTTTGTGCCCGGCAATAACCACCTGACCCGGTGAGTTAAAGTTTACCGGTGAAACCACCTGGCCTTCGGCAGACTCTTCACACGCTTTAGCGATAGCAGCGTCGTCCAGACCGATAATAGCAGACATGCCGCCAGTGCCTTCCGGTACCGCTTCCTGCATGAATTTGCCACGCAGTTCAACCAGACGTACGGCATCGGCAAAACCGATAACACCCGCACACACCAGCGCAGAGTATTCGCCCAGGCTGTGACCAGCCATCAGCGCAGGTGTTTTACCACCCTGCTGCTGCCATACGCGATAAAGCGCAACAGAGGCAGTCAACAGTGCTGGCTGCGTCTGCCAGGTTTTATTCAGCTCTTCGGCCGGTCCCTGCTGAGTCAACGCCCACAGATCATAGCCCAGCGCAGCTGATGCTTCAGCAAAAGTTTCTTCAACAATTGGGTAGTTTGCTGCCATTTCAGACAACATCCCAACGGTCTGGGAACCCTGCCCCGGGAACACAAATGCAAATTGCGTCATGTTTAAATCCTTATACTAGAAACGAATCAGCGCAGAGCCCCAGGTGAATCCACCCCCAAAGGCTTCAAGCAATATCAACTGCCCAGCTTTAATACGCCCGTCGCGGACGGCTTCGTCCAGCGCGCACGGTACGGAGGCCGCGGAGGTATTGCCATGTCTGTCGAGCGTCACGACAACATTATCCATCGACATACCCAGCTTTTTCGCGGTTGCGCTAATAATGCGGAGGTTTGCCTGATGCGGCACCAGCCAGTCCAGGGCAGAACGATCGAGATTATTTGCTTCCAGCGTTTCATCAACGATGTGTGCAAGCTCGGTCACCGCGACTTTAAATACTTCGTTACCCGCCATCGTCAGGTGAATCGGGTTTTCCGGGTTCACGCGATCGGCATTAGGCAGCGTCAACAGTTCGCCATAGCGACCATCAGCGTGCAGATGCGTAGAGAGAATGCCAGGCTCTTCTGATGCGCTCAGTACAACCGCCCCTGCGCCATCACCGAAAATAATGATCGTTCCGCGATCGGTTGGATCACAGGTACGAGCGAGGACATCTGAGCCAACCACCAGAGCATGCTTCACTGCGCCAGACTTAACGTACTGGTCAGCAACGCTCAGGGCGTAGGTGAAACCGGCACAAGCGGCTGCAACGTCAAACGCCGGACAGCCTTTGATCCCCAGCATACTTTGGATCTGGCATGCCGCACTTGGAAATGCGTGTGTGGATGATGTGGTGGCAACCACAATCAGACCAATTTGTTCTTTGTCGATGCCCGCCATTTCAATTGCACGGTTTGCGGCGGCAAAGCCCATCGTCGCAACTGTTTCATTTGGCGCTGCAATATGGCGTTCACGGATACCTGTGCGAGTGACGATCCACTCATCAGATGTCTCAACCATTTTTTCCAAATCGGCGTTAGTACGCACTTGTTCAGGCAGATAGCTGCCAGTACCAATAATCTTCGTATACATGTACGCTCAGTCACTTTTTGGTTATATACCGCCACGAGCAAATCGCTGATACGTTGGCAGCATTCACAAACGCACCGTTATCTGTGTGCTCGCGAGTTTGCGTTTTCGCCACCGTCCAGCAGTTCGAATCCAGCTGGGTATACAGATTCCAGGCGAGCGGCAATTCGCTGAGGAACTTGTCGCTGCACCGCCTGCACTGCCTGTTCAATCGCGACTTCAAATGCTCGCTGATTGGCCGCACCATGACTCTTAATCACCGTGCCGCGCAATCCTAACAGACAGGCGCCATTATACTGGTCGGGGTTGAGGTGACTAAATCGCCTTGTCAGGCTTTTTTGTAACCAACGTTTTAATAACAGCAGCCACCACGACCGTTTTTTGCCCTCACCCTGAGACTTCAGCAGTGAAAGGAACATTCTGACAACACCTTCCATCGTCTTTAATGTGACATTACCTGTAAAGCCGTCACAGACCAACACATCAGTTTTGCCAGTCAGTAACTCATTGGCTTCAAGATAGCCGATATAATTGATAGAAGGGATTGTTTTTAGCACTGCAGATGCATCCCGAATACTGTCGAGACCCTTGGTTTCTTCTTCACCGATATTGAGCAACGCAACACGGGGATTGGCAATTCCAACCACCTCTTCTGCCAGCACGGAACCCATGACGGCAAATTGCACCAACATCGTGCTATCACAATCCACGTTGGCGCCCAAATCCAGCACCACCGTTTTGCCCTTTTGCTGATGGGGTAAAACCGTCACCAGCGCAGGACGCTCAATCCCCTCAAGGGGTTTGAGCAATAACTTCGCAAGTCCCATTAGCGCGCCTGTATTACCGGCGCTCACACAGGCTTCCGCTCGTCCTTCTTTCACGAGCTCCAGGGCAACGCGCATTGAGCTTCCACGACTGGCGCGAATAGCTTGCGAGGGCCGGGCATCACTGGCAATAACTGACTGAGCAGGGATAATCTGCAGACGTGAACGTTGTTCGAAGTCAGCTTTGGCAAGTAATGGCGTGATTGTATCGGGATCCCCGACTAAAAGAAGTGTGAGTTGCGAATTAGAATTCAGTGCCTGCAATGCTGCAGGCACTGTCACGGTAGGGCCAAAATCACCCCCCATGACATCTAACGCCAGGGTTAGACGTGTCAAGGTATCGTCGCTGCCCGGTTAGGTGTTTCCCCAGTTACCCGGGGAAAGCCTCACTAAGCTTCATCACGCGTGTACTCTTTGTCTTTCTCACCGTAGCAGGAAAGTCATTGAGTCATGCGTGATTACTTAGCGATTACCTTACGGCCACGGTAAAAACCGTCGGCAGTGATGTGGTGACGCAGGTGTTGTTCACCAGAAGTTTTGTCTACAGACAGGCTGGTGACTGCGGTCAGAGCGTCATGAGAACGACGCATGCCACGTTTGGAACGGGTTGGTTTATTCTGTTGTACGGCCATGGACCTTACTCCTCAATTACTTACGCTTTAAGCTGGCTAATACGGCAAATGGGTTTGGTTTTTGCGCTTCATCAGGCAATTCGCCAAAGACCATGTCCGCCTCGGACACTTCACAGTGTTCAGAATCATGCACCGGAACTACCGGCAAGGAGAGGATAATCTCATCTTCAACCATTGCAAGCAGATCGATTTCACCGAATTCGTTAACCTCAATCGGCTCATACGCTTCCGGGAGTGCTTCAGCCTGCTCGTCAGAACGGACAGGACTAAAACAATATGTTGTGTGAACATGAAGTGGGAACGGTTTCCCGCAACGCTGACATTCGAGCGTAACCGACACCTTTGCATCACCGGTTATAACGGCAAGGCGCTGGTTATCGATAGCGAACGACATGGAGCATTCCACATCACTGTCCACACTGACTACAGAATCGGCGACACGCTCAACCAGATCAGAAGTATAGATACCTTCATAATCGAGGCGTTTCTGAGCCGTACGAACCGGATCAAGAGTCAGGGGTAATTTTACCTTTTGCATAGGGCGCGCATATTAACTTTGTAACGTCATATAGTCAAAGAAAAAGGCAGCCTGTGGTTGCCTTTTGCCAATAATTCGCACACATTGCGGGTCATCGACTTAAAATCGCTCAACACAAGCCATTACAGCCAGCTTGTAGGACGAAGTCCATAGTTTAAAATGGCTCTCATCAATACGCTATATGCGAGGGAAAAAATATGCCTCAACTTATTCTTGCTTCTACCTCTCCCTGGCGTCGCGCTTTACTAGAAAAACTGGCAATCCCGTTCGAATGCGCAGCACCAGAGGTTGATGAAACGCCGTTACCGGGCGAAGCCCCCCGGCACTTAGTCTTGCGACTGGCGCAGAAAAAAGCGCAATCTCTCGCCCACCGTTATCCATCGCACCTTATTATTGGTTCCGATCAAATTTGTGTTCTCGATGGTGAAATAACCGGCAAACCGTTAACAGAAGAAAATGCACGCCAGCAGTTACTCAAAGCCCGTGGCAATATTGTGACGTTTTATACCGGACTGGCGCTGTATAATTCTGCGACCGGACATTTACAAACTGAAGTTGAACCGTTCGACGTCCATTTTCGTCACTTAAGCGAAACGGAAATTGAAGATTACGTGCGCAAAGAGCGCCCGCTGCATTGTGCCGGTAGTTTTAAAAGCGAAGGATTGGGCATTGCACTTTTTGAGCGCCTGGAAGGTCGTGACCCAAATACTTTAATCGGTTTACCGCTAATCGCACTGTGTCAAATGCTGCGACGAGAAGATATGAACCCGTTAAAAGCCTGACGGGTTGACGGCTGTTTAGGCCTAATCCTGTAGGCCTGATAGGCACAACGCCATCAGGTCTACAGGTAATGCGCGATAATATCAATGCGCATCAGCCTTTACTGCGTAACACCTCGAGGCAGCGCTTCAACTGCTTATCCATTGGCGCTTCAATACGCATTACTTCACCCGTCCCCGGATGAGTAAATTTCAACGCTGCGGCGTGCAAAAAGAGCCTGCTCAGTCCGGTATCCGCCAGTTGCTTATCGAACTCACGATCGCCATAGCGGTCGTCAAAGGCAATCGGATGTCCGGCATATTGTGTATGCACGCGAATCTGGTGCGTGCGTCCAGTCACGGGACTGCAGCGCACAAGCGTAGCAAACGCGTAACGCTCTTCCACTTTAAAGCGTGTTTCCGATGGTTTGCCTTCCTGATTCACCCGCACGATACGCTCGCCGCTTTGCAGAATGTTCTTTAACAGCGGGGCCTGCACGGTTTTGACATGGGACTGCCACTGGCCGCGTACCAACGCGAGGTAGTCTTTCTGCATGCCTTTTTCACGCAGTTGTTCATGCAACGAACGCAAGGCAGATCGTTTTTTGGCCACCAGCAGCACGCCGGAGGTATCCCGGTCGAGGCGATGCACCAGCTCAAGGAAACGCGCTTCCGGGCGCAGCGCTCGTAAGCCTTCAATGACGCCAAAGCTTAACCCGCTTCCACCATGCACGGCCGTACCTGAAGGCTTGTTAAGCACCAGAATGTGGTCATCTTCATATAAAATGACATCGGTCAGCGCCGCGACCTTCTGCAAATTCGGTGAAATGGCCTCTTCTTCACGTTCAGCGACACGTACAGGTGGAATACGCACAATGTCCCCGTCTTCGAGTTTGTACTCGGGCTTAATGCGTTTTTTGTTCACCCGCACTTCGCCTTTACGCAAAATGCGATAAATCATACTTTTCGGCACGCCCTTGAGCTGGGTGCGCAAAAAGTTGTCGATGCGTTGCCCTGCTTCGTCGGCAGTAATGGCAACTGTTTTTACGGCTGGAGTCTCTGTTTTCATGGGGGCCGATTTTAAATAGCCATCAAGATTCGCGCCACACATTTTTCTATGCTTATATTAACTGCTATACCTTATTACTTAAGTTTGACATAGCCGATTTGGTGGTTATTAAAGCAATCACTACGCGGAAGTGAAAAAACTGTGAGTAACCGGGTGATAAATGGCAAAAGTCATCTTGCTATAACAAGGTTAGCAGTGGAATAATGAGGTTGTTTCCGTGTTGAATCTTGTTAAAACAAGAACTTTTCCGGAATGACCCAATTTTGCCCGACCGATCATCAACGCAGCAATGGCGTAAGACGTATTGATCTTTCAGGCAGTTAGCGGGCTGCGGGTTGCAGTCCTTACCGGTAAGTGCTCTATAGATTTCGCGTTGTAGGAAGGCGGCAAGTCTGGGAACCCCAGGTGCTTACTCCTGTAAGTGGTTGGGGTAAGAAGATGAAGCCAACGCACCCACAGCGTGAAAGACGATAAGCACAATGGAAGCTTCTCTGGAGAGTAACACCCAGACTGTTCCCCTGATAATTGCGCTGTGTTTCCGTATGAAATACAGGCAACCGACACTCTGCGCCTCTTTGAGCTGACGATAACCGTGAGGTTGGCGACGCGAATAGACACGAGGCCATCGGTTCACACCCGGAAAGGCATTACTCTGCCCGCAGCTTAGTCGTCAATGTAAGAATAATGAGTAAGTTACGATGAAAAGAATGTTAATTAACGCGACTCAGCAGGAAGAGTTGCGTGTCGCCCTTGTAGATGGGCAGCGTCTGTACGATCTGGATATCGAAAGTCCTGGACACGAACAGAAAAAAGCCAACATCTATAAAGGCAAAATTACCCGTATTGAACCGAGTCTGGAAGCTGCTTTTGTTGATTACGGCGCTGAACGTCACGGTTTCCTCCCGTTAAAAGAAATTGCCCGCGAATACTTCCCCGCTAGCTACAACTCCCATGGTCGTCCCAACATTAAAGACGTGTTGCGCGAAGGTCAGGAAGTCATTGTTCAGATCGATAAAGAAGAACGCGGCAATAAAGGCGCTGCGCTGACCACCTTTATCAGCCTGGCAGGTAGTTATCTGGTTCTGATGCCGAACAACCCGCGCGCGGGCGGTATCTCCCGTCGCATTGAAGGCGACGACCGTACCGAATTAAAAGAAGCGCTGGCAAGCCTGGAACTGCCTGACGGCATGGGGCTTATCGTGCGTACCGCAGGTGTCGGCAAATCTGCCGAAGCACTGCAGTGGGACCTGAGTTTCCGCCTGAAGCACTGGGAAGCGATTCAAAAAGCCGCTGACAGCCGCCCTGCTCCGTTCCTGATCCATCAGGAAAGCAACGTTATCGTTCGCGCATTCCGTGACTATTTACGTCAGGACATCGGCGAAATCCTCATCGACAACCCGAAAGTTATGGAGATGGCGCGTCAGCACATCGCCGCGCTGGGTCGTCCGGATTTCAGCAGCAAAATCAAACTGTACACCGGTGAAATTCCGCTGTTCAGCCACTATCAAATCGAATCTCAAATTGAGTCCGCGTTCCAGCGCGAAGTGCGTCTGCCATCCGGCGGCTCAATCGTTATCGACAGCACAGAAGCGCTGACCGCCATCGATATCAACTCCGCACGCGCGACCCGCGGCGGCGACATCGAAGAAACTGCGTTCAACACCAACCTTGAAGCAGCCGATGAAATTGCTCGTCAGCTGCGTCTGCGCGACCTCGGCGGCCTGATTGTAATCGACTTCATTGATATGACGCCGGTTCGTCACCAGCGTGCGGTTGAAAACCGTCTGCGTGAAGCCGTGCGTCAGGACAGAGCGCGTATTCAAATCAGCCATATTTCTCGCTTCGGCCTGCTGGAGATGTCCCGTCAGCGTCTGAGCCCGTCGCTGGGTGAATCCAGCCATCACGTATGCCCACGCTGCTCCGGCACGGGTACCGTACGTGATAACGAATCACTGTCGCTGTCTATTCTGCGTCTGATCGAAGAAGAAGCGCTGAAAGAAAATACGCAGGAAGTTCACGCTATTGTTCCTGTGCCGATCGCATCCTACCTGCTCAACGAAAAACGTACCGCGGTAAATGCCATCGAGACGCGTCAGAATGGCGTGCGCTGTGTGATTGTGCCAAACGATCAGATGGAAACCCCGCATTACTCCGTGCTGCGCGTACGCAAAGGGGAAGAAACACCAACCCTGAGCTACCTGCTGCCGAAACTGCATGAAGAAGCGATGGCATTGCCGACGGAAGAAGAGTTCGTCGAGCGTAAACAGCCAGAGCAGCCGGCATTGGCCACCTTTGCAATGCCAGAGGTGCCGCCAGCCCCTGCTTTGCAGGAACCTACTGCGAAGGCCGCCGCGCCTAAAGCCGCAGCAGCGACCGCGGCCGTCGCCGCGCAGCCAGGTTTGATTAGCCGTTTCTTCAGCGCACTGAAGTCCATCTTCAGCGGTAGCGAAGAAGTGAAACCGGTTGAACAACCTGCGCCGAAAGCTGAAGAGAAAACCGATCGCCAGCAGGATCGTCGTAAACCGCGTCAGAACAATCGTCGCGACCGTAACGATCGTCGTGATAATCGCGACAACCGTGGCGAGCGTGATAACCGTAACGAGCGTTCAGAAAGCGGCGAAAACCGTGAAGATAACCGCCGTAACCGCCGTCAGTCGCAGCAGCAAAATGCGGAAGCGCGCGATAACCGCCAGCAGTCTACTGAGGTCGCTGACAAAGCGAAATCCGGTGATGAGCAGCAGGCTCCGCGTCGCGAGCGCAACCGCCGTCGCAACGATGATAAGCGTCAGGCGCAGCAGGAAGTTAAAGAGCTGAACCTGGCAGAACAACCTGCGCAGGATACCGAGCAGGAAGAGCGCGTTCGTCAGCCTCAGACTCGCCGTAAACAGCGTCAGCTGACTCAGAAAGTTCGTTACACAGACAGCCCGGCTGTTGAAGCCGAAGTCGCTACTGTCGAGGTGGTCGCTGAAACGGCTGTCGCTCAGCCAACTGAACAGCCCGTACCGGCACAGCGTACTGAACTGGCGAAAGTTGATCTGCCTGCCGTCGTTGCGACTGAGCAGGAAGACAACAGCGAAGCGCGTGACTCCAATGGTATGCCGCGTCGTTCCCGTCGCTCACCTCGCCATCTGCGCGTCAGTGGACAACGCCGTCGTCGCTATCGTGATGAGCGTTACCCGGTTCAGTCGCCGATGCCGTTAACGGTTGCCTGCGCATCTCCAGAATTAGCGTCCGGTAAAGTCTGGATCCGCTACCCTGTTGCTCGTCCTCAGGATCAGCAGGTTGCAGAGCAGCGCGAGCAGGAAACGGTTCAGGGGCAAACTGCACCTGTCGCCGTAGAGCCTCAGGTTGCTGCAGCTGCCGTTGAGCATATTGTGAACGCCCCTGCGTCGGTTGAAACCGTACAGCCAGAGGTGGTCATTGCTGAACCTCAGGCTACCGTCGTTGAAACCACCCATCCGGAAGTCATCGCTACTCCGGTCGAGGAACAACCGCAAATTATCGCTGAATCTGACGCGCCTGTTGCTGAGGATACCGCGGCGAAAGCCGAACCTGTCGCTGAAATAGTGGCTGCGCCGGTTGTCGAAGAATCTGCGGAGGTTGTTATTTCTCAGCCTGAAGTGGCTGAAGAGATTGCCGAGGTTGTGGAAACAGCGCCAGTGGCTGAAGAAGTTGCCGCGCCGCAAGAGGTTGTTGCCGCACCTGTCGTCGAAGACGCAGTCGCTAAGGCTGAAGTTGTCGCAACCCGCGTTGACGCAGAACATCTTCACAGCCACGCGGCCGCCCCGATGACCCGTGCTCCGGCACCAGAGTATGTGCCTGAAGCGCCGCGTCATAGTGACTGGCAACGCCCGGAATTCACCTTTGAAGGTAAAGGTGCCGCAGGTGGACACAGCGCCACGCACCAGGCGACTGCGCCAGCAACGCGCCCGCAGCCCGTTGAGTAAGTCATAAGCAACATCAAAGCCGACCTTCGGGTCGGCTTTTTTTTATCTCTGCTCTACGCACTGGCAAACTGAGAAGGCGTGGTTACGCTGGCAATCTTTAGCGGTGCGATTGCGCGGGTAATAAGACTAACGGGGAATCTGTCGCTGAGAAAATAACAGTGGCCTAAAAAAATGCCCGCTCCGGGGTGTTAAAGGAGCGGGCAGACAAACATATCCAGTTTCATGATATGTTCAAAAAGGTGTTACCGGTTCAGTTGAAATAGCGACATTCCCTGCATATCGGTAAACGTTTTGTACGATGCCTGCAGTGCGGCCTGCTGCATCACGTAGGACGAAATCGCTGCGTTCCAGTCAACATCCACCAGATTGCTCATCTGCTGAGTCTGGCCCAATGCGCGATCGGCGCCCAGTGAATCCAGTGAACTTAACTCGCTGAGCTGAGTCCCTAATTCTGCACGAACAGAAAGCACGTTATTCAATGAATTTTTCAGGCCACGACTGGTTTTATCAATGGCTGCAGAGGCGGTAGCTTTTGCCGCGTCATTGCCCTCAATCGGGGTTTTGAGCGCATCAATAGCGGTATCCAGCATTTTGAACAGGTTCTTTTCCTGAGTACCGCCGCCTGGTTCCGGTACGGCATTGCTGGTCAGATTAACAAATACTTTATCGCCAGTATGACCAATCACCATGGTACGGGAGGCATCGACCTGCTGGGTCACATTTGTTGTACCGCCGCTGTAAGCGCCATCTGCCTGAGCAAACGGTGCAGATTCTGTTTTATATCCGCCAAAAATATAGCGTCCATTACCGTCGGTGCTGTTCGCCAGGTTCATCAGTTGATCGCGGATCCCCTGCAGGTCGGTGGCCAGCGATGCACGGTCGTCATCGCTTAACGTGCCGTTCGCGGCATAGACAATTTTTTCCTGCGCGGTCTGAATTGCCGTCGTTACCTGACTCAGTACGTTCTCTTCCAGCGACACTTTTTGCGTCGCAAATGAACGCGCCAGCGTATATTGGCTGTTCTGCGCCTGTGCTTGAGAAAGCACCACGGCCTGCGAGGCGGCGATCGGATCGTCAGATGGGTTGATCACACGTTTGCCCGTTGACATCTGCTCGCCGAACTTCATCCATTCAGCCTGAGAGTTAGTGATGCCACGCATATTCTGCTGGTACATCATCTGGGTGCTGATACGCATTGTGTCCCTCTCCCTTAGCGAATATTAATCAGTGCATCAAACAGCGCATTTGCGGTTTGCAGCACTTGCGCGTTAGCCAGGTAATACTGTTGATAGCGTTGTAAGTTACCGTATTCTTCGTCGAGGTTGACGCCGGAAATAGACTGCTGCTGCTTATAAAGCTGCGTTACCACGTTATTCTGGGTAATGGCGCTGGTTTTCAGCGTCGCGGTTTTGTTCCCGACATCGCTTACCAGCGTGGCATAGGCATCGTTGAAGGTCTTATTACCCACGGTAGCTTTGGTCTGCAGATCCAGCAGTTTCTGACCGTTACGGTTATCGCTTTTTCCCTTATCAATATCCGGGTCCGGATCATTTTTTGAGACCTGGGCCATGGCGATTTTCGACTCATCGGTCACCATGACTTTCATATCAACAACGGCGTTACTGACAGGTTTCACTGTGAAGCTGTCATTTGCTTTTGCGCCAGCATTTACGGTGATTTCCATCCCGTCAAAGGACATCTTCCCACCGGTAACGGTAGCTTTGAAGCTGGTATTATCCGCCAGGCGAGTAACCTGCCAGTCCGTCCCGTCATAAACGATTTTATAATCGGTCGCCTGTACAGCAGAGCTGTCGGTAATCTTCGCGCTTAACGATCCTGTTCCTGTATTTTTAGCGTTGTTGAATACTGCCGGGCTACCGATAGCAAAGAAATCCTTACCCTGATCGCCGTTCGCGTCAAAACCCTCTTTATGCTGGGTGTTAAACGCATCGGCGAACGCCAACGCCAGTTGGCCCAGCGTGTTACGCGTCTGGTCAAGCTCTTGAGAACGGAAGGTCAACAGCCCGCCCAGTGAACCGGTATTCAACAGTTTTTCGGGAATTTCAACCTCGCCGGCAACCCCGTCGACGTAGGCCACTGTGGTTCGATTGGGATCATCACTGGAGGGCACAGCCGCCAGCTGGCGTGCATTGCTGCCCTGCACCAGTGAATAGCCGTTCGCCATGGTAATGTTGTAAGTCCCGCCGTCCTGAACGCTGACTTCAACACCGACAATCTGGTTCAGTTCACTGACCAGTTGGTCGCGCTGGTCGAGTAAATCGTTAGGCGATGCGCCCGCGCCGACGCCGGTCAGACGGGAAATCTGATCGTTGAGGCTGGCAATCTGTTTTGAATAGTTGTTGATCTGGTCAACGCTGGCCTTGATCGCAGTATTAACCTGCTTGTCTTGATCGCGCAGATACTGGTCGGTTGTTCTGAACTGGTTGACTAAACCATCAGCTTTACCGATCAGCGCCTGGCGCGCCGCCGGGTCTTCCGCGTTACTGACAAGGGTTTGCAGGCTGGTAAAAAAGTCCTGCATTGAGGTCGAAATGGAACTGGTTTTGCTGGAGAGCAGATTGTCGATTTTCGACATTTGTTCATAGCGCGTTGTCAGGCCGCTGCTTTGGTTCTGCGCGGCACGTAACTGATTCGTGATAAAGGAGTCATACTCGCGCTGTACGCCAGAAACATAGACGCCATTGCCAACCCAGCCCCCCGCACCCAGCGTGCTGTTCGCTTGTGCCATAATTGTCGTTTGACGGGTGTATCCGGCAACGTTATAGCTGGAGATGTTATTACTGGCAGAATTCAACGCGGCCTGCGCTGCGGCGAGTCCACTCATCGCGTTATTAATCAAGCTGGACATGGAGGTTCCTTGTAATCCTTCAATACTCGTTATTATCGGCAGCAGGTTGGTAGACTTGAGCTATTTAAAAGAGATTATCGATATTCGTACTGTAGGTTTTGCTCACTTTTTCGCTCATCGATTTCAACTGCTGGATCATGCTGGTTAATTTACGCGCATAGTTAGGGTCAGTCGCGTAACCGGCATTCTGCAAAGCCTGTGCCCCCTGCTCGGCGGTAGCTGCGGCGGTTACCGCCGCATAGCGCGGGTTACGCGATATCAGACCGACATAATCCGACAGTGCCTCAAGGTAAGAGCTATAGACGCGGAATCGGGCTTTCACCTTTTTCGCCTCGCCGTTTTCATATTCGGTGGTGGTGATTTCGGTGGTTGGGCCTTTCCAGCTTCCCGAAGCCTTCACGCCAAAAATGTTAAAGCTCGGTTCACCGTTCTCACGACGGATTTGTCGCTGCCCCCATCCAGACTCCAGCGCCGCCTGCGCCAGAATCAGATGATGTGGAACCCCGCTTTGCTGACTTGCCAGCTTAGCCGGCAGCGATAGCTGGGCGAGGAAGTCTTTGCTGTCACCTGACAGCGGCTCATCATTGCTTTCCGTCGCGCGGGGAATGGCTTTACGGACCAGTTGCGTCAGCGCCTGGTTTTGATAGCTGGTCACCGTTTCCAGAGAGAACTTCATTGGCACCTGCGGCGCATCGTCTGCGGGTTGCGCCTGCCCTTCAGTCATCTGCTTAACCATCATTTCAGCCAGTCCCAGACCTTTACCTGCGGTCATCTGCTGCGCAATTTGTTGGTCATACATGCTGGTATACAAACGTGTTGAATCACTGCTAAAAACGCCATCTTTCGGCAGCGCTTCACGCATGCTTTTCAGCATCATTTGTACGAACATCCCTTCAACCTGACGGGCAACCGGGCGGATATTCGCCGCCGGGTCCTGACCCGCTTTCGCTTTCAGTTCGTTCAGTGATTGCGCATCCCAGGCGGCACTGGTCAGCAGTTTGCTGTCACCAATCATTAGATGATTTCCAGTTTGGCGCGTAAGCATCCCGCGCTCTGCATCGATTGCAGAATGGACATCAGATCCATCGGCGTTGCCCCTAGCGCATTAAGCGCACGCACAACATTGTTCAGGTTGGCGCTGGAACGCACGCTTTGCAGCGAACCGCCGCTCTGGCGCAGATCGATCTGGGTTTGAGGTGTCACCACGGTCTGTCCACCGCCAAACGGTGTATCCGGCTGGCTGACGTTCGCCTGGCGGTTTACCGTTATCGACAAGTTGCCTTGCGCGACGGCACAGCTATCCAGCGTGACTTCACGGTTCATGACAACGGATCCGGTGCGCGAGTTGATAATCACTTTCGCATCCTGCGGCGTGACATTCACCTCCATATTCTGGATGTCAGCAAGGAAACGCACCTGCGAACTGTTGCCGCTTGGCACGCGTACCTGAATCGTCCGGGCGTCCAGCGCAGTGGCGCTACCAAAGCCGCGCGAACGGTTAATGGTGTCGGTTATCTGCTGCGCCATAGTGAAATCTTCATTATTGAGCTGCAGATTAATGGTGTTACCGCCGCCGAACTGGCTGGGTAATTCACGTTCGATGGTCGCGCCGTTGGTAATACGTCCGCCATTGAGCTGGTTTACCTGCACGCTGCTGCCACCCGCAGCCGCGCCTGCACCGCCTACCAGAATATTCCCCTGCGCCAGCGCATATACCTGGCTATCGACCCCTTTCAGCGGGGTCATCAGCAACGTTCCGCCGCGCAGGCTTTTGGCGTTCCCCATGGAAGAGACCACCACGTCAATGGTTTGCCCCTGACGACCAAAGGCCGGGAATTGCGCGGTTACCATCACCGCCGCCACGTTTTTCAACTGCATATTGGTGCCGGTTGGCACGGTAATTCCCAACTGCGAAAGCATGTTGTTGAGCGTTTGCGTAGTAAACGGCGTCTGCGTAGTCTGGTCACCCGTGCCATCCAAACCGACCACCAGCCCATAACCGATCAACGAGTTTTCCCGCACGCCCTGAACGCTGGTCAGGTCCCGAATACGGTCGGCATGCGCAAAGGTGGTTATCAGCACCAGTACCATTCCAACTAAAGATTTAAACACTGGCTACCTCGCTTACATCGGCGACAAGTTAAGGAAGAAACGCTGCAACCAGCCCATATTCTGCGCTTCATTGATGTAGCCGTTGCCGACATACTCAATACGTGCGTCCGCAACCTGAGTTGACGGTACGGAGTTGCTGCCACTGATGGTGCGCGGGTTAACGACCCCGGAGAAGCGAATGAATTCAGTGCCCTGATTAATGGCGATCTGTTTTTCACCCACAACATGTAAGTTGCCATTCACCAGTACCTGATCGACCGTTACGGTCAGCGTACCGCTGAAGGTATTGCTGGCGTTCGCGCCGCCTTTACCGTTAAAGGTGTTACCGCCTGAAGCTTCTACGTCAGCACGCTCGTTGCCAAACAGTCCTTGCAAATAACGCGGTACGGTATCAAAACCAAAGTTGGTCTTGCCGTCGCGGCTGGCATTAGCCGAAGAACTTTTGCTCGCGCTGACGTTTTCCTGCAATACGATGGTCAACGTATCGCCAATATTGCGCGGACGGCGGTCTTCGAATAGCGGCTGATAACCGTAGTTAATCGGTTGGGCCGACTGGAAGATAGATCCATTCGCCACCGGCGTCGGGCCAGGAACAGGCTGGGCAGATGTTGCGCCCTGCACGAGGGGCGTGGCCGGGATCCAGGCGCATCCTGTCAATGAAACCACCAACAGGGCTAAAATTGGGTATGGGTGAAGCGCGTATTTTCGCATTGCGGTCATCTTCAAAATCAGTGTGCCGGTGAGGCTTTCACCCCACCGGGCCACACTTTAGAGTTGCGTCAGTTTTTGCAGCATCTGATCGGTGGTCGATACCGCTTTACTGTTGATTTCGTAAGCGCGCTGAACCTGGATCATGTTTACCAGCTCTTCCGCCACGTTGACGTTAGAGGTTTCAACATAACCCTGGTACAGCAGACCCGCGCCGTTCAGCCCCGGAGTGCTCTCATTCGGCGCACCGGATGACTGCGTTTCGGTGTACAGATTCTCACCAATGCTTTCCAGACCGGTATCGTTCATAAAAGTAGTCAGGTTAAGCTGCCCAACCTGAACCGGTGCTGCCTGGCCCTGCTGGGTTACGCTGACGATACCGTCGCGTCCAATGGTGATACTGAGCGAGTTAGCCGGGATGGTGATAGCCGGCTGAACCTGAAAACCACCCGCAGTCACTAGTTGACCGTTCTGATCCACCTGGAAAGAACCGTCACGGGTGTAGGCGGACGTGCCATCAGGCAGCATGACCTGGAAAAAGCCCTGCCCTTTAATCGCCACATCTTTACTGTTGTTGGTCTGCGACAGGTTCCCCTGGCTGTGTAAACGCTCAGTCGCGACCGGGCGCACACCGGTACCAATCTGCAAACCAGACGGCAGTGTGGTTTGTTCAGAAGACTGGGCGCCAGGCTGGCGAATCGTCTGGTACAACAGATCTTCAAACACGGCACGTTGACGCTTAAATCCGTTGGTGCTGACGTTTGCCAGGTTGTTGGCAATCACATCCATGTTGGTTTGCTGCGCATCCAGGCCGGTTTTGGCGATCCATAATGAACTGATCATAAAATGTCCTGTATTAACTCATCGACAGCAGTTGGTTGGCGCGACCCGCGTTATCATCCACGCTACTGATAATCTTCATTTGCATTTCGAAACGACGGGCGTTGGCGATCATGTCACTCATCGCGGCTACCGGCTTAACGTTACTGCCTTCCAGCACACCCGACATAACGCGAATGCTGGGGTCAGCCTGTAACGTAGCGCCACGGGTAGCCTGCGCGGCCTGGGTCAGACGGAACATACCGTCATCGCCACGTTGCACTTCACTCCCCGTGGCCTTCACCAGTTTCAGTCGCCCAACTGGCGCAACGGTGTTAGCCGGATCGCCAGGGTTGAGCGCCGAGATCGTGCCGTCTGCCGCAATGGTGACTTCTGAACCTTCCGGTACGGCTATTGGTCCGGCTTCGCCAATCACCGGGTGTCCCTGAATGGTCAGTTCCCCCGTAGGGCTTACCTGAATGGCGCCATTTCGGGTATATCCTTCGCTACCGTCCGCGGTCTGCACAGCCAACCAGCCATCCTGTTGCAGCGCCACGTCCAGCGGACGTGAGGTATAGTCCATCTGACCCGGCGTCATATCGGCCCCCGGCGTGGAGGCCACCACCAGCGTACGCGTCGGTAAAGACAATCCTTCAACGGGAACCGCGCGCAGCGCATTGAGCTGCGCACGAAAACCCGGCGTTGAGGCGTTTGCCAGGTTGCTGGCCGTCACCGCTTGTTGATTCAGCGTCTGACTGGCCGCGCCCATGGCGGTATAAATTGCGTGATCCATTAAGCCATCCCGTCAGGCGCTTAGCGCAGGTTGACCAGCGTGTTGAGGATCTGGTCCTGGGTTTTGATGGTCTGCGCGTTCGACTGATAGTTACGCTGGGCGACGATCATATTCACCAGTTCTTTACTCAAATCCACGTTTGATGCTTCCAGCGCGCCGTTGGTCAGCTTGCCGAAGTTACCCTCGCCTGCGGTACCCAGCAGCGCCACGCCGGAAGACTGAGTAGCTGCCCAGACGTTGTCACCCTGAGAAGCCAGACCTTCGTTGTTGGCAAAGTTTGCCAGCACGATCTGCCCCAGAACCTGTTGCTGTTCGTTGGAGTAGTTACCGACCACAGTACCGTCATTGTTAATCTGGTAGCTCACCAGGTCGCCCGGCTTATAGCCATTCTGATTCGTGGCAACGATGTTGTTGGCGCCAGTGTTCTGCTGCATGGAATTGAGGAAGCTCAGAGAGAAATTTGCCGCATCAGCACCGTTAATCTGCCCGGTTGTGATGTTGATTTCCTTTGGCCAGACGGTAGGAGGCGTTGGTACCGCCTCGGCGGCTGTGGCGCTAATCCCTAAGAACACACCATTTTCATTAAAGCGCATAAACCCTGCTGATTTTGCAGCGGCTCCGGTTGAAGCATCCTGTGTGTGAACTTCCCAGGTGTTGCTCTGCGCATTTTTGACATAAAAAATATTCATGTCATGGGCGTTACCCTGGCTATCGAAAACGGTAACGGTGCCTTTTTTGTTGTAGGAATCCGCATCGCTGGGATTAAACGGGGTCTTCGTTGGCACCTTGTCAGTGGAGTTCAGGTTGATCTGCATTGACGCAGTCGTGGTGGTTTTAGCCGCCATCAGCGTATTCGGGATAGTGATCGGCGCCGGGTTAGCACCTTGCTGTATCGTTGGCGGTGTACCGGTAGCCGGATAGCCCGTCAGCTGTAGCCCCTGCATGTTGACGATATTGCGGTTTTCATCGAGCTTGAACTGACCGTTACGGCTGTAGAAAACGGAACCGTTGCTGTCTACCATGCGGAAAAAACCGTTCTGGCTGATAGCGACATCCAGCCCGCGACCGGTGTTGGTCGTGGTACCGTCGGTAAAGTCCTGGGTAATGCCCGCAACTTTAACGCCCAGACCCACTTTAGAACCGGCGAACATATCGGCAAAAGAGGCCGTACCGGATTTAAAACCGTAGGTGGCGGAGTTGGCGATGTTGTTACCAATGACATCGAGGTTGGTCGCTGCAGCGTTCAGACCGCTGACCGCTTGTGAAAAGGCCATGACTTACTCCTGATAAGTGTGAAGGCTTAAATGATCTGCCGTACTTCGTCGAGGGTGGTGGTTCCATAGGTGCCCAGATCCAGCGTATTACCGCCGTTGCTGCGAATAACGCCCTGCACCAGCGCAAACTGAAGCGGCTGAGCCACCAGTTGTGTTCCGCCATTACTGGCAGCAATTGACACGTTGTAAGAACCGCTTGGCGCATCCGTGCCATCGGTCATGGTGCCGTCCCAGGTAAAGGTATGAACGCCCGCTTTCAACCCACCAATATCAATGGTGCGTACCACCTTGCCGTCTTTATCGGTAATGGTTGCGGTAACCTTATCTGCCGGTTGCTGCAGTTCAACGCCAAACGGCGTGGTAGTGGTTTTTGCGCCCTCTTCCGTACCTTTACCGGTCAGGATGGTGGTGCCTGGGATCATGACACCGTGGCCAATCAGCGTACTGGCCTGCAGCGACTGACTGTTGTCGATCTGCCCGGAGATCGATCCCAGCGTGGTGTTCAGTTTCTCAATTCCGCTCACGGTACTGATTTGCGCCAACTGGGTGGTCAGTTCGTTGTTTTGCAGCGGGTTGGTTGGATCCTGGTTTTTCAGCTGTGCAACCAGCAGCGTAAGGAAGCTGCTTTGCAGGTCCGCGGCGTTGCTGCCCGTCAGCGAACTCTTCCCCGTTGCGTCATTCACACCCGTCGTGCTCGGGTCATTCATTTTTACAGCAATAGACATGTGCGCCTCCTTTTACTGGCCTAGCGTCAGCGTTTTGAGCATCAAGCTTTTCACCGTATTGAGCACTTCGACGTTTGCCTGGTAGCTACGCGAGGCTGACATGGTGTTGACCATTTCGCCGACGACGTCCACATTCGGCATTTTTACGTAACCGTTCGCATCGGCCAGCGGATTACCGGGTTCATAAACCAGCTTATCCGGCGCCTGGCTTTCAATGACGTCAGCGACTTTTACGCCACCGGTTGCCGCACCTGGCGCGGCATCAACCTGAAACACAACCTGCTTCGCGCGATAGGGCTGACCGTCAGGTCCGGTGACGCTATCCGCATTCGCCATGTTGCTGGCCGCCACGTTCAGGCGCTTAGACTGAGCCGTCAGCGCAGAGCCTGCGATATCAAAAATATTTAACAGCGCCACGAATTAGTTCCCTCCTTGCAGCACGTTCATCATGCCTTTGATTTGTCCACCCAACGCGGTCAGCCCCATTTGATACTTGAGGCTGTTGTCTGCAAATTGCGTACGCTCCCGGTCCATATCTACCGTGTTGCCATCGAGAGACGGCTGATCAGGAATGCGGTAGAGCAGTTCCGTAGAAGGAGCGGAAACGGTCTGGGCCGGAATGTGTTGTGCAGAGGTCAGCGTCAACGAGACACCGCCGGTTTCTTCCCGTCCTCGCACCATGACTTTTTTTAATTCACTGGCGAAATCCAGGTCGCGCGCCTGATACCCCGGCGTGTCGGCATTGGCTATGTTGGCCGCCAATACTTCCTGGCGTTGGGCGCGCAAATTCAGCGCTTCCTGTTGAAAACGTAAGGCGGCGTCGAGCTTATCGAGCATATCTCCTCCGCAAATGACAAAATTCAGCCGACAGCTTAAATCCCATTACGCGCGCGTTATCGCCGGAATAAACGCAAAATGCGTCGCTATTTGTTGCGTTGATGACTGCGTCACACAGGTAGAATCCTGTCACTACCTGAAAAAGCGCGAGGTTTTGATGCAAACGTTTAAACGTGGAGTCGTCGTGGCAGCACTGCTGTTCAGTCCTATGACGCTGGCGCAAGACCTGAATTCACAGCTGACGGCATGGTTTTCCCAGCGACTGGCCGGATTTAGCGATGAGGTCGTCGTTACTATCCGAACGTCGCCAAACTTATTGCCGAGCTGCGAACAACCAGCATTAAGCGTGTCCGGGAGTGCAAAATTGTGGGGTAATGTGAACGTGCTGGCGCGCTGCGCCAACGAGAAACGTTATCTGCAGGTGAACGTGCAGGCCACGGGAAACTACGTTGTTGCCGCCGCGCCCGTCGCTCGGGGTAGCGCCCTGACTTCGGCCAGCGTAACGCTAAAACGAGGTCGACTGGACCAACTCCCTCCGCGCGCCGTGCTGGATATGAATCAGGTGCAGGATGCCGTAAGCTTGCGCGATCTGGTGCCAGGTCAGCCGATACAGCTTTCCATGTTGCGCCAGGCATGGCGAATCAAGGCCGGTCAGCGCGTCCTGGTTATTGCCAACGGAGATGGCTTTCGGGTGAATGCCGAAGGTAAAGCGCTGAACAATGCCGCCGTCGCCCAGAATGCCCGAGTACGGATGATTTCAGGCCAGGTGGTGAGCGGTGTCGTCGATTCTGATGGGAATATTCTTATTAACCTATAATAGGTTAAAGATTTTTTAGCGTGTGCCGATAGATAAACAACCAATGATTACAGCGGGCCGCTATAGCGTAACCCCTCGATGAGGATAAACAAAATGAGCATTGATCGTACCTCACCATTGAAGCCAGTAAGTACCGTTCAGCCACGTGAAACCAGCGATGCGCCGGTACAAAAAACGCGGAAGGAAAAAACCACCGCCACCACCAGCACCAGCGTCATGCTGAGCGACGCCCAGGCCAAACTGATGCAGCCCGGCACCAATGACATCAATATGGAACGCGTGGAAGCACTCAAAACCGCAATCCGTAATGGCGAGCTGAAAATGGACACCGGAAAAATTGCCGACTCGCTGATCCGCGAGGCGCAGAGCTACTTACAGAGTAAATAAAGTATGACTCGTTTGTCAGAAATACTTGACCAGATGACGACCGTCCTCAATGACCTGAAAACGGTAATGGATGCTGAACAGCAGCAGCTTTCCGCAGGATATATTAACGGCAGCCAGCTACAGCGTATTACAGAAGAAAAAAGCTCTTTGCTGGCAACCCTTGATTACCTGGAGCAGCAGCGCCGTCTGGAGCATGACGCCACGCGCAGCGCCAATGATGAAATTGCCGAGCGTTGGCAGACCATTACCCGAAAAACACAGGACCTACGCGAACTCAACCAGCACAACGGTTGGCTGCTGGAAGGGCAGATCGAGCGCAATCAACAAGCGATTCAAGTGCTGAAACCGCACCAGGAACCGGCGCTGTATGGCGCAAACGGTCAAACCTCTGCTGCGCACCGCGGCGGGAAAAAATTCTCTATCTGATGCTAGCCTGATAACGTTTTGCTTATCAGGCCTACGCGTTTTGTAGGCCGGATACGGCGTCATGCCGCCATCCGGCATTAATCTGTTACGCCGTCCGGCGCACAAACTCTTTCACTTTAAAGCCCAGCACCGCGAGCGCAGCGAAGTAAGCAGCAATACCGGCCACCACAACGGCCATCAGACGCAGCAGACGCCATAACATCGTTCCCTGCGACCAGTCCGGCATGATGTAGAGCATCCCAACCAGCGCCGCCGACATCACCAGCACAGAAATCACCAGTCGCGCCAGGAACCAGGCCCAACCCGGTTGTGGGGTAAAAATTTTCTGTTTACGCAGTTGCCAGTACAGCAGTGAAGCGTTCAGACACGCCGCCAGACCAATCGACAGCGACAGCCCTGCATGTTTCAGCGGCCCAATAAATGCCAGGTTCATTACCTGGGTCATAATCAGCGTGACAATGGCAATCTTGACTGGCGTTTTAATATCCTGGCGCGAATAAAAACCAGGGGCCAACACTTTCACCACGATCAAGCCAATCAAACCTACCGAATATGCCACCAGCGCGCGCTGCGTCATCGCTGCGTCAAAGGCGGTAAATTTACCGTACTGGAACAGAGAAACCGTCAGCGGTTTGGCCAGAATCCCCAACGCCACGGCGCTCGGTAATGCCAACAGAAAACACAAACGCAGGCCCCAGTCCATCAGACGGCAATACTCATCATGATTACCGCTGGAAAAACTTTTGGATAGCGAGGGCAGCAGGATAGTCCCCAACGCGACACCAAGTACGCCAGACGGAAACTCCATCAGACGGTCAGCATAATACATCCATGACACTGAGCCAGAGGCCAGAAACGAAGCGAAAATCGTATTGATGATCAGTGAAATCTGGCTGACAGATACCCCAAGGATCGCCGGGCCCATTTGCTTGACGACGCGCATCGCCCCCGCATCACGGAAGTTCACGCGCGGCAGCACCAGCATGCCAATTTTCTTCAGGTGCGGAAGCTGATAAATCAGCTGTAGCACGCCGCCAACGGTAACGGCCCACGCCAACGCCAGCACCGGAGGGTGAAAATAAGGCGCAGCAAACAGCGCGAAACCGATCATGCTGATATTCAGAAAGGTCGGCGCAAACGCCGGAATGGAAAAGCGATTCCAGGTATTCAGGATCGCACCCACCAGCGAAGCCAGTGAGATCAGCAGAATATACGGAAAGGTGATCCGTAGCAGTTGAGTGGTCAGCGCAAATTTGTCCGCTGTGTCGGCAAACCCAGGCGCGGTGACTAAAATCACCCACGGGGCAGCCAGCATCCCGGCGACCGTCACCACGGCCAGCGCCAGAGTCAACAGCCCGGAAACGTAAGAGACAAAGACGCGGGTCGCATCCTCCCCCTGCTTACTTTTATATTCGGCAAGAATAGGCACAAACGCCTGCGAAAAAGCGCCCTCAGCAAAGATTCGGCGCAGCAGGTTAGGAAGTTTGAACGCCACAAAAAAGGCATCAGTCGCCATCCCTGCGCCAAAAATTCTGGCGACAATCGCATCACGCGCAAAACCCAGCACACGTGAAAACATCGTCATCGAGCTGACGGCTGCCAGCGACTTTAATAAATTCATCTATGTTGTATTCCAGACTCTGAGGCAAAACCCCGACAAACCTGCCCGTAGGTCGGATAAGGCATGATCGCCGCCATCCGGCACTTTTGCTGTGCCTGATGGCGACGCCGTAGCGTCTTATCAGGCCGACAAACCAGCCTATGGTTGAAAAGAGGTGTTATTTTTGAGTTGGCATATAGTACCTGGATTACAATGAATTACTACCGCCAGATGTTACAGGGGATTATTCAGCCATTGCCTCCCGCCACAGCTTTTCGACAACGCGCTGGGCCAGGAGCGCCTGCTCACCTGCCGTCTGGGGAACCGTCTGATTTTGCACGCACTCAATGAAATGACGTGCGCATCCGGCAAAACCACGCTGTTCCAGGGTAGTTTGCCAGCCTGCTACCGGCTTGTGCACCACTCCTTGCCCGCGTTCTTCCCGCCATTCCCGCATATCCGTGACGTCAATCAGGCCACCATCCGTCACCGCCTGCACGCTCTCGCGCTGGCTACCGGCGCGGCGATGCATACTGGTCGTTATCTGCATTTGCCCGGCAGAAAAATGGTGCTCCGCATAGAGCATCGCGCCGGATTCATTGGTTAACAGCGTACCGTTATTTAACTGCGCTTTCTCTCCCGCCAGCCACAATGCGGTATCGACAACGTGCAGATAGTCGTCCAGTAGAGTGAAGCGCAGATCGTGCGGCCCGACGCTGTCCGTCCGGTGCTTATCCATGCGTACGGACGCCGCATTGCCCAACTGGGATTTGAGATCCTGATACAGCGGCGCAAATCGACGGTTAAACCCCACCATCAGCGTCAGCTTTTTCCGCTCGGCCAGCTCCACCAATTGTTCAGCCTCGCGCAGGTTTTCCGCCAGCGGTTTATCCACGCACACGTGAACCCCGGCATTCAGCAGTTCGCTGACCACCGCATAGTGCGTTGCGGTACTGGAATGGACGAAAACCGCATCGCAGGTTTGCGCCAGATTAACCAGTGAATCAACGTAGGGTATCCGCCAGGTATCACAGATACGCTGCGCTTTTTCCCGCGAAGGTGAAAATGCCCCTTCCAGCGTCCAGTCTGCACTAGCGCCCAGCACGGGCAGCCAGGCCTTTTGCGCAATCCCGCCGAGCCCGACAACGCCGATACGTAATTTATTCACATCAGTCTCCCAGGTGCGCCAGCAAGGAATCAAGCCGTTGCTTAAGCTCCGCGACGTCTGTTTCCAGCGCTTCAACGCGCGCCTGTAGATCGCCCGAAGCTGCCGGAAGTTCATCTACCGTTGTCATCGCTTCATCAACGTCACCGCAAAACAGGTGCATATAACGGCTTTCACGTTTGCCCGGCTCACGCGCCAGGCGAACGACATAAGGACCATCTTCCCGGGTTGCCAGTTTCTCCAGTGTCGACTCTACTTCGGCCATGTCGCTGAATTCGTACATCCGGGAGGCGCGGCTACGCAGTTCACCTGGTGTTTGAGCGCCGCGCAGCAACAGCGTGGTAATGAGCGCGACTTCCCCCGCGCTGAGCTTAAGATTACCAAACTCAGAGTTGCAGAAACGCTGCTCATATTTCGTGACGCGATTACCAAAGCCACTCACCGTACGCAGGAAATGCCGTTTCACCAGGTTATCAAGCTGATCCTGCACGTCGGATTCCGACAGGTTCATCACGGGTTCACGATTCGTTTTTTGATTGCAGGCGGTTACGACTCCGTTAACGGAGAGCGGATACTGTTCAGGTGTAGTCACTTGTTTTTCTAATAAACAGCCAATCACCCGTGCTTCGGTGGCGGTTAATTCGTATTTCATCGTCTTCTCCATTAATCATGGCTGCATCTGAAACTTAGCGGCCGGGGGTCCATTCTGATGTGGTCAACGCCGTCAGCACGTGATCGCGCCACTGCCCGTCAATCAGCAGGTAGTCTTTGGCATACCCTTCTTTTTCAAAACCCAGTCGCGCCAGTAGGTCACCGCTGCGTTTATTATGTGGCATGTAGTTAGCCATAATGCGGTGAATATGCTGCGTGCGCTGCATATAGCGGATGGCCGAGGTTAAGGCTTCATACATCAGCCCCTGCCCCTGCCACTTCTGCGCAATGGAGTAACCGAGATAACAGGCGTGGAAAGATCCCCGCACGACGTTCGAGAAGTTCGCGACGCCAATAATCTCTTTTTCTTCCGGATCGAGCAGCGCAAAGTAATAAGCGGTGCCCTGTTTATGAAACTCAGAGATCATGCTCAGACGCGCCTGCCAGCCTGATGGATAACAGTGGCTTTCATCGCGAATAGGCTCCCAGGGCTTTAAGAAATGACGATTTTCTGCGTAATAATCTGCCAGACGCCAGGCATCACGCTCATGCACTAAACGCACGACCAGGCGGTCCGTGGTTAAGCGCACTTTTGGCACGTTACTGCGATAGCCAAACATTCTATACCTACTCCTTCCCGTAACGTCTTCAATACGCTATTCGCATTACTATACCTGCGCAAATACGCCCTGTGAAAAGAGCAAAATGCCATTTTTTGAATTATTCACACATTTTGATGAAAACTCTCTATCAAGACGGACTTTTGATAAAAAAATATTGTCCCGCGAAGGGTGGGAAAAGCGATGACGACACCGCAGAATAGGAGGTGCTTATCTTTTAAACTCTATCCAGAGTGACGAGTTTTTCCCTGGAGGGGAAATGTCGCAAGTCTCGCAGGCAAGGAACCTGGGTAAATACTTCCTTCTTATCGATAACATGCTGGTCGTGCTGGGTTTCTTCGTCGTTTTCCCGCTGATCTCAATTCGTTTCGTCGATCAAATGGGCTGGGCCGCCGTGATGGTCGGTATCGCGCTAGGATTACGTCAATTTATCCAGCAAGGTTTAGGTATCTTCGGCGGTGCTATTGCTGACCGTTTCGGGGCAAAACCGATGATCGTCACCGGCATGCTGATGCGCGCTGCCGGATTCGCCACCATGGGCATGGCCCATGAACCGTGGCTGCTGTGGTTTTCCTGCTTTCTTTCCGGGCTGGGCGGCACGTTGTTCGACCCTCCCCGCTCGGCGCTGGTGGTCAAACTGATCCGTCCGGAAAAGCGCGGGCGTTTTTTCTCTATTCTGATGATGCAGGATAGCGCCGGGGCAGTGGTTGGCGCGTTGCTCGGCAGTTGGTTATTGCAATACGATTTCCGTCTGGTGTGTGCCACCGGCGCAATTTTGTTCGTTCTGTGCGCGGCGTTTAACGCCTGGCTGCTTCCGGCATGGAAGCTGTCAACGGTGAAAATTCCGGTGCGCGAAGGAATGAGCCATGTGATGCATGACAAGCGCTTTGTCACTTATGTGCTGACGCTGGCGGGCTATTACATGCTGGCGGTACAAGTGATGCTGATGCTGCCAATAATGGTAAACGACATCGCTGGGTCACCGGCCGCAGTGAAATGGATGTATGCCATCGAGGCGTGCCTCTCTTTAACGTTGCTCTACCCGATTGCCCGCTGGAGTGAAAAACGCTTTCGCCTTGAGCATCGCCTGATGGCCGGTCTGCTGGTGATGTCTTTAAGCATGATGCCCATCGGCCTGGTCGGGAATTTACAGCAGTTGTTCACCCTGATTTGCACGTTCTATATTGGCTCAATCATCGCCGAACCGGCGCGTGAAACCCTGAGCGCCTCGCTGGCGAATGCACGGGCCCGGGGAAGCTATATGGGTTTCAGTCGACTGGGACTCGCCATCGGCGGCGCCATTGGTTATATCGGCGGCGGCTGGCTGTTTGACATGGGTAAAGCCCTGGCACAACCGGAGCTGCCCTGGATGATGCTCGGCATTATCGGCTTCATCACTTTCCTGGCGCTGGGGTGGCAATTCAGTCTCAAACGCCCAACGCGTGGTATGCTGGAGCCTGACGCCTGATAGCCAATCTGGTGTACGCGCATTTTTCAGTTTTTTCTGCTGTTACCCGCAGCGCTGGTGCTCGATGATGCTTTGTGTCACGATTACACCACAAGCATCATGTTGAGGAACCCCATGAAAAAGTTTTTTTTTGCCGCTGCACTAATTGTCAGCGGCCTGTTGGTTGGTTGTAATCAACTCACGCAATACACGGTTAGCGAGCAAGAGATTAATCAGGCCCTGGCGAAGAATAATAACTTTTCAAAAGATATCGGTTTGCCTGGCGTCGCTGAAGCACATATCGTACTGAACAATCTCGCCAGCCAGATAGGCCGTGAAGAACCCAATAAAGTGACGCTGACCGGAGACGCCAATCTGGACATGAACTCCCTGTTTGGCAGTCAGAAAGCAACCATGAAGTTGAAGCTAAAAGCCTTACCGGTTTTCAATAAAGAAAAAGGCGCGATTTATCTGCAAGAAATGGAAGTCGTGGACGCTACCGTCACGCCGGAAAAAATGCAGTCGGTACTGCAAACGCTGATGCCTTATTTAAATCAGTCGCTGCGCAACTATTTCAACCAGCAGCCGGCATACATTCTGCGGGATGACAGCAGCCAGGGGGAAGCGCTGGCGAAAAAACTGGCGAAAGGCATTGAGGTGAAACCGGGAGAAATCATTATCCCGTTCACCGACTAATATGACAGAGGGCGCCGATGCGCCCTTTTTTTTCGTGCAAACGAAAACGTTTCCGCTTATCCTTTGTTTCCGGCAAAAAAGACTATCCTCAGCCGGAGCATATTGATGACTGCACCATCCCAGGTTTTAAAGATCCGCCGCCCAGACGACTGGCATCTTCACTTTCGCGATGGCGACATGTTAAAAACTGTCGTGCCCTATACCAGCGAAGTTTATGGCCGCGCCATTGTCATGCCGAACCTGGCTCCGCCCGTCACCACGGTGGACGCGGCTATCGCTTACCGCCAGCGAATTCTTGACGCGGTACCTGCCGGACACGACTTCACGCCATTAATGACCTGCTACTTAACGGATACGCTGGATCCCAATGAGCTGGAACGTGGATTCAACGAAGGCGTGTTCACCGCCGCAAAACTCTATCCGGCCAATGCCACCACCAACTCGACGCATGGCGTAACCTCTATTGATGCCATCATGCCAGTGCTGGAACGGATGGAAAAATTGGGTATGCCTCTGCTGGTGCACGGCGAAGTGACGCATGCGGATATCGATATTTTCGATCGCGAGGCGCGCTTTATTGAAACGGTGATGGAACCACTGCGTCAGCGCTTAACTGCGCTGAAAGTGGTGTTTGAACATATCACGACTAAAGATGCTGCCGAATACGTGCGCGACGGCAATGACCTTCTGGCGGCGACCATTACGCCGCAGCACCTGATGTTTAACCGCAACCACATGCTGGTCGGCGGGATTCGCCCTCATCTGTACTGCCTGCCGATCCTCAAACGTAACGTCCATCAACAGGCGCTGCGTGAGCTGGTCGCCAGCGGGTTTAACCGCGCCTTCCTCGGTACCGACTCAGCGCCGCATGCGCGTCATCGCAAAGAGTCAAGCTGTGGCTGTGCGGGCTGCTTTAATGCGCCGACCGCACTGGGCAGTTATGCCACCGTGTTTGAAGAGATGAATGCACTGGACCATTTTGAAGCCTTCTGCTCACTTAATGGCCCACAGTTCTACGGTTTGTCGGTGAATGAAACCTTTATTGAGCTGGAACGCGTGGAGCACCAGGTCCCGGAGAGCATTGCGCTGCAAGATGATACGCTGGTGCCTTTCCTGGGGGGTGAAACGGTACACTGGTCCGTGAAAAGCTAAAAAAAGTGTAGCCAACTGGTGAGAATAACTGTATAAATAAACAGTATATTCCACAGGGGGCTACTATGCGTATTGAAGTCACTATTGCCAAAACTTCACCTTTACCTGCTGGTGCAATTGACGCGCTGGCAGGTGAACTCTCCCGCCGTATTCAGCACCATTTTCCGGATAACGAAGGTAACGTTACCGTCCGTTATGCCGGCGCAAACAATCTGTCGGTTATTGGTGCCACCAAAGAGGATAAAGAACGCATCAGCGAGATCCTCCAGGAGACCTGGGAAAGCGCGGATGACTGGTTCATCAATGAATAAATAATGATATGCAGTGATGTTTGTTTGCCGGGTCGCCCCGGCTTTTTTATACACACCATCTTTTAATCAATAGTTCATTCCTTCTGGCAAACTGATATTTTAATAATAAATTCCTGGCTATCTTTTAACCACAACACCAAAATAATTGTGCAACATGCTTAAAAAAAATGAATAACATGTCGGTTTGTTAGTCAGATAACGCTGAAAACGAAAATTTTATGTGCTTACCTCTTTAAATTTTCAATGAATACCCTTATTTATTGATATACTGAAGTTGCTTCAGAAAAAACGCATTGAACCTCGAAAACCGTTGTCTAGTAACACGAATTAGGGGGCATGATGGAAAAGAATAATGAAGTCATTCAGACTCATCCGTTAGTAGGATGGGACATCAGCACTGTTGATAGCTACGATGCGCTGATGCTGCGTTTGCACTACCAGACCCCGAATCGTCCAGACCCGGATGGGACTGAAGTTGGTCAAACGCTCTGGTTAACCACTGATGTTGCCAGGCAATTTATTTCGATATTAGAAGCAGGAATCGCTAAAATTGAATCCGGCGATTACCAGGTAAATGAGTATCAGCGACATTAAATCTGATACATCCAACCATCAAAAGGCACCTTTCCGGTGCCTTTCTTATTTCCAGGTTGAATATTCCGGGTCACTTATTTACCCTGCTACTATCGCGATTGCAGAGAGAAGCGGATGAAATACGACTTAATCATAATTGGCAGCGGTTCCGTGGGCGCCGCAGCCGGATACTATGCCACTCGCGCCGGTCTGAAGGTTCTGATGATCGATGCGCATATGCCACCGCATCAGCAGGGCAGCCACCACGGCGACACTCGATTAATTCGTCATGCCTATGGCGAAGGTGAAAAATATGTTCCGCTGGTGCTGCGTGCGCAAACATTATGGGATGAATTATCCACCCAAAATGAAGAACCGATTTTTGTGCGCTCTGGTGTCATCAACCTTGGTCCGGCAGATTCAACCTTCTTAGCGACCGCGGCGCAAAGCGCAAAACAGTGGCAACTCAATGTTGAACAACTGGATGCAGCAGCCATTATGGCGCGCTGGCCAGAGATTCGCGTACCTGAAAACTATATCGGTCTGTTTGAAGCGGAGTCTGGTTTTTTACGTAGTGAGTTAGCGATTAAAACCTGGATCCGTCTGGCGGAAGAAGCAGGCTGTGCGCAGCTATTTAAATGCCCGGTCAGCGCAATTCGTCATAGTGATGATGGCGTCACGGTAGAAACCGCCGATGGTGACTATCACGCGCAAAAAGCGGTGATCAGCGCCGGAACCTGGGTACAGGCATTAGTCCCTGAACTACCGATACAACCGGTACGCAAAGTGTTCGCCTGGTATCAAGCCGATGGGCGTTACAGCGTTAAGAATAACTTCCCTGCCTTCACCGGAGAGCTACCAAATGGCGATCAATTCTACGGTTTCCCGGCAGAAAACGACGAGCTAAAAATTGGTAAACACAATGGCGGACAGGTAATTCATTCGGCAGAAGAGCGCAAGCCGTTTGCCGCTGTAGCCAGCGATGGTTCTGAAGCCTTCCCATTCCTGCGCACAATTCTGCCAGGCGTGGGCTGCTGTCTGCACGGTGCGTCCTGCACCTATGATAACTCACCAGATGAAGACTTTATTATTGATACTCTACCGGAGCATGACAACACGTTGATCATCACCGGGCTGAGCGGACATGGCTTTAAGTTTGCCTCCGTCCTCGGAGAGATTGCGGCAGACTTCGCCCAGGACAAACCGTCTGACTTTGACCTGACTCCCTTCAGGCTAAATCGTTTTAAGCGATAATAAATGAATGGCCTCGTTGGTGAGGCCATTTTTAATGACAGGAATAACGTTGATGCGCCGCATCTTTCACTATCTGGTTAATAATATTCGCGAGCATCTTATGCTCTACATTATTTTATGGTCGCTGCTGGCAATTATGGATGTGATATATATTATGTTTTTCTGAACCCGCAACGCTGACACTAATTGACATAAACTGATATTAACTTAATTTTCATTGCAATTAACTGAACAAGAAAAATACCTTAAACACCCAGAAACCAAGCCTTAATGTCATCCACCCCTACTAATTCCTTGATGATTACTTCACAATTCAATCAATTTTATTGAATCAAAAACAAATATCACCATTATTATTATTTATTAGTTGCATTAATGTCTTTTACGCGCCATTTTCATTCACTTATGAAATATCTAACGGTGCACTTATGCAATTCAATAATACTCCACAACGCTATGGCGTGGTGTCTGCCGCTTTGCACTGGCTGATTGCGATTGCTGTATATGGCATGTTTGCGCTGGGATTGTGGATGGTCACGCTCAGCTATTACGACGGCTGGTATCACCAGGCCCCTGAACTGCATAAAAGCATCGGCGTTGTGCTTATGATGGGGCTGGTTATCCGCGTCGTCTGGCGGTTGATCTCCCCTCCTCCTCCTGCGCTGGCAAGTTATTCCCGTTTCACCCGCATCGCGGCGGCACTGGGTCACCTCGCGCTATACACATTGCTCTTTTCTATTGTCATCAGCGGGTATTTGATTTCCACCGCTGATGGCAAAGCGATAAGCGTATTTGGTTGGTTCGACATTCCTGCCACCCTTGCCAATGCGGGCGCTCAGGCCGACCTCGCCGGTAGTCTGCACCTGTGGCTTGCGTGGACTGTGGTGGTTTTATCGCTTCTGCACGGACTGATGGCCCTGAAACATCACTTTATCGATAACGACGATACCCTGAATCGCATGTTGGGAAAATCGTCATCTGACTATGGAGCTTAAAATGAAAAAAAACCTGCTGGGACTTACACTCGCCTCTCTGTTATTCACCACCGGGTCAGCCGTGGCGGCAGATTACAAAATTGACAAAGAAGGACAGCATGCCTTTGTTAATTTCCGTATTCAGCACCTGGGTTACAGCTGGCTGTACGGCACATTTAAAGATTTCGACGGGACTTTTACCTTTGATGAGAAAAATCCCGCAGCCGATAAGGTTAACGTCACCATCAAAACCAACAGCGTTGACACCAATCACGCCGAACGCGACAAGCACCTGCGCAGCGCAGATTTCCTTAACGTGGCCAAATTCCCGCAGGCGACCTTTAGCTCTACCAGCGTGAAGAAAGAGGGGAACGACCTGGATATCACCGGTAATCTCACCCTGAACGGCGTCACCAAACCGGTTACGCTGGATGCGAAGCTGATCGGTCAGGGCGGCGATCCGTGGGGTGGCACGCGTGCGGGTTTTGAAGCAGAAGGTAAAATTAAGCTGAAGGACTTCAACATCACCACCGATCTCGGCCCGGCGTCTCAGGAAGTCGATCTGATCATCTCAGTGGAAGGCGTCCAACAGAAGTAACGTATGAGTTGCCGGATGGGGCTAAAGCCGCCATCCGGCATGATGACTATTGCGCAGGGTCCGGAATACCCAGTTTGGTATTCAGGCGACCGCGTGACTTATTAAAGATTTTGTTGCCATTTTCACGTCCGGCGCGCAGACGACGTTGCTCTTCTTCCGGCAACTTACTCTCTTCGCTACACAACTCGCTACAGCAGCCGTTATACTTCTGCGCGCAGGCCGGACACTGGATAAACAACAGATGGCAGCCATCATTTTTGCAATTAGTATGGCTGTCGCACGCCGTTCCGCACTGATGACAATGCGCAATAACATCTTCAGAAATCCTTTCGCCCATACGCTCATCAAAAACGAAATTTTTACCGACAAAACGCACAGGAAGCCCCTGTTCACGCGCCTTGCGGGCATATTCAATAATACCCCCCTCAATGTGCCAGACTTTGCTAAATCCGTTGTGTTTCATCCAGGCGCTGGCTTTCTCACAACGGATCCCGCCCGTGCAATACATAACGATTTTTTTATCTTTATGCGCCTGCATCATTTCAACGGCTTTCGGTAACTGGTCGCGGAACGTGTCTGCCGGGATTTCTAGCGCATTCTCGAAATGGCCCACTTCATATTCATAGTGGTTGCGCATATCAATGAATACCGCGTCAGGATCGTCCAGCATGGCGTTTACTTCCGCCGCCTTCAGGTAATCACCTACGTTGCTGGCGTCAAATTGCGGATCGTCAATGCCATCCGCCACGATGCGTTCACGCACTTTCATGCGCAGCACCCAGAAAGATTTACCATCATCATCCAGCGCGATATTCAGACGTAACCCGGCGAATGCGGGATCAAACGCATAAAGCTGCTGGCGGAATGCCTCGACGTTGCTTTGCGGTACGCTGATTTGCGCATTGATTCCTTCATGGGCAAGATAAACGCGCCCGAAGACGCTCAATGCAGTGAACATCTGGTACAGCGCATCACGCGTGTGCTGAGGATTGGCGATGGTGAAATATTTATAGAATGAGATCGTCGTGCGCGGCTCGGTCTCAGCCAACATTTTGGCTTTGAGCGCATCGTTCGAAATGCGGTTGTGTAACACTGGCATGGTGTACGTATCCTGCAAATAGGGAGAAAATGAAAATCGGCGGCATAATAAAGCAAACACCGCCAATTTACATCCACACATTTTACGCTACATTTCTTACTCCAATATAAAAGTGCAACAACAATTGCTGGTTTAATCACCGTTCTCCCGTCACAAATTTTTGATATGCGCGAAAAAATGCGACAATACAGGCAATTGGTCGTTTGAAGACAGGATAGACATGACGAATTTACCCAAGTTTTCGGCTGCGTTACTGCATCCACGTTATTGGTTAACCTGGCTGGGCATTGGCATCCTTTGGTTAATCGTGCAGTTACCCTACCCGGTTCTTTACAAGTTGGGCTGCGCATTAGGTCGTCTGGCATTACGTTTGATGAAACGTCGGGCAAAAATTGTTTCCCGTAATCTGGAACTGTGCTTCCCGCAAATGAGCGAGCAGGAACGCCAGCAGATGATCATCAAGAACTTCGAGTCCGTGGGCATGGGCGTGATGGAAACCGGAATGGCCTGGTTTTGGTCTGACAAGCGCATTTCACGCTGGACGGAAGTTATCGGGATGGAACATATCCGCGACGTTCAGGCGCAAAAACGGGGAATTTTGTTAGTGGGTCTGCACTTTCTGACCCTTGAACTGGGTGCGCGTCAGTTTGGTTTGCAGGAGCCGGGGATAGGCGTATATCGCCCTAACGACAACCCACTGCTCGACTGGCTACAAACCTGGGGCCGTATGCGCTCTAATAAATCCATGCTCGATCGTAAAGACCTGAAAGGAATGATTAAAGCGTTGAAAAAAGGCGAAGTGGTCTGGTACGCGCCGGATCATGACTACGGTCCCCGCGCCAGCGTATTTGTCCCGCTTTTTGCTGTTGAACAGGCCGCAACAACCTCCGGGACCTGGATGCTTTCACGCATGTCGAATGCCTGCCTGGTACCGTTTGTTCCCCGCCGCAAACCTGACGGTAAAGGTTATCAATTGATTATGCTGCCTCCGGAGTGTTCACCGCCGTTAGACAACGCGGAGACTACGGCAGCGTGGATGAATAAGATTGTTGAGCAATGCATCATGATGGCCCCGGAGCAGTACATGTGGCTACACCGTCGTTTCAAGACGCGTCCTGAAGGTTCACCTTCCCTGTACTAAAGCACGGTTGCAGTCCTGTGGACTGCAACACCTTCCCTGCCCGCTTTAGGTTTAACTGCTATCCGCATTGCAGCAACTATCAACCAGGCGCATAATTAGCCTGCTTGCTTATATTCAATCGATAGCGCAAACAGCGCACCACACTGCGGAACGCTATGTCACCCTCAGATGCTCCCATAAACTGGAAACGTAACCTCACCGTTGCCTGGTTGGGTTGTTTTTTAACCGGTGCAGCATTTAGCCTGGTTATGCCCTTTTTGCCCCTCTATGTCGAGAGCCTCGGCGTCACGGGTCATAGCGCCCTGAATATGTGGTCAGGTCTGGTCTTCAGCATCACTTTTCTCTTTTCCGCCATCGCCTCTCCTTTCTGGGGTGGCCTTGCCGATCGCAAAGGGCGAAAAATCATGCTGCTGCGTTCCGCATTGGGTATGGCGATTGTGATGCTGCTGATGGGGCTGGCGCAAAATATCTGGCAGTTCCTGGTCCTGCGCGCCCTGTTGGGTCTGCTCGGCGGTTTCATTCCCAACGCCAATGCGCTGATCGCCACCCAGGTTCCGCGCAATAAAAGCGGCTGGGCGCTGGGAACGCTTTCCACCGGCGGCGTCAGCGGCGCGTTGCTCGGACCGTTGGCTGGCGGGCTGCTCGCGGATCAGTACGGACTACGCCCTGTATTTTTCATCACCGCCAGCGTACTGCTGCTCTGTTTTATCCTGACGCTATTTTTTATTCGCGAACGTTTCCAACCGGTGAGCAAGAAAGAGATGCTGCACATTCGCGAAGTCGTGGCCTCGTTAAAAAATCCCAAACTGGTGCTGAGCCTGTTTGTCACAACGCTGATAATCCAGGTGGCAACCGGGTCCATCGCGCCAATTCTGACGCTGTACGTTCGAGAGCTGGCTGGCAACGTCAGTAACATCGCCTTTATCAGCGGGATGATTGCTTCCGTACCAGGCGTGGCTGCGTTAATCAGCGCCCCGCGACTTGGCAAATTAGGTGATCGAATTGGCCCGGAGAAGATCCTGATTGTTGCTCTGGTCATCTCCGTGCTGCTGCTTATTCCAATGTCGTTTGTACAATCGCCCTGGCAACTTGCCGTTCTGCGCTTTTTATTGGGGGCCGCTGATGGGGCTCTGCTCCCGGCAGTACAAACGCTGCTGGTCTATAACTCAACCAATCAGATCGCCGGGCGTATTTTCAGTTATAACCAGTCATTTCGGGATATCGGTAACGTAACGGGACCGTTAATGGGGGCGGCAATTTCCGCCAACTACGGTTTTCGCGCCGTCTTCTGCGTGACCGCGGGCGTCGTACTGTTTAACGCTTTCTACTCGTGGAATAGTCTGCGCCGTCGCCGGAACACTGAGGCCACGGGATGATTTTTGTGCATTCATACTTGCAATATCGGAGAATCAACTATTATTTCCCTGAATACTTCATTAAATCAAAGGGAGACTCTGATGACCATGTATGCCACGCTGGAAGAAGCCATTGATGCCGCTCGTGAAGAATTTCTGGCTGATAACCCTGACCTTGAGCCCGACGAAGCCAGCGTTCAACAGCTAAGCGTACAAAAATACGTGCTACAGGATGGTGACATTATGTGGCAGGCGGAATTCTTTGCTGATGAGGATGAGGGCGAGGGTGAATGCCTGCCAATGCTGAGTGGTGAAGCGGCCCAAAGCGTTTTTGATGGCGACTATGATGAAATTGAGATCCGTCAGGAGTGGCAGGAAGAAAACACGCTTCACGAATGGGATGAAGGTGAATTCCAGCTGGAACCTCCCCTGGATACCGAAGAGGGTCAGACCGCGGCCGATGAATGGGATGAGCGATAGCTACTCGTAAGGTCCGTGGTGAATGTCGAGCGGGAGCAGCAAAGTATCAAACACCAGCGAAAATGGCAGGTCGAGGATGGTGACGTAGCGCCACGCGGAGTCCCGGACATCCCATTGCACGCCAGGATAGTATTGGTTTCCGTGCCCTTGCCCTGGGATAGTTCGGCTAATAATACTGCCGCATCCACTCAGCAAGCACACCATGATTGCCACTGCCAATATTCGCACCTGATACCTCACGGCTCTTTTATTTAGTATAAAAAAATACCGGCACCAGGCCGGTATTTTCACGTTACTTAACGCTTATTTTTTCCTGAGCGCCAGCGGATTCAGGGTCAGTCCCTGGTAGTAATTCACCCACGAAGAATACTTATCAGGTGAATTCCAGACGCGATAGTGCAAACGCGCCATCGTCACCGGATCGCTCAACAGCACCAGACGGCGGTCACGGTTTAGTTTCTCCGGCGTTTCGTTCAGCGCCTGCTCCACATGGCGGTCACGGGCAATCTCAAGCACGTTACTCGCGCGGTGACGTGCAGTCGCCATTGCCGTTGCCAGTGCGTTAAATGACGGGTTAAACACCGCATGCATAAAGCCGTCGTCCAGTGTACGATTGCGGTTCATCACCAGGTAGGTATCCGTATCCACCAGCACCTGCGGCGGAGAATACTCTTCCGGGATCAGGAACAGCTTCCAGCGCTTGGTACGTAACCCAACCGTGGAACGGCTGGAAATCACAGAAACAAACGGCGACAGGATCAGCGAGAAGACAATCGGCGCCAGCCAGAACAGGAAACGCAGATCCAGCCAGGCCATACCTACCGCCCAGACCAGCCCCAGCAGTAGCTGAGAACCGTGACGCATAAATGCTTCACCCCACGGGGTGGAATCGTCATCACGCTGCGGCGAATTCCACACCACTTCCCAACCGAGGAAGGCGCTCACGACGAAGACGGTATGGAACAGCATACGCACCGGCGCCAGCAGCACGGAGAACAGAACCTCCAGCAGCAGCGACAGCGTAACGCGGATAAACCCGCCGTACTCTTTCGTCCCTTTACACCAGATGAGCAAAATACTCAGCAGCTTCGGCAGGAACAGCAGCACCATCGTAGAAGCAAACAGCGCGATCGCCAGTTCAGGACGCCACTGCGGCCATACCGGGAACAGCTGGCGCGGTTGCAGGAAGTACTGTGGTTCCGTCAACGCATGCACCACCTGCAATGCGGTCGATAACGCGAGGAACATAAACCACAGCGGCGCGGACAGATAGGACATAACGCCGGTCAGGAACACCGCACGGTGAACCGGGTGCATCCCCTTCACCAGGAACAGACGGAAGTTCATCAGGTTGCCATGACACCAGCGACGGTCACGCTTGAGTTCATCCAGCAGGTTCGGCGGTAGCTCTTCATAAGAGCCCGGCAGATCGTAAGCAATCCACACGCCCCAGCCGGCACGACGCATCAACGCCGCTTCGACGAAGTCATGGGAGAGAATCGAACCCGCAAACGAGCCTTCGCCCGGTAACGGCGCAAGCGCACAGTGTTCGATAAACGGCTTCACGCGAATAATCGCGTTATGGCCCCAGTAGTGCGATTCCCCCAATTGCCAGAAGTGAAGTCCAGCGGTAAACAACGGACCATAAACACGGGTCGCAAACTGCTGACAGCGCGCATACAGCGTATCCATACCGGAAGCCTTCGGTGAAGACTGGATAATCCCGGCATTTGGATTCGCTTCCATCAGGCGCACCAGTCCGCTCAGACAGTCACCGCTCATCACGGAGTCAGCGTCCAGCACCACCATGTAGCTGTACTGATTTCCCCAGCGACGGCAGAAGTCATCAATGTTGCCGCTTTTACGCTTCACGCGACGACGACGACGACGGTAGAAAATCTGCCCTTCGCCTTGCACTTCGGCAATCAGCTCCATCCACGCTTTTTGTTCTGCTACGCAGATATCGGGGTTGTAACTGTCGCTCAGGATGTAAACATCAAAATGCTCGGCGTTGCCCGTCGCTTTGACCGACTCCCACGTGGCGCGAAGTCCCGCGAATACGCGGTCAACGTCCTCGTTACAGATCGGCATAATCAACGCAGTCCGGTGTTCGGGATTTAACGGTTCGTCCCCAACCGTTGAGGCGGAGATACTGTACTTATCTCGCCCAATCAACAGTTGCAGGAAGCCCATCAACGCGGTCCAGAATCCTGCTGAAACCCAACAGAAAAGCACGGCAAACAAAATGAGAATGCCGGTCTGGAGCATGTAGGGCAGCAGTTGCATAAAGGAGACCCATAAATCCTGCCCCATCATGTCAACAGGATTAATGAATGCCCAACCCTGATACGGAAGGATCGTCTTCATATACCAGGTTGCGACGACCGTTTGCGCCAGCGTTAAGATCAACAACGTATAGCGGCGGATGGTGCCAACCGTACGCCATTTTTGCTCGCTCTCCTGTTCTTCTTTCGTCAAACGCGAAAGATAACGCGGAGTCACATCGCGCCCGCGCAGGCGATCCCAAAAGCGGCCAACCGGGTTGGTACGCCAGGGATCGGGGAACATAGAGGTACGCGTTGCTTTTGGCATCGCCTGCAGCTGATCGCGCCCCTCATCGTCCTTAACCAACTGCTCTTTGGCCAGAGAATCAGGCCACGCCTGCTCCAGGCGAGCTTTCACCGAACCCTGCGGTGAATCATCTTCGCGCGAGTACGTACGATGCTCGGCATCCAGCGCCTGATGAACGGCGCGGATGTCAGTTTTCGGCAGTGCCGCTTTTTCGATATCCGAAAGCGGCATTGCGTCAATATACTCAGTTGTCTTATTCATTGGCAGGTAACTGGTAGCTCCAGGTTTCACTCAGCGTCTGATCGGCATTGACCAAGGCAGCACGCATTTCAGTGGTTTTCTTCACATCTTTCACTTTCACGCGCAATACCAAACGCCAACCTTTAGTTACCGGGTTGTAGCGCACAGTACTTTCAACGATCTCGCCGTTGTCGCCAATACTGGTTTGTGCGGTAACCGGGGTATCCTGCGGCAGCTTTTTCATATCCGTGCCGGTAAAGTCCACCACAAACGCGATAGTGCCATCAGGCTGACGAATGAGATTAGACTGTTTTACATCACCGGTAGAACGACGAGTCTGCTGGACCCAGGCGCTATCAGGGGCATGAAGCTTGTCTTCGTCACGCGTGAACGTCAGGGTGTACTTGAAGTTCATCTCTTTGCCGGCTTCAGGCAGTTGATCCGGCGTCCAGTACGCAACGATGTTATCGTTCGTTTCATCGTTAGTTGGGATTTCAACTAACTCAATCTTACCTTTACCCCAATCACCTTTTGGCGTGATCCAGGCGCTTGGGCGCAGATCGTAACGATCGTCGATATCTTCAAAACGCGAGAACTGACGGCCACGCTGCAGCAAGCCGAAACCTTGCGGGTTTTCCATCGCAAAGCTGCTCACCGCCAGATGTTTCGGGTTATTCAGCGGACGCCAAATCCACTCGCCGTTGCCAGCGTGGATCGACAAACCGTTAGAGTCATGCAGTTCCGGACGATAGTTGGTCGCCGGAGAAGGCTGGTTTGGTCCGTACAGGAACATACTGGTTAACGGTGCCACGCCCAGCTTGCCCACTTTGTCGCGCAGATAAACTTTGGACTGAACATCGACTACCGTGTCACGACCCGGAATGATGACAAAGCGATACGCTCCGGTTGCGCGCGGAGAATCCAGCAAGGCATAAATGGTCAAACGTTTGTCAGTCGGTTTCGGACGCTCGATCCAAAACTCACGGAAGCGGGGAAATTCTTCGCCAGAAGGCAGAGCGGTATCAATCGCGAGACCGCGCGCAGACAGACCGTAGACCTGCCCTGCCCCCAGAACACGGAAATAGCTGGCACCGAGCATGCTGACGATTTCGTCGTTTTTATCTTTGCTGTTGATCGGATACAGCACTTTGAACCCGGCGAAACCGAGATCTTTTACCGTGTCTTTATCATGCTGAACATCGCCAAAATTAAAATAATCCGGGCTGTATTTGATTCTTTTCACCGCTGTAGCGGTAACTTCGTTGATTTTGACCGGCGTGTCGAAGTACATACCCTGGTGGTAGAACTCGAGCTTAAATGGGGTCTTGAGATTGCTCCAGTAGGCTTTATCGCGGTTAAACTGGATCTGCTGATAATCCGCATATTTCATGTCGCGGAAAACGGAGGGCAAGTTACTTTTTGGCGCCTCATAGCCTTTACCGGCTAAGGATTGAGCTTGTTTTGCAACATCATCGATGCTGAACGCCCAGCTCGATGATGTGTACAGCGTTAACATAACTGCTGCACCCAACCAACGCATTTTCATCATTTGTAGTTTATGTTTCATAATTAGTAAGCACTTCCCCCTTTGTGTGCTTATATTGATCCGATCCATTTTAATGGATAATCGGGTATTCCGACAACTGAATCCCTGTATTGTTCGCGCGCTGGCTCATGGTTTAATCAGGTTCAACTACCTGTTTTCACTTTGCGTGCTTATCCTGGAGACAGGTTGTTGGACTTCGTGTAGGGTTGCCCTCGAATGTAACCATTATTCGTCTTAGGGATAAGACGAAAAGTCTGAGAATACATAACTGTCTATGAGCTCTGTATCACCACCACGCGAATATTTTCTTGACTCCATCCGTGCCTGGCTAATGTTGTTAGGGATCCCATTCCATATTTCATTGATTTACTCGACCCACACCTGGCACGTGAACAGTGCTGAACCGTCGTGGTGGTTGACCCTGTTTAACGACTTTATCCATGCTTTTCGCATGCAAGTCTTCTTTGTCATTTCGGGTTATTTTTCCTACATGCTATTTTTGCGCTATCCGCTAAAGCGCTGGTGGAAGGTGCGTGTAGAACGCGTGGGGATCCCGATGCTGACCGCGATTCCATTACTTACGCTGCCGCAATTTATCATGCTGCAATACGTAAAGGGAAAAGCAGACAGTTGGCATACTCTCAGCGGCTACGATAAATACAATGCGCTGGCCTGGGAGCTGATTTCCCATCTGTGGTTTTTACTGGTTCTGGTCGTATTAACGACCGTGAGCATGTGGATGTTCACCCAGATGAAAAACAGACTGACGCGTAGTGATGCCGCCAGCGCCCCGGCGGTGTCGATGACTAAATTATCGCTGATCTTCATCTTGTTAGGTGTCGGTTACGCTGCCGTCAGAAGGACAATTTTCATCCTCTACCCTTCGATTCTCAGCGATGGCATGTTCAATTTTATCGTTATGCAAACGCTGTTCTATGCGCCGTTCTTTATCCTCGGCGCACTGGCGTTTATCAACCCGAATCTGAAAGCGCTGTTTACCACACCGTCACGCGGTTGCACGCTCGGTGCTGCATTCGCATTTGTGGCATACCTGCTCAATCAGCGTTATGGCAACGGCGATGCCTGGATGTATGAAACCGAATATGTCATTACCATGGTCATGGGACTGTGGATGGTGAACGTCGTCTTTTCGTTGGGTCACCGTTTGCTTAATTTCCAGTCTGCCCGCGTGACCTATTTTGTCAACGCGTCGCTGTTTATCTATCTGGTGCACCACCCGTTAACGCTGTTTTTTGGCGCTTACATCACACCGCATATCACGTCGAATCTGCTGGGTTTTCTCTGCGGTCTGCTGTTTGTGGTTGGGATTGCGGTAATACTGTACGAAATCCATTTACGCATACCGGTGCTGAAGTTTCTCTTTTCGGGTAAACCGCCCGTTAAGCAGGATAAAAACAAGGCCGTAGCCGGCTAGTTTTTCCCTCAATCATTGTGTGGTTCAAAGCAGCCATTCAATGGGTAACACGGACGCCAGCTTTACCAGAACCCGCTTCCAGAATCCTGTGGCGGGTTCTTTTTTCAGGACCTGTTCACTGCCAGAAAGTCGGTCGACCCAATTAATTCTTCCCCAACGGTCAAGGCGTAGCTGCCAGGCCATATCACGCTGGCTTTGCATAAACCGTTTATGAATCAATTCGGCCAGCACTTCACTCTCAATCACAAATCCCATTTCCGTATTGAGCAGCGTCGAACGAGGATCAAAATTAAGCGAGCCGATAAACACTTTGCGATCATCAATACTGAACGTTTTCGCATGCAGGCTGGACCCTGAATTCCCGGTTAATCCACGATCGTGAACGACCGAGACGCGATCGCGGGTCGGTTTAAGTTCGTATAATTCTACACCGTAGCGCAGCAGTTTTTTTCGCCAGCGCGCATAGCCCGCATGGACGATCGCCACATCATTCGCCGCCAGTGAATTGGTTAAGATGGCAATCTTGACGCCTTTTCTTACCAGTCTCAGGAGCTGCGCCACACCGGCACGCGTCGGCACAAAGTAGGCAGAAATAATATCAATACGTTCGGTCGGCGAGCCCATTACGTCAAACAAACGCTGCGGTAATAGCGAGTGGCGCGGCGCTTTCCCTTCTCCTTTTGCAGGATCATCGCTCAGCAAACGCGTTTTGGCCCAAATCAGCGGCAGCGATCTTTGATCGAGACTGGACATAAACTGGCTGGTTTCCAGCTTATGCAGATAGCGGCGGGTAATATCATCGTTATACCAGGATTCGGGTAGCTCAATACGCTGCACAGAATCTGGCTCAGACATCTCAAGCACATTTTGTAACGTTGAAACCGAGCGACAGTGCCAGTAACGCTCAAAATCATCTGCCACATCTTTGACAACCGGCCCGATAGCCATGACGTCCAGGTCGGAAAATAGCGGTTGCTCACCCGCGCCAAAATAGGCATCGCCAATATTACGCCCACCAACGAGAGTCACCACGCCGTCAGCGGTATAACTTTTATTGTGCATGCGCCGATTAAGCCGGGCAAAATCGGTTAAATAGCCCAGCGCGCGCAGGATGCGAAAGGAAAACGGATTGAAGAGGCGAACTTCTATATTGGGGTGCTTATCCAGCAGACGCAGCGTGTCGTCCAAACCCGGCGTGTTGTTATCATCCAGCAGCAAACGCACCCGTACGCCTCGCTTCGCTGCGGCCAGCAGAACGGAAAATAACAATAGCCCGGACATGTCGTTTTCCCAGATGTAATACTGCACATCCAGGGTACGTTCCGCCATTTCCGTTAACCGATAGCGAGCAGCAAACGCATCCAGGCTGTCATCCAACGCAAGAATGCCGCATTCTCCCGGGTGGTCTTCGCAAAGGGGCGTGATGGCACGCTCAAGTCGCGTCATATCAGTCCGTGTGATCATCACCTTGTTGTGTTAGCAATCTCTTATAAAGTTGAGCGTTTTCGTCATCAAAGCACACGAAGTATATCTGATCAGGAAGTGCGCGGCGGGTAATAAATTTCAGCACCGTTTTCACCGCTATTTCTGCCGCTGCGGCGCGTGGATAGCCATAAGCCCCGGTGCTAATCGCCGGAAAAGCAATGGAGTGATAACCATTGGCCAGGGCCAGTTGCAGGGTGTTTAAGTAAGCTTCTTCGAGGCGTTCGGCCTCATGATGACCTCCCCCTTGCCAGACGGGTCCTACGGTATGAATGACCGCTTTTGCCGCAAGCGCCCCCGCCAGAGTGATCACCGCATGCCCTGTCGGGCATTCTCCTTGTTGCTGGATAACCTGTTTGCAGGCCTCCAGCAATGCTGGTCCGGCAGCGCGATGGATTGCGCCATCGACGCCACCGCCTCCCAGTAGCGATGAATTCGCCGCATTGACAATCACATCAACAGCGACAGTCGTAATATCGCCATGTAACACATGAACACGTGATTGCATAAGTTCCCCCTGACAAAACACCATTCGTTAAGTGTACAGCAGGGTTTTCCCTTAAATCTCTCTTTTTAACCGTAAGTGTGCATATCTACGCCACAGCGAGTCATTTATATTCAATATTAAGAATCGCCATGTTTTTCTGTTCATTGAGGTAGTGCATTTTGACTGTGGCAATTTCCTGCACATTCTGAGGGGTTGTCGCGAGCTGTTGCGGGTTGTAAAGACTATTCTGGTTGGTGCCGTTGCGGATACATGACAATTCAATTTGCTGCTGCTGTCTGTTAACGTCGCAAGGTGATTCAACTATCGCTCCGCGAAAATGAATAACCCCGCCGGTTGTGATTTGCTGCGCAATTGCAGGGAGGGTTAAAAGAGAAAAAGCACATAAACTGGTACTTAAAACACGCTTTAATAATGTACACATAAGGGTTCCTCAATGATTAGCCATCTTTGAGGGATCGAAATGATCCTTCACCGCTACGATTAACGATCAAATACAAACGTTCACACGCTTCTATATTCATAGAACAGCAGCGCATTCCCAGCCACACCCTTAATGCAAATACAGCAAAAAATTATGGGTGACTGTTTGAGTCAGGCCATTGTTGCGACAGATGCAGAGACTGCCCATCTGAAACGGTAACGATAATTTTGACCGAATCCTCAGATGAAATATTAAAGCTCAGTTTGGTTAATTCAATCGGTCGATTAGCAGGGACCGAAAGGCTTATTTTCTGCTGCGACTGGCTTTGTCCCCCCTGCCCTTGACGTATGGCAAGGACTTGTACCTCACATACGCACGGTTGGGTTAACGTCACCTGAGGAATAATGGTGTACATATCACCTTGCTGAGTAGTATTGAATGTTATTTGATTTGCCAGCGCGGCAATGAGTAATAGCGTATGCATCATATTCTCCCGAAAAAAAAACAGGGCTCACGCCCTGTTTATTATCAGTCAGAAAACTGAATTAGTGTTGGTTAGCTGTAGCGTTGTTGCCAAAGCCAACTTGCTGAATCAGCACATTGGAGTCAGACGCGGTCTGATTAACCAACGCACCATTACGGCCACCGAACTGGGTTACACTAATATCAGCATTTTTAGCATTCCACTGATCGATAGTGGCATTGTTCTGGAAGCCAGTCTGTTTCAGGCTAATGGTACTGTCATCAGCGCCTTGACCAACTACAGCCCCGTTACCACGCCCATGTTGTGTAATAGTGACATCTGATTTACGCGCATCACTTTGCAGAGCATTCGCAGCGTTGTTTGACCCATATTGGTAGATACTCAGTGAAGAGTCTGGGCCATAGTTACTACCGCCACCATGATGATTGCCGCCCCATTGCGGAACAACACCAGCCAGAGCACTGCCAGAAACTACGATTGCTGCGAATGCTGCCACTTTTAAAAGTTTCATGGTAAACCCCCATCGGATTGATTTAATCGTCGTTAATGGATTAGCGTTGAGTAACGCGAATTGCCATTTGCGACTGTCTCTGCACCACAACTGCTGTTTTTTGTGTACCGTACTGAGTAATATTGGCTTTATTACCAGAACCTTTCTGGATAATTACCGCCGTATTACCGTATGAACCTTGTTTAATACTCGCGTCATTGGAACTACCCGTTTGATCAATATATGCAAAGTTATATGACCCCGTCTGGTCTGTTTTCGCTCGGTTACCAGAACCTTCTTGCGAAATAACCGACAATAACTTCGAGCCCCCCTGTCGAGTATTTGCACTGTTCGCAGTGCCAACCTGACCAATAATGGCTGCCTGATTAAATGAAGACTTACTTAATTCATTTACCGCAAAGTTATATTCTGAGTTAGCTAAATCATAACTTGTAGCGGATGCAATCCCAGGCACACCCAGCATTGTAAACATCATAAATAACAACTTGTTTTTCATGTTGTCACCCTGGACCTGGTCGTACATAAGGTTAAATTATTTACCACTCAAATTATTGTTAACGTGACTTACATTTGTTAACGCCACGTTACGATGAAGAGTATGTCCGTTGAAACATTTTAAATAACTCACCCACCAGTTGTATTTTTATATCCAGATTCACCCCAAAGTACTAATTAACAGCAATTAACACCGTTATAGCTCTGGATTTTATTTCTTTTGTAACCCGATGAGTGAATTTCTATGCAGTAACAAAAAAACGCGTTTTCCGCGTTTTCTGGGCCTTGCAGACGGTAGTGGGATTGTCCTCGGTACAAGTCGTGACAAGTGTCATTTTTTTCTATCTAAAATTGTTCAACTTAAAGTGAGACAAAAAAATCAAAATTCATTAGAAATCTAAAACCATCTAATTATAATTTTATTTCTTAAAATTCAATAAGATATTATAATTTGTATGATTTTTTAAATCTATGCAATAACGCTAAAATGTACAACTTTACTATCAAATCTAAACTCCACAAAAACGCAAAAATCACATTTTAATATATAAATTTACATTATGTAACATGTTTAACACTTGCTTTAAGATTTGTAATAGCTAGATTGAAATCAGTTGAAGTCCATTTGTTTTAATATTTTCACCCCGTTGGGTCGAAGTTTTATTTCTACACAGCAGTGCAACATCTGTCAGTACTTCTGGTGCCTCTATTTTAGTAGAGGCAACTGTCAGGTGTGCGACTAAAAAAGTGGAGTTTCATCATGTTTAATGAAGTCCATAGTATTCATGGTCATACATTATTGTTGATCACTAAACCATCCCTGCAGGCAACTGCGTTATTACAGCATTTAAAGCAATCGCTGGCGTTAACCGGAAAACTACATAATATTCAACGTTCTCTGGATGATATATCCTCCAGCTGCATTGTTTTACTGGATATGATGGAGGCAGATAAAAAACTGATCCATTACTGGCAAGATAATTTGAGCAGAAAAAACAACAATATAAAAACTTTATTGTTGAATACCCCAGATGATTATCCTTACCGGGATATTGAAAACTGGCCGCATATCAATGGCGTATTTTACGCAACTGAAGATGAGCAGCGTGTAGTCAGCGGTTTGCAGGGTGTGTTGCGGGGCGAATGCTACTTTTCGCAAAAGCTTGCCAGCTACCTGATCACGCATTCCGGGAACTACCGCTATAACAGCACGGAGTCGGCATTACTTACGCACCGTGAAAAAGAGATCCTTAATAAACTGCGTATCGGCGCCTCAAATATTGAAATCGCGCGTTCACTATTTATTAGTGAAAATACGGTGAAAACACATCTTTATAATCTTTTCAAAAAGATAGCTGTCAAAAATCGTACGCAGGCGGTCTCGTGGGCCAATGATAACCTCAGGCGATAAAGCCATGAAACGCTATTTGACCTGGATTGTGGCAGCAAATTTGTTCCTTGCTGCCGGGAATCTACACGCGGCTGTAGAGGTGGAGGTTCCCGGACTGTTAACTGACCACACTGTCTCTTCCATTGGCCATGATTTTTACCGGGCCTTTAGTGACAAGTGGGAAAGTAAGTACACAGGAAACTTAACCATTAATGAAAGACCCAGTGCACGTTGGGGAAGTTGGATCACCATAACGGTCAATCAGGACGTTATCTTCCAGACTTTTTTATTCCCGACGAAAAGAGACTTCGACAAAATTGTGGTCTTTGCATTGGCAGAAACAGAGGAAGCATTAAATCGTCGGCAAATAGATCAAACACTATTAAGCACGAGCGATTTAGCGCGCGATGAATTCTAAAACATGATTTTGTCCGGAGGCTTTCATGCGTGTCAAACATGCAGTGGTTTTGCTCATGCTGATTTCACCATTAAGTTGGGCCGGAAATATGACGTTCCAGTTCCGCAATCCTAACTTTGGTGGTAACCCAAATAACGGCTCTTTTTTACTGAACAGCGCCCAGGCGCAAAACTCGTATAAAGATCCGAGTGCCGGCGACTACGGGATTGAAACCCCAACAGCGCTGGATAACTTTACCCAGGCGATCCAGTCACAAATACTCGGTGGCTTACTTACCAATATCAATACCGGTAAGCCGGGAAGGATGGTAACCAGCGATTTTATCGTTGATATCGCCAACCGGGATGGACAACTGCAACTCAATGTCACGGACAGGAAAACGGGGAGAACGTCGACTATTGAAGTGTCGGGTTTACAAAATCAGTCGACCGATTTCTAAATTATAGCCACGAAAGGAAAAAATCATGCAGCGCTTACTTATCATGGTGGCAGTAATTTTACTCAGCGGATGTTTAACAGCCCCGCCGCAAGAAGCCGCTAAGCCGACATTAATGCCCCGAGCCCAAAGCTATAAAGACTTGACGCACCTGCCCATGCCTACAGGTAAGATTTTTGTCTCGGTATACAATATTCAGGATGAGACTGGCCAGTTTAAACCTTATCCGGCAAGTAACTTCTCAACCGCCGTCCCGCAAAGCGCCACGGCGATGCTTGTCACAGCATTGAAGGATTCTCGTTGGTTCGTCCCGCTGGAACGTCAGGGATTGCAGAACTTGCTTAACGAACGAAAAATCATTCGTGCAGCTCAGGAAAACGGCACTGTTGCCATTAATAACCGGATCCCTCTGCAGTCTCTGACCGCGGCAAACATCATGGTAGAAGGGTCAATTATTGGTTATGAAAGCAACGTTAAATCGGGTGGCGTTGGTGCGCGCTATTTCGGTATTGGCGCCGATACGCAATACCAGCTCGACCAGATAGCGGTCAACCTGCGTGTGGTTAACGTTAGTACCGGTGAAATCCTCTCATCGGTGAATACCAGCAAAACTATCTTGTCTTATGAAGTGCAGGCTGGGGTATTCCGCTTCATTGACTACCAGCGACTGTTGGAAGGTGAAATTGGCTACACCTCTAACGAACCGGTTATGCTTTGTCTGATGTCAGCAATTGAAACCGGCGTTATCTTCCTGATTAATGACGGGATTGATCGCGGATTGTGGGATTTGCAGGATAAGAAACAAGTTGATAATGACATCCTGGTTAAATACCGCCATTTGTCGGTACCTCCGGAATCCTGAGTGCTCGATACAGCATAAAAAGCGTGAGGAAAACCCTCACGCTTTTTTTTATTTACTGGTCAGCGTCGACGATAGCCGATTCTCACGACGAGATGCCAACCACAATCCGCTGTTTTTCATCGCATAGCCGAATACCAGCCCCAGCGCCAGAGAAGGCACGACCAACTGCCAGTCACCCTGCCCTGCAAACGTTGCGCATGCGCCAATAAAGGTGCCCGGCACAAATGAAAGCAACCATTGCTTTGCCTGAATACACATTAGAAACGCGACAATTCCCGTCATGACATAACCAATAATGTCCATATGCGGGGCAAGCGCGCTACCGTTAATAATCACCAACGCCCACACCACACCGCTTAGCAGCGTACACGCCGAGATCCACAACCCTTTCAGCCCACCCTGCGGACAGGCAAAATAGGCCGTGCAGCCCAGAAAGCCAGCCCAACTGAGTAAACCAAGAGATACGGCCACCCATCCCCAAATCCCAGAGAGAATGCCCGTTGTGATTGCAATTGAGAGAAGTATGTTCATGCCGCGTATCTTAGCAGAAAAACGGCATGGGAATGAGATCGTGCACACAATTCATGCAATGATGTATTTTGAGTTGCAGTTTAATGAGATCTAAATCACATTTATTCTTCAGTATCTTCCTGCAATTCGTCCCACATCGCACCAATGGCATCACGCGTTAACGGTGCCATGGTACGCCAGAACTGTGTGTTTGCGTGCGCTTCAACTTTGCCAAGGAACGTGCCGCACCAGGGCAACAGGTATTCCACAAACAAGGTTTCGAGTGCTTCACTTTCATCTTCCGCAGACTGGTCTTCAAGCCATGAAGCCGCCAGCAACAGCGTGCCAATATGATCTGCAGGCGTATCTGCCAGCGGCATTCCGCGGGCAGAAAGAAAAGCACGAACATCGGATTCTTTCGCCCCTTCTACCCAGGCGCTACGATAAGGCGGCACCGCACACTCGTCGCCGACAAACAGCGCGTTGTAATCCGCAGCCAGCTGAGGCATATCGCAGCTTTTCTGCAGACGAGTGAGCAGTTCGTCCTGTTCCAGCGGCCAGTTGGCGGACAGTTTACCTTCACTAATCAGGGTAAACAGAGGAACCAGTAAAGGGTCCTGCGGTTGGCGGTAAAACAGCGAGCCCAGTACACGACACAGGATAGAAAACTCGTTCATTGATATATTCCAGTTAGTAACAATTACAGTTCAGCAAATTCCGCGATCGGCTCCATGCCTCGCGATTCCAGAAACGCCAGCAGGCGTTTAGGGGTGACGTTTAAAATTCTGTCTTCCGGGAAATTTACATCATCCAGAATTTTACGGCATTCACCAAATTCACCCAGTGTGAAAGCGGTATGTGAATCCGACCCTAACGCCACCCAGCCCCCGGCATCACGCACCGCCGCAGCGACCGCGCGACAATTGTCCTCACTCCCCTTACGCGAATGCAAAAACGAGGAGTTATTGATTTCCAGCGCGACCTGGTATTTTGCCGCCGCCTGCGCAATCGCTGTGATATCAACGGGATATTTGGGATTCCCCGGATGGCTGATGATGTGCACGTGACCACTGGCCATCGTGGCTATCATTGCCTGGGTATTGGTGTCTTTATCGTGAGGTGCAAAAACCGGCTCATGGAAGCCCGCAATGATGAGATCCAGGGAGGTAAACATCGGACCTGAACAGTCGATTTCGCCTTCAATATTCTTAATATTCGCCTCGATACCGCGCAGGATCCCTACGCCATCGACGATACGAGGCCAAATGCGCATATTAATAAAGTGCCAGTGATGAGGCGCATCCGCCATGTCCGGTCCATGATCGGTTATGGCAAACAGCTTGATGCCTTTGCGATGGGCTTCGGCGATGTAATCACTTAAGGTGCTGTAGGCGTGGGTACTGGCGACGGTATGCATATGCAGGTCAACGGGATACATAACTCTCTCCTGTAGTCATTTTCCGTCAAGGATAGCAGGTATCGTCGCCATTTATTAGCTCAAACCCGGCACTTGCCGGGTTACCATCAATATCCCCGAACGCGATCGACCTGACCCGTTACGGATTTACCACTTTCCAGGTCCAAAATCGTACGGGAGATGTAGTCCACCGCCTCTGCCGGGCGTGTTACCGCGGCGATATGCGGCGTCATTGCCACACGCGGATGTTTCCATAGCGGGCTGGTTTCCGGCAGCGGTTCACGGCTATAGACATCCAGCATGGCACCTTTCACTTTGCCGCTGTCCAGCGATGCCAGAAGATCGTCTTCATTGAGATGAACGCCGCGCGCCAGGTTGAGCACGTAAGCGCCATCCTGCAATTGGCTGAGTAAATCAGCGTTAATAATGCCTACGGTTTCTGCCGTATTAGGCAGGAGGTTGATCAGCACGCGAGTTTGACTCAAAAACGCGCCCAGTTCCTCGGTACCGGCGAAGCTTTCCACACCAGACCAGGATTTACGCGTACGACTCCAGCAGCGTAGCGGGAACCCCCATGCTTGCAGACTTTCTGCAACTTTTGCGCCTAAAACACCAGCGCCCATGATCCCGACGCTAAACTCATCGCGGGTATATTCTGGCAACGGTTGCCATTTCGCCTGGTTTTTTAATGCCTGGTAGTCATCAAAGCGACGGAACCAGTGCAATACCTGACTAACCGCATATTCCTGCATTTGCAGGCCCATCCCCGTATCTTCCAGACGGAAAAGCGGGATCGACGCATCCAACATTTCCGGATGAGCGTTTAGTTTACTGAGAATAGAATCGACGCCCGCACCCAGCGCAAATACGGCTTTTAATTTTCGTCCGGCGAGCATTTCAACCGGAGGATGCCAGACCAGCGCGTAGTCAGCATGCGCATTATCACCTGCCTTCCACTCACGAACCCGCGCGCCAGGTATGGCCTTTGTCAGCGCATTAAGCCACCAGGTTGTATCGAATGTTGGGTGATAGAAAATTATATCCATAACGTCTCCTGAACATTGTTATGCGGAACGTACTCGCACTTATAATCATCATTTTTCGAGGGAACATCAGAGTAGCAAATTTTAGGGTGCTGGCAAAAAAAACAATTCCCGCTTATTTAAGCTGCATATTGATTGAAGTTTGTGTAAATGCACGTTTTTTTCAAAAAGTTGATTGACGCCGGAGCGGTATTTCCCTAAATTAGCGCCCGTTCCGGTAGCACAGGAACAACAATATGGTGAGGTGTCCGAGTGGCTGAAGGAGCACGCCTGGAAAGTGTGTATACGGCAACGTATCGGGGGTTCGAATC
>NZ_JAOWDA010000032.1:77319-95319 GCF_030336725.1 Citrobacter sp. Cb031
GAGAAAGAGCTCGTACGTAAGTACGGGCTTTTTTTTCGCATGTTGCACGCCTGCGGGGGGATGAGAAGCCCCGACCGGGGGTCGACACAAAATTGCCGGGAGCAATTTTGAACAGCGCATGCGCTGGCCCCGTAGGGGCGAGGCCCAGGGATGGGCCGAGTAGCAGCGCAGCCAGTTGGACAGACTGAGAGCGCAGAGAACAGGCTGCCCGAAGCGAGTCAATCCCCCCCTCACCGCCATATTTGATACAGAATCAATCAGTTACAACGTAATATTGGTTTTGTCCTGCATAAAGAAGCTCGTGTAAACGGGCTTTTTGTATCTGAACTTATTGTTTTTGCTGTGATTTTCCTAATGGAAGTTTTTTTTGGACCTTTGATTACTACAACAAACTTGCTATAGGTTGTGTGAAAACGCCCCACCTGAACACTCCAGAAAATTATCTCACGACAGGGAAAGAACACAGGGTTCTTCCTTCCAAGCTGCTGTTACCTATTAAAAGATTTACCCTATTTTAAGAGCAATAACTTTGTGTCCCCTGCCATTCGTAAAGGGCAGTTTTCCGACACGGCTTTGCTGGCATTCCTAAAGCGAACGGGATGCACCAACTTAACACAGCATGGGTTTAGATCGATATTTCGTGATTGGGCTGGTGAAACGACTATCTACCCGCGTGAGGTTATTGAACATGCGATAGCTCACCAGTTAGCAGATAAGTCAAGGGCTGCGTATCAACGTGGGACGTTATGGTCTAAGCGGGTGGCGTTGATGGATGAGTGGTCGGGGTATTGCCTTGCCAAGGTTTAGCTGTTCTGATTGAAAACACAATCAACAAGGCGCTGCGTAAGATGGGCTATGACACCACACAGGACATCTGCGGTCATGGTTTCCGCACGCTGGCATGTAGTGCTCTTATTGAATCAGGGCAATGGCCTGAAGGTGCGGTAGAACGCCAGATGAGCCACAAGGAAAGCAACAGTGTTCGTGCTGCCTATCCCCATAAGGCTAAGCATCTTGAGCAGCGAAGATTGATGCTACAGTGGTAGGCTGATTTTGTTGAGACTAATCATGATGGGATGGTCAGGCCGTTTTAGTTTGCTCAGTCAAAGCTTCATTAACTCAAGACACAAGGATGTGCCTTGATGGTATCCGACGAAGCTGTAAGTTATTACATAACTTCTTGTTGAGGGACCTATGAGTATTAGAGTTTTTTTAAGCCATAATCATAATGACAAGCCATTTGTCAGAAAGTTAGCAAGAGACCTTGAAAATCACGGTGTACGTTATTGGCTTGATGAGGCAGAAATGAAAATTGGCGACTCTCTGATTCAAAAAATCAGGGAGGGTATTGATAGTGTTGATTACTTTGCTGTTGTTCTATCGCCTGATTCAATAAATGCGCCTTGGGTAGTCAATGAACTTGATGTGGCAATGAATTATCAAATAAGCGGTAAAAAAATAAAAGTATTACCTATTATGCTGAAAGAATGTGAGCCTCCGGGTTTTCTCATTGGGAAACTGTATGCAGATTTTAGAAATGAAGATAACTATGTTGAAGCCTTTAAAAGATTAATTCAAAGCATAGGGATGGTTTTTAATAAAAACGTCATGAGCGACGAGAAAATATTTGATAATCTTGGCACCGCTTTAGATAAAGCATCTCATGCCAATACCCCTATAATGTGTAAACCATTTCACAGACCGTTTCAATACATGGGAATGCAAATTCCACAAGCAGAAAAAATCTTTGAGTGTAAAGGCAATGAAGTTGGCAGCATCTTTGTAGAAGATGATGATTGCCGGATGCATCTTTGTGCTGAAGGTAATTATATTAGCTTTGTAGAAGTTGATTTTAAAAAAACAATTCCGCATTACAGAAATCAAGAATTCGATTCTGAAATTTTCCTCGGAGCATTAAGTATAGGCTTATCAGAACTTGAGTTAGTTGGTAAAAAAACGCATAGCCACACATATTATGATCATCGACGGAAATTAAAAATAACTGTAAGTTGTTTATACGATGAAGCACCAATAACCGTATCGTTTAGCTCTAAGTATTACGGGATGTAATATTTTACATGTAGGCATTCAATTTTGTAATTGGATGCCATTATATTTATACACAAGCTTTCAAATTCTTATGCCTTGTGGCCTATCGATTAGATACTGCATACAATGTATTGTTGAATATAATTTATTCAACGCATTAACGATGAGGTATATTAAATGAGTGTTACGATTAGAGCTGAAGACGCGACATGCTTATTAGATATATTATCTGAACATACTACCATTTGTATAGAAGGACATACTTGATCTGGAAAGACAACAGCAGGTAAAAAATAGCGGAGACGTTTGGAGCTAAATTTTTCGATACAGATGATTATATAATAAAAGTTCAAAATCCAACTATTGAAGAATATGAAGACTTGATAGATATTAATAAACCATCAAAAGAACTAAATGAGGAAGAAGGCAAAAAGGTCATAGTTGGAATATGTCTTCGGAACATATTAAGATTAGCTGAGTCAGATGAAAAATCAATATTTATTTATATTATAATGCATATTAATAACATCATTTCAATGGATAGAGAAAAATACATTAGATGATCTGAGGGAGGGAAACATTGATATAGATAGAATCCCAGAACCTCATGCAAGCGATTATCGATATATTTTAGAAAGGAGTCCTCAAAATAAGGCAGATATTATTTTCGAACGATTGGAAGAAAATATCTAACCGCATATGATACACCTGCTGAAAGAAGCCCTGATGCTGGCCCGTCAGCAGCGCGTTGGCCGTCAGGCCGAATCCTTCAGCGGCTTACAGCGTTCCCTGTTCGAAGAGGATGCCGACGCGGATATCGCTTCTGCACAAGCGCAGCTTGCACGCCTGCTGCCGGAGCCGGAAGAGAAGAAAACATGTCCCATCCGTCAACCGCTGCCTGCACACCTTCCGCGCAAAGAAACCGTTATCAGACCTCACGCCTGCGCCTGCCCGGACTGCGGCCAGCTGCTGCGGCATATCCGCGATGAAATCAGCGAGCGGCTGGACTACATCCCGGCGCGGTTCGTGGTGACGCGTTACGTTCGTCCGCAGTACGGCTGCGACGGCTGCCAGCGCGTGGTGTCAGGCAGTCTGTCCGCGCAGATTATCCCGAAAGGCATTCCTGAAGCGGGTCTGGTGGCGCAGGTCCTAGTCAGCAAGTTCTGCGACCGCCAGCCACTGTATCACCAGCAGCAGGTGTTCGCCAGGGCCGGAGGGGAACTGTCGGTCAGCACGCTGGCCGGATGGGTGGGCGCGGCCTGCGTCTGGCTGATGCCGCTGGCGGAACTGCTGCGCACGGAACTGTTAAACCGCCCGGTGATTCATGCGGATGAAACGCCGCTGCAAATCCTGAACACGTAAAAGGACGGGAAGGCGCAGAACGGCTACCTGTGGGCGTATGTCAGCGGCGAAACCACGGGCGACGGCGTGGTCTGCTTCGACTGTCAGCCCGGACGGGCAGCGCGTTATCCCGAAGCGTGGCTGGCGAGCTGGAGCGGAATACTGGTCACGGATGGTTATGCGACAACGGTATGCGAAACCGCAACTGGATGCGCTGTGGGCCTGGCTGACGGCGCGGCTGAACGGCGTGGAGCCGTATGGCTGGCTGAAATCGGCGCTGAAACGTCTGCCTTCATTACCGGAAGAGCGACAGCACGAACTATTACCCTTCGCGAAAAATCCCCTGAATAACTGAGCCGGGCTGTGAAATGCAGAACCGATCAGTGCTGTCAATGTGAGTTCACCGGAACGTTACGATCAATTCATCGACATCGATCGATAAAAACTATCAACAATACAACTATCGATCTTTACAACCAATTGATTTATGAGGCAGATATGCGAATACCTGAAGTCTTATACGATTATTCGTGAACAAAAATCAGAAGATAAAGGAACGAAGAAATATATTATATGGGAGATTATTTAAAGTTAAAAATATGCTCTACCACAGCGATAGAGCAATAATTCAATCAAATTGGACGAAAAGCTAGCTGATAATCATATCGCTGCAAATTTATTTGATGCTGAAAATACGGTTGTATATATGGCAACCATTCGACTACCACGTCATATACACCATCATAGATCTGAGGTTCGTTAGATAGACCAATCTTATCCAAAAAATAAACATTATTATCTAAAACACCTGAAAATTCCTTTCCTTCACCCTCAGATGTTTGTTTGTTGAACCACTGTAATCGTATTTTATAAGACATGCCAACCTCACAAATAACGTTTAATATTCCTACCCTTAACGGCAGGTTTTAATCTAGAGCCAGTTAAATGATCCAAAGAGCCAAGGTGCTCTCCATCACTCGCTCGGTATTCTTCCAATTCACCATGTTGCGAATCCCATTCATAAACCCGTCGTTTCTTCTTGTCCATCCAACGTTCTCGTGTTCCTCCTCCACCTTGTTTAGGTGTGCGACCCTTAACTTCAATCAGATCAGCAATACCCGTTATTTCTTCTGTTTCTGGAGCTGGATGATAAGAATGGCCTTTATCTGGCATTCCTTTTCTTTGGCTCAAATAAACATAAATAGGTAGAATATCTGATATTGGTAGAACAAGAATATAATCCGCAAAATTCTTCTCTTCCGGTGCCGGAGTGGTTGTAGCCTCAATACTGGTATTTTTCGGCAGCGGATCAACAACAACTGGATTAGGTATCCTTACCGGGTTCTGGTTGCCTGTATTTGAAGGAACATTGACACCTGAACTGTCTGGCGTCCAAATGATTGTTATACGCGGATCTTCCTCTGTAGTAAATGTATATGCTTTTCGGCTACTGTCCCACGCCATTTTGCGCACACGCACCATATCTTTACCGGGTGGTGTATGCCAGCCATGAGGAATCAGATTACCTTTATCGTCCTGCTCCGATGTATAACGCACACGGCTTGGCGCTTCACGCATCTGTTCCAGACGCATACGGTCAATAAAGTCCTGTTCACCCTCATTGAGCCTGCCGGGCATCATTCCCACTACAATAGCTGCGATGAAAGCACCGGGACCTGCAGCGGCTATTTCTCCAAGGGTTGCCCCCCGAACAGCCCACGTTCCTGACGTAATGGCACTTCCACCTACCAGACCAAGGATACTGGCTCCTTCAACAGCCATTTGAGCATTAGCAGCACTTGTCGCTGCAGCCGTTGCCCGCTGATATTCGATTTCTTCGTGATCACCGTTCAGCCATTTATACAGGGCACTTCGCTTTTTCGGTTTCGGTATATCATCTACAGGTTTCTTTTTCTTGGCAGTCTGAGCATGTTGGGGAACATCAGTATCGGATGCTGGATCGGCAGAAGGAAGAGACTGATAAAATGCCAATGAAGCAAAATTAGTATGAGGTTCCTGCTCTTCCCCGGCATCATTACAGCCCTCACCACGAAGGCAGGATTTAGCAAAGACACGATTACGATCACGTTCTTCCGCCAGTCGTTTTTCCTCTGCTTTCTGCTGCTCCTGCTCTTCCCGCAGAGTGACAAGAGCGAGCAATCGCGCCTTTTCTGCCTGCTCTTCGGGCGTATCATCCTTGATATAGCAATCCGGGATTGACTGGATGAACCTTGCCCGGCACGGACAGGAACTGACACTGTCCAGCGTTCCTGCCAGCCTTCTGCCTACGTCCCATGTATCAGATGTTCCACCCAGAATTCTATACGTTCCCGGATGCTGACCGCACGACACGACGTCACCTTCCCGTGCTCCTGCCACACCATACCAGCTTAACGTTTCATCCCCGGTCAGTATCTTTCCCCCGCAGGTAGTCGGATCACCTACCCGCAGGTAAAACCCCATAGCTCCCATTAGTCTGTTCTCCTGTCCTTAAAGACGTTACCTGACGAAATATCCGGGGGTCAGTTCATTGTTGTATTGACGATCCATTCCCTTTTCCTTGTCATTCCTATGGTTTAGTTGATGCAATACTAACCGAACTATGATTTGACATAAAAGTGATGTTTGTCATGAGGTAAGAAAATTAAAGACGAAACAACAAAACAGGAATTCAGATCAGGGCATTAATGAAAGGAGGTAATAACTGTAATCTTTAATGCAGATGCTTTCACCACTTTCCAGCATAAGCTTTATTCCGCCTTCACTTTCTACCATATCGGTTGCAATACATGTCATAAAAGGTACTTTTTCGTTTATTTTAAAGATACTTATTATTTTTATGTTTTCCATTATAAGGCGGACAGTTCTCTGGCTTTCTTTGGCATAATCCCCACTATTCTGTAATGCATCCTGTACTGCATAAAATGACGGATTTACAAAAAGATAGCAATACGCCAACGAACAAACAATAATGACAACACATTGTATATAAATAATAATTAACGCGAATGATAATGAAAGTAAACATGGCAGCCCCCCTCACTGCCATATTCGAGAAAGAGCTCATACGCAAGTACGGGCTTTTTTTTTCGCATGTGACCCGTCCTGAATAGCGTTAACCTGTAGGTCTGATAAGCATCGCGCTATCAAGCATCATCCCCCGCCCCGTTGCACATTATCCAATCCACTCTTATGCTGTAACAACCGCTTTCTCAAGCAATCAGGAAAATAACGGCATGTTAAACATAGAAGGAACTTTGCTGGATGAGCTCATGTCGCAGGCAGACGAAGCAGGATTTATTCCGTTGAAGGTTTTCTCGCGAAAAATCCTCAAACGTACACCGAATGAAATAAATACGTTTTTCGATCCTGACAGCCGATTCTACGAAGAGTATCAGCGAACGGTTATTTGCAACGTCAGGCATAACGTCACCATTAAAAAAACCTACACCAGCAATGGGATCTTACGAAAAGAAACTACGGTAGGTGGGATTTATAAGGATGACCTGCTGACCTTTCTGGCACAAGCGCTAAAGAAAATAGACGAAAATAACCAGCTGTTTGACCAGGCCTGCGCCAACTACTGGAGCAGCAAAAGAAAGTAATCTGCTGACGTCAAATAACAAAGCCCGGTTTCCCGGGCCTTGAAGACGGAGTACTTATCAGTTGTAAGCATTGAGCGTCCGCTGACAGAGTGCCGAACGGACGCAATCGTCTTTATTGAAACGAACAATCCCAACCATATCATCTTCTTCGAAACGGGCCAGCGCATCGCTTAGCCCTGAGCGAACGTGGGCGGGTAGATCGCACTGGGTCACATCCCCGTTCACAATCACCGTCACATTCTCTCCGAGGCGAGTCAAAAACATCTTCATCTGTGCTGCAGTAACATTCTGAGCCTCGTCAAGAATGACCACTGCATTTTCAAATGTGCGTCCACGCATATAGGCGAATGGCGCGATTTCCACCTTACCAATCTCAGGCCGCAGGCAATATTGCATGAAGGAGGCGCCCAGACGTTTCACCAGCACGTCATACACTGGACGAAAATAAGGCGCAAACTTCTCGGAAACATCTCCAGGTAAGAAGCCGAGGTCTTCATCAGCTTGCAGAACTGGACGGGTTACAATGATCCTGTCCACGTCTTTGTGGATCAGGGCCTCTGCTGCTTTTGCCGCGCTGATCCAGGTTTTACCACACCCGGCTTCACCTGTAGCGAAGATCAGCTGTTTACTCTCGATAGCATTCAGGTACTGGGCCTGAGCTTCATTCCGCGCCGTGATTGGCGTGGCGTCGCGACTATCACGCGCCATACCAATCGCTTCTACGCCGCCCATCTGTACAAGCGAGGTGACCGATTCATCTTCACGTTGTTTATGACTACGCGAATCCCGCCTCAGCACACGTTTTGCTTCACGACGAGCTTTGATCACTGCTTTTTGTCTTCCCATGGATAGCACCTTGAGTTGTAGGTATACATCACACGTGCCGTTGGCGGCACGATTATGCGCACGAACATCTGAGGGTTGGCTTCCTTGTAAGCCATTGCTTGCTTTCGGATAAGACGCCACACACGGCTACGCGCACCGTACAAGGTGTCAGTTACGAAGATAAGAAGTGAAAGGGAGAGAAATTTAGCGGTGACGAGGTGGCTACCGGAAGAGAAACGTCCGCGTAACGTACTGCAGCTACTGTGAAAAATGTGTCCAATACAGGACTTTTCCATCGCGATCTCCATAGTGAACGACTATCACCGCCGGGAACTACCGCTGTTTCTTATAATTACATCATAATCTTTCGTTAATGCAACAATATTTTTACTTGCTGTTAACTTAAATTCTATCTAATCACCAGAGACAGTCTCTTGCAGAGAGATGACAGAATTATTTCAGTCTCATACCGATCATAAAAAATAATTTGTTCATTCATACAGATGTCAGGAAAAGCCCCGCTGTACAACGGGGCGTGATCATCAGGCTTCGAGTAGAGATTGTCCCAGATATTGATCAGCGGTTTTGACACCCGGCAAAGCAAAGAAGTAGCCCCCACCAATTGGTTTGACGTACTCTTCCAGCGCTTCACCGTTGAGGCGTTTCTGCACAGTCAAAAAGCCTTTTTCCAGATCGTGTTGATAGCAGACAAACAACAGTCCCATATCCAGTTGACCGGATGGGGTCACACCGAGCGAATAACTGTAGCCACGGCGCATCATCAGGCTGGACTCGGTCTCTTTCGTGCGCGGATTCGCCAGGCGGATATGACTGTCGAGCGCAATCACCTCACCCTCGGGATCGCTGGCATAGTCAGGCACATCGTGCTCGTGCTGCATACCCAGCGGCGCGCCGGTGTGTTTATCTCGACCAAATATCGTTTGCTGCTCTTTCAGCGGCGTACGATCCCAGAACTCGACGCGAAACTGAATGAGCCTGACGGCCTGATAACTACCACCTTGCGCCCAGACAGGTTCGCCCTGCCCGTCCGTAACCCACACCACGTCTTGCATCAACTTCGCATCCGTCGCGTCCGGATTCGCGGTGCCATCCTTAAAACCAAGCAAGTTGACCGGGGTCTCTTTGCCTTTGCTGCGCGCGGCATGGTCGGAAATAAACCCTTCACGTTTCCAGCGCACGCTAAGGAGATCGGGCGTATGTTTAATGATATCGCGCAGCGCATGGATAACGGTGTCCTGCGTGTTGGCACAAATCTGCAGCAGCAAATCACCATGGCACAGCGCCGCATCCAGCGAATCATTCGGGAAGCGGGTCATTTTTTGCAGCTTTTTCGGCATCTGCGATTTCAGGCCATAACGTTCATCAAATAGCGAGGCGCCGACTGACAACGTCATCGTCAGGTTGTCTGGCGCAATGTATGCGCCGAGGATACCGGAATCCATAGGGGGTAAACGCGGGTTCGGCGTATCCGGCGCCGGCCCGCCCGTGGTCAGAAACGCAAATCGGGTAGTCAGCAAGCGGAACAAGCGTTCCAGATCAGCCTTATCGCTGGCGAGAACATCGAACGCCACCAGCATCATCGATGCCTGCTGCGGCGTCAGGATCCCTGCCTGATGCTGACCATAAAACGGCTGCGTTTCACTACGCGCATCGGGGGACAGCGTTCCCGGCGCGCTTTGTGGTTTTTGCGCGTGGGCAACCGGACATCCACCCGCCAGCGCCAGCGCCCCACCCAGGGCGCCCATCCCTTTCAGTAAACGTCGGCGTGAAGGTTCGCTCACGCCGTTTTCATTATCTTGCTGCATTTTGCTTAATCCAGACCCAGAACACCGCGTAATTGCGACAAGTCTTCCGCCAGCGTCGTGATTGGCCCTTTCAGCGCATTGCGATCGGCGTCGGTCAGTTTGTCATAGGTTTCAAAGCCGTCTTTGGTACGGTACTTGCTCAGAATGGTATCGACTTTTTTGAAGTTCGCATCCACCTTCGCCAACAGCTCAGCATTGGATTTTTGTAACTGAGGGCGCAGGAGATCGACGATTTTCTGCGCGCCATCGATATTGGCCTGGAAATCCCACAGATCGGTATGGCTGTAGCGATCCTCTTCTCCGCTAATTTTGCTGGCAGCGACTTCTTCAATCAGTCCTGCTGCCCCGCCAACCACTTTTGACGGTGGGAAGGCCAGTTCGCTAATACGCGTTTGCAGGTCAAGAACATCGCGGTTTAATTGGTCGGCATACTTGTCCATACCTTTGGTGGTGTTGTCGCCGAACAACGCTTTCTCCAGACGGTGGAAGCCGGTGAATTTAGGATCGGCGGCTTTTTGCTCATAATCATCTTCACGTGCATCGATGCTGCCGTCGAGATCGGAGAACAGTTCAGCAATCGGTTCAATACGCTCATAATGCTGACGGGTTGGCGCATACAGCGATTTCGCTTTTTCCAGATCGCCAGCTTTAATCGCATCGGTGAATGCTTTGGTGCCCGCAACCAGTTGTGCAGTTTCGGCTGTCACATAGGCTTTGTATTCAGTAATCGCGCCACTTAGGCTCAGCAGAGCATCGCCCTGCGCGGCATCCGCCGTTGCGCTACCTTTTACAATGAGTTTGCCTTTCGGGTTAGTCAACAGGCCGCAGGTCATATCATATTCACCTGGCTGCAGGTTAGCTGTCATTTTCTGGCTAAAGCCCGGCGCAATGTTTTCACGTTCTTCAACCACCATAACCCCTTTAAGGATCTCCCACTCCAGCGCTTTCTGGCTGTGGTTCTGGATGATGAACTGCGTTTTCCCAGCGTTAACCGTGATCGTCATCGGCTCACACTGTTTGTCGTTAACCGTGACTTTCACCTGCGGAATATCGGCGGCTTGTGCAGAAAAAGCGGAGGCAAACAGCGCGGCAATACCCAACTGCAGCGCACTACGGCGAAAATTAAACGTCATAACCTATCCCTATAAATAAGTATGTTGTAACTAATGAGTATTCTGCATCGCGTTTTTATCAGGGTGCGGTACGCGATGCCGTAGTGCCTGAACGCGGCGGCAGTGCAAACATAATCAATGCCGGAATCAGGTAGATAAACCAAACGGCGACTTCACTGACGCTCGGCGCTTCCTGATAGCCGAAAATACCTTCCATCAATGTGCCAAACAGCGAATGCGTTGAAAGCACGCTGCTCATGTCAAACGCCACATCCTGAAAATGATTCCATAACCCGGCTTCGTGGAACGCGCGGATGGCCCCAGCGGCAAGACCAGCGGCCACCAGCAAAATGAACAGGCTGGTCCATTTGAAGAATGCCCCGAGGTTGAGGCGAATGCCGCCGAGGTAAATCAGATAACCCAGTACCACCGCGGTGGCCAGCCCCAGCATCGCACCTAACGGTGGCCAAATGCCTACATCCTGCTGGAATGCCGCCAGCAGGAAGAACACCGATTCCAGCCCTTCACGGGCAACGGCAAAAAAGACCATCATCACCAGCGCCCAGCCGTGATGATTGCCGCGTTGCAACGCGTTATCGACAGCCTGTTCAAGCTGGACTTTGACGTTGCGCGAAACTTTACGCATCCAGAACACCATCCAGGTGAGGATCACCACGGCAATGACCGCCACGATGCCTTCAAACAGCTCCTGTTCCTTTTGCGGAAATTCACCGGTGGTTTCATTGATGAAAACGCCTAACGCCAGACATAACGCCGCCGCCAGCAGAACACCAATCCACATCACACCAATCCATCGACCACGCTGAGTCCGTTTCAGGTAGCTGGCAATCAGGCTGACTATCAGCGCGGCCTCTAACCCTTCGCGCAACATAATAAGAAATGGAACAAACATGCGAAGAACCCTTAAACGTTATTCTCAGTCAATTGATGAAAAGAAAAGTAAATTACAGTGATAGTGATTATCATTACAGTAAAGAAAAACTCAAGCAGAATGTTTTGAGAATGATGACTTAATGTAAACAGTTAGGCGGGTAACGATTAGGGCGGTTTTGCAGCGGGGACAAATAAAAAAGCCCGCACGCGGCGGGCTTAAAGATCGAGGCGGATTACTCTGCCTGTAAACGTGATGGCGGAGCTGTGTGATAATGCGCATCAGCCTCGGCAAAACGTTGCTGCATAGCGGCTGAAGGCGCTTTACCTAACAGGCTGAAGACCACAATACCGATGCTGCCGAAAATAAAGCCCGGGATGATTTCATACAGACCCAACCAGGCAAACTGCTTCCAGACGATTACCGTCACCGCACCGATAAGCATCCCGGCCAGCGCGCCGTTACGCGTCATACGCGACCACATTACGGAGAACAGAACCACCGGACCAAACGCCGCGCCAAAGCCGGCCCAGGCGTAGCTTACCAGACCAAGCACACGGTTCTCCGGGTTCGCCGCCAGCGCGATAGACACCAGCGCTACAACCAGCACCATGATGCGACCAATCCATACCAGCTCTTTCTGGCTGGCATTTTTACGCAGGAACGCTTTATACAAGTCTTCGGTGATTGCGCTGGAACACACCAGCAGCTGGCAGCTCAGAGTCGACATCACCGCAGCGAGGATCGCAGACAGCAGAATACCGGCAATCCACGGGTTGAACAGGATTTGCGCCAGTTCAATAAACACGCGTTCGGCGTTCTGGTTAACGGCACCGGCAAGCTGTGGGTTGTTGTTAAAGTAAGCGATACCAAAGAAGCCAACGGCAACTGCACCTGCCAGACACAGGATCATCCAGGTCATACTGATGCGGCGGGCATGAACAATGCTATGGTGAGAATCAGCCGCCATAAAGCGCGCCAGAATATGCGGCTGCCCGAAGTAGCCCAGACCCCAGCCCATCAGGGAAATAATGGCAACAAAATTCAGCCCTTTGAACATGTCCACGTTCTCAATGCTCTTTTGTTTAATCACTTCCAGCGAATCGTCAAACCCACCCACGCCAATGACTACCATTACCGGCGTCAGGATCAGGGCGAAGATCATCAGGCTGGCCTGGACGGTATCGGTCCAGCTTACCGCCAGGAAACCACCGATAAAGGTATAAATAATCGTCGCGGCCGCCCCCGCCCACAGCGCTGTTTCGTAACTCATGCCAAAGGTGCTTTCAAACAGACGCGCCCCTGCCACAATACCGGAAGCACAGTAGATGGTGAAAAACAGCAGAATAACCAGCGCGGAGATAATACGCAGAATTCGGCTTTTATCTTCAAAGCGACCGGTAAAGTAATCCGGTAACGTCAGCGCATTGTTATTGTATTCGGTATGCACGCGTAAACGTCCGGCCACCAGTTTCCAGTTGATCCACGCACCCAAAATAAGGCCAATAGCGATCCAGCTTTCTGAAATCCCCGACAGGAAAATCGCGCCAGGCAGGCCCATCAGCAACCAGCCGCTCATGTCAGATGCCCCGGCGGATAACGCGGTCACGAATGGACCCAGACTGCGTCCACCCAGAATGTAATCGTCAAAGTTTTTGGTTGAACGCCATGCAATAAACCCTATCAATATCATGCCGAAAATATAGACACAGAATGTCACTAACATCGGTGTGCTAATAGCCATCAAAACTCTCCAAAATTATGTATCAGCAATGCCGTGGCTTGCCGTTTTATTACCCTGCCGGAACGTGGCAAAGATATCTATGTTTACCAGGGCGACCGTATCCTGCCGGAAGCGATGGTCATTCACAATCGATTTAACACACCATTTACATCAAATTTGATCCAGAGTAGATAGCATTTTTCTGTAGGTTGCACTCTCTCACACTTTTTTCGGTTGCACCTTTTAAAAGTGTTAACTACCGCAGAGAAAAAGATTCGGCAACTTTTATAGCCCCCGTCAAAACACTCACGTTTATTAACATTTCATTCATTTCCAAGCTTGCAAACCAAGTCACATTTAACACGGTTGCACAAAGTTGCAACATAGTGGATATTTCTCGGTAACTATCAGCCCCGTATTTCAGTACAACAGGAGTAAACGGCATGGGAACCACCACGATGGGGGTTAAGCTGGATGACGCCACTCGCGAGCGTATTAAAACAGCAGCATCACGAATCGATCGCACGCCACATTGGCTGATCAAACAAGCCATTTTTAATTATCTCGAAAGACTGGAAAATGACGACGCGCTTCCTGAACTACCAGCCCTGCTGGCGGGTGCTGCGAATGAGGGCGATGAGTCGACCACGCTGCAAAATGAAGCGCATCAGCCTTTCCTGGAGTTTGCTGAACAGATCCTGCCGCAGTCAGTTTCTCGCGCGGCAATCACCGCTGCTTACCGCCGCGCCGAAACTGACGCCGTACCGATGCTGATGGAGCAGGCTCGTCTGCCGCAGCCCATCGCCGAGCAGGCGCATAAGCTGGCATACGATCTGGCAGACAAACTGCGTAACCAGAAGACCGCCAGCGGCCGCGCCGGGATGGTACAAGGTTTATTGCAGGAATTCTCCCTTTCTTCACAGGAAGGCGTCGCGCTGATGTGTCTGGCCGAAGCCTTGCTGCGTATTCCAGATAAAGCGACCCGCGATGCGTTAATCCGCGACAAGATCAGCAACGGTAACTGGCAGTCGCACATTGGCCGCAGCCCGTCTCTGTTCGTCAACGCGGCGACCTGGGGGCTGTTGTTTACCGGTCGTCTGGTTTCAACGCATAACGAAGCCAGCCTCTCACGCTCACTCAACCGTATTATCGGCAAGAGCGGTGAGCCGCTGGTGCGTAAAGGCGTCGACATGGCCATGCGCTTGATGGGCGAGCAGTTTGTCACCGGGGAGACCATCGCTGAAGCGCTGGCTAACGCGCGTAAACTGGAAGAAAAAGGCTTCCGTTACTCCTATGACATGCTGGGCGAAGCGGCCCTGACCGCCGCCGATGCACAGGCTTATATGGTTTCATACCAGCAGGCGATCCACGCCATTGGTAAAGCCTCTAACGGGCGCGGTATCTACGAAGGGCCAGGTATTTCTATCAAGCTGTCGGCACTGCATCCGCGTTACAGCCGTGCGCAGTACGATCGCGTGATGGATGAACTCTATCCTCGTCTGAAATCGCTTACTCTGCTGGCACGTCAGTACGACATCGGCATTAATATCGACGCCGAAGAGGCTGACCGACTGGAGATCTCCCTCGATCTGCTGGAAAAACTGTGCTTTGAACCCGAACTGGCAGGCTGGAACGGGATCGGTTTTGTTATCCAGGCCTACCAGAAGCGCTGCCCGTATGTTATCGACTACCTGATTGACCTCGCCACGCGCAGCCGCCGCCGCCTGATGATCCGTCTGGTTAAGGGCGCCTACTGGGATAGCGAAATTAAACGTGCCCAGATGGACGGTCTGGAAGGTTATCCGGTCTACACCCGTAAGGTGTACACCGACGTTTCTTACCTGGCCTGTGCGAAAAAACTGCTTGCCGTACCGAATCTGATCTACCCGCAGTTCGCCACCCACAACGCCCATACGCTGGCGGCGATTTATCAGTTAGCCGGTCAAAACTACTACCCAGGCCAGTACGAGTTTCAGTGCCTGCACGGCATGGGCGAACCGCTGTATGAGCAGGTCACCGGCAAAGTTGCGGATGGCAAACTGAACCGTCCATGCCGCATTTATGCACCGGTCGGCACGCACGAAACGCTGCTGGCGTACCTGGTGCGTCGTCTGCTGGAAAACGGCGCCAACACCTCGTTCGTCAACCGCATTGCCGACACGACCCTGCCGCTGGATGAACTGGTTGCCGATCCGGTCGAGGCTGTTGAAAAACTGGCGCAGCAAGAAGGTCAGGCCGGTCTGCCGCATCCGAAGATTGCCCTGCCGCGTGACCTGTACGGTAAAGGCCGCGAAAACTCAGGCGGGCTGGATTTAGCTAACGAACATCGTCTGGCCTCGCTGTCCTCTGCCCTGCTCAACAGCGCGCTACAAAAATGGCACGCTAAACCCATTCTGGAGCACCCGGTTGCTGACGGAGAAATGACGCCAGTCGTTAACCCGGCCGAGCCGAAAGACATTGTCGGTTACGTGCGTGAGGCGACTCACGCTGAAGTAGAACAGGCGTTACAGAACGCAGCGAATAACGCGCCGATCTGGTTCGCCACACCGCCACAAGAGCGCGCCGCCATTTTGCATCGTGCCGCCGTTCTGATGGAAGGTCAGATGCAGCAGCTGATTGGCATCCTGGTACGCGAAGCGGGTAAAACCTTCAGCAACGCCATTGCGGAAGTGCGCGAAGCGGTAGACTTCCTGCATTATTATGCTGGTCAGGTTCGCGATGATTTCGATAATGAAACCCATCGACCGTTAGGACCGGTGGTTTGTATCAGCCCATGGAACTTCCCGCTGGCCATTTTCACCGGGCAGATTGCCGCCGCGCTGGCGGCGGGTAACAGCGTGCTGGCGAAACCGGCGGAACAAACCCCGTTAATTGCCGCCCAGGGCATCGCTATTTTGCTCGAAGCGGGTGTACCGCCGGGCGTGGTGCAACTGTTGCCTGGTCAGGGTGAAACCGTCGGGGCTCAGCTCACTTCCGATGAGCGCGTACGCGGCGTCATGTTTACCGGCTCAACGGAAGTCGCCACGCTGTTGCAACGCAATATTGCCACCCGCCTTGATGCTCAGGGGCGTCCAATCCCGCTTATCGCCGAAACCGGTGGGATGAACGCAATGATTGTCGACTCCTCCGCGTTGACGGAACAGGTCGTGGTCGACGTTCTGGCTTCAGCGTTTGACAGCGCCGGACAGCGCTGCTCCGCGCTGCGCGTCCTGTGTCTGCAGGACGATGTAGCCGACCATACGCTGAAAATGCTGCGCGGCGCGATGGCGGAATGTCGCATGGGTAATCCAGGTCGCCTGACCACCGATATTGGGCCGGTAATTGATGAAGAAGCCAAAACCAATATTGAGCGCCATATTCAGGCCATGCGCGCTAAAGGACGCCCGGTGTTTCAGGCCGTGCGCGACAACAGTGACGATGCGCGTGAATGGCAAACCGGTACATTTATTGCTCCGACGCTGATCGAGCTGGAAAGCTTCGACGAATTACAAAAAGAGGTGTTTGGTCCGGTACTGCACGTCGTGCGCTACACCCGTAACAATCTGGGCAACCTGATTGAGCAAATTAATGCCTCCGGCTACGGCCTGACGCTGGGCGTACACACTCGTATCGATGAAACCATCGCCCAGGTCACAGGATCCGCACACGTGGGGAACCTGTACGTTAACCGCAATATGGTCGGCGCCGTTGTCGGCGTTCAGCCATTCGGTGGCGAAGGCTTGTCTGGTACCGGGCCAAAAGCAGGTGGACCGCTGTATCTGTATCGCCTGCTGGCTAACCGCCCAGAAAATGCGTTAGGCATTACGCTGGCCCGTCAGGATGCAGACTACCCGGTCGATGCGCAGCTTAAAGCTGCTCTCGTTCAGCCGCTGGAAGCGCTCAGCGAATGGGCAACCGATCGGCCCTCACTGCATGCGCTCTGCCAGCAGTTTGGCGAACTGGCGCAGGCCGGTACCCAGCGTCTGCTGCCAGGACCCACTGGCGAGCGCAATACCTGGACGCTGTTGCCGCGTGAACGCGTACTGTGTATCGCCGATGATGAACAGGACGCGCTGGTACAGGTTGCCGCCGTGGCTTCCGTTGGTAGCTTAATCCTGTGGCCAGATGATGCGTTCCATCGTGAACTGGCAAAACGTCTGCCAGCCGCCGTCTCCGGGCGCATTCAGTTTGCCAAAGCGGACAACATCACTACGCAGCCGTTTGATGCCGTTATTTTCCACGGCGATTCCGATCAACTGCGTTCCCTGTGCGAAGCGGTAGCTGCCCGCGAAGGGGCGATTGTATCAGTCCAGGGCTTTGCCCGTGGCGAAAGCAATATTCTGCTGGAGAGGCTGTACATTGAACGCTCCCTTAGCGTCAATACCGCCGCTGCCGGGGGGAACGCCAGCCTGATGACAATCGGCTAAGGTTGTGGTTAATTAAGGCTCCGGTTAGGGGGTAATGCCTGTCAATTAAGCATTACGGCGAACATGTGATTTCGGCTCAGGGTTCCGTTCACCTCAGTGGTATCACTTTTCTGAGGCTCAGACACCCGTGAACGTGCAAGAGAGGCTCACCGCCGCCTCCCTTGCATCCCTGGCTCCCGGCGGGAAAATCGTCGCTGCGCGATTCATTCGTCTTATGCCGT
>NZ_JAOWDA010000033.1:0-41157 GCF_030336725.1 Citrobacter sp. Cb031
TTCTTTAAGGTAAGGAGGTGATCCAACCGCAGGTTCCCCTACGGTTACCTTGTTACGACTTCACCCCAGTCATGAATCACAAAGTGGTAAGCGCCCTCCCGAAGGTTAAGCTACCTACTTCTTTTGCAACCCACTCCCATGGTGTGACGGGCGGTGTGTACAAGGCCCGGGAACGTATTCACCGTGGCATTCTGATCCACGATTACTAGCGATTCCGACTTCATGGAGTCGAGTTGCAGACTCCAATCCGGACTACGACATACTTTATGAGGTCCGCTTGCTCTCGCGAGGTCGCTTCTCTTTGTATATGCCATTGTAGCACGTGTGTAGCCCTACTCGTAAGGGCCATGATGACTTGACGTCATCCCCACCTTCCTCCAGTTTATCACTGGCAGTCTCCTTTGAGTTCCCGGCCGGACCGCTGGCAACAAAGGATAAGGGTTGCGCTCGTTGCGGGACTTAACCCAACATTTCACAACACGAGCTGACGACAGCCATGCAGCACCTGTCTCAGAGTTCCCGAAGGCACCAAAGCATCTCTGCTAAGTTCTCTGGATGTCAAGAGTAGGTAAGGTTCTTCGCGTTGCATCGAATTAAACCACATGCTCCACCGCTTGTGCGGGCCCCCGTCAATTCATTTGAGTTTTAACCTTGCGGCCGTACTCCCCAGGCGGTCGACTTAACGCGTTAGCTCCGGAAGCCACGCCTCAAGGGCACAACCTCCAAGTCGACATCGTTTACGGCGTGGACTACCAGGGTATCTAATCCTGTTTGCTCCCCACGCTTTCGCACCTGAGCGTCAGTCTTTGTCCAGGGGGCCGCCTTCGCCACCGGTATTCCTCCAGATCTCTACGCATTTCACCGCTACACCTGGAATTCTACCCCCCTCTACAAGACTCTAGCCTGCCAGTTTCGGATGCAGTTCCCAGGTTGAGCCCGGGGATTTCACATCCGACTTGACAGACCGCCTGCGTGCGCTTTACGCCCAGTAATTCCGATTAACGCTTGCACCCTCCGTATTACCGCGGCTGCTGGCACGGAGTTAGCCGGTGCTTCTTCTGCGAGTAACGTCAATTGCTGTGGTTATTAACCACAACACCTTCCTCCTCGCTGAAAGTACTTTACAACCCGAAGGCCTTCTTCATACACGCGGCATGGCTGCATCAGGCTTGCGCCCATTGTGCAATATTCCCCACTGCTGCCTCCCGTAGGAGTCTGGACCGTGTCTCAGTTCCAGTGTGGCTGGTCATCCTCTCAGACCAGCTAGGGATCGTCGCCTAGGTGAGCCGTTACCCCACCTACTAGCTAATCCCATCTGGGCACATCCGATGGCAAGAGGCCCGAAGGTCCCCCTCTTTGGTCTTGCGACGTTATGCGGTATTAGCTACCGTTTCCAGTAGTTATCCCCCTCCATCGGGCAGTTTCCCAGACATTACTCACCCGTCCGCCACTCGTCACCCAAGGAGCAAGCTCCTCTGTGCTACCGTTCGACTTGCATGTGTTAGGCCTGCCGCCAGCGTTCAATCTGAGCCATGATCAAACTCTTCAATTTAAGTTTGATGCTCGTGAATTAAACTTCGTAATGAATTACGTGTTCACTCAGAGACTTGGTATTCATTTTTCGTCTTGCGACGTTAAGAATCCGTATCTTCGAGTGCCCACACAGATTGTCTGATAAATTGTTAAAGAGCAGGTGCGACGCGCTTTAGCGCTCTGTCGCGAGGTGGCGTATATTACGCTTTCCTCTTTCAGAGTCAACCCTCATTTTCAGGTTTTTCTCTTCAACCGAACCGGCTGTTTGCGTGAAGTGATTCACATCCGCCGTGTCGATGGAGGCGCATTATAGGGATCCCATTTTTTAGCACAAGTATTTTTTGGATCTTTTTTGCTGAGTGCTTGTTTTTCACCCCTTTCGCTATATTCCTGCGCAATTTGGCTGATTTTTGATAGCTAAATCACTTGCACAGTCTCAATAATCCAACCAAAGTCTTCATTACTGCTCTATTTTCATTGAGGTAAACATGTCTGATGTATTACGTCCTTTTAAGGATCTTTTCCCACAGATCGGAAAACGCGTGATGATCGACACCAGTAGCGTCGTCATTGGTGATACTCGTTTGGCTGATGACGTCGGGATTTGGCCGTTGGTTGCGATTCGTGGCGACGTCAACTATGTACAAATCGGCGCCCGTACAAACATTCAGGACGGCAGCGTTCTCCATGTCACACATAAATCCACATCTAATCCGCAAGGTAATCCATTGATCGTGGGTGAGGATGTGACGGTCGGTCATAAAGTCATGCTACACGGCTGCATCATTGGCAACCGCGTATTGGTCGGTATGGGATCAATTTTACTGGACGGCGTAGTGGTAGAAGACGACGTTATGATTGGGGCAGGAAGCCTGGTGCCGCAAAACAAACACCTGGAGAGTGGATATCTGTACCTGGGTAGTCCGGTTAAACAGATCCGGCCATTAAGTGACGAAGAGAAAGCAGGCTTAAAATACTCTGCTAACAACTACGTTAAATGGAAAGATGAGTATTTAAATCAGAGTAACCAAACCCAACCCTGAGAGTCTTCCTGCTGGTCCTGGATCAATGCTTCGGCCTCTTCTTCCAGGTCCCAGCGATGCTGTTGAAAGGTTTCCAGACATTGTTCAGACGTGCAGCCGCCAAAGCGGGACGCCAACGTCTCCCCTGATATAGCGCATGTTAACTGCATACCATGGACCAACGCTGGGAAAACAACGGCGCTAATATCCGTCCGCCATTCTTCTCGATCGGGAAACTGGATCGCCTGATTCATGCCGACATTTCCTGTTGCATGCTTTTGATGACGGGCTCAATCTGTGGCAATACACCATGCCAGAGTAAAACGGCGTGCGCTGCTTGTCCCACCAGCATCCCCAGACCATCGGCATACTGTTTCGCCCCATGTTCAGCACACCAGGAAAGGAACGGTGTATTCCCTTGCTGATAAAACATGTCATAGCAATAGACAGAGGGGTGAATAAGCGATGTCGGAATGGCTGGTACCTCACCGCTAATTCCGCTGGATGTCGCATTAATAATTAAATCAAAACTGTAATTATCAAGCTCGTCCATTCCCACCGCCTGCACGCTGCCGGTATGGGAGAAGATTTGTGCCAGTTCTTCTGCGCGCGAAGCAGTACGGTTAACGATGGTTACCGCACAATCCAGAGAAAGAAGAGGTAATAAAACCCCACGGGATGCGCCACCGGCGCCAATCAACAGAACTCGCGATCCGGGGCGAATGAAAGATAAACGTTCAAGATCGCTTAATAAGCCGATACCATCCGTGTTATCTCCCAGTAAACGCCCATCCTCAAGTCGTTTAAGAGTGTTGACCGCTCCAGCAAGCGATGCCCGCTCCGTTAATTCATCGGCACGCGCAAACGCCTCTTCCTTAAAAGGCACAGTGACATTTGCCCCCTTCCCGCCCTCAGCAAAAAAGGCATTCAGCGTATTCACAAAATCATTGATAGGTGCCAGTACACGTCCATAGGAATGATCAATTTTCAACTGCTCTGCAAATTGCTGATGAATAAAGGGCGATTTACTGTGCGCTATCGGATTACCAAAAACAGCATAGGCTTCTTTCATATTACCCCTGTCGAAACTGTTCACCGGTCAGAGCATCACGGATCTCAGAAGGATTCAAACGCCCTCCGGTCTCCCCTTCAACTACGGGAAAGTCTGTACCAAACTGCGCGCGGACTTCCTCTACCGTTCTGCAAGGCGGTAAGCCACTCAAATTAGCACTGGTGGAGACTAACGGTTTGCCATAAGCCTGGCACAATGCAACCACCAGCGGATGATCGGTGACTCGCACGGCCAGCGAGTCAAAACGACCGGTCAGCCAACGGGGCGTAGTCGCAGGCGCAGGGAAAACGAAGGTGACAGGACCAGGCCAGCGAGCGAACACAGCCTCACGTTGAGCATCAGTAAGCGTGCTATCGTCAATATAGGGCTTGAGCTGGTCAAAATTTGCCGCAATCAAAATTAAGCCTTTATCGACTGGGCGTTGTTTTAGCTCCAACAGACGGGTAACTGCCGTTTCGCTGTCGGGATCGCAGCCGACACCAAATACAGCTTCTGTTGGATAGGCGATGACTTTTTCTTGTTTCAGAACCGCTATCGCAGCAGCGATAGGGCCTGTGGGCAGGTTATTATTCACTTTTTTATTCCGCCGAGAACGGCTTTCCACATTGTTTACTGGCACAGAAATGCTTCACACCCTGCGCGGTTTTCTTTTCGATGAGTAGCGGATAATGGCACTCAGGACACTCTCCGGCTAACGGTTTGAAGTTAATGACAAACTGGCACTCCGGATAGCGATCGCAGGAGTAAAACGTTTTGCCATAACGGGAACGCCGCTGGACCAGGTGGCCAGTCTGGCATTGAGGACAGACTATTGCTGTTTCATCTGGCTTGTCGATAAGTTCGGTGTGTTCACACGTTGGATAATCGCTGCATCCAATAAACATCCCGAATCTTCCCTGTCTCAGCACCAGCTCGGCGCCACATGCAGGACATAGCTTACCCTCCAGAACTTTGACAATATGTCCGTCCGCGGAAGATTTCAGCGGACGGATGTAATCGCATTCTGGATAGTGTGAACAACCGAGAAACGGACCGTGTTTCCCGGAACGAATAACCAGTTCAGCCCCGCATTGTGGGCAGGGCTCGTTTTTACGCACCGTAAACAGTGCTGATTTAGCCATAACAACTCATACTGAATGAAGATTGATTAATGCAGCATACCTTCATTCACTTCAAAGAGTAATTCTTCCATTTGCTGATAGGCATTTTCACAACCTGGAATATTGAAAAGCACCATCAGGATCACCCACTTCAGGTCTTCCAGATCGAACTCTGCCGTATCCAGCGCGAGTACGCGCTCAATGACCATTTCTCGTGTTTCGAGGTTTAGCACCTGAATCTGTTCCAGGAATAGCAGGAACCCTCTACAGCTTGCATCCAGTCGATCACACTCTTCTGCGGTATAAATACGTATAGAAAGAGGATCAGATGCCAGCTGCATAGGTTCGGCAAGACCATCCTGATAATCAGCAAGCTTTTCCAGCCAAAGTAACGCGTTGTAGATGTCTTCACGATCAAAACCAGCGTCGGTAAGATCCCGTTCCAGTTTGTCCTGATCCACACGCAGCTCAGCTTCGTTATGGATATATGTCTCAAACAAATACATTAGTACGTCGAACATGGCATGCCCTCCTCAATCGGACATAGCCGCCGGGTACAGCTGCGATCCATCCTGCTAACTCCAGTTCGAGCAGTTGAGCCACTACCTCTGGCACAGGTTGGCCGGCACGTTCAGCGACGACGTCAACAGGTGTTACCTCATCTCCTACGTTAGCCAGGAGCTCCGGAAATGGCAATGCCACCTCTTCGTGATCTGGCGAATAAATTGATTTTTCAGGTTCATCTGGCAACCATTGCAGCCCATATTGCAAATTTTCCAGAATTTCTTCTGGGGCCGTCACAAGCGTGGCTCCCTGCTGAATAAGCCAATGTGGACCTTCACTTCCCGGACTCCCAATCGGTCCAGGCAACGCAAAAACCTCCCGCCCTTGTTCCAGTGCGCAACGCGCAGTGACCAGTGACCCGCTACGCTGAGCAGCTTCTACAACCAGGACTCCTTTACTTAGACCACTAATAATGCGATTTCGTCGGGGAAAATTGCGCGGCAAAGGAAGCGTATCTAATGGGAACTCAGACACCAGTGCGCCTCCAGCCTCAATCAGTCGTTTAGCCAGACGGACATGCTGTCGTGGATGAATGGTCTCAAGCCCATTTCCCAGCACCGCAATACTCGTGCCCTCTCGGTTTATCGCAGCATTGTGCGCCACACCATCAATCCCCCGGGCCAGGCCGCTGGTGATCGTCACGCCGCATGCTGCAAGCTTTTCACAAAACAGCCGCCCCCAGCGTTCGCCATACCAGGAGTGCTGTCGGCTACCGACGACGGCAACCTGAAACGAGCTAAGGCATATGGGATTTCCTGCAACAAAAAGCACCCCAGGATAATCCTCAATTGCACGGAGCTGTGCCGGATAATGCTCGCTGTCGGCAACCACAAAATGATGGTTGGGCTGTTCAAGCCAGCGCAGCGTTTTTTCCAGCGTCTGATCTGGAAAGGTTAAAAAGCGCCGGGCCTGGCGGGGAGAGAGTCCAGCATGATGAAGTACCACGTTGTTAATACACGGCTGAGTATTGAGCCAGTGGGCAACGCGCACCATCTCATCACCATACAGTTCATTCACTTGTGCTAAACGTAGCCAAATCTCGATTTTGGTCATCCCTGTTCCCCTGCCACAAGCAGTCCTGGCAATCTTTGCGATTGGTCACTGATGCTGTCAATCAGAGGGGGTTTTGTCTAGAATAGAGGTAATAATCTTTTCAACTCCTGAACACAACTCTGGATAACTATGTCAGTTTTGCAAGTGTTACATATTCCGGACGAGCGCCTTCGCAAAGTCGCAAAACCGGTCGAAGAAGTGAATGCAGAAATTCAGCGTATCGTTGATGATATGTTCGAAACGATGTACGCCGAAGAAGGTATCGGTCTGGCAGCAACTCAGGTCGATATTCATCAGCGCATCATTGTTATTGATGTCTCTGAAAATCGCGACGAGCAGTTGGTACTCATTAACCCAGAGCTGCTGGAAAAAGACGGCGAAACAGGTATTGAAGAAGGCTGCCTGTCTATTCCCGAACAGCGTGCGTTAGTACCGCGCGCAGAGAAAGTAAAAATTCGTGCGCTCGATCGCAACGGCAAATCTTTTGAACTGGAAGCCGATGGCCTGCTGGCTATCTGCATTCAACATGAAATGGATCACCTGGTCGGTAAACTGTTTATCGATTATCTGTCTCCGTTGAAGCAACAACGCATTCGTCAGAAAGTTGAAAAACTCGACCGCCTGAACGCCCGAGCTTAAGGACAAGAATCAACGTGTCAGACTCACTACGTATTATTTTTGCGGGTACACCTGACTTTGCAGCGCGTCATCTCGACGCGCTGTTGTCTTCTGGACATAACGTCGTTGGCGTGTTTACCCAACCGGACCGTCCGGCGGGACGCGGTAAAAAGCTGATGCCCAGCCCGGTAAAAGTGCTGGCGGAAGAAAAAGGGATACCGGTTTTCCAACCCGTCTCTCTTCGTCCTCAGGAAAACCAGCAGCTGGTTGCTGATTTACGCGCAGACGTGATGGTAGTGGTAGCATATGGCCTGATACTGCCAAAAGCCGTACTGGAAATGCCGCGTCTGGGTTGTATCAACGTTCACGGTTCCCTGCTTCCACGCTGGCGTGGCGCAGCCCCAATCCAGCGCTCACTGTGGGCAGGCGACGCCGAAACTGGTGTGACCATCATGCAGATGGATGTTGGCCTCGACACCGGTGATATGCTGCTTAAGCTGTCCTGCCCGATAACTGCAGAAGATACCAGCGGTTCGTTATACGATAAGCTGGCAGATTTAGGGCCTCAGGGGCTGATTGAAACGCTAAAACAGCTGGCGGCTGGCACCATAAAACCCGTTGTACAAGATGAATCACTGGTTACGCATGCAGAAAAACTCAGCAAAGAAGAGGCCCGTATCGACTGGTCGCTTTCAGCCGCTCAGTTGGAACGCTGCATCCGCGCCTTTAACCCGTGGCCAATGAGCTGGCTTGAAATCGACGGCCAGCCAGTGAAAGTCTGGCAAGCTACGGTTATTACAGCGAACACACAGGCCGCACCAGGCACTATTCTTGAGGCGACAAAACAGGGTATCCAGGTCGCAACGGGCGACGGCATCCTGAATCTCGTCTATTTGCAACCCGCCGGTAAAAAAGCCATGAGCGCGCAGGATCTGCTTAATTCGCGCCGGGAATGGTTTGTACCCGGTAACCGTCTGGTATGACGGTTCATCTCTTTAAGCCCGGTATCTCCGGGCATTTTTATTTTTGCGCTTATGAAAAAACATCTTAATTTACGCAGTATGGCGGCCCAGGCCGTCGAACAGGTTGTCGAAAAGGGACAATCATTAAGCAACGTGCTGCCCGCCATGCAGCAAAAAGTTGCCGATAAAGACAAAGCACTGTTGCAGGAGCTTTGCTTCGGCGTGTTGCGTACACTCTCCCAACTGGAGTGGATGATCCAGCAGTTGATGGAACGTCCAATGACGGGCAAACAGCGCACTGTTCACTATCTGATCATGGTGGGCTTCTACCAACTGCTGCATACTCGTATTCCACCGCATGCTGCTTTGGCAGAGACCGTAGAAGGCGCAGTCGTTATTAAGCGTCCGCAGCTTAAAGGGCTGATCAACGGCGTGCTGCGCCAGTTTCAGCGCCGTCAAGAAGAGCTACTGGCTGAATTCTCTCAAAGCGATTTACGTTTCTTACACCCCTCCTGGCTGGTGAAACGTATTAAGACCGCTTATCCGCAGCAGTGGGAAGCCATTCTTGAAGCCAATAACCAGCGACCGCCGATGTGGTTACGTGTCAATCGTAACCATCATACGCGCGATGCCTGGCTGGACCTGCTGACCGAAGCGGGATTAACCGGTTTCCCGCATCCAGATTACCCGGATGCAGTGCGTCTGGAAACGCCAGCTCCTGTGCACGCCCTCCCTGGTTTTGATGAAGGCTGGGTAACCGTCCAGGATGCTTCCGCTCAAGGATGCATAAATTATCTGTTGCCGGAGGACGGTGAACAGATCCTCGACCTATGCTGTGCACCGGGGGGCAAAACCACTCACATTCTGGAAGTTGCTCCGCACGCTAACGTAATGGCTGTCGATGTTGATGAAAAACGCTTATCGCGCGTTTTCGACAATCTAAAACGTCTGGGTATGAAGGCAACCGTAAAACAGGGTGATGGCCGCTATCCACAGCAGTGGTGCGGTGAACAACAGTTTGACCGTATTTTGCTGGACGCTCCGTGTTCTGCCACCGGAGTGATCCGTCGCCATCCGGATATCAAATGGCTGCGTCGCGACCGGGATATTGCTGAACTTGCCCAGTTGCAGGCTGAAATCCTGAATGCAACCTGGCCACATCTTAAACCTGGCGGCACGCTGGTTTATGCAACCTGCTCTATCCTGCCAGAAGAAAACCAACAGCAAATTGCCGCCTTCCTTGCTCGCACGCCAGATGCGGTATTAAGCGTAACCGGTACGCCGGAAAAACCTGGACGTCAGAATTTACCGAGTGCGGAAGATGGTGATGGCTTCTTTTACGCTAAGCTAATCAAAAAGTGATGAGATAACGGGTCGCGACTGATGAAAATTATCATTCTGGGCGCAGGGCAAGTTGGCGGTACGCTGGCTGAAAACCTGGTTGGAGAGAACAACGATATCACGGTAGTCGATACCAATGGTGAGCGCCTGCGTAGCCTACAGGACAAGTTTGATCTCCGTGTCGTGCAAGGGCATGGTTCGCATCCCCGCGTTCTACGTGAAGCCGGTGCCGACGATGCCGATATGCTGGTTGCCGTAACCAGCTCAGATGAAACAAATATGGTTGCCTGCCAGGTAGCTTATTCACTGTTTAACACGCCTAATCGTATCGCTCGTATTCGTTCACCGGATTACGTTCGTGATGCGGACAAGCTATTTCAATCTGATGCGGTGCCTATCGATCACCTGATTGCGCCTGAGCAACTGGTTATCGATAGCATTTATCGCCTGATTGAATATCCGGGCGCATTGCAGGTAGTGAATTTTGCCGAAGGAAAAGTCAGCCTGGCCGTGGTGAAAGCCTATTACGGTGGGCCGCTGATTGGTAATGCGCTGTCGACAATGCGTGAGCATATGCCGCACATCGATACCCGCGTTGCGGCGATTTTCCGTCATGACCGACCGATCCGTCCGCAAGGTTCTACCATTGTTGAAGCGGGTGATGAAGTTTTCTTCATCGCGGCCTCGCAGCATATTCGCGCCGTAATGAGCGAATTACAGCGTCTGGAAAAGCCTTACAAACGCATTATGTTAGTGGGCGGTGGGAATATTGGCGCGGGGCTGGCACGGCGACTAGAAAAAGATTACAGCGTCAAACTGATTGAACGTAATCAACAGCGCGCATCCGAGCTTGCAGAGAAACTGCAAAATACGATCGTCTTTTTTGGTGATGCCTCGGATCAAGAGCTGCTGGCGGAAGAACATATCGATCAGGTTGATCTGTTCATTGCGGTAACCAACGATGATGAAGCGAATATCATGTCGGCGATGCTTGCCAAACGGATGGGCGCCAAGAAAGTGATGGTGTTGATCCAACGCAGAGCATACGTCGATCTGGTGCAAGGCAGCGTGATCGATATTGCGATTTCACCGCAGCAGGCAACCATCTCTGCGCTGCTCAGTCATGTGCGTAAAGCGGATATTGTTGGTGTATCTTCACTGCGCCGTGGCGTCGCGGAAGCCATTGAAGCCGTTGCACACGGTGATGAAACGACGTCACGGGTTGTGGGTCGCTCAATTGATGAAATTAAACTTCCACCAGGAACCATTATTGGCGCCGTTGTGCGTGGTAACGATGTGATGATTGCCAATGATAACCTGCGTATTGAACAGGGCGATCACGTAATTATGTTCCTGACAGATAAAAAGTTTATTACCGACGTCGAGCGACTATTCCAGCCAAGTCCGTTCTTCCTGTAATAATTTGGGCGCTGAAACTGCGCCTAAATTATTTCCCTTTATTTTTCATGGTTTAATAAATTTCTATTTAGGCAATACATAAATGGAAATTGCCTAAACATTTGTTAAACTTATAAACGTCAGCTGCATAGGGAGAATAAGATGAGCATTATTAAAGAATTTCGCGAATTCGCGATGCGCGGGAATGTTGTCGATTTGGCAGTGGGTGTCATTATTGGTGCGGCATTTGGGAAGATTGTTTCATCACTGGTTGCCGATATCATCATGCCGCCGCTGGGGTTGTTAATTGGTGGAATTGATTTTAAACAGTTTGCTTTAACACTACGTGATGCACAGGGAGATATTCCTGCAGTCGTTATGCATTACGGTGTATTTATTCAGAATATCTTTGATTTCGTTATTGTTGCGTTTGCTATCTTTATGGCAATCAAGCTGATCAACAAACTGAACCGTAAAAAAGCGGAAGAGCCAGCAGCACCGCCAGCGCCATCGAAAGAAGAAGTATTGCTGAGTGAAATTCGTGACCTGCTGAAAGAACAGAATAACCGCTCTTAAGCACTCACTGAAACAAGAAGGCCAGTGGTAAAAAAGTGAATGACTTTCTTGCCACTGGCCTCCCAGTTACCCCGATTACCATGTTTACCTTTACGTAGATAACTTCCTTTCCCTTTCTTATTTTTCTCAACGCGCTGCCTGAACAGTGGGTCATGTAGAAGCGCCTCAATGGCGTTATCTTTTATCTGCCCTTTAGTGTGCTGATAACGACTCATAATACCTCCAGTTGTCGTAATTTACGCCGCGAGTGTAGACCTGACCGTTCAATAAATCAACAGCCTGATGGTGATCCACTGGCGCCTTGCTCAAGTGCTTCAAGGATAGAGCAGTACACGCTGCTGTGTGCCTTACCACAACACGCGTCATTCAATCGCTGCAGCGACCGTTGCATCGCCTGAAGCTCAGCTATTCTCGCTTCCACTTCCTGCAATCTTTCCTGGACGATCCCTTTTGATTCCTGGCAGGTATGGTGTTCGGGATCGATGCGGATCGAAAGCAGTTCGCGGATCGATTCCAGAGTGAAACCAAGCTGACGGGCATAGCGAATAAACTTTAGACGCTGAAGATCGCTTTCCGTATAGAGACGAAACCCGCCTTCTGTACGTATTTCATGTTCCATCATCTGCTGCTTTTCATAGTAGCGGATAGTATCAGGCGTCACGTCAGCCAGTTTCGCTAATTCACCAATACGGTACATGCTATCTCCGCTATTCGTCGTTGATCTTCTGTAACAGCTTATCTGCGTATTCACCGTGTAAAAACTCGGTGCTGAGTCCAGCTTGCCGAAGTTTCAGTTCCAGTAGTGACAGTCTTCGACTCACTTCCTGATAATGGGGATCATCTTTGCGGATCCCTGCAAGTATTTCAAGCAGCTGTATTGCCTCTCTGCGCTGCTCTAGCTCAGGAGGAAGACATCCCGCATTTTTTAATAAACGGAATCCGGCTCGAAGTTCAGGCGGAATGTGGGAATCATCGTCAAGAACCAACGGTTCTCCTGTACCAGGCAAACCATCAAACTCACCTTTAGACTGCGCATCAATAATATGGCGCTCTGCCCACTGGTCCAGTAACCACATACAACACTCCAGTGATGAACAAAAAAAGTACAGATATTGTAGGTAAGTGGGGATATGACGGATATAAAAAAACCCGCCGAGGCGGGTTTTTTTACGTTACTACAGATTACTCTGCAGCAGCTTCTGTTTTCTCTGAACGATCAACCAGCTCGATGTATGCCATCGGCGCGTTGTCGCCTGCACGGAAGCCACACTTCAGAATGCGAGTGTAACCACCGGCGCGGCTCGCGAAACGCGGGCCCAGTTCGTTAAACAGTTTTGCCACGATCTCGTTATCACGAGTGCGGGCGAATGCCAGACGACGATTAGCTACGCTATCAGTCTTGGCAAGAGTAATCAGCGGCTCAACTACGCGACGCAGCTCTTTCGCTTTCGGCAGAGTCGTCTTGATGATTTCATGACGAACCAGTGAACCTGCCATATTGCGGAACATAGCCTGGCGATGGCTGCTGTTGCGGTTCAGTTGACGACCACTCTTACGATGGCGCATGACCTTATCCTTCTCAGTAAAACCTTAACCTGTGATCCGGTTACTCGTCAGCGATGCTTGCCGGTGGCCAGTTTTCCAGGCGCATGCCCAGAGACAGTCCACGGGAAGCCAGCACGTCTTTAATCTCAGTAAGAGATTTTTTACCAAGGTTAGGCGTCTTAAGAAGCTCAACCTCAGTACGCTGTACCAGATCACCGATATAGTGGATAGCTTCTGCTTTGAGGCAGTTAGCAGAGCGGACAGTCAATTCCAGATCGTCAACAGGGCGCAGCAGGATCGGATCGAATTCTGGTTTCTCTTCTTTAACTTCCGGCTGACGTACATCACGTAAGTCAACGAAAGCTTCAAGTTGTTCAGCCAGAATGGTTGCCGCACGACGAATCGCCTCTTCAGGATCGATTGTGCCGTTGGTTTCCATTTCGATGACCAGCTTGTCCAGGTCGGTACGCTGTTCTACACGCGCTGCTTCAACATTGTAGGCAATACGCTCTACAGGGCTGTAGCATGCGTCGACCAGCAGACGGCCGATTGGGCGCTCATCTTCTTCCGAATGAATTCGGGTAGAAGCCGGCACATAACCACGACCGCGCTGAACTTTGATACGCATGCTAATAGATGCATTCTCATCGGTCAGGTGGCAGATCACGTGCTGTGGCTTGACGATTTCGACATCACCATCATGGGTAATGTCGGCTGCAGTCACAGGGCCAATGCCAGATTTATTCAAGGTAAGAATAACGTCATCTTTACCCTGAACTCTCACCGCCAGCCCTTTCAGGTTGAGCAGGATTTCCAGGATATCTTCCTGAACGCCTTCTTTGGTGCTGTACTCATGTAGTACACCATCAATCTCAACCTCGGTCACCGCGCAACCCGGCATCGATGAGAGCAGAATACGGCGCAGTGCGTTACCCAAAGTATGGCCAAAGCCACGCTCTAAAGGCTCAAGGGTCACCTTGGCGTGCGTCGAACTCACTTGCTCGATATCTACCAGGCGCGGTTTTAGAAACTCTGTCACAGAACCCTGCATTGTGTCCTCTCTTTGGTACTAAGCTTTACTTGGAGTAAAGCTCGACGATCAGGTGTTCGTTAATGTCCGCAGACAGATCAGAACGCTCCGGCTTACGCTTGAACGTACCTTCCATCTTGCCAGCATCAACTTCCAGCCAGGTTGGCTTTTCACGCTGCTCAGCCAGCTCCAGAGCGGCTTTCACGCGAGACTGCTTCTTCGCTTTCTCACGAATGCTAACAACGTCATTCGGACTAACCTGATAAGAAGCGATGTTAACAACACGACCGTTTACCATAATTGCTTTATGGCTGACCAGCTGACGTGCTTCTGCACGAGTGGCACCGAAGCCCATACGGTATACAACGTTGTCCAGACGACCTTCCAGCAGACCCAACAGGTTTTCACCGGTGTTGCCTTTCAGACGTGCTGCTTCTTTGTAGTAGTTACGGAACTGACGCTCCAGCACACCGTAGATACGGCGAACTTTTTGCTTTTCACGCAACTGCACACCATAGTCAGACAGACGCGGTTTACGCGCACCGTGCTGGCCAGGAGCTTGTTCAATTTTACACTTGGTATCGATCGCGCGAACGCCAGACTTAAGGAATAAGTCAGTGCCCTCACGACGGCTCAGCTTGAGCTTAGGACCCAAATATCTTGCCATTTTCTTTCTCCAACAATCCTAGAAACGACAGCGTTATACGCGACGTTTTTTCGGCGGACGACAACCGTTATGAGGGATCGGAGTCACATCAGTAATATTAGTGATGCGGAAACCAGCGGCGTTCAGAGCACGAACAGTAGATTCGCGACCTGGACCCGGTCCTTTGACCATAACTTCCAGATTCTTGATACCGTATTCTTTTACGGCTTCAGCGCAACGCTCTGCTGCAACCTGAGCTGCAAACGGAGTGGATTTGCGAGAACCACGGAAACCGGAACCACCGGCTGTTGCCCAACCCAGTGCGTTACCCTGACGATCAGTAATGGTAACGATGGTGTTGTTAAAAGAAGCATGGATATGAGCCACGCCGTCAGAGACTTGTTTTCTTACACGTTTACGTGCACGAATTGGTGCCTTTGCCATTATTCAATCACCCCGATTATTTCTTGATCGGTTTGCGCGGACCCTTACGGGTACGTGCGTTGGTCTTGGTACGCTGACCGCGAACCGGGAGACCACGACGATGACGCAAACCGCGATAGCAACCAAGGTCCATAAGGCGCTTGATGCTCATGCTAACTTCACGGCGCAGATCACCTTCAACGACAAATTTGGCAACTTCGTCACGCAGCGTGTCGATTTGTTCTTCAGACAGCTCACTGATCTTAACATCTTCAGCGATACCCGCGGCAGCCAGAATGGCTTTAGAACGGGTCTTGCCGACGCCGTAGATCGAAGTTAATGCGATCACAGCATGTTTCTGATCAGGAATGTTAATGCCTGCTATACGGGCCACTATGCACTCCTACTATTTAATATGTACGCACCATGCTGAAAAGCCCGTTTTCAGGATACTCAAATGGAAACGCACAGACATACAAAAGATTGGCTGGCTAATCTAGCCAGCTCAACCCAACTTTGCAAGAAAAATATGCGAATAAATCAGCCTTGGCGCTGTTTATGCTTCGGCTCGGCACTGCAAATCACACGGATGACACCATCACGCTTAACGATTTTGCAGTTACGGCATAATTTCTTGACGGAAGCACGAACTTTCATTTTTACTCTCCGTAACTTCTCGGGCGACTGTTAACGGCCGTAGCCTTTCAGATTCGCCTTCTTCAATGCAGACTCGTACTGACTTGACATCATCAGAGTTTGCACTTGAGCCATAAAGTCCATAATCACGACAACAACGATAAGCAGTGAGGTCCCACCGAAGTAGAACGGTACTTTCATTGCATCACGCATGAACTCCGGGATCAGGCAGATAAAGGTAATGTAGAGCGCACCAACCAGAGTCAGGCGGGTCATTACTTTATCGATATACTTCGCCGTTTGCTCTCCCGGACGAATTCCTGGTACAAATGCACCGGACTTCTTCAGGTTATCTGCTGTTTCACGCGGGTTGAAAACCAACGCCGTGTAGAAGAAACAGAAGAATATGATTGCAGACGCATAGAGTAACACATAAAGCGGTTGCCCAGGCTGCAAATACAGCGAAATTGTTGTCAGCCAGTTCCAACCAGTCCCGCCCCCGAACCATGACGCGATGGTCGCTGGGAACAGAATAATACTGGAAGCGAAGATTGCCGGGATTACCCCCGCCATATTCACTTTCAGCGGTAAATGTGTGCTCTGTGCAGCATAGACACGACGACCTTGCTGACGTTTCGCGTAGTTTACCACAATGCGGCGTTGACCACGCTCAACAAATACAACAAAGAACGTCACTGCAAATACTAATACTGCAACCAACAGCAACACGAGGAAGTGCAGGTCGCCTTGACGCGCTTGCTCGATAGTATGGGCAATGGCTGGCGGGAGTCCCGCGACAATACCGGCGAAGATAATGATTGAGATACCGTTGCCGATACCACGTTCAGTAATCTGTTCGCCCAACCACATCAGGAACATCGTCCCTGTAACCAGACTTACAACAGCGGTGAAATAGAATGCAAAGCCTGGATTCATTACCAGGCCCTGCATACCAGGCATATTCGGCAGACCGGTAGCAATACCGATCGACTGGAATATTGCCAGCACCAGAGTACCGTAGCGGGTGTACTGGCTGATCTTACGACGACCAGACTCCCCTTCTTTCTTAATTTCTGCCAGCGTTGGATGAACCACCGTCAGCAGCTGGATAATAATCGACGCCGAAATATACGGCATGATCCCCAGAGCAAAGATAGAAGCACGGCTGAGAGCACCACCAGAGAACATGTTAAACATTTCAATGATGGTGCCTCGCTGTTGCTCAAGCAGTTTGGCAAGTACAGCGGCATCAATACCAGGGATCGGAATGAAAGAGCCAATACGGAACACAATCAGCGCGCCGATTACAAACAGCAGTCTGCGTTTCAGCTCGCCTAAGCCACCTTTGGCACTTTGAAAATCTAATCCCGGTTGTTTAGCCATCTGCTACTTATTCCTCGATTTTACCGCCAGCAGCTTCGATAGCAGCACGAGCGCCTTTAGTAACACGCAGGCCACGAACAGTTACCGGAGTAGTGACTTCACCAGCCAGAATCACTTTCGCGAACTCGATCTGGATACCGATAATGTTAGCTGCTTTCAGCGTGTTCAGGTCTACAACACCGCCTTCAACTTTAGCCAGATCAGACAGACGAACTTCGGCTGTAATCGCTGCTTTACGTGAAGTGAAGCCGAATTTCGGCAGACGACGGTACAGAGGCATCTGACCACCCTCGAAACCGCGACGTACGCCACCGCCAGAACGAGACTTCTGACCTTTGTGACCACGACCACCGGTTTTACCGAGGCCAGAACCGATACCACGACCCAGGCGGCGAGCCGCTTTTTTAGAGCCTTCGGCCGGAGACAGAGTATTTAAACGCATCTCTTACTCCTCAACTTTAACCATGAAGGAAACCGCGTTGACCATACCACGAACAGCAGGAGTATCCTCGCGCTCTACGGTGTGACCAATACGACGCAGACCCAGGCCAAGCAGCGTTGCCTTATGTTTCGGCAGACGACCGATTGCACTGCGGGTTTGAGTAATTTTAATAGTCTTTGCCATGGTTTATTTCCCCAGAATTTCTTCAACGGATTTACCACGCTTGGCAGCGACCATTTCCGGAGATTTCATATTTTCCAGGCCATCGATAGTTGCACGAACCACGTTAATCGGGTTAGTAGAACCATACGCTTTAGCCAGAACGTTACGAACTCCAGCGACTTCCAGAACGGCGCGCATTGCACCACCGGCGATGATACCGGTACCTTCGGAAGCCGGCTGCATGAATACACGAGAACCCGTGTGAGTACCCTTAACCGGGTGCTGCAGGGTGCCGTGGTTCAGCGCGACGTTAATCATATTGCGACGGGCTTTTTCCATCGCTTTCTGGATCGCTGCTGGAACTTCACGCGCTTTACCGTAACCAAAACCAACGCGACCGTTACCATCACCAACTACAGTCAGAGCTGTGAAGGAGAAAATACGACCACCTTTAACGGTTTTAGATACGCGGTTAACCGCGATCAGCTTTTCCTGCAGTTCGCCAGCTTGTTTTTCGATGTGAGCCATCTTACACCTCTACCTTAGAACTGAAGGCCAGCTTCACGGGCAGCATCTGCCAGTGCCTGGACACGACCATGATATTGGAACCCGGAACGGTCAAAAGAAACATCTTTGATGCCTTTTTCCAGAGCGCGTTCAGCAACAGCTTTACCTACAGCTGCAGCAGCGTCTTTGTTACCGGTGTACTTCAATTGTTCAGCGATAGCTTTTTCTACAGTAGAAGCAGCTACCAGAACTTCAGAACCGTTCGGTGCAATTACCTGTGCGTAAATATGACGCGGGGTACGATGTACCACCAGGCGAGTTGCGCCCAGCTCCTGGAGCTTGCGGCGTGCGCGGGTCGCACGACGGATACGAGCAGATTTCTTATCCATAGTGTTACCTTACTTCTTCTTAGCCTCTTTGGTACGCACGACTTCGTCGGCGTAACGAACACCCTTGCCTTTATAAGGCTCAGGACGACGGTAGGCGCGCAGATCTGCTGCAACCTGACCGATCAGCTGTTTATCAGCGCCTTTCAGCACGATTTCAGTCTGAGACGGACATTCTGCAGTAATACCCGCAGGCAGCTGATGGTCAACAGGGTGAGAGAAACCTAAAGCCAGGTTTACTACATTCCCTTTAACCGCTGCACGATAACCTACACCAACCAGCTGTAGCTTCTTAGTGAAGCCTTCGGTAACACCGACAACCATTGCATTCAGCAGGGCACGCGCGGTACCAGCCTGAGCCCATCCATCTGCGTAACCATCACGCGGACCGAAGGTCAGTGCATTATCTGCATGATTTACTGCAACAGCATCGTTGAGAGTACGAGTCAGCTCGCCGTTTTTACCTTTGATCGTAATAACCTGACCGTTGATTTTTACATCAACGCCGGCAGGAATAACGACCGGTGCTTTAGCAACACGAGACATTTTTTCCTCCGATTAGGCTACGTAGCAGATAATTTCGCCACCAAGACCAGCCTGGCGCGCTGCACGATCAGTCATAACACCTTTAGAGGTAGAAACAACTGCGATACCCATGCCAGCCATAACTTTCGGCAGCTCGTCTTTACGCTTATAAATGCGCAGACCTGGGCGACTGACACGCTGAATGCTTTCTACAACAGCTTTACCCTGGAAATACTTAAGAGTAAGTTCCAGTTCCGGCTTGGTGTCGCCTTCAACTTTAAAATCTTCAATAAAACCTTCTTCCTTCAGCACGTTGGCAATTGCCACTTTCAGCTTGGAGGAAGGCATGGTGACCGCAGCTTTATTCGCGGCCTGACCGTTACGGATACGGGTCAGCATATCCGCGATCGGATCTTGCATGCTCATCTGTCTTTACTCCCGTGATTCAATTGGTAATTACCAGCTAGCCTTTTTCAAGCCTGGTACTTCACCGCGCATAGCGGCTTCACGCAGTTTGATACGGCTCAACCCGAACTTGCCCACATAGCCATGCGGACGACCTGTTTGACGGCAGCGGTTACGCTGACGGGACGGGCTGGAATCACGCGGCAGAGACTGCAGCTTGAGAACTGCGTTCCAACGATCTTCGTCGGTCGCGTTCACATCAGAGATAATAGCTTTCAGTTCAGCGCGTTTTGCGAAGTACTTATCAGCTAAAGCTACGCGCTTTACTTCGCGTGCTTTCATTGATTGCTTAGCCATTCAGTAACCCTACCTTACTTGCGGAACGGGAAGTCAAAGGCAGCCAGCAGAGCACGGCCTTCTTCATCAGATTTCGCAGTAGTGGTAATGGTAATATCCAAACCACGCACGCGGTCGACTTTATCGTAGTCGATTTCTGGGAAGATGATCTGCTCACGGACACCCATGCTGTAGTTACCACGACCGTCGAAAGACTTAGCGGACAAGCCACGGAAGTCACGGATACGTGGAACAGCAATAGTGATCAGGCGCTCAAAGAACTCCCACATGCGTTCGCCACGCAGAGTTACTTTACAGCCGATCGGATAGCCCTGACGGATTTTGAAGCCTGCAACTGATTTGCGTGCTTTGGTGATCAGCGGTTTTTGACCGGAGATTGCTGTCAGGTCAGCTGCTGCGTTATCCAGCAGTTTCTTGTCAGCGATCGCTTCACCAACACCCATGTTCAGGGTGATCTTCTCGACCCGAGGGACTTGCATGACAGAATTGTAGTTAAACTCAGTCATGAGTTTAGCGACTACTTCGTCTTTGTAGTAATCATGCAGTTTCGCCATCGTACTACTCCAAATTACTTGATAGTTTCGCTGTTAGATTTAAAGAAACGGACTTTTTTGCCGTCTTCGAATCTAAAGCCTACACGGTCAGCCTTGCCGGTTGCCGCGTTGAAGATAGCAAGGTTAGAGATCTGAATAGCTGCTTCTTTCTCTACAATGCCGCCTGGTTGGTTCAGGGCCGGAACCGGCTTCTGATGTTTCTTAACCAGGTTGATACCTTCAACAATGACCTTGCCGGAAGACAGGACATTCTTAACTTTACCGCGTTTACCTTTATCTTTACCGGTTAACACGATAACTTCGTCATCACGACGGATCTTCGCTGCCATGATTCGCTCCTTAGAGTACTTCTGGTGCCAGAGAGATAATTTTCATGAACTTCTCGTTACGAAGTTCACGAGTTACCGGCCCAAAAATACGCGTACCGATAGGTTGCTCGCTATTATTGTTTAAAATAACGCATGCATTACCATCGAAGCGAATGACAGAACCGTCCGGGCGACGAACACCCTTCTTGGTGCGCACCACTACCGCCTTCAGCACATCACCTTTTTTGACCTTACCACGCGGAATTGCTTCCTTGATGGTGATCTTGATGATATCGCCGACGCCTGCGTAGCGACGGTGCGAGCCACCCAGAACCTTGATACACATTACGCGACGTGCACCGGAGTTGTCGGCGACGTTCAGCATAGTCTGTTCTTGGATCATTTTAGTGCTCCGCTAATGTCAACTACTACTGAGACCCGAAAATCAGGTCGTTAAAAAAGCCCCATATCGGGGGCGCGGCATTATAACACCGCTTCAACGATATGGGTAGAAAAAATAAACGGCTCATCGCTGAGCCGTTTATTCGTTGAGAATGCCTACTGTATTACAGAACGGCTTTCTCTACAACGCGAACCAGCGTCCAGGACTTAGTCTTGGACAGCGGACGGCATTCGCGGATTTCAACCACGTCACCAGTACCGCATTCGTTGTTCTCGTCATGTACGTGCAGTTTGGTCGTACGCTTAATGAATTTACCGTAGATCGGGTGTTTCACAAAACGTTCGATAGCAACAACGATGGATTTCTCCATTTTATCGCTAACAACGCGACCTTGCAGAGTACGGATTTTATCGGTCATTACGCACCCGCCTTCTCAGTCAGTAAAGTCTTAACGCGTGCGACATCACGACGCACTTGCTTCAACAGGTGAGACTGTTGCAGCTGGCCACTTGCAGCCTGCATACGCAGGTTGAACTGCTCACGCAGCAGATTCAGCAGCTCGGTGTTCAGCTCTTCAACACTCTTCTCACGCAGCTCTTTTGCTTTCATTACATCACCGTCTTAGTTACAAAGGTGGTTTTAATCGGCAGTTTCGCTGCTGCCAGCTTGAATGCTTCACGGGCCAGCTCTTCCGGTACGCCGTCCATTTCATACAGGACTTTACCCGGCTGAATCAAGGCAACCCAATACTCCACGTTACCTTTACCTTTACCCATACGCACTGCCAGCGGCTTTTCAGTGATCGGTTTGTCCGGGAATACACGGATCCAGATCTTACCTTGACGCTTAACTGCACGGGTCATAGCACGACGTGCTGCTTCGATCTGACGGGCAGTCAGACGACCACGGCCAACAGCTTTCAGACCGAAGCTGCCGAAGCTAACATCCGTACCCTGCGCCAGACCGCGGTTACGGCCTTTGTGCATTTTACGGAATTTTGTACGCTTTGGTTGTAACATCAGCGACGCTCCTTATTTACGGCCTTTACGCTGCTGCTTTTTAGGTTGCGCAGCCGGTTTTTCCGGTTGTTCAACAGCAGCCATACCACCCAGGATCTCGCCTTTGAAGATCCACACTTTAACGCCGATTACACCGTAAGTGGTGTGCGCTTCAGAGGTGTTGTAGTCGATGTCAGCACGCAGTGTGTGCAGAGGTACGCGACCTTCGCGGTACCATTCGGTACGTGCGATTTCCGCGCCGCCCAGACGGCCGCTAACTTCAACTTTAATACCTTTAGCGCCCAGACGCATTGCGTTCTGTACAGCACGCTTCATAGCACGACGGAACATAACACGACGTTCCAGCTGAGAAGTGATGCTGTCAGCAACCAATTTTGCATCCAGTTCAGGTTTACGCACTTCGGCGATATTGATCTGAGCAGGAACGCCAGCAATATCCGCTACGACTTTGCGCAGTTTTTCTACGTCTTCACCTTTCTTACCGATAACGATACCCGGGCGAGCGGTGTGAATAGTCACACGGATGCTCTTAGCCGGACGCTCGATAACGATACGAGATACAGACGCTTTAGCCAGTTCCTTAGTCAGGTACTGACGTACTTTAAAATCGCTGTCCAGGTTGTCAGCGAATTCTTTGGTGTTCGCAAACCAGGTTGAGTTCCATGGTTTTACAATACCCAGGCGAATACCATTAGGATGTACTTTCTGACCCATTGCTAGTCTCCAGAGTCTCAGCGATCGGACACAACCACAGTAATGTGGCTGGTGCGCTTCAGGATGCGATCTGCACGACCTTTTGCACGCGGCATAATGCGCTTCATGCTCGGGCCTTCGTCTACGAAAATTTTCGTAACTTTCAGATCGTCAATGTCAGCGCCATCGTTGTGTTCAGCGTTAGCAATGGCAGATTCCAGGACTTTCTTGACCAGTACAGCCGCTTTCTTATTGGTGTAGGTCAGAATATCCAGAGCCTGCGACACTTTCTTACCGCGAATCAGGTCTGCAACAAGGCGAACCTTCTGAGCAGAAGAACGAGCATGGCGATGTTGAGCTAAAGTTTCCATCTCTTCCTCCTACCTTATTTCTTCTTCGCTTTTTTATCAGCAGCATGGCCGCGATAAGTACGAGTCGGTGCGAATTCACCCAGTTTGTGACCGACCATTTCGTCGGAAACAAATACCGGAACGTGCTGACGACCATTATGGACAGCGATGGTCAAACCGATCATGTTAGGAAAGATCGTTGAACGACGGGACCAAGTGCGCAGGGGCTTCTTGTCTCCGCTTTCCACCGCTTTCTCTACCTTCTTCAGCAAGTGCAGGTCAATAAAAGGACCTTTCTTGAGAGAACGTGGCATGGCTTATCCTCTAAAATTATTTGCTACGGCGACGTACGATGAATTTATCAGTACGCTTGTTGCTGCGGGTCTTCTTACCTTTGGTCTGAACGCCCCACGGAGTTACCGGGTGCTTACCAAAGTTACGACCTTCACCACCACCATGTGGGTGGTCGACTGGGTTCATCGCAGTACCGCGAACGGTAGGACGAACACCACGCCAGCGTGCAGCACCTGCTTTACCCAGAACGCGCAGCATATGCTCAGCATTGCCAACTTCGCCCAGAGTTGCACGGCAGTCTGCTTCGACTTTACGCATTTCACCAGAACGCAGACGCAGGGTGACATAAGCACCATCACGAGCAACGATCTGAACGTAAGTACCAGCGGAACGTGCCAGCTGACCGCCTTTACCTGGTTTCATTTCTACGTTATGAACAGTAGAACCAACCGGGATATTGCGCATCGGCAGGGTGTTACCTGCTTTGATTGCAGCATCAACGCCAGATTGAACCTGGTCGCCAGCTTTCAGGCCTTTAGGGGCCAGGATGTAACGGCGTTCACCGTCTTTGTACAGAACCAGCGCGATGTTCGCGGAGCGGTTCGGATCGTACTCAAGACGTTCAACAACTGCCGGGATACCGTCTTTGTTGCGTTTGAAGTCAACAATACGATAAGCCTGCTTGTGACCACCACCGATGTGACGAGTGGTGATGCGGCCATTGTTGTTACGACCACCGGATTTGCTGTTTTTTTCAACCAGCGGAGCAAAAGGTTTGCCCTTGTGCAGCTCTGGGTTGACCACTTTAACAACGTGGCGACGACCCGGAGATGTCGGTTTACATTTAACAACTGCCATTGTATTACTCCTCCGACTTACTCAGCGCCGCCGACGAAGTCCAGATTCTGGCCTTCCTTCAGGGTGACGTAAGCTTTTTTCCAGTCGCTACGACGACCGATACGCTGTCCGTGACGTTTAACTTTCCCTTTAACTACCAGGGTGTTAACGACTTCGACTTCGACTTCAAACAGTTTCTGCACAGCAGCTTTGATTTCTGCTTTGGTCGCGTCTTTAGCAACTTTGAGAACGATGGTGTTAGTTTTTTCCATCGCAGTAGACGCTTTTTCAGAAACGTGCGGTGCGCGCAGCACTTTCAGCAGACGTTCTTCACGAATCATGCCAGCATCTCCTCAACTTGCTTAACAGCATCAGCAGTCATTACGACTTTGTCGAAGGCGATCAGGCTAACCGGGTCGATACCAGTTGCATCGCGTACGTCAACCTTGTGCAGGTTGCGCGCAGCCAGGAACAGGTTTTCGTCCAGCTCACCGGTGATGATCAGCACATCTTCCAGAGCCATGTCTTTCAGTTTCTGTGCCAGCAGCTTAGTTTTAGGCGCTTCTACAGAGAATGATTCGACAACGATCAGACGATCCTGACGTACCAGTTCGGACAGAATGCTTTTCAGCGCGCCGCGGTACATCTTTTTGTTAACTTTTTGACTGTGGTCCTGTGGACGAGCAGCGAAGGTCACGCCACCTGAACGCCAGATCGGGCTCTTGATAGAACCTGAACGCGCACGGCCGGTACCTTTCTGGCGCCACGGCTTTTTGCCTGAACCAGTTACTTCAGCACGAGTCTTCTGAGCACGAGTACCCTGACGAGCACCAGCTGCATAAGCAACAACAACCTGGTGAACCAGCGCTTCGTTGAAATCACGACCGAAGGTAGTTTCGGAAACAGTCAGCGCGCTCTGCGCGTCTTTCAATACTAATTCCATTGCTATCCCCTTACGCCTTCACAGCTGGTTTAACGATCAGGTCGCAACCGGTCGCACCCGGAACACCACCTTTAACCAGCAGCAGGTTGCGCTCAGCGTCAACACGTACTACGTCCAGGCTCTGAACGGTTACACGTTCGTTGCCCAGCTGACCTGCCATTTTCTTGCCTTTAAACACTTTGCCCGGAGTCTGGTTCTGACCGATAGAACCCGGAACGCGGTGGGACAAGGAGTTACCGTGAGTAGCGTCCTGGGTACGGAAGTTCCAGCGCTTAACGGTACCAGCGAAACCTTTACCTTTAGAGGTACCGGTTACGTCAACTTTTTTAACGTCAGCAAACAGTTCAACGCTAATGTTCTGACCAACGGTGTATTCTTCACCATCTGCCAGACGGAATTCCCACAGGCCGCGGCCAGCTTCTACGCCAGCTTTAGCAAAGTGGCCAGCTTCCGGCTTAGTTACGCGGTTAGCTTTTTTAGCACCGGTGGTAACCTGAACAGCGCGATAGCCATCGTTAGCCAGATCTTTAACCTGAGTAACGCGGTTTGCTTCAACTTCGATAACGGTTACTGGGATAGATACGCCATCTTCAGTGAAGATGCGGGTCATACCCACTTTTTTACCGACTAAACCAATCATTGTATCAACCTCTCAATCGCTCGATGACCTGATTAACCCAGGCTGATCTGCACGTCTACACCGGCAGCCAGGTCCAGACGCATCAGAGCATCAACGGTTTTTTCAGTTGGCTCAACGATGTCAACCAGACGCTTGTGAGTACGGATCTCGTACTGATCACGCGCGTCTTTGTTGACGTGCGGGGAGATCAGAACGGTGAAACGCTCTTTGCGGGTCGGCAGCGGGATCGGACCACGAACCTGCGCACCAGTGCGCTTGGCAGTCTCGACGATTTCCGCGGTTGATTGATCGATCAGACGATGATCAAACGCTTTCAAACGGATACGGATTCTTTGGTTCTGCATGAGACCAGAGCTCCAATTATTTTATAGACGAAATAGTTACTCCTCAAACCCATTACGATTGATGGGAGAGTGTAACCGTTCTTACGTAGCCCCCTGATTGGGAGCGTTGTTGACGGTAAACCGCCACAGTTCATATCGAACTACCCGTCAGATTTGACAGGCTGGCGTATTATACGTATAGCCGGTACGGATGCAAGTGATTATGGCTATTTGCCATCGATTTCTCTCAGCGCTTGTTGCACACGTGAGCGCAATACTTCGCCATCCGGCACTTCCTGCCCGGATGCTTCATCATAGGGTATCTCTTCCAACATACTGTCACCCTCTTCGTTCTGGGTGGGTAAATCGATGCGTATCGGCAGAGGTTTCCGCTTAAAAATGTAATGCACATCCGAGAGTCGATACGCCTGAGAATCGGGCACTCCCTGCGTGGTGGTTGTCGGATGGCGCACCAACCAGACATAATGTCCGTAGTAGCCGCACATTAGCATCAGGCTGACCCACAACAGCCAGCAACAGGAATGCAGCGCCTGCCGCCAGCGGCAACTCGACACTGTTTTCGCATCAATGGGTTGATAGATGTGCATCATCACATACGCTCCTTAGATGACACATGTGTGAGCACAGGTGCCGCCTCATTGATTAATACCGGCGCGTCTCCAAGACTCTGACGTAGCCTTATCAGCGTCTCTTTTCCCGGCTTACCATCCACAGGCAAATTCTCCCGCTGCTGGAATGCTTTGACCTTTTCGATTAACCATGGCGTCCATGAGCCTGATTTATCGCCGGGAACGCCCAGCGCGCGGCTCAGCATCGTATCAAACCAGATGATGGTTTCCGCCGGACTCTTTTCACCGATCTGCATTTTCCTGTCAGGCGTTAAATTGAGCATCAGGGTATAATTTCCCTGCCAGTGCTTCGCCAGCCACTCCTGACTGACGATCCAGGTTTTATTATCAATGATAAGATCCAGCTCGTTTCCTGATACACGCATCACAACACCGTAGACCGGTTGTTTATCGATATTCAAATGCGCGATCCACGGCAACCCGCGCCTGATGAGGTTATCTAAACGTTCCTTACCGCTTTCGCACACCAACTCAGCGCGATCGGCCTGGTCACACCATGCCTCGTCATGCGCTGTGTCGAATCCCCAGACGCTGAATAATTGCTGCATGGCGTCGCGTAATCCTCCCCGTGCATCGCTAATATCCGGCAGGTTTTCCTTTTTTTGCGTCATCGCCACCGTTAACCCGGCGGGCACAGGAAGTTGAAGGGGAAAAACATCGACCGCCAGCCAGCCGAACGTCAAAGCCAGCGCAGCGTAAAGTCCGGGCAATATTCCCTTGCGCAATACGCAAGAGCGGAGAGTAAATGTTTCCAGCAACAATTTTTCCTGTTGAGCGGTTAACACATCCGCTTGCCTGTCCGTTGCCATTTTTCTCGCCGCCCGGGCGATGCGCCCCAACAACGGCAGGTTTCCCTGCTCTGCCCGAACCGCTTTGCGCACAAATTCATGACGCATCCGCACAGGCTCGCCATCCGCCTCACGCAGTTGCTGTTGATGCATAAAATCAAGATATTCATCGTCCGTCGGCGCAGCGATGATCGCCGACAGCGTAATACGCCGTTTAAGTCGTCGGTTACGCCTGAGCGCTTCGCCCCCCACCAGTAGCAAGCTGGCGCCAGCGTCAAATGAAGCCGCCAGATGACGGAAATTATCGACAAATGCCGGAAGATGTCTGGCGAGTGCGTCAGCATTATCAATGACAATTATTATTGGTTGCGCTGCCGGACTAAGGGCAGGCATCAGCGTTGACCAGAAACGGCTAATTCTCACATCTCGCCAGTCTGGCTGGAGTTTTCCGTGCGTACACGCCGTGTGTGTCAATTGACAGAAACCAGATAAACCGGTGGCGGTAAACACCACTACCCTGCCGGGAAAATCCTTACCTAACTGATAAATAAGCGTCGATTTACCACACCCCGGTTTGCCGCATAATACGCCCACATCGCCAGCGCCCAGCTCATGAATAAAGATATTCTTGATAAGGGTATGTTGCGAAAAAGAGTAAATTGCATACGGTAATTCGCGTTCAGTCATCGATAAGTTCCAGTAATTTATGCGGGTATTTAACTTATTATATGCCAGGTAAATATTATCAATTTTTTATATTTGAATTAAACGACATGTTCCGACGATTAAATTGAAAACCTGAAAGTAAGCCTATATCATGCTTCTCCCGAAAAGAACAGGCGTGCTATTAACAATGGATGTTATCGCGAAGCAATTTACCTTTATATTTAAGAGAAAGCGTAACGATGTGCTGTACTGCGTTATGTTTTTTGTCGGTGCCATTGTTATTATTCATTCGTTATATGCCTATAGATTATTTATTGATTCGACAAATACAAAAAACAAAACCAGTCACTCAATAACGTCCGTTGTCCTCAGGCTGCCAATGAATTTACCGAAAAACAGTAGGGAAAATGCGACTGATAATAAAGAAGATGTTTCAATTAAAAATTCGATGCTCAATCTCCAGCTAAATGGCATTATTGCGAGCACGCTAAAAACACGTTCACAGGCTATTATCACCATTAATGAGAAAGCAAAATTTTACAGTACCGGAGATAAGCTTGACGATCTCCCGGACGTAAAAATTACGGATATTGATAATAATAGCGTGACGATTGATAACAATGGAGCCCGGCAACGCATCGTTTTTATTGATGAGCCTAATATATCATCCAGGGCACCGGCACCATCGCTGCCACATGACAGCGCGCCACATTCCCTCAGCGACATCATTATTACTAACTTTATCTATCAGCAGGAAGCGCTACAGGGCGTCAGATTAAACGCCCGTGGTCCGATTGAACGTTTTATAGCAACCGGACTCAGGCCTGGCGATATTGCGATCAAAATGAACAACCATCCGCTAACTCAGGAAACGTCAGCAAAAGCGGCACTACAGGAATTTGTAACCTTAAACTCTGCCCAGTTTACCGTGATACGAAACGGTCAGGAAGCGTTGGTGAATGTATCCGTTACTGAGAATGATTAACCTTAAGGACGACAAAATTGCGCAAAGGAATTAAAAAAACGGCTGCATGGATACTGGCGCTACAGTTTTGCTCCTTTCCATTTCAAACCATGTCAGCGCAATATTCGGCAAACTTCCAGGATGCGGATCTCCGGGAGTTTATTACCTCGGTCAGTAAGCAAATGGGCAAAACCATTCTGATCGATCCGTCCGTCCAGGGAAAAATCTCCGTTCGCAGCTTTGACAGTTTCAACGAGGAGGAATACTACCAGTTTTTTCTCAGCGTTCTCGATATCTACGGCTACTCGGTTATCACCCTGGATAACGGCCTGCTGAAGGTTGTTCGCTCCGCAACGCTTAAGACCGCGCCGGGAAAAGTATTGGCACAGTCGCAACCGGCGGTTGGCGATGAATTTATCACCCGCGTCGTGGCGCTGAAAAATGTCCCGGTACGAGATCTGGCTCCGCTATTACGCCAGATGATGGACAGCGGCGGCATTGGCAACGTCGTACACTATGATCCTTCTAATGCGCTGTTGATCACCGGTAAAGCCAATATAGTCAATCGCATCCTTGAGGTTGTGAAACGGGTCGATGTTATCGGTACTCAGGAACGTGAGCTTATCAAACTGCGCTACGCCTCGGCAGTTGATTTATCTGACGTAATTAACAGCCTGATTCGCGAAGAGTCAAAGGAAAACCCAACGCAGATCCTGCTGCCTAAAATTGTCGCCGACAAGCGCACCAACGCCCTTCTTATCAGCGGGCCGGACAATGTGCGCCAGCGGATGAAATCTTTAATCGCTAAACTGGATATCGAACAGACCACGCAGGGCAATACTCGCGTGTTCTATTTGAAATACGCCAAAGCCACTAAAATCGTTGAAGTGCTGACCGGCGTGTCAACCAAACTGACGGAAGACAAGCAGTCGTCTTCGCAGAGCGTGGCTACCCCTTCCCGGGATGTCTCGATTAACGCCGATGAACAAACCAACTCGGTGGTCATTACCGCAGACCAGAGCACCATGCAGGAACTGGAAAAAGTCATCGCTCGTCTGGATATTCGCCGCGCACAGGTACTGGTTGAAGCCATCATTGTGGAAGTCCAGGATGGCAACGGCCTGAATCTTGGCGTGCAATGGGCCAACAGCAACGTCGGCGGTCAGCAGTTTACTAAAACGGGGCTGCCGATTTTCGACGCCTCAAGAGGCGCGCGCCAGTTTGATAAAAACGGTTCGATGACCAGTGACAACCCTATTGCCAGCGCGTTAAGCAGTTTTAACGGCCTGGCGACGGGCTTCTTTGAGGGGGACTGGAGCGTCCTGCTCACCGCGATCTCCTCCGACAACAAAAACGATATCCTCGCCACCCCCAGCATTGTGACGCTGGATAACAAAGAAGCATCGTTTAATGTCGGCCAGGATGTGCCGGTGCTTTCCGGCTCGCAAACGACCTCCGGCGACAACGTCTTTAATACGGTCGAACGTAAAACCGTCGGCACCAAACTGAAGGTCACACCGCAAATCAACGAAGGCGACGCGGTGCTGATGGAGATCGAGCAGGAGGTGTCGAGCGTCGATACCGCCTCCGGTAACGCCAGCGATCTCGGTCCGACGTTCAACACCCGTACTATCCAGAATGCCGTGCTGGTCAAAAGTGGCGAAACCGTGGTGCTGGGTGGCCTGCTGGATGATTCAAGCAAAGAGCAGGTTTCCAAAGTACCGCTGCTGGGCGATATCCCTGTTCTCGGACAGCTATTCCGCTACACCTCAACGGAAAATGCGAAGCGTAATTTAATGGTCTTTATCAGGCCGACCATTATTCGCGACGACGAGGTTTATCGTTCGCTCTCAAAGGATAAGTACACCCGATTTCGTGATTTACAGCAGCAGCGTATTGATAAGCAATCCAGTGGATTGGTCGGCGTGAAGGACGAAGAACGCCCGATGCTTAAAGAGCTGAATTTCGATGTGCCGACCGACGCGCCCAACGACCAGCCATCGCGCAATCCCTTCCGGGAATGATCCAACATGACTGACTTATGGACGCGCATTCCTCCCCAGCATCCTCTGCCGCTTAATTACGCGCAGGGGCAAAAATTTGGTATCGCGGTCGCGGCGGATGAATTGTTCTACCGCACCGACACGCCGCTGGAAAACGTGCTCGAGGCCAGCGTTGCCTGTCAGCGCTTCAGTCGCCTGACGCCAGCGCAATTTGACGACCACCTGGAGCAACTTTTCCAGCACGGCTCCGGAGAGTCCCGGCAGATTGCCCAGGATATCGATCAGGAGATCGACCTGACGGCGCTGAGCGAGGAGTTACCCGACAACGCCGATCTGCTCAGTGATGAAAACGACGCACCGGTTATCCGCCTGATCAACGCGGTTCTTCATGAAGCCGTGAGGGAAGGCGCGTCGGATGTGCATATCGAAACCTTCGAAAAATCGCTGGTGGTGCGTTTTCGTATCGATGGTGTCCTCAAGCCAGTCCTTCAGCCCGCTAAAAAACTGGCGCCGCTGCTGATTTCGCGTATCAAAGTAATGGCACGACTGGATATTGCCGAAAAACGACTGCCGCAGGATGGGCGTATTTCCCTGCGCCTCGGACGCAAAAATATTGATGTCCGCGTTTCGACGTTACCCTCGCAGTATGGCGAAAGAGCCGTGCTGCGTCTGCTGGATAAAAACAGTCTGCGCCTGACGCTGGAGAATATGGGGCTATCGGCGGTGGATAGCCTGCGGCTGAAGGGTTTAGTACAGCAGCCGCACGGCATCATTCTTGTCACCGGCCCGACGGGGTCGGGAAAAAGCACCACGCTGTATGCGATTCTCGCCGAGCTGAATTCCCCCCAGCGTAATATCCTGACCGTCGAAGATCCCATCGAGTACGAGCTGGAAGGCGTCGGACAAACCCAGGTAAACAGCCGGGTGGATATGTCTTTCGCCAGGGGACTGCGCGCCATCCTGCGCCAGGATCCGGACATCGTCATGGTCGGCGAAATTCGTGACGCCGAAACCGCGCAGATAGCGGTTCAGGCATCGCTCACCGGACATCTGGTGCTTTCCACCCTGCACACTAACAGCGCCTGCGGTGCGATTACCCGATTACGGGATATGGGCGTCGAACCTTTCCTGCTCTCATCATCGCTAAGCGGCGTTATCGCCCAACGCCTGGTGCGTCGCCTCTGTCCGGCCTGCCGCGTGCATGCTCCCATTCCTGACTCTCAGAAATCCCTCCTGCACGCGCTCGATCCCACCGCTCAGGCAATCTGGCAGGCTTGCGGATGCGGCGAATGTCGGGGAACTGGCTATCAGGGGCGACTGGCGATTCATGAAATTATGCTGGTGGATAAAACTATGCGCAGCATCATCCATCGCGACGCCGATGAACACGCCCTGGAGCAGTGCCTGCGCCAGCAAAGCCGGAGCCTGCGGGACAACGGCCTGCTGCGCGTGCTGGCAGGCGAGACCACGCTTGAGGAAGTCATGCGCGTCACCTCTGCGCAAGAGGATTCGCGATGAAATATCAGTGGCAGGCAATGGATGACAGCGGCACGACTCACCGTGGAACGCTGGATGCCGCCAGCAGCAAAGAGGCGCGCGAGGCGCTACGCGCCCAGGGTCTGCACCCGCTGGTGTTAAATGAGAAAAAGGTCATTTCGCTGTTACGGACGGTAAAAAAAACGCCTCGTTTACGGCTTAGCGGCAGTGAACTGGCGCTGTTCACCCGTCAGCTCGCCACGCTGGCCAACGCTTCGCTACCGCTTGAAGAGGCGCTGTTCGTTATTGGCCGGCAGAACAAAAATAATAAACTGGGGCTGGTGCTACACGACCTGCGCGAACGGATCCTCGCCGGACATACGCTTTCCGAATCGCTGGCCGCCTGGCCGCGGATCTTCGATTCCGTTTACCGCACGCTGGTGAAAGCCGGTGAAAAAAGCGGACAGCTCGGCTGTGTGCTGGAAAAGCTGGCTGACTACAATGAGTTACGCCAGGCAACACGCAGTAAACTCATCCAGTCACTGATTTATCCTTCTCTGCTGACCAGCGTGGCGATCGCCGTCGTCGCTATCCTGCTCACCACCGTAGTACCCAAAATCGTCGAGCAGTTTCTGCATATGAAAGAAGCGCTGCCAATGTCCACGCGCGTGTTGCTGGCAATCAGCGATGCCATGCGCCACTACGGATTGTGGGTAATCGCATTGCTGCTGATTGCCTTTTTCCTGTTTCGCCACTGGCTCACCCGCCCCGGCAAACGGCATCTGCTTGACCGCTGGCTTCTTGATTTCAAACTCAGTCGCGCCCTGCTGCGCGCTATCCACTGCGCCCGTTATTTGCGCACTCTGAGCATTCTTAATATCAGCGGCGTTCCGCTGCTGGAAGGGATGACGCTGGCAACCGAAGGCATCGGTAACCGAGAAATCAGTCAGCGGCTGGGTCAGGCCGCGGAGCGCGTACGCCAGGGCTCAGGCTTTCATCTCGCTCTGGAAAAATGCGATCTCTTCCCGCCGATGATGCTCTACATGATTGCCTCCGGGGAAAAAAGCGGCCAGCTCAGCGAGCTGATGGCGCGCGCTGCCGACCAGCAGGAAACACTGCTACAAAACCGCATTGCGCTGACGCTGGCGCTGTTTGAACCCGCGCTGATTATTACGATGGCGATGATTGTGCTGTTCATCATCATCTCGGTTCTGCAACCCATTTTGCAACTCAACTCATTGGTAAGTTAAGGATAAAACGTGAATAGTGATGCACATAAGCAGCGAGGATTTACGCTGCTTGAGATGATGGTGGTGCTGGTTATTTTGGGCATCCTCGCAAGCCTGGTCGTCCCCAGTTTAATGGGCAATAAAGACAAAGCCGATCACCAGAAAGCCGTCAGCGACATCGTGGCGCTGGAGAATGCGCTGGATATGTACAAACTGGATAACTATCGCTATCCGCTAACGGCGCAGGGGCTAAAGGCGCTGGTCGAAAAACCGACCGCCAGCCCAATCCCGGAAAATTACAACGCGAAGGGCTATATCAAGCGTCTGCCACAGGATCCCTGGGGCAATGAGTATCTGCTGGTTAGCCCTGGTGAACACGGCGATTACGATATTCTCTCCGCAGGTCAGGACGGTGAACCCGGCACCGCTGACGACATTACTAACTGGGAACTGGGTAAAGCGAAATAATCGGAATGAGGCAGAAGGGATTCACGCTACTGGAGGTCATTCTGGTGATAACGATTATCGCGCTTGGCGCCTCGCTGGTGATGATGACCTACGGGCGACAAAATGATACCGCGAAAGCTATTACTGCAGCCGAACAGCTGGCGGCGCTGACTGAATATGCCGCTGACTGGTCAACCATGGAGGACCGCAGTACCGGTATTGAGATCCGCGAACAAGGCTGGCGCATCGTCACACCGATTGGCGATCGCTGGCAGACGCCAACCCAGTTCTATCGCCTGGCGACCGAGGGCAAGTGGGAAAGTGACTGGCAGGTGGCTCTGTTCCCGGCGTCGCTCGCCAGGCAATCCGTCGGCACGCCGCAAATTCTGATTCACCCGGACGGTGAAATTACGCCGTTTACGCTACACATCCGCAGCCGTAAAAATAATACGCTGCTGTTCACGCTCGCCAGTACCGGCGGGCTGCCGCTGGTGCTCACCCGAGGCGAAAGCCGATGAGCCAAAGGCAATCAGGAATGACGCTTCTGGAAGTGCTGCTGGCGATATTCATTTTCGCCACCTGCTCTCTCGCGCTACTCAACAGCCTGCACGGTCAGGTTAGCGCCACCGCGAAAATGGAAGAACAGGTGCTTGCCGGTTGGGTAGCAGATAATGTGCTCAAAACCTATCAACTGGCCGGGCAGAGCCCCGCTAAAACAGCGACAGGCAGCAGCATTATGGGTAAACGCCGCTGGGACTGGTCGTTAACAGTCTCACCCGCCGATGCTTCCGGCCTCAGCACCTGGACAGCAGACGTCGCTCTTGAGGACAAACAGCAGATCCGCCTGCAGCGCTTTATCCCCTCGCCGCAAGGAGGACCGCAAAATGTCTCCCCGCCCTGAGAAACAGCGCGGCTTTACCCTGCTGGAAGTTTTACTGGCTATTGCTCTGTTCGCCATGCTCAGCCTGCTGACGGCGCAGATGCTGACGACGACAATTGACAGTAACGAGCAGACCAAAAAGCATCAGCAGCGTTTTTCCGCTATCGTGCGTACCGTCAATTTGCTGGATAAAGATATCCGACAGCGGGTGCCGGTAACCCAATTGCAGGGCGAAAAAGAGACGCTGATGCTGACGACAGCCAGCAGTAACAGTTATCCTGGCGCCTGCTGCGCGCCCGATATCCAGCGAGTTCAGTGGTATCTGCAGGATCATACTTTATACCGCACGCTCTGGCGCTACCCGGAAGATGCAACCGCGGCCATCACTCAGCCGATGCTCAATGGTGTGAACACCTTCACGTTGCGTTATTACAACGGTAAAGAGAAAGCGTGGACGGACACGGCGAAAATTCCATCTCCTGGCGCGATGGAAGTCACTCTCAAACTTGCTGATTCCGGCACGATAACTCGTCTGACGCTGTTACCAGAGAACCGCCAGCCAGGAGAACAGCAATGACCCGGCAAAAGGGCGTGGCGCTGCTGGTAGTGCTGATGATCCTGGCAATTATGGCGGCGCTGGCCAGCGAAATGACCGTGCGCTACCAGATCAACCTCAAACGTACCAGCTACACCCGGATGCGGCTACAGCAAAACTGGCTGGCAGAGCTGGCTGAAAGCCAGGCCATGCGTATTCTTGAACAGGACCTGCGGGATAATGAGAAATACCTCACTCACGAGCAGCTCTGGGCGCAGCCGCAGCGTATTCAGCTCGCCAGCGGCGACGCTGTTAGCTGGCAGCTATCTGACGAGCAGGCCTGTTACAACATTAATGCGCTGATTAACGCCCCGACCGATCGAATGAAAGAGCCGCCCGCCAGCGTGAGCGTCTTTCTGGCACTGCTGGAAAACATTGGCGTCACCAATGCCCAGGCAGAGGCGCTGGTTGATGCTATCGCCGACTACATCGATAACGACGATATTCCACGCGCCTCCGGTGCCGAAAATGAGTATTACCAGACAAGTAACGACCCCCACACCATTGGCGGACGACGCATCTGGTCAATCAGTGAGCTCAAACAAATCAAAGGGATGACGCTTTCTCTTTACCAGCAAATCTCCCCGCTACTCTGCGCGCTGCCTGATGATGAGCTAAAAATCAACATCAACACCCTGACGCGCCGGGATGCACCGTTGCTTGCGGCGATGATCAATAATGCTGTCCCGCCACGCGAGATTGAGCGCTTTTTTGATACCCCGCGCAAAGGACGAAAAATCAGCATTGAGACGCTGTTAAAGACATTCGATAAGGATAATCCAGCTCATAAGCTGTCGCAGTCCACATTCAAAAGCATTGCGGTGGCGACCAGTCGTTACTTCCGCCTTGAAACGACTATCGAACAGGGCGATAGCGCCGGGAGCACCATCAGCCAGCTGGAATACGATCCCAAAAGAAAGGCTCTGTTTATTACAGCCCGCAAAAGCGTGGCGCGCGACCATTAAAGGGAACTAAATGACGCCAGACACATTACTGCTACGTCCGCTGCCGGGAAAACTGGAATGGTGCTGCCCCAACGAGGCACAGCCTCCGGTTATTGTTGAACAGGCGGCTTACCTCCAGCCGAACGCGCTGGCCGACCTGCCGGATGCCGGTAACGCCTGCCTGTTCCTGTCACCTGATTATTTCTGTTTTCGCCGCGTCGAATTACCGACGGAAAACTACAAAATCAGTGAACAAACGCTGGGCTGGCTGGTGGAGGACGCCGTTGTCGGTGATACGGACAGCCTGCACTGGACGGTTCTCGCCAGAGAGGAAAACACGCTCCATCTCGCCGGGATCGCCAGGACCACGCTGAACGAGCTATTGACGACTTTCCGCACAGCTGGCGTGACGTTGACGTATATCGTTCCGGATGGTTTCTGGCTGCCGTATGTCACGGATAGCTGGAGTCTGCTAAAACAAGATGAGCGATGGTTAATCCGTTACGACGCGTGGAAAACAGGCGTGCTGAGTGAAACACTGCTCACGCATTTACTCGCCAGCCATACAGAGCAAAAAATCATCAGCGCCAGCCCGCTTCCTGTGCCTCACGCTCATGTCGAATACCTTGACTGGCAGCCACCGCTGGCGTGTGCCTGCAATAGCGATAATATTCAGGACATTAACGTATTACACGGCAGCTTCCGCCCTTTGCCTCCGACACAACCGACCCCGCGTCTGCTGAAATATGCCGCCATAGCAACATTTGCCCTGGCAATAGCGCTCTTCTCAGGGCTGAAAGGGGTGATGCTCTGGCAGCTTCATCAACAGAAACAGGCACTCTCAGCGGAAGGTGCCACCCTGTGGAACCGCTATTTCCCAGGTGATAACCGCAACAGCAATTTTAAATATTTCTTCGAATCGTCCGCGAGGGATCGCTATCCGGATGTGCTGACGTTACTGACTCAGCTTCAGACCCGATTAAGCACATTGCCGGGGCTTACCATCCGCGAGGTCAACTACCGGCTCGAACAACGCCTTTTTACCCTGACGCTCAACGTTCGCGATCCGGAACATCTTCGCCGCTTTATGGTGCAGACAAACGACGAATTTATCCTGACTCAACCGCCAGAAGGGACGACAGATAGCGTCCGGCTGACCCTGAAGGAGCGCAAATGAATATGAATAGCTGGTGGAGCGAAAAAAAGGGCAGAGAGCAACGCAGTCTGATATTCCTCGCCGTTTTCTGTCTGCTGGCGGGATTCTGGTACGGCGTGGTTCAGCCCCTGGATAACGCTATTGCACAGCAGAGGCAGGAAAATGATCGTCTCAGGAGTGAGATCCTGTGGGTAAATGAGGCGATTCAGCGTCGCGGATTAGTTGCCAGTAGACCGGGCACAAAGACCGATCCGGCACTGATACAACATAGCGCGCAGCAGGCAGGTCTGAATATCAGCGTTGTGACATCCACTCCCGATCATTTTGCGATCTCGCTTCCCGTTGTCAAAACCGAACCATTATTTGCGTGGCTTAATACCCTACAAAATGAGGGAATACAGGTTTCGCAACTCACGTTTAGCGCCCGCCCGGTCGCCGGGGAGATTGCGGTGGAAGCCCTTGAACTCTATCCGGTGGGGAAATGACGGAACTCATTAACATTGCAGCAATCGCATTTGTCGGGCTGATAGTCGGCAGCTTTATGAATGTAGTGGTTTATCGACTGCCGATCATGATTGAGCATCGGCACAGCGAAACATGGAATATCGCCTGGCCTCCGTCGCACTGTCCGCACTGCCAGCACAGGCTATCGGTGCGTAACACTATTCCACTATTCAGTTGGCTGTGGCAGCGGGGGCGTTGCCAGGCCTGCGCTAAGCCAATTTCATGGCGTTACCCACTGACTGAACTGGCGTGTTCTTGTGTTTTTGCGCTTAGCGCCGCGTTTGTCCCTTCAATGTCAGATGCGATTGCCATCATGACGCTGTTCTGGTTTATTTTCGCGCTGGCGCAAATTGATCTCCGGACGTACCTGCTGCCGGATGTGCTGACGCAGCCGATGCTCTGGCTCGGTCTGATGTATCACAGCGTTTACGACAGAGAGATGTTATCCGACGCGCTGTACGGCGCTGTCGCTGGCTATCTGACGCTATGGCTGGTCTGGTGGGGATGCAAAATACTCGCGGGAAAAGAGGGCATCGGCCTGGGTGACGCTAAGCTACTGGCGGCGATGGGTGCCTGGTGTGGATGGCCAGCGCTACCGCCCATTTTACTCGCTGCATCATTGCTGGGCATTGTCTGGTGGCTGATCCTACGCCTTACCCGAAGGACGTCGATACCGCTTATCGCGTTCGGTCCGTGGCTTGGACTGGCAGGCTGGTTGATTTTCAGCGCGCAAAGCTCAGGTGTTATCGGGTACTGAAAGGAGCGGCAGGCCTGCCGCTCTGCAAAGTTTGCGTCTACGCTTCGCGAATCTGTGCCTGAAGATAGTTCTGGAGTCCCATCTTCTGGAGCAGATCCAGTTCCGTTTCCAGCCAGTCAATGTGACCTTCTTCATCAGCAAGGATTTCGATCATCATATCCCGGCTAACGTAGTCATGGACGCTGTCGGCATAGGCAATAGCTTCACGTAAATCTTTAGCCCCATCGAGTTCGAGTCGAAGATCGGATTGCAGCATCTCTTCAACATCTTCGCCTATACCCAACTTACCAAGATCCTGTAAGTTTGGGAGCCCTTCTAAGAATAAAATACGCTCGATATATTTATCAGCGTGTTTCATCTCATCGATAGATTCATGGTACTCAACATCATTGAGGCGAGTCAGTCCCCAGTTTTTGAACATACGAGCATGGAGAAAATACTGGTTGATTGCGACAAGCTCATTTCCCAATAGTTTATTGAGATAATTTATGATTTTAACATCACCTTTCATTTTATAGTCCCTCCGCTTCCACTCTTAGAGCGTAGATGGGGCTACAGGGATGTCAAAAAAAAGAGTGTGACTTAGGCGATCTCTTTAAATTCTGGCATTTGCGTTAATTCATCCTGCATGACTTCGCGGGCAGCACGAATGCACTTACCGCATTGATTTCCAACAGGAATAAATTTACGCAATTGCTGAAAGGACTGAGGATGAAACTGGCGAACAGCCTGACGTATTTTTTTATCACTTATCGCATTACACAAACAAACGTACATGATCGCTCCCGTTCAATTTCTGCGCAAAGTGTAAATGAGAATAGTTATGATTACAATAGCACAACGCTATTTACGCAGCGGGAGAATGAATGAAAAATGCGAATAAATATGACAACTGCTAAATAGCGGACAGCAAAAAGGGCGCCGAAGCGCCCTTTTTAAGCTCAAAGCTAATTAATCAATAATTAGCTCATTACTTTAGCAACAACGCCCGCACCAACAGTACGGCCGCCTTCACGGATTGCGAAACGCAGACCGTCGTCCATCGCGATTGGGTGGATCAGGGTAACAACCATTTTGATGTTGTCGCCCGGCATTACCATCTCAACGCCTTCCGGCAGTTCGATGGTACCAGTCACGTCAGTAGTACGGAAGTAGAACTGCGGACGGTAGCCTTTGAAGAACGGAGTATGACGGCCGCCTTCGTCTTTGGACAGAATGTACACTTCAGATTCGAACTTGGTGTGCGGCTTGATAGAGCCCGGCTTAGCCAGTACCTGACCACGTTCGATTTCTTCACGTTTGATACCACGCAGCAGAACACCAACGTTCTCACCAGCACGGCCTTCGTCCAGCAGTTTGCGGAACATTTCAACGCCAGTACAGGTAGACTTAGCAGTCTCTTTGATACCAACGATTTCAACTTCTTCACCAACTTTGATGATACCGCGCTCTACACGACCGGTAACAACGGTACCACGACCGGAGATGGAGAATACGTCTTCGATAGGCAGCAGGAACGGCTTGTCAATCGCACGCTCTGGTTCCGGGATGTAAGAATCCAGGAAGCCAGCCAGTTCGATGATTTTCGCTTCCCACTCTGCTTCGCCTTCCAGCGCTTTCAGAGCAGAACCACGAACGATCGGAGTGTCGTCGCCCGGGAAATCGTACTGAGACAGAAGTTCACGAACTTCCATTTCTACCAGTTCCAGCAGCTCTTCGTCATCAACCATGTCGCATTTGTTCAGGAACACGATGATGTACGGAACGCCTACCTGACGACCCAGCAGGATGTGCTCACGAGTCTGCGGCATCGGGCCGTCAGTCGCAGCAACAACCAGGATCGCGCCGTCCATCTGCGCAGCACCGGTGATCATGTTTTTAACATAGTCGGCGTGGCCCGGGCAGTCTACGTGTGCGTAGTGGCGAGTCGGGGTGTCATATTCAACGTGAGAGGTGTTGATGGTGATACCACGAGCTTTTTCTTCCGGCGCGTTATCGATCTGGTCGAATGCACGAGCAGCACCGCCGTAGGTTTTAGCCAGTACGGT
>NZ_JAOWDA010000033.1:41207-570685 GCF_030336725.1 Citrobacter sp. Cb031
GTTTTTCTCTTCAACCGAACCGGCTGTTTGTGTGAAGTGATTCACATCCGCCGTGTCGATGGAGGCGCATTATAGGGAGTCGACTCAGGAAGACAAGCGGAAAAATGCATTTTTGTTTCAACCGCTCACCTTTTATCCATTGCGCTTACTTTTGCTGCTTTTTTATCGCCATTGGCAGGTCTGCCAGACTGTTTATGACCAAATCTGCCGCATTTTCTGCTTCCGGCGTAACAGGTTTACCCGTGCGCACCAGAACCTTCGTTCCAACATTCGCCGCTGCTGCTGCCTGCATATCTTCTATCTTGTCGCCTACCATATAGGAAGCGGCCATATCGATATGCAGGAAGTCTCGGGCGGAGATCAACATTCCAGGATGCGGTTTACGACAGTCGCAGACCTGACGATACTCTTCTACTGTGCCCTGCGGATGATGCGGGCAATAGTAGATACCATCCAAATCAACGTCGCGATCGGCCAGCGACCAGTCCATCCATTCGGTCAACGTTTCAAACTGTGCCTCAGTAAATTTGCCACGAGCGATACCAGACTGGTTTGTCACGATAATGAGCGCGTAACCCATATTTTTAAGTTCACGCATGGCATCAATAACGCCGTCGATAAACTCGAACTCGTCAATCTCATGTACGTAACCGTGGTCCACATTAATGGTGCCGTCGCGGTCGAGAAAAATTGCGGGTACAGATTTTGCCACCTTTTATAGCTCCTGAATAAGGCATGTGGCTCTAGTATCGCATGTTTCGGCGGGCAAGAAAGTGCTCATCGTGCAAAGCTAGATTGATTTAGACGTCTGGATGCCTTAACATCCATCTTGTTGACGGCTTCGACCGTCCCAGACAGACGAAAATGCCACGGCTAACTTAATTACGATAATAAATAACCAATGATTAAACTTTCGAATATCACCAAAGTGTTCCAGCAGGGGACTCGCACCATTCAGGCGCTAAATAAAGTCAGCCTGCACGTTCCTGCCGGGCAGATTTATGGCGTCATTGGCGCCTCCGGTGCCGGTAAAAGTACGCTCATTCGCTGCGTTAACTTACTTGAACGCCCAACCGAAGGCAGTGTTCAGGTTGGCGGTCAGGAGCTGACGACGCTTTCTGAATCCGAGCTGACCAAAGCTCGCCGTCAAATCGGCATGATTTTCCAACACTTTAACCTGCTCTCTTCCCGTACCGTGTTTGGCAACGTCGCGCTGCCGCTGGAACTGGATAACACGCCAAAGGAAGAGATCAAACGCCGTGTAACAGAACTGCTGGATTTAGTCGGCCTTGGCGACAAGCACGACAGCTACCCGGCCAACCTTTCCGGCGGACAAAAACAGCGAGTGGCGATTGCGCGTGCGCTGGCCAGCAATCCAAAAGTGTTGCTGTGTGATGAAGCCACCAGCGCACTTGATCCGGCAACAACCCGCTCGATTCTGGAATTATTGAAAGACATTAACCGTCGTTTGGGACTCACCATTCTGCTGATCACCCATGAGATGGACGTTGTAAAACGCATTTGTGACTGCGTAGCGGTCATCAGTAATGGTGAGCTGATTGAGCAGGACACCGTCAGCGAAGTGTTCTCCCACCCGAAAACGCCGCTGGCACAGAAATTTATCCAGTCCACGCTACACCTGGATATCCCGGAAGATTATCTGGAACGTTTAAAAGCAAAGCCAGAAGCCGACAGCGTGCCAATGCTGCGCATGGAATTCACCGGTCATTCGGTTGATGCGCCATTACTTTCTGAGACGGCCCGTCGCTTTAACGTGAATAACAACATTATTAGCGCGCAGATGGATTACGCCGGCGGCGTGAAGTTCGGCATCATGCTGACTGAAATGCACGGCACACAGGAAGATACGCAAGCAGCCATTAACTGGTTGCAGGAACACCATGTAAAAGTAGAGGTACTGGGTTATGTCTGAGCCGATGATGTGGCTACTGGTTCGCGGCGTATGGGAAACGCTGGCAATGACCTTTGTGTCCGGTTTTTTTGGTTTTGTGATTGGCCTGCCGGTTGGCGTGTTGCTGTACGTAACGCGGCCGGGGCAAATCATTGAGAACGCGAAGCTCTACCGCACGCTCTCTGCACTGGTGAATATTTTCCGTTCCATCCCGTTCATTATCTTGCTGGTGTGGATGATTCCGTTCACCCGCATGATCGTTGGCACCTCTATTGGGCTGCAGGCCGCTATCGTCCCGCTGACCGTCGGCGCCGCGCCGTTTATCGCCCGTATGGTGGAAAACGCGCTGCTCGAAATCCCGACCGGGCTGATTGAAGCCTCCCGTGCAATGGGCGCCACGCCGCTGCAAATTGTACGTAAGGTATTACTTCCAGAAGCACTGCCTGGACTGGTCAATGCGGCCACCATCACCCTTATCACGCTGGTGGGGTATTCCGCGATGGGCGGTGCCGTCGGTGCCGGTGGCCTTGGCCAGATTGGTTATCAGTACGGTTATATTGGCTACAACGCTACCGTCATGAATACAGTGCTGGTATTGCTCGTCATTCTGGTTTATTTAATTCAGTTATCCGGTGATCGCATCGTCCGGGCTGTCACGCACAAATAACGTTGCACACAACACTAAAAACTCATTAAGAAAAGGAAATAAGCATGGCGTTCAAATTCAAAACCTTTGCGGCAGTTGGAGCCCTGATCGGTTCTCTGGCACTTGTGGGTTGCGGTCAGGATGAAAAAGATCCTAACCACATCAAAGTGGGCGTTATTGTTGGCGCAGAACAGCAGGTCGCAGAAGTCGCGCAGAAAGTGGCTAAAGAAAAATACGGTCTGGACGTTGAGCTGGTCACGTTTAACGATTACGTCCTGCCTAACGAAGCACTGAGCAAAGGCGATATTGATGCTAACGCCTTCCAGCACAAACCGTACCTGGATCAACAGATCAAAGATCGCGGCTACAAACTGGTTGCCGCAGGTAATACTTTTGTTTACCCGATTGCGGGCTACTCTAAAAAAATCAAATCACTGGATGAGTTGCAGGAAGGCTCTCAGGTCGCGATTCCAAACGATCCGACTAACCTTGGCCGCTCCCTGCTGCTGCTGCAAAAAGTGGGCTTAATCAAACTGAAAGACGGTGTTGGTCTGCTGCCGACCGCGCTGGACGTGATTGAAAACCCGAAAAACCTGAAGCTGGTTGAACTGGAAGCGCCGCAGCTGCCGCGTTCCCTGGACGATGCGCAAATCGCACTGGCGGTCATCAACACGACCTACGCCAGCCAGATCGGCCTGACCCCGGCTAAAGACGGTATCTTTGTTGAAGATAAAGATTCTCCGTACGTAAACCTGATCGTGACTCGTGAAGACAATAAAGATGCTGAGAATGTGAAGAAATTCGTTCAGGCATACCAGTCTGACGAAGTGTACGAAGCAGCAAACAAAGTCTTCAACGGCGGTGCTGTTAAGGGCTGGTAATTTTAGGCTGTTTCCAGAATCTGTAATATCATCAGGACGGGCGCTTGCCCGTCTTGTCATTTATGCAAGCACCTGATTCAATATCTGACGTTTAGATCATTCATTGAGGAAATATTATGCGTGCTTTACCGATCTGTTTAGTAGCACTCATGCTGAGCGGCTGTTCTATGTTAAGCAGATCCCCTGTTGAACCCGTTCAAAGCACCGCTACCCCGCCTAAAGCGGAGCCGGAAAAACCCAAAGCACCGCGCGCGGCGCCGGTAAGAATCATTACTAACGCTGAAGATTTAGTTGGCAAACCGTTCCGCGATCTCGGCGAAGTCAGCGGCGAATCCTGCCAGGCATCCAACCAGGATTCTCCACCGAGCATTCCAACCGCACGCAAACGCATGCAGATTAACGCATCTAAAATGAAAGCAAATGCGGTATTGCTGCACAGTTGCGAAGTAACCAGCGGAACGCCGGGTTGCTATCGCCAGGCGGTTTGCATCGGTTCTGCACTGAACATTTCGGCGAAATGAGCCATTTTCAGTTCGAGCAAATAGGCGTTATCCGCTCACCTTATAAAGAAAAGTTCGCCGTTCCACGCCAGCCGGGTCTGGTGAAAAGTGCCAACGGTGAACTGCATTTGCTCGCACCTTATAACCAGGCCGATGCCGTTCGCGGCCTGGAAGCCTTCAGCCATTTGTGGGTGATTTTTGTTTTTCACCAGACAATGGAAGGTGGATGGCGTCCAACCGTGCGCCCTCCCCGTCTTGGCGGCAATGCCAGAATGGGCGTCTTTGCCACGCGTTCAACGTTTCGTCCGAACCCTGTTGGCATGTCGTTGGTTGAGCTGCGGGGCATCCGTTGCCATAAAGAGCACGTAATCCTTGAGCTCGGCGGGCTGGATCTTGTTGATGGCACGCCGGTAGTGGATATAAAACCGTATTTGCCGTTTGCCGAATCGCTGCCTGATGCTCGCGCCAGCTATGCTCAGGACGCGCCGCAGGCCAGTGTAGACGTGACGTTCAGTGAAGAGCTCGCTGAGCAACTACCAAAGCTCGAACAGCGTTACCCGCATCTTCGTCAGTTTATTGCCGAAGTGCTGGCGCAGGATCCGCGTCCTGCCTACCGTAAAAACGAGGAAGAAGGCAAAACCTATGCCGTCTGGTTGCTGGACTTTAACGTCCGCTGGCGCGTGACGCCGTCAGGATTTGAGGTCTTTGCTCTGGAAGCCCGCTAATTTGCATCGCGTACTCTTTTGACATCCCCTTCTCGCTGGTAAACTAAACCACTTTTGTTTTGTGCCAGGCTCATTTTGAGCCTGTTCGATCGTTCAACTGGAACCGTAACAACATGCGTACTAGCCAATATCTGCTCTCCACTCTGAAGGAGACACCTGCCGACGCCGAGGTCATCAGCCACCAGCTGATGCTGCGCGCCGGGATGATCCGCAAGCTGGCCTCCGGGTTATATACCTGGCTGCCGACCGGCGTGCGCGTCCTGAAAAAAGTCGAAAACATCGTGCGTGAAGAGATGAACAACGCCGGTGCGATCGAGGTGTTGATGCCGGTCGTTCAGCCTTCTGAACTGTGGGAAGAGAGCGGCCGTTGGGAACAATACGGCCCGGAACTGCTGCGTATTGCTGACCGTGGCGATCGTTCGTTCGTACTCGGCCCAACGCATGAAGAAGTGATCACCGACCTGATCCGTAATGAGCTGAGCTCCTACAAACAGCTGCCGCTGAACTTCTATCAGATCCAGACCAAATTCCGTGACGAAGTGCGTCCGCGCTTCGGCGTGATGCGTTCCCGCGAATTCCTGATGAAAGATGCCTACTCTTTCCACACCTCTCAGGAATCTCTGCAGGAAACCTACGACGCGATGTACGCTGCGTACAGCAAAATCTTCAGCCGTATGGGGCTGGATTTCCGTGCGGTACAAGCGGATACCGGTTCTATCGGCGGCAGCGCCTCTCACGAATTCCAGGTGCTGGCGCAGAGCGGTGAAGACGATGTGATCTTCTCTGACTCTTCCGACTATGCGGCAAACATCGAGTTTGCCGAAGCTGTTGCACCGAAAGAACCGCGCGCCGCTGCAACACAGGAAATGACGCTGGTTGATACGCCGAACGCTAAGACCATCGCCGAGCTGGTTGAACAATTCAACCTGCCTATCGAGAAAACCGTGAAAACCCTGCTGGTGAAAGCGGTTGAAGGCAGCAGCTACCCGCTGGTTGCGCTGCTGGTTCGTGGCGATCACGAGCTGAACGAAGTCAAGGCGGAAAAACTGCCGCAGGTTGCCAGCCCGCTGACCTTCGCCACCGAAGAAGAAATTCGTGCGCTGGTTAAAGCAGGTCCAGGATCTCTGGGTCCGGTGAACATGCCGATTCCGGTGGTTATCGACCGTACCGTTGCGGTAATGAGCGATTTTGCTGCCGGTGCCAACATCGACGGTAAACACTATTTCGGTATCAACTGGGATCGTGACGTGGCCACCCCGGAAGTGGCTGACATTCGTAACGTGGTCGCCGGCGATCCAAGCCCGGATGGCAAAGGTACGCTGATGATCAAACGCGGTATCGAAGTGGGCCATATCTTCCAGTTGGGTACCAAGTACTCTGAAGCGATGAAAGCCGCCGTTCAGGGAGAAGATGGTCGTAACCAGACGCTGACCATGGGCTGCTACGGTATCGGGGTCACTCGCGTTGTGGCTGCCGCGATTGAACAGAACTACGACGATCGCGGCATTGTATGGCCAGATGCCATTGCCCCGTTCCAGGTTGCTATTCTGCCGATGAACATGCACAAATCCTACCGTGTGCAGGAGCTGGCTGAGAAGCTGTACGCGGAGCTGCGCGCGCAGGGTATTGAAGTGCTGATGGACGATCGTAAAGAGCGTCCAGGCGTGATGTTTGCTGATATGGAGCTCATCGGTATTCCGCATACCATCGTGCTGGGCGATCGTAACCTCGACAACGACGATATCGAATACAAATACCGTCGTAACGGCGAGAAAGAGCTGATTAAAACCGGCGACATCGTCGACTACCTGGTCAAAGCTATTAAAGGCTAATACCAGCATAAGGCCCTGAGGATCAGGGCCTTTTTTACATGGATTGTATAAAATGGCTAAATCAACGGCGTATTACCGCCTGCTCCTCCCCTTCGGTCTTCTGCTTTCAGCCTGCACGATTGACGTCAGTCAGCAAAATTCATCAGCAACGGCTGTTGATGCCCAGGCAAAGAAATGGGAGGTAAAACTCCAGCATCAAAGCTCATTTACCGATCAAGCGCTGCATGAAATTACGGATACCGACCTCAGGCCGGGCGACCTGCTGTTCTCCTCCAGTCTTGGGGTGACCTCATTTGGTATTCGCGCGTTCAGCACCTCTTCTGTCAGCCATGTCGCCGTTTACCTTGGCGATAATGAAGTTGCCGAAGCGACTGGGGCGGGAGTACAAATCATTTCGCTCAAAAAGGCTGAAAATCACAGCGATAAGCTTTTTGCTCTGCGGGTCCCCAACCTCACACCGCAGCAGGCCGAAGAAATCAAAACATTCGCTTATAAAATCAAAGATAGCGGCTATAACTACCGCGGCATCGTCGAATTTATTCCGTTTATGGTGACCCGGCAAATATGTTCATTGAATCCTTTCTCAGAGGATTTTCGCCAGCAATGCGTCAGCGGGCTGGCAAAAGCACAGTTGAACAATACCAGTGAAGGAGAAAAGAAGGCGTGGTTTTGCTCCGAATTTGTAACCGATGCGTTTGCCACAGCCGGGCATCCGCTAACAATGGCGCAGCCGGGTTGGATTAGCCCTTCCGACCTGATGCATATGCGCGAAGGTGACATTTCCGCGTTTAAGTCTGAAACGCAGCTACAGTATATCGGCCACCTGAAGTTAGGGATTTATATCAAAACCAGCCGTTTTGTTGGATTGATCCGATAAGGAAAAACTGTCCGGCGATCGCCCGGACAGTTTTTATAAGCTGCAGATTAATCATCGCAACTCTGGCCAGGGATAAACTTAATTTCTTTATCCGCTCTTAAGGTTTTCACTGGTGTGCCCGTATCAGGATTTTCTTCCATCGTGAAGTGCCCTTCCACAGTAAGCAGAACTGCCTTATCCGTTGCACCACGCGCAGTCAGATAATCTCGCTCCAGTTGTGCATTGTTCGCGACAGAGACTCTTTTACCCGTCGCACAATCAGTGAAAGTTGCCGCGTCAGCCATATAGAAGTACATCCCCCGCATCGGCATTGGCGTCACCGGTAAGCTGGCGGAAACTGGCTCAAGCGTGTAGTTGAACTGTGACTCAATCGGGTTACCTTCACGATCCAGCATCTCCAGCGCTTCACCTTTTGCCCGGTAGTACGACTTCTCACCTTTGCTGTCAGTCAGCACCAGCTTATCGGCAGTGCGCGCCCATGTACCATAAGAAGCAAAGGAGGACGGTTCATCTCGCACGCCCTGATAGCGTTCATTCATCACCCATGTGCCGTCTTTTTCCAGGAACAGAGAGGTTTCAATTCCTTCGCAGTCCGCGCAAGGCAAAATGCCACGCCAGCTTTGCTGCATCGGTTTTAATTCTGCCGCCCGCGTCGGCTGTAGTACATCGACTTCAGTACGGTTGTTACAGCCGATCAAGGAAAAAAGCGTGCATGCAGCGACCACGGACAATATTGCTGTTTTCACTATGAATTCCTTATAATTTTTTATTCCCGCTCGTCAGTCTTGCGTTCGACGAACTCTCCCACGCAGTGCTTTCACTGTGGATTTTTGCGCCTTCGATGACAACCTGCGCTCTTTCGAGGCGCGCGTAGGACGTGTTGCCTGTCGGCTTTTTTGCACCGCGGTTAATTCTTTTATCACCGCCACCAGTCGGGAGATTGCCGCTTCCCGATTTAGCTCCTGGCTACGGTATTCCTGCGCCTTTATGATAATAACGCCATCGCTGCTAATCAGATGATGGCTGGCGGCCAGCAGACGTTCCTTGTAATACTCTGGCAGGCCTGAGGCCCGAATGTCAAAGCGCAAATGGATAGCCGTGGAGGTCTTGTTAACGCGCTGACCGCCCGCGCCCTGTGCCCGAATCGCCGTGATTTCCAGCTCACTGTCAGGGATAGAGACGTTTCGGGAGATAACAATCATCAACGCGGCTGCCACGCGGTCAGATGAATTTCCAGATTGTTCTGAGAATCAGACAGCCAGATAGCGCCATCCTGGATAGTTGCCTGCAGCGCCATTGTACGACCAGCAAAATCACTCAGTTGCGCCAACTGTTCATCATCCAGATACCACACGGTGAGATTTTTAAACTGCGCACACTTGCTCTGGTTTTGCTGCCACCAGATCTGGGCCGCACGGCTGTTGTAAGTAAACAGGGCAACCTCACCAGACTGGGTACAGGCTTTTTTAATACGACGCTCATCCGGCAGACCCAGTTCAATCCAGAGATCGATGCCCAGATGGTCGTTACGCAGCCATGCTTCAGGCTCGTCTTCAGCACTCAGGCCACGCGTGAACTGCAGCCGTTCATCGGCATATTTAATCCAGGCCAGCAGGCGCAGCATCATGCGCTCCTGGGTTTCAGAGGGATGACGCGCCAGCGTCAAGGCCGCGTCAAGGAACTGGTTGCGGTCGAGATCCGCTACGTTGACGACGGCTTTATAAATTGTCGCTTTAAGCGCCATGAGAGAACTCCTTTCGAATCAGGCGCTCATTGTAGCGAAAACTGCCGCAAAAGGCTGCTAACAGCTCCTCAATCAAGGCGCTGATATTGCTTGAATGAGTATGGTATAGTCACCTTGCTAAACAGAGTTTATCTTCGTAGGCTTAGACTTGCATCCACGGTTAAGTCAGAGTGCTGACAGGAGGGCATGTGGAAAAATATTGTGAGTTAATACGCAAGCGGTACGCGGAAATCGCCAGCGGAGACTTAGGGTATATCCCGGATGCGCTGGGTTGCGTATTGAAGGTGCTTAATGAAGTGGCGGCAGACAGCGCCCTTCCAGAGTCGGTCAGGGAAAAAGCGGCCTATGCTGCCGCCAACTTACTGGTGAGCGATTATGTCAATGAATGAAACGTATCAACCCATCAATTGTGATGATTACGACAATCTTGAACTCGCCTGCCAGAACCATTTGTTACTGACGCTGGCGCTAAAAGATGGCGAAGTTTTGCAGGCGAAAGCGAATGACCTGGTTTCACGCAAAAACGTGGAGTATCTGGTCGCAGATGTCGCAGGTGAAATCCGGGAGCTTCGTCTCGATAAAATTGCCAGCTTCAGCCACCCGCAAATCGGTACCGTGGTCGTCAGCGAATCTTAACTTTTCTTGCACCTTATCAGGCCTAAATGACCAGGCCTGATAATCGCACCGCCATCAGGCATGCCAAATCAGACTCATACCTTCTTCATCTACCGCCGCACCCTCACGCGTCACAAAAACACCCGCAGCCGCAATCAACGTTTCACCGTAAAACAACAACGGCGTGGTATCTCGTCGCCAGGGCGGGATCCCCTGCTCCTGCCAGATTTTCTTTAATTTACGTCCACCGTTACGCCCGACAATATGCAATACGCCTGGCGCTTTAAAACGAATACTGACGGCTTCACCTGCTTGCGGCATGCGCAATTCGCCAGCAGAGATTAGCTGCACCGAGCCTAACCCAGCTGGCAGCGTCAACGGCGTTTCCCGGCATGACCACGGGATGACTGTTTCGCTTTGCCCGTCGACCGATTTAACCCACCATAGCTGTGACTGATAGCGACGGACCTCATATTCTCCTAGACGAAAACAGGGGGAAGCATCTTCTCGCGCCAACGCCACTTCCTGCCAGATACGTTCCAGCCCGTCACGGGAAGGCATCGGCGCATTTAACCCCGCCAGCCAGCGACGAAGCAGAGCGGCACGCCGCACACTACTCATCATCATTAACGGTGCCAGTAACAGTGTGCCTTGGGCAGTCACGCAGTCGGCTAAATCGTTGGCCAGCAGTTCATCCAGTAAACTCTCCTGCTCGGCGCACAGCGCGGCGCTACGGGCTGCGGCTTGCGCGAAGTGCGGCCATCGCTGTTGGAGCAAGGGGGTAACGCGCAATCTGAGAAAATTGCGATCGTAGGCATCATCCTGATTACTTTCATCTTCGATCCAGCATAATTCATGCTGTCGCGCCCATGCTTCAAGCGCCTCTCGCGTTTGCGCCAGCAGCGGTCGAATCAGTTGGGTTCCGGCAAATGGTGAGCTTTCGCCCATGGCGGAGAGCCCGGCAGGACCACTGCCGCGTTTAAGCGCCAGTAGAAAGGTTTCACACTGGTCGTCGAGATGCTGGGCGGTCATCAGCACTTCACCCGGTAGTAAGATCTGCGCAAATGCCTGATAGCGCGCGCGTCGCGCCTGAGCTTCGATGCCCAAACCATCATCCTCAAGATGGACCCGTTCAACCACCAGCGGCACCTGCCACTGTGCGCATACCGACTCACAGTGTTGCACCCAACTGTCTGCCTGCGGGCTTAATCCGTGATGAATATGGATTGCGCGCAAGGCAACCTCAGGATTTTGCGCTCGCCACAGTACCAGCTGATGCAGCAGCACGGTGGAGTCCAGCCCGCCGCTAAAGGCGACCAGAATCGATTGAGAATTCAGCAGTGAAGTGTTCAGCGTGAGTGTCGTCATGATGGTTACTTACAAGGGCATTGCCCGGCACATTGCCAGGCTAATGCCACAATGATAAGACTTACAGCTCGTACAGTTCGAGCGGTAATCCGTCCGGATCGTTAAAAAACGTAAAGCGTTTGCCGGTAAACGGATCGATACGCACGGATTCGCACTTCACGTGGTGAGCTTCCAGATGCGCGATCGCTTTTTCCACGTCATCTACGCTGAACGCCAGATGGCGTAAACCGCAGGCTTCCGGTCGGCTCGGACGGCAAGGCGGAAATGGAAAAGAAAAAAGCTCAATCACATACTGACCGTTCAATGCCAGATCACCCTTCCACGAGTCACGTTCTTCCCTGTAGGCTTCGCTGATTAGCGTAAAGCCCAGCACATCACAGTAAAATGCCTTACTCGCCGCGTAGTCCGTCGCAATAATGGCAATATGGTGAACCTGTTTTAATCCCAGCATAGCGTCATCGCCTCTTTCGTTTTTCTGCCAGCACGTTACTCGTGCGTAATGGGTTCACGCAAGTCGTCATGCCATTTTTAGGACTCGCACGCGATACACGCCATCTTCACCCAGTTTAGCGCCATGGATATCGGTTTCAAATCCAGGATAGTGATGGCCCACTGAACACAACATCAGCAGAAAATCGAGTACAGCCCGACTTTTGGCCGTGATCATTTCCCCGGGCATCAAGAGCGGCACACCGGGAGGATAAGGCAGAATCATATTGGCAGAAATGCGCCCCACCAGTTGATCGAGCGCCACCGTTTCGACCTCACCTTTGATCTGCCGCTGCCAGGCCTGGTGCGGGGTCATTTTCATTTCCGGTAAGGTATCAAATGCCCGCAGCATCAGCCCGGAGAGATCGTGCTGGCGGATCAGCTTATGGATCCCCTGCGCCAGATCCTGAATACGCATATTACGATAGAAATCGGGATCCTCGGCATACAGATCCGGCAGCATATTTTTCACGCGTAAATTCAGATCGTACGAGCGTTTAAATTCCGTCAGGCCGCGCAGTAGCCCCATCGCCCGGGTTTTATCAATGCCAATACTGAACAGGAACAACAGATTATACGGTCCCGTTTTCTCGACAACGACGCCGCGCTCATCAAGGAATTTCGCCACCAGCGCCGCAGGGATCCCCTCTTCACTCATATTTCCCTGTTCATCCATTCCCGGCGTAAGAATGGTGACCTTCACCGGGTCGAGGAACATATGGTCGGCGTCAGCATCAACAAATCCGTGCCAGTCTTCACCAGGCGCTACCGGCCAGCACTCCGCTTCATCTACCCTTTCCGGCTGCCAGATATCAAAGAACCAGCCGTCCGACTCTTCGCGTAGCCGCTGCACTTCTTTACGGAAATGCAGCGCCCGCTCCACCGAACGATTGATTAACCGCTTGCCTGAATTGCCACGCAGCATTGCCGCCGCCGTTTCTATCGACGCGACAATCGGGTAGCTCGGGGAAGTGGAAGTGTGCATCATAAAGGCTTCGTTGAACGTCTCTTCGTCGTAGTCGCCCTTAATGTGGATCAGAGAAGCCTGTGATAGTGCCGCCAGCATCTTGTGGGTTGACTGGGTTTCAAAAATCACTTTCCCTGGCACCCGTTCGCCGCTCATCCCACTTTTCCCCTGATAGATCGGGTGAAAATGGGTATACGGCACCCAGGCAGAATCAAAATGAATGGAGGGCACATCCAGGGTTTGCTTGATCCAGTTGGTGTTATACAACAGGCCGTCATAGGTGGAGTTGGTGATCACCGCGTGTACCGGCCATAGTGCCTGAGGGGTCTCTTCTACCTTGCGTTCAATGCTTGCGCGGGTGAATTCCCGACGAGGTATACCGCCGAGGATCCCCAGCGCATTGCGCGTAGGCTTCAGCCAGATTGGCACCACATCGCTCATCATTAGCAAATGCGCCAGCGACTTATGGCAGTTGCGATCAATCAGTAGCGTACTGCCTGAAGGCGCGGCATACATGCCGACAATCTTGTTCGACGTCGAGGTGCCGTTGGTCACCATATAGCTCTGCTCGGCGCCAAAGGTGCGCGCGATATACTCCTCCGCTTCCAGATGCGGGCCGGTATGATCCAGCAGCGAACCCAGTTCAGTCACGGAAATAGACACGTCGGCCTTCAGCGTATTGCCGCCAAAGAAATCATAGAACAGGCAGCCTACCGGGCTTTTCTGATACGCCGTTCCCGCCATATGTCCGGGCGTGCAGAAGGTGTACTTTCCTTCCTTCACATAGGTAAACAGCGCCTTGGTGAAAGGAGGCGTGATGTTATCGAGGTATTCGCTGGTGTACTGACGGATGCGGGTTGCAATATCTTCAGACTGGCCCAGCGCATACTCAAAAAACCACAGTGCCATGCGCAGGTCGTGCGCGCTGACATCCATCGTCGAATGAGTATTAATAAAGGCGTAGAGCGGGAGGTACTCGTTGAGCTGGTTGATGTCACTGCACAGATCCAGGCTGTATTCATCCCAGTCAAAAATGACACCGCAAATTCGTGGGTTATGTTCGATAAACTTAAGCAGGTCGACGCTATTCTGCGGCCAGATAATCTGAAACCCCTGCTGTTGCAGCGCACGCTCAAGTTCCTTGATGGGCTCATCTTTATAAAAGACGCCATGCGGTCCCATGATGGCAATGATATTCATGCGTTCCTCCTGGAAAAACCTTAGTTAATCATAGCCTGGTGAAACCACAGGTAAAAAAAAGGGCCACAGCGTTGTGGCCCTTTTCAGAATTAATGCAGTTTACGCGTAACCGTAGCTCATCAGACGCTGGTAACGACGGTTTTTCAAATCATCTTTGCTTAACACGTCGAGGTCGGCGAGATCGGCCAGCAGCTGTGCTTTCAGGGACGCAGCCATCACTTCCGGGTTGCGGTGCGCGCCGCCCAGCGGTTCCGGGATGATAGAGTCGATAAGCTTCAGCTCTTTCAGACGCGGCGCGATAATCCCCATTGCTTCTGCGGCCAGCGGCGCTTTGTCGGCGCTTTTCCACAGAATGGAGGCACAGCCTTCCGGGGAGATAACGGAATAGGTGCTGTATTGCAGCATATTCACTTTATCGCCTACGCCGATCGCCAGCGCGCCGCCGGAACCACCTTCACCAATAACGGTGCAGATTACCGGTACGCTCAGACGCGACATTTCACGCAGGTTGCGCGCAATCGCTTCAGACTGACCACGTTCTTCCGCGCCCACGCCCGGATAAGCCCCTGGGGTGTCGATGAAAGTAATGATCGGCATATTGAAACGCTCGGCCATTTCCATCAGACGCAGCGCTTTGCGATAGCCTTCCGGTGCCGGCATGCCGAAATTACGACGAATTTTTTCTTTGGTCTCACGGCCTTTCTGATGACCAATGATCATCACCGGACGGCCATCCAGACGCGCGATGCCGCCGACAATAGCTTTATCATCCGCATAGGCACGATCGCCCGCCAGCTCATCAAATTCATCAAATGCCAGGCGGACATAATCCAGGGTGTACGGACGCTGTGGATGGCGCGCCAGTTGGGCTACCTGCCATGCGCCAAGATCGGCGAAGATTTTACGCGTCAGCTCTACGCTTTTTTCACGCAGACGATGCACTTCTTCATCGATGTTAATATCCAGTTTCTCATCCTGACGGCTAACCGCAGTCAGAGAATCGATTTTTGCTTCCAGCTCTGCAATCGGCTGTTCAAAATCAAGGAAATTCAGACTCATAGTATTCCTGTATTAGTCAAACTCCAGTTCCACCTGCTCCGAACCAATAAGGCCACGGAGATCGTTTAGCAAACGATCGCTCGGAGAGACACGCCACGTTGCGCCAAAACGCAATCGCGCACGTGCATCCGCCCTCTGATAGTAGAGATGTACTGGAATTGTCCCCGAGCGGTGGGGTTCCAGAGACTGACGGAGTCGGTTTAAAAGCTGGTCATCAATTTGCCTGTCCGTCAGCGAGATAGCAAGCCCGCGAGCATATTTTTCCCGGGCTTCGTCAATATCCATGACTTCACGGGCCATCATTTTAAGCCCGCCGCTGAAGTCATCAAAGCTGACCTGTCCGCTGACGATAAGTATGCGGTCTTTTTCCAGCAATTGCTGGTATTTATCCAGAGCATCGGTAAACAACATAACTTCCAGACGCCCGGAACGGTCATCCAGGGTACAGATGCCGATACGATTGCCGCGCTTGGTGACCATTACCCGCGCAGCAATGACGAGCCCCGCAGCCGTGGTGACTTTACCACGTTCTGTCGGATGCATGTCTTTCAGCCTGTGGCCTCCAACATAGCGCTCAATTTCTTTTAAATACTGGTTGATGGGGTGTCCCGTCAGGTAAAGCCCTAACGTTTCACGTTCCCCCTCTAATACCACCTGCTCCGGCCACGGTGTACAGTTAGCATAAGACTGTTCAATTTGTTCAGGCTCTTCAGCCAGCACGCCAAACATGTCCGCCTGACCCGTTGCCTCAGCTTTCGCATGCTGATCGGCGGCTTTTAGCGCATCGTTGAGCGAATTCATCAACGCCGCGCGATGTGGGCCAAGGCGGTCAAACGCCCCGGACATGATTAACTTTTCCAGCACCCGGCGGTTGAGTTTTTTGATGTCCGTGCGCGCACAGAGATCAAACAGCTCGCGGAAGTAACCGCCTTCGTTGCGCGCCTCAATAATAGCTTCAATTGGCCCTTCACCCACGCCTTTTATCGCGCCGATGCCATAGACAATTTCGCCATCATCATTCACGTGAAAATGATAAAGCCCGGAGTTGATGTCCGGCGGCAGGATTTTGAGCCCCATACGCCAGCATTCATCCACCAGCCCGACCACTTTCTCGGTGTTATCCATATCGGCGGTCATTACCGCCGCCATAAACTCGGCGGGGTAATGCGCCTTCAGCCATAGCGTCTGGTAAGAGACCAGCGCATAGGCAGCGGAGTGCGATTTGTTAAATCCGTAACCGGCGAATTTCTCCACCAGGTCAAAGATTTTCATCGCCAGTTCGCCGTCGACGCCGCGCTTTTTCGCCCCTTCTTCAAAGGTGCCGCGCTGCTTAGCCATCTCTTCCGGCTTTTTCTTACCCATCGCACGACGCAACATGTCCGCACCGCCAAGGGTATATCCGGACAGCTCCTGGGCAATCTGCATAACCTGTTCCTGATACAGGATAATGCCGTAGGTCGGCTCCAGTACCGGTTTCAGACACTCATGCTGCCATTGTACGTCCGGGTAGGAAATCTCTTCGCGACCATGCTTACGGTCGATAAAGTTATCTACCATCCCCGACTGTAGCGGACCAGGACGGAACAGGGCCACCAGGGCGATCATATCTTCGAAGCAGTCAGGCTGCAGACGTTTGATAAGATCTTTCATGCCGCGGGATTCAAGCTGGAAGACCGCCGTGGTCTCCGAGCGTTGCAGCATGTCGAAGCTTTTCTTGTCATCCAGCGGGATAGCGGCGATATCCAGCGGCGGCTCGCCGTTCTTTTCACGGCGCGCGTTAATCATTTCCAGCGCCCAGTTGATGATGGTGAGCGTACGCAGGCCGAGGAAGTCGAACTTCACAAGGCCGGCATATTCCACGTCGTTCTTATCAAACTGAGTAACCGGGTGCAGCCCCTGTTCATCGCAGTACAGCGGCGCAAAATCGGTAATTTTGGTCGGCGCGATAACTACACCACCGGCGTGTTTACCGGCGTTACGCGTGACGCCTTCCAGCTTACGCGCCATATCGATCAGCGCTTTAACCTCTTCATCTGCCTCATAGATTTCCGGCAGTTGGGGTTCGGCTTCAAAGGCTTTTGCCAGCGTCATGCCCGGATCGGGCGGCACCAGTTTCGAAATACGGTCAACGAAGCCGTACGGGTGTCCCAGCACGCGCCCCACGTCGCGGATAACCGCTTTGGCCGCCATCGTACCGAAGGTAATAATCTGCGAAACCGCATCACGACCGTACATTTCCGCCACGTGTTCAATTACCCGGTCGCGTTTCTCCATACAGAAGTCAACGTCGAAGTCGGGCATTGAGACACGTTCCGGGTTCAGGAAACGTTCGAACAGCAGGTCAAATTCCAGCGGATCCAGGTCGGTAATTTTCAGCGCATAGGCGACAAGCGAGCCGGCACCGGAACCACGTCCAGGGCCTACCGGTACGCCGTTATCTTTCGACCACTGGATAAATTCCATCACGATCAGGAAGTAGCCAGGGAATCCCATCTGGTTGATAACTTTCAGTTCAACTTCCAGACGTTCGTCATAAGGCGGGCGCTTCTGCGCGCGAACTTCAGGGTCCGGGAACAAAAACGCCAGACGCTCTTCCAGACCTTCGCGCGATTTCGCCACGAGGAAATCCTCGGTGGTCATATCACCGGTCGGGAATTGTGGCAGGAAATACTCACCCAGACGTACCGTCACGTTACAGCGCTTAGCTATCTCAACGGTGTTTTGCAGCGCTTCCGGAATATCGGAAAACAGCTCGCACATCTCATCTTCGCTACGCATGTACTGCTGCGGCGAATAATTACGCGGGCGTTTCGGGTCGTCAAGGGTGAACCCGTCATGGATTGCCACGCGGATTTCATGCGCGTCAAAATCACCGGTTTCAAGGAAACGAACATCGTTGGTCGCCACCACCGGAAGACCACGCCTTTCCGCCAGTTCTACCGCTGCATGCAGATAATTTTCTTCATCTTGCCTACCGGTACGGATAAGCTCGAGGAAGTAGCAATTTGGAAAATGTTCTTCGTAAAACGCTACGCACTCATCAACCAGTGCGCTATTACCGCGCAGCAGGCTGCGCCCAACGTCGCCCATGCGGCCGCCGGAGAGCAAAATCAAACCTTCTTTTAACTCGGCCAGCCAATCCCGGTCGATGACCGGCCCTTCTGCGCCATAACCACGCTGATAGGCTTTCGATATCAACAACGTCAGATTCTGATAGCCGGTATTGTTTGCGGCCAGCACGGTGAGCTGCGTGAGTTCATCGCCCAGCAGTTCGCTACGGACATGAAAATCTGCGCCAACTATCGGCTTGATACCCGCACCGTGACCCGCTCCGTAAAACTTCACCAGACCACACAGGTTGGTAAAATCGGTGATCGCCAGCGCAGGCATGCCTAACGCGGCCGCCTTTTTCACCAGCGGCCCGGTTTTCGCCAGCCCATCGATCATGGAGTAGTCGCTGTGCACCCGCAGGTGGACGAAACGAGGTTCAGACATCTTCAGATTCCTTCGACACAAGAATCAGGACGTGAGTCCCAGTGCGCGTTTGACGGGGCCAAAACTACGGCGATGGTGCTCTGTTGCGCCATGCATTGCCAACTTTTCCAGATGAAAAGCGGTTGGATAGCCTTTGTGCTGTGCAAAGCCATACTGCGGGAACACCGTATCCAGGGCCGCCATTTCAGCATCACGTGTAACTTTTGCCAGTATCGACGCCGCGCTAATCTCCGCCACACGGCTATCACCTTTTACCACCGCCAGCGATGGCACCGGTAATGCCGGGCAACGATTGCCGTCGATCAGTACGTATTCCGGCGCTATATGCAGACCCGCAACCGCACGCTGCATGGCCAGCATAGTGGCATGTAAAATATTCAACTCGTCGATTTCATGTGGTTCCGCACGCCCCAGGCTCCAGCTTAACGCTTTTTCTTTAATCTCATCGAATAGCGCCAGGCGACGTTTTTCCGACAGTTTTTTTGAGTCGTTAAGACCGATAATAGGGCGAGCCGGATCCAGAATGACGGCGGCAGTGACGACCGCGCCGACCAAAGGACCACGTCCAACTTCATCTACACCCGCCACTAAATGCGTATGCGGATATACAAATTCAATCATTGCGCTAACTCCAGGACCGCATCCGCCGCCTGCTCATCAGCGTTGCAACGGATCTGCTGATGCAGTTCACGGAATGTGTCGTGCATCGCATGACTGGTTTTGCCATTCGCCAGCAACGGCAACAGCGCTTGCGACAGCGCCTGCGGTTCGCACTCTTCCTGCAACAGCTCTTTAACCAGTTCTCTTCCCGCCAGCAGGTTAGGTAGCGAAACGTAATCGGTCTTCACCAGACGCTTCGCCAGCCAGAAGGTGAAAGGTTTCATACGATAGCCAACCACCATCGGGCATTTTGCCAGCATACATTCCAGCGCAGCGGTGCCGGAAGCCAGCAGTGCGGCATCGCTGGCAACCATCGCTTCACGTCCCATCCCATTAAGCAGATGTACGGAAAGCTCCGGTGCAACTTCAGCTTTAATGCGCTCAAACTGCTCGCGACGTTTGGCATTCACCAACGGCACTACCACTTCGAGATCTGGATAATGCTGGCGTAACAACTGCGCCGTTTTCAGAAAATCGGCGCTGAGCATCTCCACTTCTGCGCCACGGCTTCCTGGCAATAGCGCCAGGCAGTGAGCGTCATGGGGAATACCCAGAACATCGCGAGCCGCGTTTTTATCCGGGTCCAACGGCATGGCATCTGCCATGGTATGACCGATAAAGCGGCACGGGACGTTAAATTTGTCATAAAACGCTTTTTCGAAAGGCAGAAAGGCCAGCACCATATTGGTGGATCTGCCTATTTTGAAAACGCGTTTCTGTCGCCAGGCCCACACAGAGGGGCTGACGTAATGAATGGTTTTAATGCCCTGCTTTTTCAAATTCCCTTCGAGGGTAATATTGAAATCAGGCGCATCAATACCGACGAAAACATCCGGCTTTAAGTCGGTAAATCGGCGAGTGAGATCGGCGCGAATATGCAGTAACCGGCGCAGGCGTCCGAGCACTTCAACAATGCCCATTACCGCCAGCTCTTCCATTTCGTACCAGGCTTCACAGCCTTCGGCCTGCATCAGCGGACCCGCCACGCCAACAAAACGCGCATTGGGAACGCGAGCCTTGAGTGCACGGATTAACCCTGCACCAAGAATATCGCCGGAGGTTTCTCCGGCGACGAGGGCAATCGTTAAAGGACGCTGCTCAGTCATTAACGAATCAGACCACGCGTTGAGCGCTCAAAGAAGTCGCTGAAAGCCTGAACTTCAGGGTATTGTTTCGCCAGTTCCGCGATTTCCGGTTTCACTTCTTCCAGCGTTTTACCACTACGGTACAACGCTTTGTAGGCATTACGAATCGCGGTAATCGCTTCGCGGGTGAACCCACGACGCTTCAGACCTTCGATATTGACGCCAAATGGCGTTGCGTGGTTGCCCTGGGCGATAACGTATGGAGGCACGTCCTGAGCAACGCCAGAACAGCCGCCAACCATCACATGCGCGCCGATGATGCAGAACTGATGCACCGCAGTCATGCCGCCGATGATAACAAAATCATCCAGCGATACATGCCCGGCAAGCGTGGCGTTATTCGCCAGAATACAGCGGTTGCCTACCGTACAATCATGCGCGACGTGCGCATTAATCATCAGTAAGTTATCGCTGCCCACCTTCGTCACTCCACCGCCCTGCACTGTGCCACGATGAATGGTGACGCTTTCGCGGATGCGGTTGCGATCGCCAATTTCCACGCGGGTCGGTTCGCCAGCATATTTCAGATCCTGGTTAACTTCACCGATGGAGGCAAACTGATAGATCTCGTTATCGCGACCAATTTTTGTATGGCCATTCACGACAACGTGAGACTTCAGTACGGTACCCTCACCAATTTCAACATGGGGTCCAACAATACAAAATGGGCCAATGTGAGCGTTAGCGCCAATGCTGGCGCCTTCTTCCACAATGGCAGTTGGGTGAATAAAGGCGGATTTATCAATCACGTATCAGGCCTCCCGGCTACGGGCACACATCATCGTTGCTTCGCACACAACTTTACCGTCGACCAGCGCAACCCCTTTAAAACGGGTCAGGCCGCGGCGCGTTTTCTCGAAAGTCACTTCCATGATCATCTGATCGCCTGGCACGACAGGACGCTTAAAGCGCGCTTCGTCAATACCCGCAAAATAGTACAGTTCACCTGGTTCCAGTTTCCCTACGCTTTTAAACGCGAGGATACCGGTGGCCTGCGCCATTGCTTCCAGAATCAGTACGCCTGGGAAAATAGGTTTACCCGGGAAGTGGCCCTGGAAGAAAGGCTCGTTAACAGATACATTTTTCACTGCGCGCAGAAAGCGACCTTCTTCAAAATCCAGCACGCGGTCAACCAGCAGAAACGGAAAACGGTGCGGCAGAAGTTCTAAAATCTCTTCAATATGCAGAGTATGAGTGTTAGTAGTCAAAATACTCTTCCTGTCAAAATATACTAAAAGGCAATAATAACACGGCCTGTCGCAATCGTATGAATGGGACAGGCCGAAAAGTCAGACATGCAAAAACGGTGCTTTAGTCTTGTTGATTAACCTTGCGCTCAATCGCTTTGAGACGCTTGCTCATATCATCAATATTCATCACCAGTGCAGCTGTTTTACGCCATACCTTATTGGGCTGTAGCGGAATGCCTGAGGAATAGACGCCAGGTTCGGTGATAGGACGCATCACCATACCCATGCCAGTAACCGTGACTTTATCGCATATTTCCATATGCCCATTGATCACGCTGGCGCCGCCAATCATGCAGTAACGGCCAATCTTCAGGCTACCCGCCATAATGACGCCACCGGCTACCGCCGTATTGTCGCCAATCACAACGTTATGCGCAATCTGGCACTGGTTATCAATGATAACACCATTACCGATCACAGTATCGTCCAGCGCACCACGGTCAATGGTGGTACAAGCGCCTATCTCGACGCGATCGCCGATAATCACGCGACCAAGCTGCGGGATCTTCACCCAGTTACCGCGATCGTTCGCGTAACCAAATCCATCAGATCCGACGACAGTGCTGGACTGGATCAGGCAATTCTCACCGATCTGAATGTCGTGGTAAATCGTCACATTCGCCCACAAGCGTGAACCTGCGCCGATTTTAGTATTTTTTCCGACGAAGCAGCCTGCGCCGATAACGACGTTATCGCCCAGTTCTACGCCAGACTCAATGACCGCATTTGCGCCCACAGAAACATTATTACCCAGCTTCGCCGTCGCATCGATCACTGCACTCGGTGCAATGTTTTGTGCGGGCTGCGGCGTGGTATCTAAGATTTGCGCCATACGTGCATAGGTCAGGTAGGGATTCTTCACTACCAGCGCAGCACTCTTAGCAAAAGGAAGATCGTCCTGCGTCATCACAACGGCAGAGGCCTGGCATACGCCTAAATGTTCACGGTACTTAGGATTTACCATGAACGTGATATTGCCAGTTTGCGCAGATTGCATGGACGCTACGCCGGTGATGACGATATCGCCATCACCGTGTAATTCTGCATCCAACTGCTCTGCTAAATCAGCCAGTCGAATTGAAGGCATTACTTATTTAACCTGTTTCAGTACGTCAGCGGTGATGTCTTTTACATCGCTGCTGTTGTATGCAACGGTGTTTGCGTCAACAACCAGATCGATGCTCTGACTGTTAGCAACAGATTTCACAGCTGTCTGGATACGAGTAACCAGTTTGCCACGTTCTTCGTTGGAACGACGCGCACGATCCTGCTCAAAAGCCTGAGCTTTCTGAGAGAAAGTCTGACGCTGAGCCATGACGTCTTTTTCCAGCTTGGTACGATCGCTACCCGCTTTCATGGATTGCAGACGCTGCATTTTAGATTGCAGATCAGATTCCATACGCTGCAGTTCGCTGGCACGGCCTTTGAACTCGTTTTCCAGCGTAGCAGAAACGCCCGTCTTCTGTGCAACCTGTTGGAACAAGCTACCCATGTTGACGATTGCAATTTTGTCAGCAGCCTGTGCGGACGTTGCCATCGCTAAACCGAGACCTGCAGCTAATAACCACTTTTTCACAATTAACTCCTTACCATCCCATTTGCACCCGAAGGTACAGTTCTTTGCGTGGCCAGGCGATCCCATGCAAGATCGCCTAAAGTCATCGCTACACTACCACTACATTCCTTTGCGAAGAACAATTACCAAGTTTTACCAATGTTAAACTGGAACTGTTCCGCTTTGTCTCCATCGTACTTTTTGAACGGCTGGGCGTAGGAGAAAACCAACGGCCCCAATGGGGACATCCATTGTAAAGCGATACCCGCTGACATACGGATATTGTTCGGATCGCTGTAGTCCGGATAACCAGAGTACTTAGCTGAATCCCAGTTCGTATCCCAAACGGTACCCATATCCCAGAAGAATGAGGTACGGACCGAGTTGGCATACTTGTCGCTGATAAACGGCGTCGGGGTAATAAATTCCAGGCTGGCGACAGCCATGGCGTTACCGCCTACCGCATCATCCGATTTACACGGTGAAGTATTGGTGGCGTCACATTCGTTATCGTAATCGCTATCGTTGTTATAACGATTAGCCGGTAAATAGACAGCCTTTGGACCGATGGTGTTGGACTGGAAACCACGCACGGTGCTGGAACCACCGGCATAGAAGTTCTCGTAGAACGGCATCTCTTTGCTGCCGATGCCGTCACCATAGCCCCACTTCGTGCGACCCAGAACAACCCATTTGTGATCGTCATCGATCGGCACATAGGTCGCGGTATCCAACGTCGCTTTGTAGTATTCGTTGTCAGAACCCGGAATGGTTACTTTACCGTTCAGGTTGACACGCGTACCTTCCGTTGGGAAGTACCCACGGTCCAGCTTGTTATATGTCCACCCATAGTTGAAGGTGAAATCGTCTGATTTAAAGCTATCAGCGTCAGGATCCTTACCCATTGAAACCAGATAACGTTGCATTGCAACCTGTGGATCCATGTTAGACAAGGAGTTATGCACATAACCCACACCCGCACGCAAGGTGTTGTATTCGTTGATCGGGAAGCCGAGCGTTGCGTCAGTACCATAACTTTTGTTGGTATAGTCGGACAGGTCTGCATCATCCGCTTTAAAGTCATTGTAGAAAACGCGACCACCAAGGCTCACCCCATCAACGGTGAAATATGGGTTGGTGACAGACAACTCAGTATAGGTCTGATAGTCGTTTTTGGTGCCGTTGATCCCGACTGAATAACCGGTACCTAACCAGTTATCTTGCTGAACGCCAGCCTGGAAGCTCACGCCGCTTTCAGTACCGTAACCAACGCCGAAGTTAAAGCTACCGGTGTTACGCTCTTTAACCTTATAGACCACATCAACCTGATCCGGGCTACCCGGTACACGCTGAGTATCGGTATCGACAGTTTCAAAGTAACCCAGACGATTCAGACGCTCTTTACCCTGATCGACCAGATCGCTACCCAACCAGGCACCTTCCATCTGGCGCATTTCGCGACGCAGAACGGAATCTTTAGAGGTGTCGTTACCTTCAAAACGAATCTTACGCACGTAGAAACGGTTACCTGCATCCACGTTTACGCGTAATTTAACGGTTTTGTCGGCGTCGTTGATTTCAGGTTGCGACTGTACGCGCGGATAGGCATAGCCATAGCGACCCAGAAGCTTCTTGATATCATCTTCCATTTTGGTCACTTTGGTGCCGTTATAGAGTTCGCCTGGCTCGATTTTGGTCAGGGTCTCAATTTCGGCGGAGTGCCCAGCCAGGTTACCGCTCACCTGTACCCCTGAAAGCTTGTATTGATCGCCTTCAGTGATGTTAACGGTAATGTAGATACCTTTTTTATCCGGCGTCAGGCTAACCTGGGTGGAATCGATATTGAAGCGAGCATAACCGCGATCCAGATAGTAACTGCGCAAGGTTTCAAGATCGCCTGCCAGTTTCTGTTTCTGGTATTTACGATCGCCCACCACGTTCCACCACGGCACTTCATCACGCAGTTGGAAGTGAGAGATCAGTTCGTCGGTCGAGAAAGCATGGTTGCCGACGATATTGATCTGTTGGATCTTCGCCGAAACGCCTTCCTGGAAGACCAGCTTGAGGTCAACGCGGTTACGCGGCAACGGCGTTACCACCGCTTTCACACTGGCGCTGTACTTACCGACGCTATAGTAGAAATCTTCCAGCCCTTTTTCGATATCGGCTAGCGTGGTGCGATCCAGAGACTCGCCAACACGCACACCAGAAGCCTCGAGGTTTTGCTTGAGCATGTCATCTTTCACCGATTTGTTACCGGAGAAAGTAATGCTGGCAATCGTCGGACGTTCTTTTACCTGAACCAGAAGGGTATCACCATCGCGCAGGACGCGGACATCCTCAAAGTTACCGGTGGCGAACAGAGCACGAATGGTATTACTGATGTCTTCATCATTAACCGTGTCGCCTGTGCGCACCGGCATACTGAGGAGAGCCGCACCAACGGCGACTCGCTGTAGGCCTTCGAAATGAATGTCCTTCACTACGAACCCTTCAGCACCGTATACGGTGGCGCTGCTAAACAGCAGCGACGCTATGAGCAACTTTTTCATCGCCATCGTTATTATGCGTTCTTCCTAACACTCTCTTACAACCGAGAGAAATCATTGAAAAGTGCAAGCCCCATTAACAACACCAGCAAGATAGAGCCAATGCGATAACTAAAGTCTTGAACCCGCTCGGATACCGGACCGCCCTTCAGCTTTTCAATCGCCAGGAACAGCAGATGCCCCCCGTCAAGAACGGGCAACGGAAACAGGTTGATTATCCCTAAGTTCACGCTGATAAGCGCAAGGAACATCAGGTAATAAATAACCCCGAATTCCGCTGACATCCCAGCCCCCTGGGCGATAGAAATCGGCCCACTGAGGTTGTTCAGTTTTACATCACCGGTAATCAATTTTCCCAGCATACTGACCGTCAGCTTCATCAACTGCCACGTTTTATCCGAGGCTTCGAGGATGGCGCTGAATGGCCCATACTGGCGTACAGTCTTATACTCATCAGGCAGAGGAATAACTTTAGGCACCACGCCCGCAAAACCCTCTGCCTTCCCGTTAACCTGTTTTGAATCTGGGGTTAACGTTAAAGACAAGGAACTTCCTTGTCTTTCAATATCTAGCGCTAACGGCTTATCCGGATTATCGCGCACCAGCGTCACGAACGTCATCCATTGCGTCAGCGGCTGACCATTGACTTTAACGATCCTGTCGCCAGCTTGCAAACCCGCCTTACTTGCAGCGGAGTTTACCTGCACTTCTGACAGCACCGATTCAATCTGCGGACCGCGTGGGCGAATCCCTAAACTGGAAACAGGATCCTCTTTGTCTGGCTCAAATGCCCAATGGCGTAAATCCAGCGTTTTGTCCTGCCGCTGGTTGCTGCCAAACTGCGCCACGCTGAGAGTCGTATGTTCATCGCCAATTTTGGATACCAGTTGTAATCGCACGGCATCCCAATCAGGGGTTTCGATACCATCAACCGCTTTTAGTTCCGTACCCGGCTGAATTTGCGCCTGTGCGGCAATCGAGTTGGGTGTTATTTCACCAACAACCGGACGAACGCCAGGGACACCGATGATAAACACCAGCCAATACGCGAAAATAGCAAAAAGGAAGTTGGCAATCGGACCTGCGGCGATGATGGCTGCGCGTTGTCCAACCGTTTTATTGTTGAAAGCGTAATGGCGCAGCTCCGGTGCGACCGGTTCAGCGCGCTCATCCAGCATTTTGACGTAACCGCCGAGGGGAATCAGGGCGATGACGTATTCCGTACCTGATTTATCGGTACGCCGCCAAAGCGCTTTTCCAAAGCCAATGGAAAAGCGTTCGACGCGGACTCCGCAGCGCCGTGCAACCCAGAAATGACCAAATTCATGCACGGTGATAAGCACACCAAGTGCAACGATGAATGCAGCCAGATTCCAGAGAATACTCAGCATAAGACCATCCGTTAGAGCGTCCTGAATACCAGTAACAACAGGCAGGCAAAGACCGGTACCGCAGCCGTCAGGCTATCAATACGATCCAAAATACCGCCATGTCCTGGTATTAAGTGACCACTGTCCTTAATACCTGCTTCACGCTTAAACATACTCTCGGTCAGATCACCCAGCACGGAGGCCAGGGCTGCAACGATGGAGCAAATAAGCAAGGTGACAGGCGCAACCTCAAGATTCGCCCACATGCCATAACCCCATGAGATCACGGCAGCAGTAGCGAGTCCGCCAATAAAACCCTGCCAGGTTTTACCAGGAGAAACCTTCGGCGCCAGCTTATGTTTGCCAAACAGCTTACCAAACATATAGGCACCCGAGTCCGCTCCCCAGACGAGGATCATGACATACAGCAGCCATAGCGCGCCACTATAATGATTCTCATCATAGTGCCATGCACGTAGCGCCAGCATTCCCCAAAAGAAAGGGACTATGGTTAACACGCCGAAAATTATGCGTAATGTTTTGGAATTACGCCAGACCGACGCAGAGCCGGGATAAAACAGCACCAGTAACAGCGCCACGACCCACCAGCCCAGCGACGCCCACAGCGATACTTCAACCAGCGGCTGATGAATATTGCGATGGTATTCCGGCAACAAAAATAGCATCAGTGCCAGCAATAGCCCGCACAAAACAGCCAGCCAGACTCGCTGCGTACGCGTGGTAAAACCGCTTAACTGTCCCCATTCCCAGGCGGCCAGCATACAGACGGCCAGCGTAACAATGGCGAACCCCACCGGCGGCAGCAAAAACAGCGCCGCGATGACAACGGGTATTAAAACAAAAGCAGAAATCAGGCGATACTTCAGCAAAAGCGACCCCCATCAGGCTTTTTCATCACCGGGCTCGGTGCCGCCGAAACGACGCTCACGATTAGCAAAGGCATGCAGCGCACCTTCAAAGTCTTGTTCATCGAAATCGGGCCAGAGAACATCCGTAAAGTAAAGTTCGGCATAGGCAATTTGCCACAACAGAAAATTACTAATTCGATGCTCTCCCCCAGTCCTTATCACTAAATCCACAGGAGCCAGTTCATGCATACAAATTTGCTGCCCCAGCATCTCTTCATCGATTTGCTCTGGACGCAGCAGACCATCCTGCACCTGTTGTGCCAGTTGTCTGACTCCCTGGACTATATCCCACCGTCCACCGTAATTCGCTGCAATATTTAGCGTCAACCCGGTATTCTGGGCGGTAATCGCTTCTGATTTGCGAATCCGTTCTTGCAAACGTGAGTTAAATCGACTGATATCCCCGATAATACGCAGACGTACGTTATGGCGGTGCAGGTTTTTCACTTCGCTATCAAGCGCCCACACAAACAGCTCCATTAACGCGCTCACTTCCTGCGCAGGTCGGTTCCAGTTCTCACTGCTAAAGGCATACAGCGTTAACGCATCAATACCGTTATTGGCAGCAAAAGAGACAGCCCGGCGGACGGACTTTGCTCCGGCCTTATGTCCAAAGGCGCGAATCTTCCCTTGCTTTTTCGCCCAGCGGCCATTGCCATCCATGATAATTGCTACATGGCGACAACCATGTGCTGGCAAATTTTCGCTTAATGGTTTAGTTGCAGACAACATAACGCGTTTTTAGTCCCTGAAAGGATTATACGGTACTCAGGAATACTGAAGCCTTTTGCGCTTCATCCTTCAGGCTGCTCCTTCGTCGGCTGTGATTTTCGCCCAAGTCACATACTCTTTGTATGCTCCAGGGGACTCATCCACTTGCCACCTTGATGCAACCTGAATGATTTTGTGCATCCACAAAAAAGCCGTGTCAAACCACGGCTTACCCGACCGAAAAAAAACAAATACCCGCGATCGAGTGGCGCAGACTATATCACTGAAGCCCAACGCTAACAAATAGCGCGATTCTCCGAGGAGGGATTATCATCAGCTTGAGCGTCGCATCACTTCTTTTCTGGCGACTTCCCGCGCGATAGCATCAACCTTCAGCACGTCATCAACGCTCTGTGGCTCCTGCAAATCCATCTTATCCAGTACGGATAAATTCAGGTCAGCAATATCGGTAAATCGGATCTGCTGCGCCAGGAATGCGGCAACGGTAATTTCATTCGCTGCGTTCAAAGCGGTCGTCGCCGCCTGCCCTTGCTCAAACGCGTCCATCGCCAGTTTCAGGCATGGATAACGCTGGTAATCAGGTGCGGAAAACGTCAACGCACTGAGCTTGCAAAAGTCGACAGGCTTAACGCCGGACGTCACTCGTTCTGGCCATGCCATCGTATGAGCAATAGGTGTACGCATATCAGGTTCCCCCAACTGCGCCAGAACGCTACCATCCTGATAACGCACCATCGAATGAATAACCGACTGCGGGTGAATCAGCACTTCCATCTGGCTTGCATTGGCATTAAATAACCAACGCGCTTCAATGTATTCCAGACCTTTATTCATCATGGTGGCTGAATCGACAGAGATTTTTCGTCCCATCGACCAATTCGGATGACGACATGCCTGATCGGGGGTCATAGAAACCAGATCGCGCAATGGCGTTTCACGGAAAGGGCCACCAGACCCGGTAAGCAAAACTGAAATGACGCCATTTTGCTCAAGGTCAGCGTATCCCAGATTGTGTTGGATAGGTTGCGGTAAACTCTGAAAAATCGCGTTATGTTCGCTATCTACCGGCAAAAGCTGTGCTTTGTGGCGTTGCACGTCGTCCATAAACAGACGCCCGCAGGTCACCAGAGACTCTTTATTCGCCAGCAAAATGCTTTTGCCCGCGCGGATTGCCGCCAGCGTCGGTAGCAAGCCCGCCGCGCCGACAATCGCCGCCATAACCTGATCAACATCATCCAGCGCAGCCATATCACAGGCAGCCTGCTGCCCGCTCATAACCTCAGTACGACTGCCCTGCTCCAGCAGAGCTGCTTTTACCAACGCAGCGCTTTTTTCATCGTCCATTACCGCATAGCGAGGAGAAAATTCCAGACATTGCTCAACCATACGGACGACATTTTTACCCGCCACCAACGCAGCAACGCGAAATTTTTCCGGGTTATGGCGTACTACATCCAGCGTACTGCAACCAATGGAACCGGTTGATCCCAGGATGGTTAATTGCTTCATCAGACATCCAGAAGAATTTTACTCGTCATACTTCAAGTTGCATGTACGTTGGCTCTCCTCGTTCACCCCTGTCACGCACGGGTGTACGCTCCCGGGGATGCCCTGCGTCGCCGCCTTCCTGCAACTCGAATTATTTAGAGTATATAGACAGAAAAAAGCAAAACGCCGCCATCCAGCCTTCTCAGGCCTTCTAAGCGGCGTTTTTAGCGTACAGGCGAATCAGAACTGCATCAGTTCCGTTTCTTTCTCTGCCAGCGCCGCATCAACTTTCTTGATAGCTGCGTCAGTCAGTTTCTGTACGTCGTCCTGAGAACGGCGATCGTCATCTTCGCTGATCTCTTTTTCTTTCAACAACGCTTTCACTTTGTCGTTGGCATCACGGCGTACGTTACGTACGGCAACGCGCGCGCCTTCAGCTTCGCCACGCACGATCTTGGTCAGATCTTTACGACGTTCTTCAGTCAGCGGCGGCAGCGGAACGCGGATGTCGGAACCCGCAGAGCTTGGATTCAGACCGAGGTCGGAAGCCATAATTGCTTTCTCAACGGCTGGCCCCATAGAACGGTCGAACACGTTGATTTTCAGGGTACGGGAATCTTCAACCGTTACGCTTGCCAGCTGGCGCAGCGGGGTCGGTGTGCCGTAATATTCCACGACAATACCATCCAGCAGGCTAGGAGAAGCACGGCCCGTGCGAATTTTGCTGATTTGGTTTTTGAACGCTTCGACGCATTTGTCCATGCGTACTTCAGCATCTTTTCTGATATCGTTGATCACGTTACGAATCCTTGAAAGCTTGTTTCAGTCAGACCATACCCACCACGCAAGATGTGACAAGTATAGTCTTGATTAATTTTGAGGGACGTATCCCGCGACATTAAAGCGGAATATTACCTGCATTTAGCCGCAACGGGAATTATTCCGTGATTAACGTGCCTTCTTTTTCACCCATAACAACACGGCGCAGCGCACCCGGTTTGTTCATGTTAAAGACACGAATCGGTAATTTGTGGTCACGAGCCAGTGTAAACGCCGCAAGATCCATCACTTTCAGCTCTTTATCCAGTACTTCAGCATAGGTCAACTGTTCGTACATAGTCGCCGTTGGATCTTTAGCCGGGTCAGCAGTAAATACGCCATCGACTTTGGTGGCTTTCAGTACCACATCCGCTTCAATTTCAATACCACGCAGGCAAGCCGCAGAGTCGGTAGTGAAGAACGGATTGCCAGTACCCGCAGACAAAATAACAACGCGGTTGTTACGCAGCAGGCTGATTGCTTCCGCCCAGCTGTAGTTATCACACACGCCATTCAGAGGAATTGCGGACATCAAGCGAGCGTTCACATAGGCGCGGTGAAGCGCATCGCGCATCGCCAGACCGTTCATGACGGTGGCTAACATGCCCATGTGGTCGCCCACAACGCGGTTCATCCCTGCTTTCGCCAGACCAGCGCCACGGAACAGGTTACCACCACCAATCACTACGCCAACCTGGATACCCAGCTCAACCAGCTCTTTGATTTCCTGAGCCATACGGTCAAGGATGCTTGCATCAATACCGAAGCCTTCTGAACCTTGCAGAGCTTCGCCACTTAACTTAAGCAGAATACGTTTGTAGACGGGTTTTGCATTGGTAGCCATGTTTCTTTCCTGAGACTGTCAACGAATGAGATGAATTAATACCGGCGACATTGTATGTCGCTTTTCAGCATGACCACTATAGCGGTTCGCTGAATTTACAAGCCAGACACAAAAAGAAGCCGCCCTCAGGCGGCTCCTTTAAAAATTAAGACTGCTTGGACATCGCAGCAACTTCTGCTGCAAAGTCAGTCTCAACTTTCTCGATACCTTCACCCACTTCAAAGCGGATGAAGCCTGTTACATCAGCGTTGTGCTCTTTCAGCAACTGACCAACAGATTTGCTCGGATCCATAACGAAAGGCTGACCAGTCAGAGAAACTTCGCCGGTGAATTTCTTCATGCGGCCTTCAACCATTTTCTCTGCGATTTCTTTCGGCTTACCAGACTGCATCGCGATGTCCAGCTGAACCTGGTATTCTTTCTCTACCACTTCAGCAGAAACGTCTTCCGGCTTAACGAATTCTGGTTTGCTTGCAGCAACGTGCATTGCCAGCTGTTTAACCAGCTCTTCGTCAGCGCCAGTTGCAGCAACCAGAACACCGATACGAGCACCGTGCTGGTAGTTACCCAGAACTTCGCCTTCCAGGGAAGCAACGCGACGGATGTTGATGTTCTCACCGATTTTAGCAACCAGAGCAACGCGTTCTTCTTCGAACTGCGCTTTCAGAACTTCAACGTCAGTGATTTTGCCAGCAACGGCAGCGTCCAGTACTTTGTCAGCAAATGCCTGGAAACCAGCATCTTTAGCAACGAAGTCAGTCTGGCAGTTAACTTCCAGAATGAAAGCGATGTTGCCGTCGATTTTGGTTTTGATTACGCCGTCAGCAGCAACGTTGCCTGCTTTTTTCGCCGCTTTGATTGCGCCGGACTTACGCATGTTTTCGATTGCCAGCTCGATGTCGCCATTAGCTTCAGTCAGTGCTTTTTTGCAATCCATCATGCCTGCGCCAGTACGCTCACGCAGCTCTTTTACCAGGGATGCGGTAATTTCAGCCATTCTAAAATCCTCGGAAGATTTGATCTGCCCGGCGTGAAACCGCACAGATTTAAAAGTGAAAAAGGGGCCTAAAGGGCCCCTAACCAAACGTGATACTACCTGGTTTATAAGGGGGCTCGAACGAGCGTGCCTTATTATTCAGCTTCTACGAAGCTTTCTTCCGCCTGGGAAGCCAGATCCTGAGAACGGCCTTCACGAACGGTAGTAGCTACAGCGCCCAGGTACAGGGTCACAGCACGGATTGCGTCGTCGTTACCCGGGATAACGAAGTCAACACCGTCCGGATCAGAGTTGGTATCAACAATAGCAAATACTGGGATACCCAGGTTGTTTGCTTCTTTGATAGCAATGTGCTCGTGGTCAGCATCGATTACGAACAGAGCGTCCGGCAGACCGCCCATGTCTTTGATACCGCCCAGGCTGTTTTCCAGTTTCTCAAGCTCACGAGTACGCATCAGCGCTTCTTTCTTGGTCAGCTTTTCGAAAGTACCGTCCTGAGACTGAGTTTCCAGATCTTTCAGACGTTTGATGGACTGACGAACGGTTTTCCAGTTAGTCAGCATGCCGCCCAACCAGCGATGGTTCACGAAGAACTGGTCGCAGTTGTTAGCAGCTTCTTTCACCGCTTCGCTTGCAGCGCGTTTAGTACCAACGAAAAGGATTTTACCTTTACGAGCAGAGATCTTGTTCAGTTCAGCCAGAGCTTCGTTGAACATCGGTACAGTTTTCTCAAGGTTGATGATGTGAACTTTGTTACGCGCACCGAAGATGAACGGCTTCATTTTCGGGTTCCAGTAACGGGTCTGGTGACCGAAGTGAACACCAGCCTTGAGCATGTCGCGCATGGAAACAGTTGCCATGATTAAAACCTCTATATATAAAAGTTGGGGTTAAGCCTCCACGCATCCCATATTACCGACCCCAAAGGGCACCCCGGAATATGTGCCGATACGTGTGTGTTGTTACACAAAGTGAGATTTGTCGCTCCCGTCCATCGTGTGTAGTCTTCAAATGGATCGGAAGTCCGGCGCGCTTTATACCACAAATACGCTACCGACACCAATAATTGTTGGCGGTGCGTGCTGAATGAACGATGAATTTCGTGTTACAGGGAGGCAGCCAATTTTTGCATCTCCGGGAGCCTACATGCAGTAAGCGACTGGAGTGAAAAATTTCAGCCAACACACCTGTGGCACGAAAGGCGAAGTTCAGAATGATTCTCAATTTGGCAGCATGTATGCCGGACTGATACCATTGGCACCACTTAAACAATTATTGCCGATATCATCGGCACTGATGGACAGAATTCATGGCTATCTCAATCAAGACCCCTGAAGAAATCGAAAAAATGCGCGTTGCTGGCCGTCTGGCCGCCGATGTACTGGAAATGATCGAACCGTTTGTTAAGCCAGGCGTCAGCACCGGCGAACTGGATCGCATCTGTAATGACTACATCGTGAATGAGCAGCAGGCCATTTCCGCCTGCCTGGGCTATCACGGTTATCCGAAGTCCGTGTGCATCTCTATTAATGAAGTGGTGTGCCATGGGATCCCGGACGACGCCAAGCTCCTGAAAGACGGCGATATCGTCAACATCGACGTAACCGTGATTAAAGACGAGTTCCACGGTGATACCTCGAAAATGTTCATCGTCGGCAAACCAACCATTCTGGGCGAGCGTTTGTGCCGCGTCACGCAGGAAAGCCTGTATCTGGCGCTGCGGATGGTAAAACCAGGTATTCGCCTGCGCACGCTGGGCGCTGCGATTCAGAAATACGCGGAAGGCGAAGGCTTCTCTGTGGTCCGTGAATATTGCGGTCACGGCATCGGTCGCGGCTTCCATGAAGAGCCGCAGGTTCTGCACTACGATGCAGACGACGGCGGTGTGGTACTGCAGCCGGGCATGACCTTCACCGTAGAGCCCATGCTGAATGCCGGTGATTACCGCATCCGCACCATGAAAGACGGATGGACGGTGAAAACTAAAGATCGGAGCTTGTCTGCTCAGTACGAGCATACTATTGTGGTGACGGAAAAAGGCTGTGAAATTCTGACATTACGCAAGGATGACACCATCCCGGCGATCATCACACACGACGAATAATGTTTTGCCTGATGGCGATGCACCCGCATCTTATCAGGCCTACAAATTGTACTACTTCGTAGGCCGGGTAAGGCGTTCACGCCGTCATCCGGCTTTTTTAATGGGTGGCGCATAATGAATACTCTTCCTGAACAACACGCAAATACTGCCCTCCCCACCCTGCCAGGCCAACCGCAGAACCCCGGAACCTGGCCGCAGCACGATCTCAATTGCCCCGGCATTAAAGCGCATATCGACACTTTCCAGCACTGGTTAGGTGACGCGTTTGACAGCGGGATTTCCGCAGAACAGCTGATTGAGGCCCGCACCGAGTTTATTGACCAGTTACTGCAACGTCTGTGGATTGAAGCCGGTTTCGGTCAAATTGCCGACCTGGCGCTGGTTGCCGTTGGCGGTTACGGGCGCGGCGAACTGCATCCGCTTTCCGATATTGACCTGCTGATCCTGAGTCGTAAAAAGCTACCAGACGCGCAGGCCGAAAAAGTTGGCGAACTGTTAACGCTGCTATGGGACGTGAGGCTCGAGGTTGGGCACAGCGTGCGCACGCTGGAAGAGTGTCTGCTGGAAGGATTGTCAGATTTAACCGTCGCTACCAACCTGATTGAAACACGCCTGCTGATTGGTGATGTGGCGCTGTTTCTTGAGCTACAAAAGCATATTTTTAGCGAAGGTTTCTGGCCGTCCGATAAGTTTTACGCTGCCAAAGTTGAAGAGCAGAATCAGCGCCACCAGCGCTATCACGGCACCAGCTACAACCTGGAGCCGGATATCAAAAGTAGTCCCGGCGGCCTGCGCGATATTCATACCCTGCAATGGGTGGCCCGCCGTCATTTTGGCGCCACCTCACTGGATGAAATGGTCGGTTTCGGCTTTTTGACGCAGGCAGAACGTGCCGAGCTGAATGAATGTTTGCATATCCTGTGGCGCATTCGCTTTGCCCTGCATCTGGTCGTTAGTCGTTACGACAACCGTCTGCTGTTTGATCGTCAGCTCAGCGTGGCGCAACGCCTGAACTACGGCGGTGAAGGCAACGAGCCTATCGAGCGGATGATGAAAGACTATTTCCGCGTCACACGACGGGTCAGCGAACTGAACCACATGCTGTTGCAACTGTTCGACGAGGCGATCCTCGCCCTGCCCGCCGATGAAAAACCACGTCCGATTGATGACGACTTTCAACTGCGCGGCACGTTGATTGATCTGCGCGACGACGACCTGTTTATTCGCAAACCCGAAGCAATATTGCGGATGTTTTACATCATGGTGCGTAATAGCGCGATCAGCGGAATTTACTCCACTACGCTGCGCCATTTACGTCATGCCCGCCGTCATTTAACGCAGCCGCTGTGCTACATCCCGGAAGCGCGTTCGCTGTTTCTCAGTATGTTGCGCCATCCGGGCGCGGTGAGTCGCGGCCTGCTGCCTATGCATCGCCACAGCGTGTTGTGGGCCTATATGCCGCAATGGTCGCATATTGTCGGCCAAATGCAGTTTGACCTGTTTCATGCATATACGGTGGATGAACACACTATTCGCGTAATGCTTAAGCTGGAAAGTTTTGCTAACGAAGAGACCCGTCAGCGCCATCCGCTGTGCGTGGATCTGTGGCCGCGTCTGCGACAGCCGGAGCTGATTCTGATTGCCGCGCTGTTCCACGATATCGCCAAAGGTCGCGGCGGCGATCACTCGGTTCTCGGCGCCCAGGATGTGCTCAAATTCGCCGAACTGCACGGTCTGAACTCCCGCGAAACGCAACTGATCGTGTGGCTGGTGCGCCAGCATTTGCTAATGTCGGTTACCGCTCAGCGCCGCGATATTCAGGATCCCGAAGTCATTAAGCAATTCGCCGAAGAGGTGCAAACGGAACATCGTCTGCGCTTTTTGGTGTGCCTGACCGTCGCAGATATTTGCGCCACCAACGAAACGTTGTGGAATAGCTGGAAACAAAGCTTGCTGCGCGAGCTGTACTTCGCGACGGAAAAACAGTTACGGCGCGGGATGCAAAACACGCCGGATATGCGTGAGCGCGTACGTCATCATCAGCTTCAGGCGCTGGCGCTACTGCGCATGGACAACATTGATGAAGAAGCGCTACACCATATCTGGTCGCGCTGTCGCGCCAACTATTTTGTACGTCACAGCCCAAATCAGCTGGCCTGGCATGCGCGTCATCTGCTGCAACACGATCTCAGCAAGCCGCTGATCCTGCTCAGCCCGCAGGCTACGCGAGGCGGGACGGAAATTTTCATCTGGAGCCCTGACCGCCCTTACCTGTTTGCTGCCGTCTGCGCCGAACTGGACAGGCGCAACCTTAGCGTCCACGATGCGCAGATTTTCACCACCCGCGATGGGATGGCGATGGATACGTTCATTGTGCTGGAACCAGACGGTAGCCCGCTGTCGTCAGACCGACACGAAGCGATCCGTTTTGGGCTTGAACAGGCGATCACCCAGCGTAGCTGGCAGCCGCCGCAACCGCGTCGCCAGCCGGCAAAATTACGTCACTTTACCGTCGATACCGAGGTCACTTTTCTGCCGACCCATACCGACCGAAAATCATTTCTTGAGCTTATCGCTCTCGACCAGCCAGGGCTGCTGGCGCGGGTCGGGCAGATTTTTGCCGATCTGGGAATTTCGCTGCATGGCGCCCGAATTACAACTATTGGCGAGCGAGTAGAAGATTTATTCATAATCGCCACCGCCGACCGGCGCGCCCTTAATAATGAGCTGCAGCAGGAAGTGCATCAACGGTTGACAGAGGCCCTCAATCCAAACGATAAAGGGTAATGTTTTTATTTATTATGGAAAGAGTTTAACAATGCAGCAGTTACAGAACGTTATTGAGTCCGCTTTCGAGCGCCGTGCCGACATTACTCCGGCAAATGTAGATACCGTAACCCGCGAAGCGGTGAATCAGGTTATTTCTTTACTGGATTCCGGTGCACTGCGCGTCGCAGAAAAGATTGAGGGTCAGTGGGTCACGCATCAGTGGCTGAAAAAGGCGGTCCTGCTCTCTTTCCGTATTAACGATAATCAGGTTATCGAGGGTGCGGAAAGCCGTTACTTCGATAAAGTGCCGATGAAATTCGCCAACTACGACGAAGCGCGCTTCCAGAAAGAAGGTTTCCGCGTGGTTCCGCCTGCGGCAGTGCGTCAGGGCGCGTTTATCGCCCGTAACACCGTGCTGATGCCGTCTTACGTGAACATCGGCGCTTATGTTGATGAAGGTACGATGGTTGATACCTGGGCGACCGTGGGTTCCTGTGCGCAAATCGGTAAGAACGTACACCTGTCCGGTGGCGTTGGTATCGGCGGCGTACTGGAACCGTTGCAGGCTAACCCGACCATCATCGAAGACAACTGCTTCATCGGCGCGCGCTCTGAAGTGGTTGAAGGCGTGATCGTCGAAGAAGGCTCCGTCATCTCTATGGGTGTGTATATCGGCCAGAGCACCCGTATTTACGATCGCGAAACCGGCGAAGTGCATTACGGCCGCGTTCCAGCGGGCTCCGTGGTCGTCTCCGGCAACCTGCCGTCGAAAGATGGCAAATACAGCCTGTACTGTGCGGTGATTGTGAAGAAAGTCGATGCCAAAACGCGTGGCAAAGTGGGAATCAACGAACTGTTACGCACCATCGACTAACAGCGATTTGAAAAAGCGGGCTTAGCCCGCTTTTTTTACATCTGCGAGTGGCATAAACAAGGCTTTTCGTTAATTATTCAATGGTTATAGTGAGCTTAAGGGTACCGCTATGTATGACAATCTGAAAAGTCTGGGCATTACTAATCCTGAAGAGATCGATCGTTACAGCCTGCGGCAAGAAGCCAACAACGATATCCTGAAAATCTATTTCCAGAAGGATAAAGGCGAGTTTTTTGCCAAGAGCGTGAAGTTCAAATATCCCCGTCAGCGTAAAACGGTTGTCGCCGATGGCGTCGGTCAGGGTTACAAAGAAGTGCAGGAGATCAGTCCCAACCTGCGCTACGTGATCGACGAACTGGATCAGATCTGCCAGAGAGATCGCAGCGAAGTCGATCTTAAACGCAAGATCCTCGATGATTTACGTCACCTGGAAAGCGTCGTGACCAACAAGATCAGCGAGATTGAAGCCGATCTAGAAAAACTGACGCGCAAATAAGTCGATTGTTGCCTGATAGCGCTACGCTTATCAGGCAATTAATCAATGCTGCTCATCCAGCTGCAACGCCACATACAGCAGCAGTCGATCGTCAAAATTCCCCAGATCCAGCCCGGTCAGCTCTGAAATACGGTTCAGGCGATACTCCAGCGTATTGCGGTGAATAAACAATGCTTTTGAGGTCGCCAGCGGCTGAACGTTATGTCGAAACCATGCCGATAATGTTCGACGCAGCAAACCGTTGTTATCCATCGCTTTCAGCCTTACCAGCGGGCGCGCCAGCTCATTGGCCTGCCAGCCGCCGCGCAGGCTGTCCAGCAGCACCGGCAGCATCAAGTCCTGATAGAAATAGCTCCGGCTTTCCGGCATCCGCTGCTTGCCGACCATCATGGTGGTGCGCGCCGTACGATACGAACGGGCAATGCTGCCGGGCCCGGTAAAATAGTTGCCCAGCGACACGCGAAAACGCAGTTGTCCATTCTCTTTCATGCGGGCAATCAGTTGCTCAACGCGCTTGCGATGATCTTCAGCGTCCCAGCGGCCAAACTGATTGAGCGCTGGTTTCAGCACCACCATCTCGGTCAGAGAAACAATCGCAATCAGATTATTACGTTCGGGTGTAGTCAACGCGTTCTGCAATTGCTGTAGCTCCGCCATCGCACTATCAACGCCAAGCTGACCGCTGTCGACCTCCACTACCGCCACCACGCGCGGCTGGTTCAAATCAATGCCCAATCGCTGTGCCCATTCCATCAGCGCCGGGGTATTCTCTTCGGCCTGAATCAGGTTCATCACCAGCTCTTCACGCAGACGGCTATCCTGCGCTAACAGATGCATCAGACGCGACTGTTCCAGCATCATTTCGGCGGTCATGCACACCAGTTCGCCATACTTGCGCAGATGTTCCGGCTCGCCAGTAAGACCGATAACGCCAACGATTTCGCCTTCCAGACGCAGCGGCAGGTTTATCCCCTGACGCACGCCGTGTAAATGCCGGGCTACCGCATCGTCAATATCGACCACCCGACCTTGTGAAAGCACCAGCAGCGCGCCTTCGTGCAATTCACCAATTCGTTCGCGATCGCCGCTGCCAATGATCCGCCCGCGGGCATCCATTACGTTGATATTGGTATCAATGATGCGCATGGTTCGCGCTACGATATCCTGCGCCATTTTGGTATCAAGATGCCAGCCAGCCATAAACCCCTCCTGTGAGCAGAGCTCAAGCATAGGGAAGATAATAAGCGGCGGCATTGTGCAACTGCACAAAGCGAGAGGGAGAAGTATGGAGTTGTGGGAAATATCACAAAAAGAAACCCCTTCCTGTGCAGGAAGGGGTTTAGGGACATTACTGCATCAACAGATAGATGGAGCTGTCACCACGCTGAATGTTCAGCGCCAGTACAGCCGGTTTGCTGTCGAGGATTTTGCGCAGTTCGGCGATATTTTTCACCGGCTGCTGGTTCGCACCGATAATCACATCCCCTTTCTTCAGGCCAATCCGTGCAGCCGGAGAATTCGCTTTCACCTCGCTGACCACGACCCCTTTGTCCTGGCCTTTGTTGCTCATATCAGCCCCTTCAATGCCTTTGAAGATAGAGCTGGAATCAACCTGAGTCTGGCTGCTCTGCTGCAGTTCCAGATTCACAGTGACCGGCTTACCGTCACGCAACAGGCCAAGGTTAATTTTGCTGCCTACCGGCATCGTACCCACCTGCGCACGCAGGGCGGCGAAGCTGCTGATCGGTTTACCGTTCAGGGAGGTAATCACATCCCCGGCTTTAATACCTGCTTTCGCTGCGGAAGAGTTCGGCATCACCTGGCTGACAAATGCGCCACGCTGAGCATCAACTTTCATCGCTTTCGCCAGCTCAGAGCTCAGCTCGGTACCCATAATACCCAGCTCACCGCGTTTAACCTGACCAAACTCAACCATCTGTGACGTCAGGTTTTTCACCATGTTGCTCGGGATTGCAAAGCCGATACCGATGTTGCCGCCGTCCGGCGCAAGGATCGCGGTGTTAATACCGATCAGCTCACCGTTCAGGTTGACCAGTGCGCCACCGGAGTTACCTCGGTTGATCGCGGCATCCGTCTGAATAAAGTTTTCGTAGTTTTCCGCGTTCAGGCCGCTACGGCCCAGTGCAGAAACAATACCGGAGGTCACGGTCTCACCGAGGCCAAACGGGTTACCAATTGCTACGGTGTAATCACCCACACGCAGCGCGTCGGAATCAGCCAGCTTAATCGCCGTCAGGTTTTTCGGATCCTGAATTTGGATCAGCGCGATATCGGAGCGCGGATCTTTACCCACGATCTTCGCATCAAATTTACGGCCATCGCTCAACTGAACCTTAATCACCGTGGCGTTATCCACCACGTGGTTGTTGGTCACGACATACCCTTTCGCGGCATCAATAATTACGCCGGAACCCAGCGCCATAAATTTCTGCTGCTGGCCGCCGCCGTTGTCAGCGCCCGGCGCGCCGCCCTGGCAGAACGGTGAACTCTGGAACGGTGAACCGTCCTGGCAGAATGGTGAATTATCACCGAAGAACTGCTGGAAATTACGCGGCATACGCGGCGTATTTACCGTCGTGCTCCCCTCGACGTTAATACTTACCACCGATGGCATCACTTTTTCGAGCATCGGGGCCAGGCTTGGCATCTGTTGGGCGGTCATTGCTGAAGACGACGTCTCAGCCGCTGTGGCAGACAGGGGGGACAACGCCAAACCTAAACTCAGAGCCAGTGCACTCATTGCTAATGTGGTTTTTTTCATGTGTTTCGTTCTCGATTAACAGGTAACGCAAAATTGCTGTATACGTCAGAGTCGTTTTATAGCGCTAAGTTCCAGAATTGAGTTTAAGGAAAAAGTAAAATTTTATTGGCCGTCTTTACAAATGAGTATTTATTGTTCTACGGCCATCAAGCGACGATATTCATCCCAGGCATACAGATCGGTCATCCCGCTGATATAATCCTGAATCAGCCGGCAGCGATAATAATATTCCATTACCGAAAACTCAGCGCAACCCGTTGATATTTTACTAACCGCCTCGACATAAGCAAGGCGATGGCGAGTAGACAACTTCTGAAATAATCGTGATTCGATAGGAAAACGTTTAACTCTTTCATTGTCGACCAGCTCAGTAAAATCTGACTGGGACATTTTTAATAAAGGCTGATAGATCTCCAGCAACCCGCTGATCACCCGATACCCCTGCAATTCCAACTGCTCAACGTCCGGATGACTAAATACGTGTTTTACCGCCACATTTTTATAGACACCCAGCAACTGACTAAAGCTACTGGCATCTTCTAACAGGGCGTGATTAAAGCTGCCGTCAAAAACCTGCGGTAAATTATCAATAAACCGCTGGGCTGCATACGGCACCAGTTTATTCAGCGTATTGACGCGTAAATACATAAAGAACTGATCTTCCGTGCTCCGGCTTAATGTATTTGAACGTGATTTCTCCCAGGCATTCTCAACAACCAGGCTAAACAGGGAACCTTTTTCGTGATGCCCCCACGCCTCATGCAGATGGTGATAAAGTTGCTCGACGCTAAAGATTCTTTTCTCAACGGCATCTTCCAGGTCGGCCACGCAATAAGAGATATCATCGGCAGCTTCCATTATCCAGGTTAATGGAAAGCGACTGTAGGGCGCTAATGATAATTCTTTACGTAACCGTTCAATATACGGTTCTTCAGAAAGGTAATAGCCCGGTTTCTTCATTAAATAGTCATGCGTCGTAGGCGTACTTCCACGCCACCACGCCGGACGGGTATATTTTAAAATACCACCAACCTGAGCCCAGGTAAGATTCATACGCATCAAAGTATGCACCAGACGAATACCCTGGGCATTACCTTCAAAATGGCACAGGTCCTGGCGCACCTTACGGCGAATATCATTCAGCGACTCTTCGCCTTCGCGCAAACGTAACGCCGCCACCAGGCAGCGGTCATCGCTGAGGGGCTGACTTTCCGCGTCGGCGGGATACAGCCGCTGGCGGAACCAGTCATTAATCGCCGCTTCACCAAAATGACCAAACGGCGGATTGCCGATGTCATGCATCAGGCACGACATTTCGACAATACTCTCAAACGGTCCCGTCAGTTCATCCAGACCATACTGCTCCAGCAGTTTTAGTTCTTTCAGTCGGCTGAGGATCTCTTTAGCGATATAGCGCCCAACTTGCTGAACTTCCATCGAGTGCGTCAGGCGCGTGCGCACCGCCGCGTTACGTTCCAGCGGAAAGACCTGGGTTTTTTGTTGCAGTCGGCGAATAGCCGGAGAATTGATAATACGTCCACGATCGCTTTCGAAAATACGCAGGATCTCATGCTCCGTCTTCACGCCCTGCGGCGAACGGTAACGACGATGCCAGTTTATTTTTTTTCGGAAATCGATCTGTACCATATCCTCTCCCGCCTGAGAAATGCGCTACCCCTTAAGCGCATGATAGACTATGCCCTCAAATCTGGCTTATCGCGAGTAAATCTATGAAAATCGGCATCATTGGTGCAATGGAAGAAGAAGTTACGCTGCTGCGTGACAAAATCGAAAACCGTCAGACCCTCTCTCTCGGCGGTTGTGAAATTTACACCGGCCAACTGAACGGTACAGAGGTTGCGCTACTGAAATCAGGTATCGGTAAAGTGGCGGCGGCGCTGGGCGCTACGCTGCTGCTTGAACGCTGCAAGCCGGATGCCATCATTAACACCGGTTCCGCGGGCGGCCTGGCCTCTACGCTGAAAGTCGGCGATATTGTGGTTTCTGACGAAGCGCGCTATCACGATGCCGACGTCACCGCCTTTGGCTATGAATTTGGTCAGTTACCGGGCTGCCCGGCTGGTTTTAAAGCCGATCCTGCGCTGATTGCTGCAGCAGAATCCTGCATTGCACAACTCAATCTGAACGCCGTTCGCGGACTTATCGTCAGCGGCGATGCCTTCATTAATGGCTCCGTGGGTCTGGCTAAAATTAAGCATAACTTCCCGCAGGCCATTGCCGTTGAGATGGAAGCGACCGCGATTGCGCACGTTTGCCATAACTTCAATGTGCCGTTTGTCGTGGTTCGCGCCATCTCTGACGTCGCCGATCAGCAGTCCCATCTCAGCTTTGACGAGTTCCTGGTTGTTGCCGCGAAACAGTCAAGCCTGATGGTTGAAACGCTGGTACAGAAACTGGCGCATGGCTAAATTACTCTCCAGGGCGCTGGTCGCCCTGCTTTTCACTCTTCCGGCGTTCCTGTACGCCGCACCGCGTGTTGTGACGCTTTCTCCTGCCAATACCGAACTCGCCTTTGCCGCCGGCATTACACCCGTAGGCGTCAGTAGCTACTCAAACTACCCGCCAGCGGCCAAAAATATCGAGGAGGTTTCCACCTGGCAAGGTATGAACCTTGAACGCATTGTGGCGCTTAAACCGGATTTAGTCGTCGCCTGGCGCGGGGGAAATGCTGAGCGGCAGGTGAATCAACTGACCGCCCTGGGAATTAAGGTCATCTGGGTGGACGCCGTTACCATCGAGCAGGTCGCCGATGCGCTCCGCCAGCTGGCAGCGTGGAGCCCAAAGCCTGAGCAGGCTAAACAGGCGGCGCAAACCATGCTTGATGACTATGCTTTACTAAAATCTCGGTATGCCAACAAACCGAAAAAACGCGTGTTTCTCCAGTTTGGCGCAAATCCTCTGTTTACCAGTGGAAAAGGCTCCATTCAGCACGAAGTTCTTGAGGTATGCGGTGGAGAAAACATCTTTGCCGGCAGTCGGGTTCCCTGGCCACAGGTTAGCCGTGAGCAGGTCCTGGCACGAGCGCCCCAGGCTATTGTTGCAACCGGAGGACCAGGCGAAACTCTGAAAATTGAACAATACTGGGGAAACCAGCTAAAAATACCCATTATTACACTTAATAGTGACTGGTTCGAACGCGCGAGCCCGCGTATTATCCTCGCCGCAAAACAACTCTGTAATGCGCTTTCACAGATAAATTAGCGCCTGCCCCCACCAGGTCTGTTGTGAGGATTTAAAAATGCTCGTCTATTGGCTGGATATTGTCGGTACCGCGGTATTTGCTATCTCTGGCGTCTTACTGGCCGGAAAATTGCGAATGGACCCGTTTGGCGTCCTGGTACTCGGGGTGGTTACCGCCGTTGGCGGCGGTACGATCCGCGATATGGCGCTGGATCATGGGCCGGTATTTTGGGTTAAGGATCCCACCGATCTGGTGGTGGCAATGATCACCAGCATGCTGACAATCCTGCTGGTACGTCAGCCACGACGTTTACCGAAGTGGATCCTTCCGGTGCTGGATGCCGTTGGCCTGGCGGTGTTCGTGGGGATTGGCGTCAATAAAGCATTTCTCGCCGGGACGGGCCCCCTGGTGGCGATTTGTATGGGGGTGATTACTGGCGTCGGCGGCGGGATCATTCGCGATGTGTTAGCTCGTGAAGTCCCGATGATTCTGCGCACCGAAATCTACGCCACGGCATGTATTATCGGCGGGATCGTGCATGCGACAGCGTTTTATACTTTTAATGTATCGCTGGAAAACGCCAGTATGATGGGGATGATCGTCACCCTGCTGATTAGGCTTGCCGCCATTCGCTGGCATTTGAAATTGCCGACGTTTGCTCTGGATGATAACGGGCGTTGATGTGATGATGCAGAACATGTAGGCCGGATAAGGCGTTTACGTCGCCAACCGGCACATTGCCCGGTGGCGCTACGCTTACCGGGCCTACACCATCAGACCATCGGTATTACAGGCAGCAATCAGATGCTGAAAGAAGAACCACACCCGCAGGTGCTTTTCGCATTGGGGTTAGTCACAACGAAGCGGGAACCTTCCAGACCTTCGGTATAGTCAACCGCGCCGCCCACCAGATATTGCAGGCTCATCGGATCAACCACCAGACCCACACCTTGTTTCTCAATGGTCATATCACCATCGTTCACCTGATCATCAAAGGTGAAACCGTACTGGAAACCGCTGCAACCACCGCCGGTGATATACACGCGTAATTTCAGATTCGGGTTATCTTCGTCAGCGATCAGGCTTTTTACTTTATTGGCTGCTGCTTCAGTAAATTGCAGTGGCAGCGCTACGTCATCACTCATATTTTGCTCCAAACGACATTGGCAATTGGGCAAATTATAACCCAATGGTTAAGGCCATTATCTAATACCCTGGTATTTCGTTCAAGTATTCTCGCCAGCGGCAGTACTCTGGCTTTTTGCCGCCTGCTCCGCTTCCTGTTTTGCCAGCGTGCGGGCAAGGATAGTCGAGTATAGCGGCTTTCCACCCATAAATTGGGCTAATAGTGTTGCGCCAAGACAGGTAATAATCATTGGCAAAATGAGCTGATAGTTATCGGTCATCTCCAGCACCAGTACAATACCGGTTAGCGGTGCACGTACCGAAGCCGCCAGCAAAGCTCCCATTCCGGCAATGGCAAAGGTTCCGGCCTCCAGATGATACTGTGGAAAAGAGGCCGCCGCGGCCATACCGAACGCGGTGCCAAGTAATGTGCCCAACGCCAGCATCGGGGCAAAAATCCCACCGGGCGCGCCGGACGAGAAGCACAACAGCGTGGTGATCACCCGGGTAATAAATATAAACAGCAGTAAACCGACGCTAAAATTACCCGCCGCGGCGATAGGAATCAGGTTAAACCCGCCGCCTGCCGCTTCCGGTTTAATTAATCCCAGGATCCCGCACAGGCCACCAATCGCGCCACCCATCAGCACCCATTTTTTAATTTCACCGCCGTGGAAGCGCTGGAACATATCCTGGGTACGCAACACCATCGTGTTGAACAACGGCCCGACACAGCCAAAAATAAGCCCGAGTACAAGATACAGCCACAGCGTATTTACCGGTGCATTAGACAGCTTCCCGACTTCAATAATCGGTGCTTCACCGTTGAACACACGAAACACGATGCTCGACATAATAACGCCGGTAAACACGGCTTTGATCGAGACGAGGTTATAGCGAAACTGCGGACGCATCTCTTCAATAATGAACAGGATCCCCGCCAGAGGCGCATTAAACGCCGCCGACAAACCCGCAGCCGCACCGGTGGCCAGCAGGGTATGTCGCGCTTCAGCGCTGCGCATGCGGAAAATATCCAGCACCATGCGCCCAATGTTCCCGCCTATCTGTACGGTCGGCCCTTCTCGCCCGAGCACCATACCGGCTCCCAGCGTGCCCATGCCGCCAATAAATTTCACCGGCAGAACGCGCCACCAGCGCACAGGTCGTAGCTCTTCCAGCGCGCCTTCAATCTCAGGGATCCCCGAGCCTCCCGCTTCCGGCGCAAATTTACGAACCAGAAAATAGCCGACCATCGCCAGCAATGCAGAGAGAATAAACGCCAGCGGCCACAGCAGAATGGCATGGTCCGCAACCTGGGCCAGGGCGCCAATGCGCTGATTTTGCACCCAGGTCACCGCTTTCTCAAATGCCACGCCAACAAGCCCCGTCACGGTACCGACAACGGCGGCCATCAACAGGATCGCCAGCGGCGTTTTGTCGCGTTCCAGGAGTCGACGGATTTGATCCCTGCGGCGTAAACGCACAATTTGTTGTGCTTCAAAAGAGGGAGAGTCAGTCTTCATCAGATGATCATTAATTGGTAATACAAATACGGAATCGGCATTCTACTCGCACATTTCACGAAAATCCCCTGCAAATCGCATTGTTTCAAATGCGTAAAACTTTCATAACCTTCTCTGAATAACTAGAATAGCGGGCATTTACTTTTTCTACGAACCAGGACCCCATCCATGAGTAAGTCTGAAAATCTCTACAGCGCAGCACGCGAACTTATCCCTGGCGGCGTTAACTCCCCCGTTCGCGCCTTTACTGGCGTGGGTGGTACTCCGCTGTTTATCGAAAAAGCGGACGGCGCGTATCTGTACGATGTCGATGGTAAAGCCTATGTCGATTACGTCGGTTCCTGGGGACCGATGGTACTGGGCCATAACCACCCGGCAATTCGCAATGCGGTGATTGAAGCCGCAGAGCGCGGTTTAAGCTTCGGTGCGCCGACCGAGATGGAAGTGAAAATGGCGGAGCTGGTCACTGAACTTGTGCCGACCATGGATATGGTGCGTATGGTGAACTCCGGTACGGAAGCGACGATGAGCGCAATCCGTCTGGCGCGCGGTTTCACCGGTCGCGATAAGATCATCAAATTTGAAGGTTGCTATCACGGTCATGCCGACTGCCTGCTGGTTAAAGCTGGTTCCGGCGCGTTAACGCTGGGTCAGCCAAACTCCCCGGGCGTTCCAGCCGATTTTGCGAAACACACCCTGACCTGCACCTACAACGATCTCTCTTCAGTTCGTGCGGCATTTGAACAGTATCCGCAGGAGATCGCCTGCATTATCGTTGAGCCGGTCGCAGGCAACATGAACTGCATCCCGCCGCTGCCAGAATTCCTGCCGGGCCTGCGTGCCCTGTGTGATGAGTTTGGCGCGCTGTTGATCATCGATGAAGTCATGACCGGTTTCCGCGTGGCGCTAGCCGGTGCGCAGGATTATTACGGCGTCGTTCCGGATCTGACCTGCCTTGGCAAAATCATCGGTGGCGGGATGCCCGTTGGCGCATTCGGCGGTCGCCGTGATGTGATGGACGCGCTGGCGCCGACCGGTCCGGTGTATCAGGCGGGTACGCTTTCAGGTAACCCGATTGCGATGGCGGCAGGTTTTGCTTGTCTGAACGAAGTGGCCCAGCCGGGTATTCATGAAACGCTGAACGAACTGACGACGCGTCTGGCGGAAGGTCTGCTGGAAGCCGCCGAAGAGACGAATATTCCGCTGGTGGTTAACCATGTGGGCGGGATGTTCGGGATTTTCTTCACCGATGCAGAAACCGTGACCTGCTATCAGGATGTGATGGCATGCGACGTTGAACGCTTCAAGCGTTTCTTCCACATGATGCTGGATGAAGGGATTTACCTGGCGCCGTCCGCCTTCGAAGCGGGCTTTATGTCCGTCGCGCACAGTGAAGACGATATCAATAACACCATCGACGCCGCGCGCCGGGTGTTTGCGAAATTGTAAAAGAGAACGTCCAGAAATAACGTAGGCCGGGTAAGGCGAAGCCGCCACCCGGCTTTTTTATTGCCGGATGGCGACGCAGCCTAAATGGAAGAGATTAACCTCAGCGACTCTGCTTACGTAGCAGATAGATAAAGTACGGCGCGCCAATAAACGTCGACAGTAATCCTGCCGGGATCTGATACGGAAACAGCACCATCCTGCCGCACCAGTCAGCAAAGACCAGCAGCACACCTCCCGCCAGCGCCGAAATCAGCATATGCGGCATCGCGCGACGAAAACCCATCATTCGGGCAATATGCGGAGCCATCAGCCCGACAAAACTCAACGGTCCAATGGTCATGGTTGCTGTCGCCGTTAGCCCCGCAGCCAACAGCAGTAACCCTACGCGTGACGGCGTGATCGCCATACCCACCGCACGCGCCGTATCGCCGCCGAGCGGTAAAATCGTCAGCCAACGACGACACAGCGGTGTCAGTGCCAGCAGGATAACCATCACAATCCCGGTGCGCAGAACCTGTTCGCCCGTCGCGTTATAGGTTGAGCCGGAGATCCAAGTCAGCACGCCCGCCATACGCGGATCGCCGCTGGCCTGCAGCATCATCAACAACATAGTAAACGCCGTACTGAGCGCCATCCCTGCCAACAGCATACGGTGCGGCGAAAAACCACCGCGCCCGGCGGCAATCATAATGATAAGCAAGGTGACCGCAGCCCCGAGGCTCCCTGCGGGCAGAAGCCAGCCAAAGGCATTTCCGGGGACCAGAAACAGCATTAACACCACGCCAAATGCCGCGCCGGAGCTAATGCCCAGAACTTCCGGGCTAGCCATTGGGTTTCCGGTCAGACGCTGAATAATACAGCCTGCTACCGCCAGCATAACCCCGGCAATCAACGCCGCCAGAATACGTGGCCAGCGCCAGGGCATCAGTTCATCCAGCATCGCGCCGCTGGCCCATGTCCAGCCGTGCGCATCGCGGCCAAACGACAGCGCCACCACCAGAGTCAGCAGCAAAACCACCCCGCCCGCCAGCGCAAACATCAGTACATTCTGACGCTCCGCGGCGATACGGTTGCTGGCATTCATATCCGGTGCGCTCATACTTCTTAGGCGCGGCAGCAGCCACAGCAGCAATGGCGCGCCAATCAGCGCCGTCACCGAACCGGTGGAGACCTCCATCCATACGCGGGTCAGCCACAGAATGATTTGGTCAGAGAGCCAGAGGATCAACGCACCAATCAGCGGGGCCAGCATCAGACGCGCCAACAGACGCCGCGCGCCGAGCATTTTCGCCAGCAGCGGTGCAAAGAGGCCAATAAAGCCGATAATCCCAACCGCGTTAACCAGCAAGGCGCTGATGACAATCGCCAGCGATAAGGCCGCCAGGCGCGCCAGCGACAACGCCAGACCGAGGTTACGCGCCACGCCGTCATCCAGTCCCATCAGCGTCATTGGACGCAACAGCAGCAGAGTCAGCATCACGCCGCCCAGCAGTTGCGGCCACAGTCGCTGTACGCCGCTCCAGTCGGTTTGGGTTAGCGTGCCACTACTCCATAAAAACATGCTTTGCAGTTGATCGTGATGGAAGATAACCATCAACTGGTTAATCGCCCCGCAGTACAGGCTGACCACCAGTCCGGCAAGGATTAACGTCACCGGAGAAAGACGTTTGCCCCAGGCGACGCCAAACACCAGCGCCCCAACGACACAAGCACCTGCCAGCGCAGCAAATTGCGTGGTGAGCGCTCCGGGAATAGCCCACAGCGTCGTGACGGTAATGCCCAACTGCGCACCGGTCGCAACGCCTAGCGTGGTTGGCTCCGCCAGTGGGTTACGCAGCACCTGCTGAAACAATACGCCGACCAGTCCCAGCCCGGCACCGACCAACAGCGAAATCGCCAGCCTCGGCAGCAGGCTGTAGTGGAAAACCATCTGTTTAATGGCATCGATATCCGGTGACCAGATAGCCTGTTGCCACTGGTTGCGCGGTAGCGCAACGGAGAAGTTAACCCATGTGAGCCAACAGGCGGCAACAAACAGAACCGTCAGCAGGAGAATGGGGAACAGCGCGATACGTTTACTCACGCTTTGCCTCCCAGCGCATTATCCAGAATGCGGGCAAAATGCATGGCCGATAGCGTTGCGCCATAGAACCAGACGGCCGGCACACGCTGAAAACGTCCGCTGCGAACAAAGGGCATCGCCTGCCACAACGGCGTAGACATCAGTGTAGCCATCTCTTTATCGTTGCCGTGATCAAAGCACAATACATCGACATCCTGAAAAGCAGCCAGACGGTCAATACTCACGGCAGTGCTGCCCCAAAAGTTTGTCTCTCCCTGCCAGGCGTTGGGGATCCCATATTCATCCAGCACGTCCTGAAACAGGCTGTTTGGGCCAAACACCAGCATATGCCGCGAATCAAGCAGAGAGGTGAGAAGCACAGGGCGCGCACCGCGTTGAATGAAGCGCGGCTTCAGGCTGGCAATAAAACGATCATACTCAGTCAGATGGCGTTCAGCAGAGTCCTGCAGATTGAACAATTGCGCCATTTCCTGCAGCGATTGTCGCGCAACGACCAGAGGTTTTTTACCGTCGCTGAAGTTAAATCCCCGACCAGGTGCAATACGCGCCAGCTTTTCCGGGGAAGGACCATAGCCTGCCGACCAGAGCAGAAACGAGGGTTTCATTTCGGTCAGCAGTTCGAGATTGGGTTCCGTGCGTAGCCCGACATCAATCACCGAGTCCGGTAGAGGTGGCTCACTGACCCACAGCTTGTAGTTAGGGATATCCGCAATGCCATACGGCGTAATACCCAGCGCCAGCAACAGCTCTACCGGCAGCCATTCCAGCGCCACAATACGCTGCGGATCAATCGCCGCGGCGGACGCCGTATTCATCCGCCACAGCAGCGGCGAGAGCGCCATCGCCGTAAGCAGACGCCGACGGGTAATATGATGTAATTCAATCATTAATAGACAAAACTCACGGGTGCGGCACCGGCCGGATGCGGCAAAATGCCCATCGGGATACCGTAAATCTGTTCCAGAGTTTCACTGCGCATCAGTTCAGCAGACGTTCCTTGCGCAATCATTTCACCACCGCGCAGCGCAACTAAGTAATCGCAGTAGCGGGCCGCCATGTTGATATCATGCAGCACCGCAATCACCGTTAGCCCACGCTGCTGGCTTAAGCGATGCACCAGCGCCAGCACGTCAACCTGATGAGCGATATCCAGCGCGGAAGTCGGCTCATCAAGCAGCAGACAGCGGCTGTCCTGCGCCACCAGCATGGCAATCCACGCACGTTGGCGTTCTCCGCCGGACAGGCTATCCACCAGGCGGTGCGCCAGCGGTTTTAAGCCGACCAACGAAATAGCTTCTTCTACTTTCTCTCTGTCGGCAACGCCAAAACGTCCCAGCGCCCCGTGCCACGGATAGCGGCCAATCGCCACCAGTTCACGCACCGTCATCCCTTCGGCCTGCGGCAACTGCTGCGGCAGATAGGCGACCTTGCGGGCAAACGCTTTACTGCTCCAGTTCTCCAGCGGCTGTTCGTCGAGCAGGATTTCACCTTCCGACGGCGGCTGATGACGTCCCAGCATTTTCAATAACGTCGATTTTCCGGACCCGTTGTGGCCGATAAGGCCGGTTACTTTCCCCACCGGAAAAGTTAATGAGAGAGGATGCAACAGCGTGCGGCCAGGCACACGAAAGGAGACATTACGCAACGCGAAAGTGGTGTCGGGATGGGATCTGTTTTCCTGCATAGCAGCCAACTTGTAAAACGGGCACGCAAAGCGTGCCCAAAAAGAAATTAGAAACGGAAGGTTGCGGTTGCAACGACCTGACGTTCTGCGCCCCAGAAGCAGCCATAGGTATTGAAGCAGCTGGCGACGTACTCACGGTCAAACAGGTTGTTCACATGCAGCGCCACGTTGGAACCCGCCATGCCGACGCGCGCCAGATCGTAACGTACTAACGCATCCACCAGCGTATAGCTTCCCACTTTGAAGGAGTTTGCCGGATCGCCATAGCTGGAGCCAGTATAACGAACCCCCGTACCCAACGTCAGCCCGGAAAGCGCGCCGTCATAAAGGGTGTAATCTCCCCACAGTGATGCCATATGTTTTGGCACCTGAGCAGGCGTGTTGCCTTTGTAGTTGGTGTCGGTGGTGTACTCCGCATCGGTATAGGTATAAGAACCGACCACGTTAACGCTGGCTGACAGCGCCGCTTTCGCTTCAATTTCCACACCACGTGAGCGAATTTCACCGCCTTCAACTGACCAGAATGATCCGTTCGGGTCGGCCATCAGGTTGTTGGTTTTGGTCAACTGGTAAACAGCACCGGTGATCACGATCGGACGATCGCTCGGCACATACTTCACGCCCGCTTCGTACTGCTTACCTTTAGATGGAGTAAAGATATTACCGCTTTCCCCGACCTGAGAACTAGGTTCAAACGATTCGCTGTAGCTGAAATACGGAGTCACACCGTTGTCGAACAGGTAGTTAACACCGCCACGCCAGGTGAACTGTCTGTCATCACGGGAATCCAGCACGCCAGAAACACGGTTCAGTGAGTCCTGCTTAGCCCAGTCGTAACGACCGCCCAGAGTGACCAGCACCTTATCCCACTGCATCTGATCCTGAGCGTACAGGCCCGTTTGTTCCTGTTTATTCAGAACACGGTAGGGAGCGCCCGGTCCAGTATGTGCCCCAAAATCAAAGTCGCTGCGATCAAGGTTATAAATATCTGAAGGCGCTACCGAACCAGCCCAACCAAACCAGGAGTTGATATCGTTACGCATCCGCATATAGTCAACGCCGGTCAGCAATGTGTGATCCACGGAACCGGTAGCGAATTTGCTCTGCAACTGGGTATCAACAGCGAAGTTCTGCAATTTTTCATTATCGTCAACATACTGACGAGTCAGCGTGTGAGCCCACTCGGACTGAGGAACGCTGGCGCAAGGACTGTTAGCCGGATCCTTTGTATAGAGCGGATCAGAGCACATACCGTAGCCATACACGCTGTTCTGCGAAACCTTGTTTTGCGCGTAACGCAGGTTCTGACGCACGGTAAAGGTGTCGTTAAATTCGTGGTCGAAGCTGTAGCCCACCATCTTCTCGTTACGAGAGTAGGTATTGTTGTTCGCACCTTCGTTGAAATCGGTAGGCAGACGCTTGCCGTTCGGCAGCTCAGTCACCGTCCCCTCTTTCGGCAACCAGCCGTAATAGCCAGTTTCCGGCTCGTTCTGGAAGTAGGAGAGGAAGGTGAAGTTCGTTTTATCATCCGGACGCCATGTGAAAGATGGCGCGATGGCGTAGCGTTGTTCTTCCGCGCCCTGCTGCTGCGCATTCGCGGAACGCGCCAGGCCGGTCAGGCGGTATGAGTACACACCATCGTCATCCAGCGCATCGCTGAAGTCAAAACCGGTCTGGAACAGGCTGTCAGTGCCCATCTTGAACTGAATTTCTTTTAACGGCTCTGTGGTCGGGCGTTTGCTGACCATGTTCAACAAGCCACCAGGGTTACTCTTTCCGTAAAGAACGGAAACCGGACCGCGCATCACTTCAGCGCGTTCCAGCATATACGGGTCGATTACCGCATCGTTGTAGAAGTTACCCTGCATCTTCAGGCCATTCAGATAGTTATTCTGACTTTGGCCGTCGGCGGCAAATCCGCGAATAATCAGGTAGTCATAGGTGTTAGACGCGCCGCGGGTGCCTACGGCTACGCCTGGCGTGTAGCTGAGCGCCTCTTTAACTGATTTCGGCTGATGCAACGCCATCTCTTCGGCGGTGACCACTGAAATAGACTGAGGAACTTTTTGAATCGGGGTGTCAGTTTTGGTCGCCGTAGCAGACTGTCGTGCGGCGATGGTTGCCGCTGGCCCCCATGCGCTTTCTTGTGCGGCAGGAGCAGCAGTTACGGTGATGGTTTCTTCTTTCGGGTCAACCGCCGCCTGTGCATAGACAGACATGCCGCTAACCGCTGTGGCTACCACTACTGCGATTTTACGCAGCGATGAACTTGGCTGAGCAGTTTTAAGACGCGCCATTGGTATTTCTCTGATGAAAGTGAATGATAACGTAAACGAGAATTATTATTATAACGGCAGCATAATATTCGAAACTCTGGCGAGATAGCAAGCAATACGCGTCCCTACTAAAACTGAGGGGTTAAGAAATAACCAGATGAAAAGAAAGGGTTAATAAATTAGGCTGGAATGTTATTCGGCCCTGAGAATGGACCAAAGAAGAAAAACCCGCCGAAGCGGGTTTTGAGCAATATCAGTTACTGCCGAACATATCCTTTATCCAGCCAGCGACACCGTCGCTATCTTTCTTTTCCTGCTGCGCCGGTTGTTGCTGCTGCTGTTGAGGCTGCTGCTGCGGCGTTGACTGATCGAACGGATTCCCAGTCGGCTGTTGCATCATTTCACCCTGCTGACACAGTGAATCAGGATCGGTAGTCCATACCGGAAGCGTACGCATCCCCCCGCTACAAACGAAGTTACCGTCGTAGTCCACGCCCATATCCACCACATCTTCCGGCGGCGTCAGCACCAGCGGTGTTGGCGTCTGGTTGGCAAGATAACGCTGATAAATCGACATCGCACCGCTGGCACCGTACAGCTTGGTTGGCTGGTTGTTATCACGGCCCACCCAGGTGATGGTTACCTGGCTGCCGTCGATCCCGGCAAACCAGGTATCCACGTTGTTGTTAGTGGTCCCGGTTTTCCCTGCCAGATGAAGCCCAGGATATTTCGCGCCAAGCTGGCGACCCGTACCACGCTGAACCACCTGTTGCATGGTCCACAGCGTCATATACGCCGCCTGCGCCGGAACGGCACGCTCGGCCTGCGGGAAGCTCTGATACAGCACCGTCCCATCTTCGGCAATCACCGAACGCAGCGCCGACAGCGGCGCGCGGTTCCCGCCGCTGGCGATAGTCTGGAACGCCTGCGCCACTTCGATCGGCGTCAGGTTCAACGCCCCCAACAGCATGGCTGGAACCGGATTAAGCTGATCTTTCGGCGCGCCCAGCTTCAGCCAGGTATCGGTGACGGCAGGCAGGCCCAGCGCCATCCCCAGATTTACCGTTGGCACGTTCATTGAGCGCGTTAACGCATCCACCAGCATCACTTTTCCGCTTTCGCTATAGCGACGGTCATCGTTCTGCGGCGACCACACCTGGCCGTTAGGCTGACGCAGCGCAATCGGGGCATCGGCAATCCAGGTATTCAGACGATACAGCTTCGGCTGGCTGAGCGCGGTCAGATAGGTCGCTGGTTTAGCCAAAGAACCAATCGAACGACGCGCCTGCATCGCACGGTTATAACCAGCGAACTGCGGTTCTGCCCCCCCGACCATGGCACGCACTTCGCCGCTGAAGCGGTCGACCACCACAATCGCGGTCTCCAGATCGCTCAGCTTACGTTGTTTCTTCAGCACCGGAATACCTTCCACCGCCGCTTTTTCTGCAGCATCCTGCGCCACGGAATCAAAGGTGGTGAAAATCTTCACGCCGGAGAGGTCTTTAACTTTATCGCCCAGCTTCGCCTGTAGCTCCTGGCGCACCATCTGCATAAAGGCGGGCTGCGGTGAGATCACCCCACCACGCGGCTGTACGCCTAACGGACGCGCGCTCAGCATGTCATACAGATCCTGGTCGATAATCTGCTGCTGTTGTAGCAAACGCAGCACCAGGTTACGACGCTCCAGTGCCAGCTTCGGGTTACGCCACGGGTTATAGATTGACGCCCCTTTAACCATCCCTACCAGCAGCGCCTGCTGGTCGAGGCTCAGCTCTTCCACCGGACGGCCAAAGTAGTAAAGGCTCGCCAGCGGGAAGCCGCGGATCTCATTGTCACCGCTTTGACCGAGATAGACTTCGTTCATGTACAGCTCAAGAATGCGGTCTTTGCTGTAACGCGCATCCATGATCAGCGCCATATAGGCTTCGTTGGCTTTACGCCAATAGGAACGTTCGCTGGACAGGAACAGGTTTTTCACCAGTTGCTGGGTCAGCGTACTGGCCCCTTGTACCGTGCGCCCCGCCGTCAGGTTCGCCAGCACCGCGCGGCCAATGGAATAGAGGCTGATACCATCATGCTCATAGAAGTGACGATCTTCGGTCGCCAGCAGCGTGTCCACCAGCAGATCCGGGAATCCACTGCGCGGGACAAACAGGCGCTGCTCACCGTTAGGCGAAGAGAGCATGGTAATCAGTCGCGGATCGAGACGGAAGAAACCGAACTGGCGGTTGTTATCCATATTCTCGATGGTATCCAGATGGTCGCCATCAAAGGTCAGACGCGCGCGCACCTGACCTTCTTTACTGTCCGGAAAATCAAACGGACGACGGATCATCTCGATGCTTTTCGCCTGCACGGTGAATTCGCCAGGGCGCGTCATTTTCGTCACCTGACGATACTGCGTAGCCTCCAGCAGTTTCACCATCTCGTTCTTGCCGATCGGCATTTCTGGCTCAAGGTTAACCATACGGCCATATACTGCCGCAGGAAGCTGCCAGACTTTACCATCTATACGGCTGCGAATTTTTTGGTCCAGATAAACGCCGTAAATGGCGATCAGCACCAAAAAAACAATCGACAGTTTTACCAGCAGCCAGAACCAGCCGCGTTTACCACGAGGCTTACGCCCTTTGCCTTTACCCTTACGCGGCATCGGTTCTTCATCCTCATAGTCATCATCATCATAATCGTCGTCATACTCTTCATCTCTGAGTTGACGACGGCTCACCTTTTGTTTCACCGGACGCGAGGGTTTCCCTTTACGTCCAATTGGCTCGCGGTCATTCCCCGCCATGCTTTTTCTCCGCAACATTCAGGCGCAAGGGCCCGATTCTCTGTTCTTCCGTCAGTTAACAGAAGAAGAAATCTCTCAATTTACTGCCGTGTTTATATCGGATGACGGCTTCGCTTTATCCGGCCTACAGTTTCATTACGAATACTTCTTTGTTCGCCGCGTTGGCGCGGTATTCGCCGGATCGTCCGGCCAGACATGTTTGGGATAGCGCCCTTTCATCTCTTTTTGCACCTCACGGTACGATCCCTGCCAGAACGCGCTCAAATCACTCGTTACCTGCAGCGGTCGTTGGGCCGGAGACAGCAGTTCCAGCACCAGCGGCACGCGCCCCTCGGCGATGGTTGGGGTCTTCGCTTCACCAAACATTTCCTGCATCCGAACCGCCAATACCGGAGGGTTATCCTCATGATAGCGAATGGCAATCCGGCTTCCCGTCGGCACAGTGTAATGCGCTGGCAGTTCACTATCCAGACGTTGCAGCATTGACCAATCCAGCAAACCGCGCAACGCCTGACCCACATTTAGCGCTTTTAACGCGCGTAACGAGTGCACACCGCTCATGTGCGGCAGCAGCCAGCTCTCCAGCGTCGCCAGCAGAGAATCCTCATCTACCGCGGGCCAGTTATACTCTGACAACCAGTTTGCCGCACATTGCAGACGCAGGCGAAACTGCTCGGCTTCCGGCGTCCAGTTGAGCACACTTAGCCCTTTATCGCGAATGCCGTTCAACATCGCCAGGTGCAACTCCTCTTCCGAGGGTTTGGCCAGCGCCTGTACTTTTACCGTTAGCTGGCCAATGCGCGACCGACGCAATGCTTTTAACGTTCCCTGAGTTTCATCCCATTCGATGGTGTCAGATTGTTGTAGCAGTTCAGGGCATGCCTGTATCAGCACCTCAATATCCAGCGGCAGAGCCAGCAGAATACGCGCATCCGGCGAAGCGCTGCCCTGCAGTAACAGCGGCGCAATCAGCCATTCATGGCGTCCGGAGGCGTCATCGGCATCCAGCATTGCCCCCATGCCATTCGCCAGTTGATAGCGCCCTTCCTGCCCGCGCCGACGCGCGATCCGATCGGCAAACGCCTGCGCCAGTAATGAGGGGAGCAGCGCGCTGTCCGGCTGTCCGCTGCGAACGTTAAGCCGTTTCAGCAATTGTTGGCTGCGCTGCTGCCAGGCGGGCTGATTTCGTGAAAACGCTACAGCCAGATCGGTACTGCCACCGCGCGGCGGCTCTTCCAGAATCGCAGCCAGTTTTGCCGCCGTTGCCACTTCATTGTCATTGTTGGCGCTAACCAGCATAGCCGCTAAACGGGGGTCGTTACCCAACGTCGCCATTTTCTGCCCCCTGGCGCTGAGCCTGTCACCCTCAAGCGCCCCCAGCATCTGCAGCAGCCGCTTTGCCGCCTGCAGGTTGATGGCGGGCGGTGTATCCAGCCAGTTCAGTTGCTCAGGGTCGGTGCATCCCCATTGCAGCAACTCCATCAGCAGTCCGGACAGGTCGCTCTGTAAAATCTCCGGTTCTCCCTGCGCCGCCGCTCTTTCCGCCTGCTCTTTGGCAAGCAAATGTAGGCAGATACCAGGTTCCAGACGGCCCGCGCGTCCCGCTCGCTGGGTCATCGAGGCCTGGCTTATGCGTTGGGTAATCAGTCGCGTCAAACCGGTACGCGCGTCATAGCGCGCCACGCGCTCCTGGGCGCTGTCCACCACCAGCCGGATGCCTTCAATAGTTAAGCTGGTTTCGGCAATATTGGTCGCCAGCACCACTTTGCGCTTGCCTTGCGGCGCGGGCAAAATCGCCTGACGCTGCTCGGCAAGCGTCAGCGCGCCGTACAGTGGGCACAACAACACATCGCTGCCCACACGTGTTGCCAGTTGCTCCTGCACGCGCTGGATTTCCCCTACACCCGGTAAAAACAGCAGCAGCGACCCGCTTTCATGGCGCAGGAGTTCTGCCGTCGCTACCGCTACCGCTTCAGCAAAACGCAGATGCGCCGCCAACGGCTGATATCGTCGATCAACGGGAAAAGCGCGGCCTTCAGAAACGATCGTCGGCGCATCGGGCAACATCTGCTGCAAACGTCCGTTGTCCAAAGTGGCGGACATGATCAACAGTTTCAGATCGTCACGCAGCCCTTGCTGCACATCCAGCAACAGCGCCAGCGCCAGGTCGGCCTGCAAACTCCGCTCGTGAAATTCGTCGAGGATGACCAGCCCAACGCCCGTCAATTCGGGGTCGCGCTGGATCATGCGTGTCAGAACCCCCTCCGTCACCACCTCAAGGCGGGTCAGCGGCCCTACGCAGCTTTGCGCACGCATGCGATACCCCACGGTCTCGCCAGGCTTTTCATTCAGCAATTCCGCCAACCGCTGCGCCACATTGCGTGCTGCCAGACGCCGCGGCTCCAGCAAAATAATCCGTCCCTTGATACCGCGATGTTCAAGGAGTCGCAACGGCAGCCAGGTTGATTTCCCGGCACCGGTCGGCGCCGTCAGCAGAACCTGCGACGAGGCATCAAGGGCGGTAAGTAGTTCAGGCACTACGGCGGCAACGGGCAACGACGTCACAAATGACTCCAGAGGGTTAACATTCTTCGCGCTGCATTGTAGCATCGCGTTAATTCATAACCGAGTATCCATCATGTCTGAGCCAAAAAGGCTGTTCTTTGCGATTGAATTGCCTGGCGAGGTTCGGGAGCAGTTAATCCACTGGCGGGCCGCGCAGTTCCCCCCTGAAGCGGGTCGTCCCGTCGCCGCCGATAATCTGCATCTGACGCTCGCCTTTTTGGGCGACGTCAGCGCTGAGAAGCAGTATGCGTTAACGCAGCTTGCAGGGCATATTCGCCAGCCGGGTTTTACGCTCAAACTCGACGATGCCGGGCAATGGCTGCGCTCGCGAGTCGTGTGGTTGGGAATGCGTCAGCCGCCGCGCGGGCTGCTGCAGTTGGCGAACATGTTGCGGGCACAAGCCGCACGCAGTGGCTGCCACCAGAGCCCGCAGCCGTTTCACCCGCATATCACGCTGCTGCGTGACGCCGGACACGCGGTATCTATCCCTCCGCCAGGGTTTGGCTGGTCGTTTCCGGTAACGGAGTTTGGGCTTTACTCCTCCTCATTCATGCGAGGACGCACGCGTTACACGCAGTTGCAACGCTGGACGCTGACTGAATAATCAAAGGAACTGTTCATGCAATTTTCTCCACCTTTACAACCTGCAACGCTCATTCAGCGCTATAAGCGTTTTTTAGCGGATGTGATCACACCGGATGGCACAACGTTAACGCTACACTGCCCCAATACGGGAGCCATGACCGGCTGCGCAACGCCGGGAGATACTGTCTGGTATTCGACATCAGAAAATACCAAACGAAAATATCCACATACCTGGGAATTAACGCAAACCCAATCCGGTGCACTTATTTGTGTTAACACGCTGTGGGCCAATAGATTAACGAAAGAGGCTATTCAGCGTTCGTTAATTTCGGAAGTTTCAGACTACAGCATCTTGAAAAGTGAAGTAAAATACGGCGCCGAAGGGAGCCGCATCGACTTTTTGTTACAGGCGGATTCCCGACCTGACTGCTATATTGAAGTGAAATCAGTCACGTTGGCGGAAAAAGATCAGGGTTATTTTCCCGATGCCATCACTGAACGAGGTCAGAAACATCTTCGGGAATTGATGAGCGTAGCGGCCGAAGGCAAGCGCGCGGTGATATTTTTCGCGGTGTTGCATTCAGCCATTACACGGTTTTCACCCGCGCGCCATATCGATGCAAAATATGCGCAATTATTAGTTGAAGCACAGCTTAAGGGGGTAGAAATTCTGGTTTATAAAGCGGAACTTTCTGCCCATGGTATGACTCTTAAAGAGCCGTTGCCCATTACCTTGTAATGGTGTAAATATTCGGTTAATTAGTATTCTGGGCGCGTGGGCAAATACGCTTTTCCTCACAGGGTTGTCAAGTGTTACGTTTAGATAATTGCTATCCGGAAAAGCATCTGCTATTTATAGCGACCTGATTTTTCCCCCGAACATGGGGATCGATAGTGCGTGTTAAGGAGAAGCAACATGCAAGAAGGGCAAAACCGTAAAACATCGTCCCTGAGTATTCTCGCCATCGCTGGGGTGGAGCCGTACCAGGAGAAACCGGGCGAAGAGTATATGAACGAAGCCCAGCTGTCGCACTTCAGGCGTATTCTTGAGGCATGGCGTAATCAACTTAGGGATGAAGTTGATCGCACCGTATCTCATATGCAAGACGAAGCGGCTAACTTCCCTGATCCGGTGGACCGCGCCGCACAGGAAGAAGAATTCAGCCTTGAGCTGCGTAACCGTGATCGTGAGCGCAAACTGATCAAAAAGATCGAGAAGACGCTGAAGAAAGTAGAAGACGAAGATTTCGGCTACTGCGAATCATGCGGCGTAGAAATTGGTATTCGCCGTCTGGAAGCGCGTCCGACAGCCGATCTGTGCATCGACTGTAAAACGCTGGCAGAAATCCGCGAAAAACAAATGGCAGGTTAATTCCGGTCATTTTTACCACGTTTACTACAGGCGGGAGCTTCTCCCGCCTTATTATTTGTTAGCCCGCAAAATGAGCGATTCACATTATATTGGCCGCTTCGCCCCTTCCCCCTCTGGCGAACTCCATTTTGGTTCACTGATTGCCGCCCTCGGGAGTTACCTGCAGGCCCGTGCTCGTCGCGGAATCTGGCGGGTACGCATTGAAGATATTGACCCCCCTCGTGAAGTTCCCGGTGCTGCAGACACGATTCTGCGTCAGTTGGAACATTACGGGCTGCACTGGGATGGCGATATTTTATGGCAATCCCAGCGTCATGACGCCTACCGCGAGGCGCTGGCCTGGCTGCATCAGCAGGATCTGAGCTATTACTGCACCTGTACACGCGCGCGTATTCAAAGCGTCGGCGGTATTTACGACGGTCATTGCCGTGAACTACGCCACGGGCCTGAACAGGCGGCGGTCCGCATTAAGCAACGCCATCCGGTGATGCAGTTTACGGACCAACTGCGCGGTGTGATTCAGGCTGATCCGCGGCTTGCAAAGGAAGATTTTATTATTCACCGTCGCGACGGGCTGTTTGCCTATAACCTCGCGGTGGTGGTAGACGACCACTTCCAGGGCGTGACGGAAATTGTGCGCGGTGCCGATCTTATCGAACCGACGGTACGGCAAATTTCGTTGTATCAACAGTTCGGCTGGCAAGCGCCGGACTATATTCATCTGCCGCTGGCGCTCAACGAACAAGGCGCTAAACTTTCAAAACAAAATCATGCACCTGCACTGCCGCAAGGCGATCCACGCCCGGTGATTGTTGCTGCGCTGCGCTTTCTCGGCCAGCACTCCGATATCCCGTGGCAGGAGATGCGCGTGGATCAGATTCTCACGTTTGCCATTGAAAACTGGAGTCTGACAGCGGTGCCAGAATCGGCGATCGTAAATCCGCCATTCTCAAATGCATCATGCTGAGCTATGATTAGCCGCTATTTTTACACAGCAACACTTGTTCTGATTGAAGTTTGACACTACCGAGGTGCACTATTTTTACCCGAGTCGCTAATTTTTGCCGCAAGGTGCTAAGCCGCGAGGAGCGCGAGGCCGAGCTCGCCGTTGCCCGTCCACATATGACGGTAATCCCGCGTGAGCAGCACTCTATCTCCCGCAAAGATATCAGTGAAAATGCCCTGAAGGTAATGTACAGGCTCAATAAGGCCGGATACGAGGCATGGCTGGTTGGCGGAGGCGTACGCGATCTTTTGCTGGGCAAAAAGCCGAAAGATTTTGATGTCACGACTAACGCCACGCCAGATCAGGTGCGAAAACTGTTTCGTAACTGTCGTCTGGTTGGTCGCCGTTTCCGTCTGGCCCATGTCATGTTTGGCCCGGAAATTATCGAAGTGGCAACTTTCCGTGGTCATCATGAAGGCAGCGAGTCCGATCGCACAACCTCACAGCGCGGACAAAACGGTATGCTGCTGCGCGACAACATCTTCGGCTCCATCGAAGAAGATGCCCAGCGTCGCGACTTCACGATTAACAGCCTGTATTACAGCGTGGCCGATTTCACCGTGCGTGATTACGTTGGTGGCATGCAGGATCTCGAAGAGGGCATCGTTCGCCTGATCGGTAATCCGGAAACGCGCTACCGCGAAGACCCTGTACGTATGCTGCGGGCCGTGCGCTTTGCCGCCAAGCTCGACATGCGTATCAGCCCGGAAACCGCTGAGCCAATCCCGCGTCTGGCAACACTGCTTAACGATATTCCCCCCGCACGCCTGTTTGAAGAAGCACTCAAACTGTTACAGGCGGGCTATGGGTATGAAACGTATAAAAAACTGCGTGAGTACAGCCTGTTCCAGCCGCTGTTCCCAACCATTACGCGCTATTTCACCGAAGACGGTGACAGCCCAATGGAACGCATCATCGCTCAGGTGCTGAAGAATACCGATAACCGCATCCACAATGATATGCGCGTTAACCCGGCGTTCTTGTTCGCCGCCATGTTCTGGTATCCGTTACTGGAAGCTGCGCAGAAAATTGCCCAGGAAAGCGGTCTGGCTTACTACGATGCCTTCGCACTGGCGATGAACGACGTATTGGATGAAGCCTGCCGCTCGCTGGCGATCCCGAAACGTCTGACCTCGCTGACCCGTGATATCTGGCAGTTGCAGCTACGCATGTCTCGTCGCCAGGGCAAACGCGCCTGGAAGCTGATGGAGCATCCGAAGTTCCGCGCCGCTTACGATCTGCTGGCCCTGCGTGCCGAAGTGGAAAACAACGCTGAGCTGCAGCGTCTGGCGCAGTGGTGGGGAGAATTCCAGGTTTCAGCACCGCCGGAACAAAAAGGCATGCTCAACGAACTCGACGAAGAACCAGAACGCCGTCGTCATCGTCGCCCGCGTAAACGCGCCCCGCGCCGTGAAGGTTCCGCGTGACCATCGCCTATATCGCTCTCGGCAGTAATCTGGCCTCTCCTCTGGAGCAGGTTAATGCTGCCGTAAAAGCGATTGGCGACATTCCCGACAGCCGTATCGTCGCTGTTTCCTCCTTTTACCGCACACCGCCATTAGGCCCACAGGATCAGCCAGATTACCTGAACGCTGCCGTGGCGCTGGAAACCACTCTCGCTCCCGAAGAATTGCTTAATCATACCCAACGCATTGAGCTGCAACAGGGACGCGTACGTAAAGCCGAACGCTGGGGGCCGCGCACTCTGGACCTCGATATTATGCTGTTTGGCGATGAAGTGATTAACACCGAACGTCTGACCGTGCCGCACTACGACATGAAAAACCGTGGTTTTATGCTGTGGCCGCTCGCTGAAATCGCACCTGAGCTTATCTTCCCGGAGGGTATCAGCCTGCATCAGCACCTCACCCATCTTGGTGCCGCAAAACCTGCACACTGGTAAAGTATCCCCTCCCCTTCAGCGTTTACTACTTTAGTGCCAAACGGTTGCTTAAAACAATTGCCCCCCTGAATGTGACTGTTAGAATGCCGATAAATATGACTTTCATCATCAGGAAATGTTATGAAACCCACCACCATTTCACTGCTGCAGAAATGCAAGCAAGAGAAAAAACGCTTCGCAACCATTACCGCCTACGACTACAGCTTCGCTAAGTTATTTGCCGACGAAGGCATTAATGTGATGCTGGTTGGCGACTCGCTGGGCATGACGATTCAGGGGCATGACTCCACGCTACCGGTCACCGTTGAAGATATTGCTTACCACACTCGTGCCGTACGTCGTGGCGCCCCCAACTGTCTGCTGCTCTCCGACCTGCCATTTATGGCTTACGCCACGCCGGAACAAGCATTTGAAAACGCCGCGGTGGTGATGCGGGCGGGCGCCAATATGGTCAAAATTGAAGGCGGCGCCTGGCTGGTGGATACGGTAAAAATGCTCACCGAACGCGCCGTACCGGTTTGCGGTCATCTGGGATTAACACCGCAGTCGGTGAATATTTTCGGCGGCTATAAAATTCAGGGCCGCGGCGACGCCGGGCAGGTATTGCTGGATGACGCGCTGGCCTTAGAAGCCGCTGGCGCTCAGTTGCTGGTGCTGGAGTGCGTGCCGGTTGAGCTGGCGAAGCGCGTCACCGAAGCGCTGTCGATTCCGGTTATCGGTATCGGCGCTGGTAACGTCACCGATGGACAAATCCTCGTCATGCACGATGCCTTTGGCATTACCGGTGGCCACATCCCGAAATTTGCGAAGAATTTCCTCAATGAAGCAGGCGACATGCGCGCCGCAGTGCGGCAGTATATGGCTGAAGTGGAGTCCGGCGTTTATCCGGGCGAAGAACACAGTTTCCACTAATTTTTCAGGCCATATATCGGCCTGAAAAGCGTAGCGCCATCAGGCGGTTCGCTGCATGTTGCCGGATGGCGGCGTAAACGCCTTATCCGGCCTACGGTTCCTCAGGCAACTCAAGGAGTCTTGTCGTGTTAATCATTGAAACCCTGCCGCTGCTGCGCCAGCATATTCGTCGTCTGCGTCAGGAAGGCAAACGCGTCGCTCTGGTTCCCACCATGGGCAACCTGCACGACGGCCATATGAAGCTGGTCGATGAGGCAAAAGCGCGGGCTGATGTGGTAATCGTCAGCATTTTCGTCAACCCGATGCAGTTTGACCGACCGGACGATCTGGTGCGCTATCCGCGCACGCTGCAGGAAGATTGTGAAAAGCTGAACAAGCGTAAAGTCGATTACGTTTTTGCGCCTGCCGTTGAGGAAATCTACCCGCAGGGGCTGGAAGGCCAGACGTTCGTTGAAGTTCCCGGTCTCTCCACCATGCTGGAAGGCGCCAGCCGTCCAGGCCATTTCCGTGGCGTTTCCACTATCGTCAGCAAGCTGTTTAACCTGATCCAGCCTGATATCGCCTGCTTTGGCGAGAAAGATTTCCAGCAGCTCGCACTGATCCGCAAAATGGTGGCGGATCTGGGTTATGACATTGAGATCGTTGGCGTGCCGATTATTCGCGCCAAAGACGGTCTGGCGCTTAGCTCACGTAACGGTTATCTGACCGCAGAGCAGCGAAAAATTGCGCCGGGTCTGCACAAAGTGATGAACGGCATCGCTGAAAAGCTGCTTGCCGGCCATCGTGACCAGGAAGAGATTATTGCCATTGCCGAGCAGGAACTGAATGAAAAAGGCTTCCGTGCCGACGATATTCAGATTCGTGATGCCGACACGCTGCTGGAGCTGACGGAAACCAGTAAACGCGCGGTGATTCTGGCCGCCGCCTGGCTGGGTCAGGCACGTCTGATCGATAATCAAAGCGTTACATTAGCCCAGTAGACAGGGGTTAAAAATCAGGCAATACTGCCTGAGAATTTCTCAAAGCAGGCCAGTAGTGCCTGCTTAGCCAAGGTAAACGACAGGGTATAGAAGTTATGATTCGCACCATGCTGCAAGGCAAGCTCCACCGCGTAAAAGTCACGCAGGCGGACCTGCACTACGAAGGCTCCTGCGCCATCGACCAGGATTTCCTCGATGCCTCTGGTATTCTGGAAAACGAAGCTATTGATATCTGGAACGTGACCAACGGTAAACGTTTCTCAACCTATGCGATTGCGGCTGAACGCGGCTCCAGAATCATCTCGGTGAACGGCGCAGCGGCACACTGTGCTGAAGTCGGCGACATTGTGATTATCGCCAGCTTCGTCACCATGTCTGATGAAGAAGCCCGCACCTGGCGTCCGAAAGTGGCCTACTTTGAAGGCGACAACGAAATGAAGCGCACCGCGAAAGCCATTCCGGTACAGGTTGCCTGACAGCCCTTACCCCTGCGGCTGATTACTTATCAGCCGCGACATCGTCTCCAGCGAATCCGTTCTTAAAATATAAAGTCTTTTCAATAAGAACGGATTATCCCCCGGTTTAACCTTCCCTCTCACCGTGGTGACCGCCATGTGGAATCCCGCGTCGCCTGCCGCTTTTACTGCGGTGGCGTTATAGCCGCCAAACGGGTAAGAAAGATAAAGAACGTGAGGGTTAAACTGAGACAACGCCCGACGCGAACGGGCAAAATCAAACAGAATATTGTGATAGCTGCGACTCAGCAGGATTGGCCGGTGATTCGCATCAACCCGATGTAAAAAATGGGTATGCGACTGGAAGTCGAACACGTCCCTGATCTCATTCAGTTCCGCGATGCTCATAAACTGCAGTGATTTCGGATCCCACTTCTGCGGGTGGCGCTTGATACGTGAGGAGATAATAAACGCCGTTGCCTTCATGCCGTGCTGCTTCAGAATCGGGTAAGCATAACGACTCACCGACTTCAGACCATCATCAAAAGTCAGCACCACCGCCCGCGCCGGGAGATTCATATTGTTGCGAACATAGCCTTCCAGTTGGTACATCGTCAACGTGGTGTAGCCGCGGTCCTGTAGCCAGGCCATCTGGTTGCTGAAGGCGCGTACGGAGGTTGTCGTGGAGGTGTGACGAAAACGGGTATTCTCTTCATCGCGCAGAATATGGTGATAGGTTAACACCGGGATACCGTTGTCTTCCTGCGCATCCAGAGCGCTGATATAGGCCAGTCTGCCGCCAATACGGATCTGGTACCAGGTTTGGTTGAGACGGTCTTTAAGCTTGCTGATAACCGGATAACGCAGATTATCCGCCAGCACGCCAAACGGGGCGCTACCAACATCCGGAGCGTTATAAACCGGCGTATCTTTCCAGGTGATCAGGCTTTGGTTGCTGAGGGGTTTATTGAGATCGCCCAGACCATCGTCGACTTTCTGCCGCCCCTGCACAGGCTCCAGATGCCCTTTATCAATAAACCCGGTACCAAAACCAAAGGTAAATTCGTAATAGTCTGCCGCAATTGGCTCAACGGCGAGGATCTGCCCGGCGCGAATATTTCCTACCGTCACCATCTTGTTGCCAATCTGCGCCCACACGGCGGCCGCTTCGGTGGTTTGCATGTAGCGAGCAGGCAAAGCCGCAGCTATGCTGCCAGAAAACAGGAGCAATAAAACAAGCAGAACGCGCATCACCATATGAGATAACCGAGGCGAGAAACCCCGGCTATTGTAGCAAAAGCGCCATCAATACCAATGATTAATACTCATACAAATCATGCTTCAACACGAAGGGGGGATTTTTCTGTTGTTGATGCCAGAGGCTAGAGACTTCGGGCCCGCCAAGCGCAACGATGCTATCACGAAACGCAGAACTGCTCATCGATTCCCGCGACGAAAGCATTCGCTCAAGCAATGGATAACTGATACCTGAAATCACTTCACACTGGGGATGTTTATGGCTCATTAACGAAGCCACGCGGTAAGGCGCGGCCCCGGCCATATCCGTCAGGAATATCACACCCTCGCCAGAGTCTGTAGCATGCAGGGCATGGCACATCATGCGACTTAGCATATTCGAGCTAAGCCCACGCCAAAAACTCACCGCCTGGCATTGAACCAACGGGCCGTACTTTTTCTCCAGACGATGCAGCATATCCTGTGCCTTATCATCATGACAGGTAATTACCCAACCTAGCATTGCCTACCTCCTTAGCAGGCAAGTAGTTTATCAGGGTGATAAATCCGTAATGGTGATAAGCATCAAAAGTCTTCCTCTCCCGGGCAAGGAGAGGAAGAAAGACTTAGCTGCGCAGGCCGCGTCCGCGCTGAATCAGGTACCAGCACAGCAAATAAAACGCCGCGATAAACACCACCAGCACGCCAAAGGTGGTGACCAGCGGAACATCGTGGATCCCCAGGAAGCCGTAACGGAAACCGCTAATCATGTAGACAATCGGGTTCAGATGCGACAGTCCCTGCCAGAACGGCGGCAGCAACGTTAACGAATAGAAAACGCCGCCCAGATAGGTCAGCGGAGTCAGCACGAAGGTTGGGATCAGGCTGATATCGTCAAAGGTTTTAGCGAAAACCGCGTTCAACAGACCGGCCAGCGAAAACAGCACCGCTGTTAACACCAGCGTAAGCGCCACAAAGACCCAGGAATGCACCTGGAACGGCACAAAGAACAGCGAAATCGCTGTTACCAGGATCCCTACGCACAGGCCACGCGCCACGCCGCCGCCAACAAAGCCGGCGATGATCACGTGCGTCGGTACCGGAGCGACCAGTAACTCTTCAATGTTGCGTTGAAACTTGGCGCTGAAGAATGACGATGCCACGTTAGCGTACGAGTTGGTAATTACCGCCATCATAATCAGCCCTGGCACGATAAACTGCATGTAGCTAAAACCATGCATTTCGCCGATACGCGAGCCGATCAGGTTACCAAAGATAATAAAATAGAGCGTCATAGTAATGACGGGAGGAACCAGAGTCTGGACCCAGATACGCATAAAGCGGTGGATCTCTTTCGCCCAGATGCTTTTCAGCGCAACCCAATAAAGCTGCATCATGCGCGATCTCCTTGTTTTTCATGCACCAGAGAAACAAACAGTTCTTCCAGTCGGTTCGCTTTGTTTCGCATACTCAATACCTGAATGCCCTGGGCGCTCAGCTGTGAGAACACGCTGTTGACCCCCTGTTCACGCAGTACTTCAACTTCCAGCGTGGAGGTATCCACCAGCCGGTATTGATAGCCCTCCAGTTTTGGCAGCGGGCTTTTCGGCGCCAGATCGAGAATAAAGGTCTCGGATTTCAGCTTAGAGAGCAGGCTCTTCATCGAGGTGTTTTCCACCAGCTCGCCATGCTGAATAATGCCGATGTTGCGACACAGCATTTCCGCTTCTTCGAGATAGTGAGTGGTCAGAATAATCGTGGTGCCTTTGTCGTTTAAATCCTTTAAAAAACCCCACATTGAACGACGCAGCTCAATGTCGACCCCCGCCGTCGGTTCATCAAGGATGAGTAATTTAGGCTCGTGCATTAGTGCGCGGGCAATCATCAGACGGCGTTTCATCCCGCCGGAGAGCATGCGCGCGCGCTCGTTACGTTTTTCCCATAAATCGAGCTGCTTTAAATATAGTTCGCTGCGTTTGACCGCCTCTTTATACTCAACGCCGTAATAACCCGCCTGGTTGACTACGATCTGCTGCACGGTTTCAAACGGGTTAAAGTTAAACTCCTGCGGTACCAGACCAAGCTGGCGTTTCGCATTAACGGTATCTTTTTCAAGATCGTATCCGAAGACGCTCACCCGCCCAGAGGTTTTATTCACCAGCGAGCTGATTATCCCGATGGTGGTGGACTTGCCTGCGCCATTCGGTCCCAAAAGCGCATAAAAATCCCCCGCTTCGACTTGCAAATCTATTCCGCGTAACGCCTGAACGCCACCGGGATAGGTTTTTTTAAGTTGTTGAAGTTCCAGAGCAATGGTCATGGTTTTTTACTTACCTTACATTCTAATGCTTGATATTTGGTTTTAATAAATCAGGAGTTAACCTATATTAGCGCAACGCAATTCAATTGGTTACAGCCTCCATGAAAGACATAGATACACTCATCAGCAACAACGCGCTATGGTCAAAGATGCTGGTAGAAGAGGATCCCGGATTTTTTGAAACGCTGACTCACGCACAAAATCCGCGCTTTTTATGGATTGGATGTTCCGACAGTCGCGTTCCCGCAGAACGTTTAACCGGTCTTGAGCCGGGTGAATTATTTGTTCACCGTAATGTTGCCAATCTGGTTATTCACACCGACCTGAACTGTCTCTCAGTGGTTCAGTATGCGGTGGATGTGCTGGAAGTGGAACATATTATTATTTGCGGCCACTATGGATGTGGTGGCGTACAGGCGGCTATTGAAAATAAAGAACAGGGGCTGATTGATAACTGGTTACTGCATATTCGCGATATCTGGTTTAAACACAGTTCACTGCTGGGTGAAATGCCGCAGGAACGTCGCATTGACACCCTGTGCGAACTGAATGTAATGGAGCAGGTCTACAACTTGGGCCACTCAACCATCATGCGTTCAGCCTGGAAGCGCGGTCAGAAAGTTACCATTCACGGCTGGGCTTACGGTATTCATGATGGCCTGCTGCGCGATCTGGACGTCACCGCCACCAGTCGCGAGACGCTGGAGCAGCGCTATCGCCAGGGGCTGTCTAACCTCAGCCAGAAACATACCAATCACAAGCAGATACCAACAAGCGGCAGCGACGCTTAAGTCGCTTTTCGGCCTGCGGGGAAGTATCGTGCAGGCCGAATAAGCAAAGCGCCATCAGGCGCTCCCGACATTACTCGTCCAGCAGCACCACTTTGCCAACGTACGGCAAATGGCGATAACGCTGGGCATAGTCAATGCCATAGCCGACAACAAACTCATCTGGGATAGAGAATCCGATAAACTCAACCGGAACATCCACTTCGCGACGGGTAGGTTTGTCCAGCAGCGTACAAATAGCCAGGGATTTCGGCTCGCGCAGGCTCAGAATCTCACGCACTTTGGACAACGTGTTACCGGAGTCGATGATGTCTTCGACAATCAGCACGTCCTTGCCACGAATGTCTTCATCCAGGTCTTTCAGGATTTTAACATCGCGCGTGGTGGACATTCCGCTGCCATAGCTGGAAGCAGTCATGAAATCGACTTCGTGGGAGACATGCACTTCACGGCACAGGTCGGCCATAAACATAAATGAGCCGCGTAACAGACCAACCAGCACCATATCGCTGCCGCTGTCCTTGTAACGTTCGTTAATCTGACGTCCCAGTTCAGCAATACGCGCTTTGATCTCCGCTTCCGGGATCATGACTTCAACAGTATGTTTCATATCTCTAACCATATGATTTAAAAACAAATCACTCAATGCTAACTTTTAATAAGCCAGCATCTAAGCGCAAGGCACGCAGTATACCAGCAAAAGCATTCATACGCGGCATCTGTTGATAAAGTTCATAATGTGACGTTTATCACGCGTTTTAGCTCCTATAATTAACTGCTATTAAAGAAATAACACCTGTGATGGTATTTTTTATGGCAAATAACAACGTACGTTCTCAACAGCTTATCGTGACCCTGAGCGCCCTGTTTGCGGCACTTTGTGGACTATATCTCCTGATTGGTGGAGGCTGGCTGGTCGCCATCGGTGGCTCCTGGTATTACCCGATCGCGGGCCTTGCCATGCTCGGTGTGGCTCTCCTGTTGTGGCGCAGTAACCGATCCGCCCTTTGGCTGTATGCCGCCCTGCTTCTCGCCACCATGATTTGGGGCGTCTGGGAAGTCGGCTTTGATTTCTGGGCGCTGACGCCGCGTAGCGACATCCTGGTCTTCTTTGGTATCTGGCTTATCCTGCCTTTCGTCTGGCATCGCCTGATTATCCCTTCCAGTGGCGCAGTAGCGGCGCTGGTGGTGGCCCTGCTGATTAGCGGCGGTATCCTGACCTGGGCTGGCTTCAACGATCCACAAGAGGTTCACGGCACGCTGAGTGCAGATACCTCTCAGGCCGATGCAATCTCAGCGGTTGCCGACGAGGATTGGCCGGCTTACGGTCGCAATCAGGAAGGTCAACGCTACTCACCGTTAAAACAAATTAACGCTGACAACGTTCATCAGTTGAAAGAAGCCTGGGTATTTCGTACCGGGGATTTAAAACAACCCAACGATCCCGGTGAAATCACCAATGAAGTCACGCCAATAAAAGTAGGGGATACTCTTTATCTGTGTACCGCCCACCAGCGGCTGTTCGCCCTGGATGCGGCCAGCGGTAAAGAGAAGTGGCATTTCGATCCCCAACTCAATACCAATACCAGCTTCCAGCACGTAACCTGTCGCGGCGTTTCTTATCATGAAGCCAAACCGGATACGGCTTCTGCAGAGGTGATGGCCGACTGTCCGCGCCGCATCCTTTTGCCGGTCAATGATGGTCGACTGTTTGCCTTGAATGCCGAGACCGGCAAGCTGTGCGAAACCTTCGCCAATAAAGGTATTTTAAATCTGCAGACCAATATGCCGGATACCTCACCGGGCCTGTACGAACCGACGTCTCCCCCGATAATCACCGATAAAACTATCGTTATTGCCGGGTCGGTAACCGATAACTACTCAACCCGCGAAACATCCGGGGTGATACGTGGTTTTGACGTCAATAACGGCAAGCTTCTGTGGGCATTTGATCCCGGTGCCAAGGATCCTAATTTCATCCCGTCAGATGAACATACCTTCACCTTTAACTCACCCAACTCCTGGGCGCCTGCGGCCTACGACGCGAAGCTGGATCTGGTGTATCTACCCATGGGCGTTACCACGCCGGATATCTGGGGCGGTAACCGCACACCGGAACAGGAACGTTACGCCAGCGCCATTCTGGCGTTAAATGCCACGACCGGGAAATTGGCCTGGAGCTATCAGACCGTTCACCACGATCTGTGGGATATGGATTTACCGGCACAGCCAACCCTGGCGGATATCAACGTCAATGGAGAGAAAATTCCGGTCATTTATGCCCCGGCAAAAACCGGTAATATCTTTGTGCTCGACCGCCGTAATGGTGAACTGGTGGTGCCTGCCCCGGAAAAACCGGTGCCGCAAGGTGCAGCCAAAGGTGATTATGTCAGCAAAACCCAGCCGTTCTCCGATCTCAGTTTCCGTCCGCAAAAAGATCTCAGTGGTGCGGATATGTGGGGCGCAACCATGTTTGACCAGTTGGTGTGCCGCGTAATGTTCCACCAGCTACGCTATGAAGGCATTTTTACCCCGCCTTCAGAGCAAGGCACTCTGGTGTTCCCGGGTAACCTCGGCATGTTCGAATGGGGCGGTATTTCCGTTGATCCCAACCGTCAGGTTGCCATTGCCAACCCGATGGCGCTGCCGTTCGTTTCTAAGCTGATCCCACGCGGTCCCGGCAATCCGATGGAGCCGCCGAAAGATGCCAAAGGTACTGGCACGGAGTCCGGTATTCAGCCGCAGTACGGCGTACCGTTCGGCGTAACGCTCAATCCGTTCCTTTCACCATTTGGTCTGCCGTGTAAACAGCCAGCATGGGGCTACATTTCCGCCGTAGATCTGAAAACTAATCAAGTGGTGTGGAAAAAACGCATTGGCACGCCACAGGACAGCATGCCATTCCCAATGCCGGTTCCGGTGCCGTTCAATATGGGGATGCCGATGCTGGGTGGACCTATCTCCACCGCGGGTAACGTGCTGTTTATAGCCGCGACTGCCGATAACTATCTGCGCGCATACAACATGAGCAACGGTGAAAAACTGTGGCAGGGTCGGCTTCCGGCAGGCGGCCAGGCAACGCCGATGACGTATGAAGTTAACGGTAAGCAGTATGTGGTGATATCAGCCGGGGGCCACGGCTCATTTGGCACTAAGATGGGCGATTATATCGTGGCATACGCGTTGCCGGACGACGCGAAGTAAAATGGAAAACGCCCGCTAATCAGCGGGCGTTTTTTTATTCAAACTTCAGTGACAGTAACGACGCTTTTGCGGCTTCCTGATACTGAGCCACCAGATCTTTGGTCATATTGAAGGAGACCTGCACCGCTTTCTCGTTTTGCGAGGTAATCAGCAGCATATTGAGAATTTCAGTATCCGGCGCTTGAGAACGGAAAGTAATCAGCCACGCTTTATGTCCATCAACCGTGACAGGTTCCGCCTGCGGCTTGAAGTTGGTCAGCATCTTCAGTGTCGCATCCTTTGCCATATCCAACTGAGCGGCAGGCAACGCGTTGCGCCCGGCGGTAATACCTAGAGACGCTTTACCGCGTTCGTCACCGTAAATCACCTGTGGACGGTTTTCAGAGGGGTATTTGATTTTTGCCATTTCGTCCGGCATCGGCGTGAGCGTCTGCGGAATTTCGAGACTTAAATTCAGTTTTGAAATCTGTTGGCGTTCCATCTTCATCGCAGCCTGTGCCGAAACCGCCAGAAGCATAATAAAAGATGCCGTCAGTACTTTACGCAAAAGGGTCATGAATACCTCGTGATGAGTGATTAACCTCATCAGTATATGAATGCCTTTACTCGACGATAGAGTAATAATCCGTTTTTGGAATAAACATTTAGCGGATAGCGCCACCGCTATCCGCCGCTGTTTATACGGTAAAACCGAGCATCATCCCGGTATCCTCATGCTCTAACAAATGGCAGTGCGCCATATAGGCATGTTCCTTTGGCGCGTCGTGGTCAAATTTCACCAGCACCTCGCTCACGCCGCCCTCAACCCGCACCGTATCTTTCCATCCCACGCGGTGCGCAGCAGGTGCTTTGCCATTTTCAGACAGAATACGGAACTGCGTGCCGTGAATGTGGAACGGATGCAGCATCATGTCGCCCTGACCGGAAATTACCCAGCGTTCGTGTTGACCTTTCGCCGCGGCAAACATCGGTTTATTCATATCAAACGCCTGACCATTAATCCGGTTGGCATTATGGAAATCGAATGTTCCATGCTTCATGTTCCCGTGGCCCATATTGTCATTATTCATATGGCCCATCATCTTGCCATGATCCATACCCGCCATAGCCTGAGCGCCGTACTTCTTCATCAACATTTGCATGCCCATCATGTCGAGCATTGGGTCCATCGATAATTGCAGTTTGCGCACCATCAGCCCCTCAAGCGATGGCAGCGCCGGCATGGATGTCAGCGCATCCGGCAACGTGCCGGAAGCGGTAATCAGCAGCGGCTGAACGCGCATCACCGGATGCGGCTTATCAAATGGCGCAATCGCCATGCCCATCTGACCCACAGGCAGAGTGACCAGATCAAACGCTTTACCGTCGCTCACGTCCACCAGCACTTCAAAGCGTTCGCCCATCAGCATAGGAAGTTCGGTTACTTTTACTGGCTCCGCCAACAGTCCGCCGTCGCTGGCAATAACGTACAAAGGACGATTGTCGCTGGCCGCGATATTCAGTGAGCGTGCGTTACAACCATTTAGCAGACGCAGGCGCAACCAACCGCGCGGTGCAGCATGCTGAGGATAAATCGCCCCATTGGTCAGCAGCGTATCGCCAAACCAACCGACGGCAGCGGTCATGATGTCCAGTTGATAGTTAACCTGACCATCAGCAGAGAACTGTTTATCCTGAATAATCACCGGCACATCATCAATGCCCCACTGCTTAGGCAGCAGCAGCTTGCGAATATCTTCATCTTCAATCAGCACCAGTCCGGCAAGGCCCATCGCCACCTGATGACCGGTCTTCCCATGCTGATGCGGGTGGAACCAGCAGGTTGCCGCGCGCTGATCCGGTGTGAAGGTCACTGAACGTTTCCCACCCGCCGGAATAATACCTTGCGGGCCACCGTCGACTTCACCGGGGATTTCCAGCCCGTGCCAGTGCAACGTCGTCTCTTCGGCAAGCTGGTTATGGATATCCACCGTCACCGATTGCCCTTTGCTCAGCTTGACCGCCGGCCCGAGCAAACTGCCGTTATATCCCCAGGTCGTGGCTGTTTTACCGGCAAAACTCGACTGTCCGGCTTGCACGATCAGCTGCATACGGTTAGAGGCATCTGCGGTTAACAGGTCTGGAATGGGTAATGCGGGACGGTCTGCAGCAAATACGCTCCGGCTCCACAGAGGTAACGCTGACGCGACGCCCAGCGCCACGGAGTACTTTAAAAAGTCACGACGTTGCATAATCACTTCCTTATATTCAGCAGCTTAAGCAGGCTATCTTTTAAGCATAACCCTTCCCCTTACGGGAAGGTCAAGTAAACGGCTAATAATAAAGGTCGTCGCTTCGCTCGCAGTGTGCTAACGTTTAAATTCCGTGATGCAGTGGTAGAAGCAATGAAGACGTTTTTCAGAACCGTTTTGTTCGGCAGCCTGATGGCCGTATGCGCAAACAGCTACGCGCTTAGTGAGTCCGAAGCCGAAGATATGGCCGATTTAACGGCAGTTTTTGTTTTTCTGAAAAATGACTGTGGATACCAGAATTTGCCAAATGGGCAGATTCGTCGCGCACTGGTCTTTTTTGCCCAGCAAAACCAGTGGGACCTAAGTAATTACGACACCTTCAATATGAAAGCGTTGGGTGAAGACAGCTACCGCGACCTCAGCGGTATAGGCATCCCAACGGCCAAGAAATGCAAAGCGCTGGCACGTGACTCCCTGAACCTGTTGGCTTACGTTAAATAGCCGCGCTGCGGAGCCAGCAAGCTTCGCTTACTCTTTTACCGGCAACGTCAGCAACACTGATTTTGCCTGGTTTTCCCCTTTAGTGACTCTCAATATCGCCAGCCCCAGTTGCCGCCCAACCTCTTCGTGATCGACGGTAAAGAGACAACTCGACGACACCACTCGCACAGAAAAATCGCTGCTTGCCGTGGCACACAGCATGTTTTTTTCATTGAGTCCGCACTCGGGTAACGAGGCCAGATAGTGACTCGCCCCCATCAGTAAAAAGTCGTTGATGAAAATAATGAAATCAGGCCGCTCTGGCTGCTGTAGAAATTGCCGCGCGGCCTCTTCACCGGAAGATTCAGCTACGCTGCCAAAGAAAACCAACCCGTCATGGTAATGAATCCCTTGCACCGCCAACGCCTGCAAACAGCCGGTCAAGAACTGACGGCCATGCATACTGTCCGGGCCAAGCGTCGCAATGGCAATACGTTGCGCTCCGCGACGCAGTGCCGCACGCACGCATTGTTTCCCCATCTCCTCGTGATGAAAATCGACCCAATTGAAGTTCCCGCCCAGCGAGCGGCTTTGCCCCATCGTCACAAAGGGAAACTTTAGTTCATCAAGCAGAAGGATCCGTTCATCATCAATACGAGTGTCTGTCAGGATAATCGCGTCAGCACGGTTCTGCTCAACAATTTTATGCAGCAGTTGTAGCTCACTTTCGCGATCGGTAGAAATATGGATGACCGGATCGATGGCACTCTCTTTTAAACTAGCCTGTAGCCCCCTGGCGATAGCCATAAAGAACGAGGCGGTATGGATATTGCCATCATCCGCTGCAGGCAGCAGCAGAGCCACGACCCCTGTTTTACCACTACGCAAATAGCGGGCTGATGCATTTGGCCGGTAACCCAGTTTATCCGCCGCTTCCAGTACCTTTTTACGGGTGTGGTTACTGATATCACTTTTATTATTTAGCGCTTTCGAAACCGTCGCTGTCGAAAGATTAAGATACGCCGCCAGCTCTTTTATATTCATATTTATTATGGACTAAATAGCTCTGAACAAGGATATTCCTGCCAATTTAACTGATTAGTTTTTACGTGACAATAAAAAACATTTCGACACGACTTTATTGTGTAGCAACGATCACAATTATGCAGTTACAACCATTGAAATCATTATTTTTCAGATCTAGCATAAAACAATACGAAATCGATTAAGCATTAAAACAAAAAGCCCTGAAAATAATCATACAAACAAAGGTACTTATATCATGACATTAGATAGTACGCTTCCAGCTGCGGCCAAAAAACATAAAACGCGCCCCCAAGTCATCTGGATTTGCCTGTTGGCTGCGCTCGCAGGGCTGTTATTTGGCCTGGATATCGGCGTCATTTCCGGCGCACTCCCGCTGATCGCTAAAGAGTATCAACTGCTGGATAGCCAGCAGGAGTGGGTGGTCAGTTCAATGATGGTCGGCGCCGCCGTCGCAACTCTGTGTAGCGGTTTTCTGGCCTATCGCCTGGGCCGTAAATACGCTTTATTAATCGCCGCGGCCTCCTTTTGCTTAGGAGCGATTATTTGTACCTGCGCAGTTGGCCCAGGGATGCTCATCGTCGGACGGCTGATCCTCGGCGTCGGTCTGGGTGTCGCATCTTATGCGACACCACTCTATCTTTCTGAAATAACGCCAAAAAACATTCGCGGTGCAATGATATCAGCCTATCAATTGATGATTGCGCTAGGCATCTTGCTGGTTTTTCTGACCAATACCGCCTTTAGCTACAGCGGCAACTGGCGCGGTATGCTGCTGGTTGTCGCCATCCCTTCACTGGTCTTTCTGTTCGGGGCGCTATTCCTGCCGCGCAGCCCGCGCTGGCTCATGATGCATGGCCGTGAAGAGGAGGCTCGGATAGTGTTAATCCGCCTGCGTAATAGCCGTGAAGAGGTGGAGAATGAACTTAGCGAAATTAAAGAACAGCTCAACGTTAAGCAACAAGGCTGGAATTTATTCAAAGAAAACAGGAATTTTCGTCGCAGTGTTAGCCTGGGAATTATTTTGCAAATCATGCAGCAGTTCTCTGGCGTAAATGTGATGATGTATTACGCGCCGCGTATATTCCATGAAATTGGCTTCACTTCAACAGCCGAGCAGATGTGGGGCACGGTTATTGTGGGCTTCGTGATGACGCTCGCCACCTTTATTGCCGTCGGCTTCGTCGATCGCTGGGGACGAAAACCAATGCTGTACGCTGGTTTTATCACGATGGGTTTCGCTATGAGCATCGTAGGGACGTTGCTGGGTGGTGATGCGTTATCAGCGCTGGAGAAAGGTATCACGGTTACCATGCTGTTGCTGTTTATCGTCGGCTTCTCCATGTCTGCCGGGCCGCTTATCTGGTTATTGTGCTCTGAGATTCAACCGCTGAAAGGCCGAGAATTTGGTATCACCTGCTCTACTTTTACCTGTCACATCGCCGGGATGATTGTCAGTGCAACCTTCCTGTCATTGCTAAATAGTTTAGGTAGCGCCCATACATTTTATTTATATGCGCTACTGAATATTGTCGCCCTCGTGATCATCTATCTTTTTGTGCCTGAAACAAAAAATATTTCACTGGAGCGCATTGAGCAAAACCTGATGGCAGGAAAAAAACTGCGAAATATCGGACAATAATACAAGGGTGCGACAAGATGAGCTTTATAGACTTTAAAGAAGATAACTTTCATATTTCCTTCGAGTTAAATGAAGAACAACAAATTTATATCAGCCAGTTTTTACTTGTCGGAAAGAGTGATGTACAGGGTGCATTCCCTCTTATTCAGGTGCATGTCAGTGGCCATAATCAAAACGATCACCACGCCCGTAAGCATACCGGTAGCGAACCAGGCTCCTCTCTGCGCTATCACGCCCATCGGGAAAGCGAAAATGCGCAGGGGAAAAAACTGGAGATAGATCTACATAGCCCAGCGGTTCACGCCCGCTGGCATCTACAGCATTTTCGTGGGCTACAGGCGGCCCGCGTCTGGTGTGATATCCGTAACGCCAGCGCCGATACTATCGGCCTGGAGTATGTCAGTTCGCTGACGTTGTTCGCCATCGACAGCCTGCCCTGGCAAAAAAATAGCGTCCTGCATCTACCGCATAATAACTGGTACGGCGAAGCACAGTGGAAAAGCGCCACACCACCTGAGCTTGGGCTGGATAAGGTGAATGTCTTCTCCCTTAATCGTATCGCTATCGAAAACACAGGAACCTGGTCCAGTATTGGCTATCTTCCTATGGCGGCATTTGAAGACACGGCGGCAGGCACAACACTGCTCTGGCAAATTGAGCATAACGGTTCGTGGCAATGGGAGATCGGTGATTTCCGTAATCGTCTCTATTTGCAGGCTAGCGGGCCAACGGAAAACGAAAATCACTGGTGGAAACAACTACTACCCGGTGAAACCTTTACCTCCGTGCCTGTTGCCGTAAGCCAGGTACACGGCGGGCTGCAAGAGGCGCTACAAGAGATAACGCGCTATCGTCGACGAATAATGCGCCCTTCACAGGATAATGTGCAGCTACCAGTGATCTTCAATGATTATATGAACTGCCTCTCAGGTGACCCTACAACTGAAAAGTTGCTGCCGTTGATTGATGCAGCCGCAAAGGCTGGCTGCGAATATTTCTGTATTGATTGCGGTTGGTACTCGGACGGTGAATGGTGGGATGGCGTTGGTGAATGGCTGCCTTCATCCGCGCGTTTCCCTGGCGGGATCCACGAACCGCTTGAGTATATTGCCGCCAAAGGGATGAAATCAGGTCTGTGGTTAGAGCTTGAGGTCATGGGCATAGCTTGTCCGCTGGCGCAAAAGCTGCCCGATGAGTGTTTTTTCCAGCGTCATGGCAAACGGGTTATCGACCACCAGCGCTATCAGCTCGATTTCCGCCACCCATTGGTACAAGAACATGCCGAACGGATCATCACGCGTCTGGTCGAGGATTATGGTGTTAGCTATATCAAAATGGATTACAACATCAATGCAGGCAGCGGTACTGACTACCAGGCCGACAGCAGCGGCGACGGCCTGTTGCAGCATAACCGTGCCTATCTAGCCTGGCTGCAGAAAACAATGCAATGCTACCCACAACTGGTGATCGAGAACTGCGGCAGCGGTGGTTTACGGATGGATTACGCGATGCTGCAACAGCACAGTATTCAATCCGTTACCGATCAAACCGACTATCGGCTCATGGCGGCTATCGCTGCTGCCGCAGCGTCAGCAGTCACTCCTGAGCAAGCTGCTATCTGGTCTTATCCCCTGCGTGAGGGGGATCGGGAAGAAGTGGTGATGAATATGGTTAACAGCATGCTGCTGCGGGTGCATCAGAGTGGTCATCTGGCGGAGTTGAGTGAAGAACGTTTTGCGCTGGTTCAGGAAGGGATTGCGCTGTATAAAACGTTTCGCGAGAAAATTCCGCATCTACAGCCTTTCTGGCCGTTGGGTATGCCCACATTATCCTCACCGTGGTTGGCCTTTGGCCTGCGTAACGAGCATGAGGCGTGGCTCGCGGTATGGCGTATGGACAGCGAACAAGGAGCGATGACCGTCCCTCTCGCGCAACTCGCCACTATCACCTGCGTGTATCCCCAGGCCGAACAGTCGCGCTGCCAGCCTATACTCCAGTCGTCAGGTGCCTGCGTTTTTCTGAACCAAAAGATGACCGCAAGGTTATTTCACCTTACTTTTACCAGTGAATACACCCGATAACGGGCCTGCGAAAAAGTGCTCGGCTATCGGGTGCGCACAGCGCTCACCCGATAGTAATGCGGAGCCGAGTGGCTCCGCGTTGATTAGCGTTGTTGTACAAACTCGCGGTACGCCGCCACGACCTGAAGAAAGTCCTCTACGCCGCAAAGTGAAAAGCTCTCTTCGTCGTAGTAGCTCATCCCCTCTTCCATTTCATCTCCGGAGAATTCCAGCTGATTGGCGCGCACCATCACCTCTTCACCATCCAGCCAGAGCGTGTATTCATGCCCTGCTCGCTGCCAGGAGCGCTCACTGCCCTTCACCGCATGCGCCGCCTGTTCCACTTCATCAAGTAAGGCCAGGTTCTCTTTCACTTCTTCGTTAAACCAGTGCCCCACCACCTCGTGGCCCATGGACATACGCACTTTTACCACTCCGGTAATATCGCGCAGAAATTCGTAATCCATAATGTCTTCCTCTGCTCCCGGCAATACGCCAATACCGCATTGCACCTTGCTGTAATTATCGCAGCAGCGCGGCAGAAAAAAAGCGTAGCGGGTATAAGGAACAGAAATAAAAATGCCCGGAGAAGCAGACTTCTCCGGGCATTGATGCGTTTTTACACAAATCGCGTTAGCGTATTACACCGCGGTCTGGAAAATCACACCATCGGCTTTCTCAGTATACTGAGACAACTGGTCGAAGTTCAGATAACGGTAAGTATCCACCGCCGTCTTATCAACCTGCGCCACATAGGTCTGATATTCTTCCGCCGTCGGCAGTTTGCCAATCAGCGCCGCAACCGCCGCCAGCTCCGCAGAAGCCAGGTAGACGTTCGCCCCGGTACCTAAACGGTTCGGGAAGTTACGGGTAGAGGTCGAGACCACCGTTGCGCCGTCAGCCACACGCGCCTGGTTACCCATGCACAGCGAACAGCCAGGGATCTCAATACGCGCACCGCTCTTACCAAACACGCTGTAGTAGCCTTCTTCGGTCAGCTGCGCCGCATCCATACGGGTTGGCGGAGCCACCCACAGACGCGTCGGCAACTGGCCTTTGTGCGCATCCAGCAGTTTACCCGCCGCACGGAAGTGGCCGATGTTAGTCATGCAGGAGCCAATGAAGACTTCATCGATCTTCTCGCCCTGCACGTCAGACAGCAGACGCGCGTCGTCCGGATCGTTCGGTGCACACAGGATTGGCTCTTTGATATCCGCCAGATCGATGTCGATCACCGCCGCGTATTCTGCGTCAGCGTCGGCTTCCAGCAATTGCGGATCCGCCAGCCATTTTTCCATCCCCTGCACACGACGCTCCAGCGTACGGCGATCGCCGTAACCTTCAGCGATCATCCACTTCAGCAGAACGATGTTAGAGTTCAGATACTCAACGATCGGCTCTTTGTTCAGTTTGATGGTACAACCGGCAGCGGAACGTTCAGCGGAGGCATCGGTCAGTTCGAACGCCTGCTCCACTTTCAGATCCGGCAGACCTTCGATTTCGAGGATGCGGCCAGAGAAGATGTTTTTCTTACCTTTCTTCTCAACGGTCAGCAGACCCTGTTTGATCGCGTACAGCGGAATGGCGTGTACCAGATCGCGCAGGGTAATCCCCGGCTGCATTTTGCCTTTGAAACGCACCAGAACGGATTCCGGCATATCCAGCGGCATCACGCCGGTCGCAGCAGCAAACGCCACCAGGCCAGAACCCGCCGGGAAGGAGATGCCAATCGGGAAACGAGTATGGGAGTCACCGCCGGTGCCGACGGTATCCGGCAACAGCATGCGGTTCAGCCAGGAGTGGATTACGCCATCCCCCGGACGCAGCGACACGCCGCCACGGTTCATGATGAAGTCCGGCAGAGTGTGGTGCGTGGTCACGTCAACCGGCTTCGGATACGCGGCAGTGTGACAGAAGGACTGCATCACCAGGTCAGCAGAGAAGCCCAGGCACGCCAGGTCTTTCAGTTCATCACGGGTCATCGGGCCGGTGGTATCCTGAGAACCCACGGAGGTCATCTTCGGTTCGCAGTACGCGCCCGGACGGATACCTTTCACGCCGCAGGCGCGGCCCACCATTTTCTGCGCCAGAGAGAAGCCGCGGCTGCTTTCCGCCACGTCTTTCGCCTGACGGAATACGTCGCTGTGCGGCAGTCCCAGCGCTTCGCGCGCTTTGGTAGTCAGGCCACGACCGATGATCAGCGGAATACGGCCACCAGCGCGCACTTCGTCGATCAGCACATCAGTTTTCAGCTCAAAGCTTGCCAGCAATTCGCCGGTTTCGTGGTTACGCACTTCTCCTTTGAACGGGTAAACGTCAATCACGTCGCCCATGTTCATGTTCGAGACGTCCACTTCGATTGGCAGTGCGCCCGCATCTTCCATGGTATTGAAGAAGATCGGTGCAATTTTGCCGCCGAGACACAGACCGCCGCTGCGCTTGTTCGGTACATGAGGGATATCATCGCCCATGAACCACAGTACGGAGTTGGTTGCAGATTTACGCGAAGAGCCGGTACCAACAACGTCACCCACATAAGCCAGCGGGTAGCCTTTTTTCTGCAATTCTTCAATCTGTTTGATCGGGCCTACCGCGCCCGGCTGGTCCGGTTCGATACCTTCACGGGCGTTTTTCAGCATCGCCAGCGCGTGCAGAGGGATATCCGGGCGAGACCATGCGTCCGGTGCCGGAGAGAGGTCATCGGTGTTAGTTTCACCCGTCACTTTAAACACGGTAACGGTGATTTTTTCAGCCAGAGCTGGACGGTTCAGGAACCATTCGGCATCGGCCCAGGACTGCATTACCTGCTTCGCATATTCGTTGCCCGCTTTGGCTTTTTCTTCTACATCGTAGAAGTTATCGAACATCAGCAGCGTTGAAGAGAGCGCTTTGGCGGCAATCGGCGCCAGTTTTGCGTCGTCAAGCGCGTCGATCAGCGGATGAATGTTGTAACCACCCTGCATGGTGCCCAGCAGTTCAATGGCTTTTTCTGGAGTCACCAGCGGGGAGGTGGTGTCGCCTTTCGCGACGGCAGCGAGAAAACCTGCTTTAACATAAGCGGCTTCATCTACGCCAGGAGGAACGCGGTTGATCAACAGGTCTAACAGGAATTCTTCTTCGCCCACAGGCGGGGTCTTCAGCAGCTCGACAAGTGCGGCCATTTGGGTTGCGTCTAACGGTTTTGGCACAATCCCCTGGGCAGCACGCTCAGCTACGTGCTTACGGTATTCTTCTAGCACGACGATATCTCCTCGCTCTCATTGTCATAATGCGGCGCTTTTGTAGATGGGCGATTCTCTTCACGCTCCTGTGAGACAGTAGTTAGTAGGGTAAATGCCCGGTACCGCGTAAGGCACAATAACAGGATTTTCATTAAGTGTTAATCCGTTTACAAAAAAGCAACATAAAAAATTGGCTGAATCGTTAAGAATGGTGTAGCGACAAGGCGGGGCGTAATTTAGGCTCCCTAAAAACGATGTGAAACGGTTGATTTTCAAGCGCGACATGCTGAATATTCCAGCGATTTTTCAGCCATGAGATATAATTGTGTAATAAATCTTCACACTCTTTTTCCGGACCTGCCGGGTGAATCCCCAATAAAAGTCAAAACTATCTAACACGGGTGAATAATACTCGCGGCAACAGAACGCCTCACGGCACAGCGCTTGTCTCGTTGGAGTCATTTTATGAAGTTGCCCTTTAAGCCACATCTGCTTGTCCTTCTGTGCAGTGCAGGGCTGTTTGCCGCCTCTGGCGTGATGTTCGTTAAAAGTCGCGCAACGGAGCCAGCAGCTCCAGCCCCCGTCGCACAGCAACCGTCCGCACCGGCTCCAGCTCCCGTAGCGGCCCCTGCCCCGGCCGATCAACCAGCGCCCACCGCAGCCCCTACGTACACATCGGCACAAATCGATCAGTGGGTTGCGCCTATCGCGCTCTATCCGGATTCACTGCTGTCGCAAATTTTGATGGCCTCAACCTACCCGGCCAACGTCATCCAGGCCGCGCAGTGGTCAAAAGACAATCCCAAAATGCAGGGTGATGCCGCCATTCAGGCCGTTGCCAGCCAACCCTGGGATCCCAGCGTGAAATCGCTGGTGGCGTTTCCACAGCTGATGTCGCTGATGGGTGAAAATCCGCCGTGGGTACAGAGCCTGGGCGATGCATTCCTTGCGCAGCCGAAAGAGGTTATGGATTCCGTTCAACGCCTGCGTGCGCTGGCGCAACAGACCGGAGCATTGCAATCAACACCGCAGCAGACTGTTACCACCGTGGCCAAAGCAGCTCCGGCTAAAACCGTTACCAGCGAGTCAACGACCACAACAGCCACGACCGCCGCCTCAGCAAGCCCAACGGTAATCAAAATTGAATCCGCCGACCCGCAGGTAGTTTACGTTCCCACCTATAACCCAAATACGGTTTACGGTACCTGGCCGAACACCGCCTATCCGCCAACCTATCTACCGCCAACGCCCGGCGAGCAGTTTGGCAACAGCTTCGTTAACGGTTTAGGCTTCAGCCTCGGCGTCGCCACAACTTATGCCATCTTCAGCAATATTGACTGGGATGACGACGATGACTGGGATCACCATCATAACGATGACTGGGATAACCATGGCGGCTATAACCGCAACGGTGATAACAACATCAATATCAACGTAGATAACTTCAATAAAATCAGTGGACAGCGTCTGACGGATGCCAACCGTACCTGGCAGCACAACCCGGCCTATCGCGAAGGGGTTCCGTACCCTAATAGCCAGCTCAATAACCGCTTCCACTCCACTAACACGGCTACGGGCCTAAGCTCAACCCAGCAAAGACCGGTCAACCGTGATAGCCAGCGTCAGGCAGCGTTGAGCCAGATGGAAAAATCAACGGGGAAAACCTTCCCCCAGACGGCGCGTACGGGAACGAAAGACGCCCAGCGTCAGGCATCCAGCCAACAGCTAAAGCAAATTTCCCAGCGTAATAACTACCGTGGTTACGATAGCAAACCGCAAACGGCAAAACGGGCAAACGCTCAGCAACATGAACATCGCCAGGCCGCCACTCAGCGACAAGAGAAACGGGTCACGCAACCAGCGCAGCAACGCAACGTGCAGCAGCGCAATCTTCAACAGCGTACCAGCCAGCCGCGGGCCAATGCGCTGAGCGGCAACGACAGTCGCTCCGCCAGTTGGCAGGCGCAGCAGCAGCGAGGGGCTCAAAGCAGGCAGGTCGCCCGCAACCAGCCATCTCGCCAGCTATCCGGCGACCGTGCTGAACACCGTGAATTCCGTCATCGTTAAGGGAAGCGACATGAAAAATAAACTACTCAGTGGAATGGTGTTATTCATGGTTTCGACCACCGCGATGGCACAGCAATCCTTCAGCACACCAGACCAGGCGACCGATGCCCTGGCAACCGCGATAAGCGAGCAGAATGAAAGCGCGATGAACAACCTGCTCGGGGAAAACTGGCGCGAGTTTCTGCCACCGGAAGGCGTCGATCCTGATGCGGTTGATCGCTTCCTGCGCGACTGGAAGGTCCGCCATAATACTGTCATCGACGGCAATAGCGCGCACCTGGTGGTCGGGGACAGCGACTGGCAACTGCCGATCCCGGTTGTTAAAACCGCTTCCGGCTGGCAATTTGATATCAAGGAAGCGGCCGAAGAGATCCTGACCCGTGAGATTGGGCGCAACGAACTTGCCGCTATTGAAGCATTACACGCCTATGTTGATGCTCAGCAAAGCTACTTTGCGATGAACCAAAAATACGCGCAAAAGATTGTCAGTTCTGAAGGGAAAAAAGATGGTCTGTACTGGCCTGTTTCGCCCGGCGAAGCGCCAAGCCCGCTTGGCCCGGCCTTTAGTCCGCAGGAGCCTGGCACGGGCTATCACGGCTATCGTTTCCGTATCCTTCCCGATAAAACCAGCGGCTTTGCGATGGTTGCCTGGCCCGTCAGCTACGATCACACTGGTGTTATGAGTTTTATGATTAACGGTGATGATAAAGTCTACCAGGCCGATCTCGGCGTTGATTCACAACAGAAAGCCCAGGCGTTAACCGCATATCATCTGGATAAAAACTGGCAGCCCGTAGTGCCCTGAATGCCAGTCAAATAGTGAGTTGACCGGGGAAGCGAAGCCCCTCCGGCCAACTCACGAGAGATTACAGGATGTTAGCGACGGATTTCGCCAGCTGCGCTTCCAGAACCGGTTTCGCTTCTTCGAACTTCAGGTTCACTTTGTTGGCATTAGACACGACGCGGGTCTGGTATTTTGCGCGATCGCCCTGCACGCTGCTGGTTTGCAGCTTGATACCGGACGTGCCCTGGCGCAGTGCGGCAACGTTACCAAAACTGGTAGCTTTCAGGCAAAAAAAACGCCTCCGAAGAGGCGTTTTCACAAAAGCGGGAAGATTACTTTTTCTTCGCTTTCGGGTTTGGCAGGTCGGTGATGCTACCTTCGAACACTTCTGCCGCCAGGCCCACAGACTCGTGCAGAGTCGGGTGCGCGTGGATGGTCAGCGCGATGTCTTCAGCATCACAACCCATTTCGATCGCCAGACCGATTTCACCCAGCAGCTCGCCGCCGTTGGTACCGACAATCGCACCACCGATAACACGGTGAGATTCTTTGTCGAAAATCAGTTTAGTCATACCGTCTGCGCAGTCGGAAGCGATAGCACGACCAGAAGCAGCCCACGGGAAGGTGGCGGTCTCAAAGCTGATGCCTTTCTCTTTCGCTTCTTTCTCAGTCAGGCCAACCCATGCAACTTCTGGTTCAGTGTATGCGATGGATGGAATAACTTTCGGATCGAAGTAGTGTTTCTTACCGGCGATAACTTCAGCGGCAACGTGACCTTCGTGAACACCTTTGTGCGCCAGCATCGGCTGACCGACGATATCGCCGATAGCAAAGATGTGCGGCACGTTGGTACGCAGCTGTTTGTCAACGCGGATGAAGCCACGGTCATCAACTTCCACGCCAGCTTTGCCCGCGTCGAGGTTTTTGCCGTTCGGTACACGACCGATAGCCACCAGCACTGCATCGTAACGCTGAGCTTCAGCAGGCGCTTTTTTGCCTTCCATGGAAACGTAGATACCGTCTTCTTTCGCTTCAACGGCAGTTACTTTGGTTTCCAGCATCAGGTTGAATTTCTTGCTGATGCGTTTGGTAAAGACTTTAACCACGTCTTTATCGGCAGCCGGGATAACCTGGTCGAACATTTCAACCACGTCGATCTCTGAACCCAGCGCATGGTACACGGTACCCATTTCCAGACCGATGATACCGCCGCCCATTACTAGCAGGCGCTTAGGAACAGTTTTCAGTTCCAGTGCATCGGTGGAATCCCACACGCGCGGATCTTCATGCGGAATGAATGGCAGTTCGATCGGACGGGAACCCGCCGCGATGATCGCGTTGTCAAAGTTGATCACGGTTTTGCCGTTTTCACCTTCAACTTCCAGGGTGTTCGCCCCGGTAAATTTACCCAGACCGTTAACCACTTTCACTTTACGGCCTTTGGCCATACCCGCCAGACCGCCGGTCAGTTGAGTGATAACTTTTTCTTTCCAGGTACGAATCTTGTCGATATCGGTTTTCGGCTCGCCAAAAACGATACCGTGTTCAGCCAGCGCTTTGGCTTCTTCGATAACTTTTGCTACGTGCAGCAGCGCTTTAGAAGGGATACAGCCGACGTTCAGACAAACACCACCGAGGGTGCTGTAACGTTCTACGATGACGGTCTCCAGACCTAAATCTGCGCAACGGAAGGCAGCAGAGTAACCTGCAGGGCCTGCCCCAAGTACCACGACCTGAGTTTTGATTTCAGTGCTCATCATGACCTCTTAATTTATACCCGTCGTCCACCGGGTCGTTCTATCCGCCCGTATTTTACAAAATTGTTAACAATTTTGAAACAACAAACGGCAACCGATTTGTCTTTCGCACAATAACCTCACTGACTTCATGAGATTACCAGAAAAAAGCCGGCCGTCGGGCCGGCTTTTTCGCTTACATCACCAGGCGGCGAATGTCAGACAGCATGTTGTTGATGATGGTGATAAAGCGCGCACCATCAGCACCGTCGATTACGCGGTGGTCGAAGGAGAGCGAAATCGGCATCATCAGACGCGGCATAAACTCTTTACCGTTCCACACTGGCTCCATAGAGGACTTGGAGACACCGAGGATAGCCACTTCCGGCGCGTTCACAATCGGCGCGAAGTGGGTCGTGCCCAGGCCACCGATGCTGGAGATGGTGAAGCAACCGCCCTGCATTTCGCCAGCGGTCAGCTTGCCATCACGCGCTTTCTTGGAGATGGTGGTCAGTTCACGAGACAGCTCGGTAATGCTCTTCTTGTTCACGTCTTTGAAGACCGGAACAACCAGACCATTCGGCGTATCTACCGCAACACCGATGTTGATGTATTTTTTCAGGGTCAGACGCTGACCGTCTTCAGACAGAGAGCTGTTGAAGCGTGGCATCTGTTCCAGAGCGGCGGCAACGGCTTTCATGATGAAGACCACTGGCGTGAATTTCACATCCAGTTTACGTTTTTCAGCTTCGGCGTTCTGCTGTTTACGGAACGCTTCCAGATCGGTGATATCGGTCTTGTCGAAGTGAGTAACGTGCGGGATCATCACCCAGTTACGGCTCAGGTTAGCACCAGAGATTTTCTGGATACGGCCCAGTTCCACTTCTTCGATTTCACCAAACTTGCTGAAGTCCACTTTCGGCCAAGGCAGCATGCCCGGAATACCGCCGCCTGCTGCTGCCGGAGCAGCTTCAGCACGCTTGATAGCGTCTTTAACGTAAGCCTGAACGTCTTCACGCAGGATACGACCTTTACGGCCAGAACCTTTCACTTTCGCCAGGTTTACACCGAACTCGCGCGCCAGGCGACGAATCAGCGGTGTTGCATGAACGTAAGCGTCGTTCTCAGCGAACTCAGATTTACCTTCCGCTTTCGCGGCCGGAGCTGCGGCTGGTTTAGCAGCCTGAGCCGGTGCAGTTGCAGAGGCTGGAGCAGCCGCGGCAGCTGGAGCGGCAGCAGGTGCTGCGCCTTCAACTTCGAAGATCATAATCAGAGAACCGGTTTTGACTTTGTCGCCGGTGCTGATTTTGATTTCTTTCACGGTACCCGCGAACGGTGCCGGAACTTCCATCGACGCTTTATCGCCTTCAACGGTAATCAGTGACTGCTCAGCGGCAATTTTATCGCCCACTTTAACCATCACTTCAGTGACTTCAACTTCGTCACCGCCGATATCCGGAACGTTAACCTCTTTCGAGCCAGAAGCTGCCGGAGCCGCCGCTGCTGCTGGAGCTGCCGCCTGAGCCGGTGCTGCAGCAGGCGCTGCGCCTGCAACTTCGAAGACCATAATCAGAGAACCGGTAGACACTTTGTCGCCCGTGTTGATTTTGATCTCTTTAACGGTGCCCGCGAACGGCGCCGGAACTTCCATCGACGCTTTATCGCCTTCAACGGTGATCAGAGACTGTTCAGCCGCAACGGTGTCGCCCACTTTAACCATAACCTCGGTAACTTCGACTTCGTCACCGCCGATGTCCGGTACGTGTACTTCTTTCTCCGCTGCCGCAGCAGGTGCTGCTGCCGGAGCGGCTTCTTTCTTCTCTTCTGCCGGAGCAGGTGCAGCGGCTGCTGCACCATCGGCGGAATCGAAAATCATGATCAGTTTGCCGGTCTCAGTTTTGTCGCCAACAGAGACTTTGATCTCTTTAACGATACCTGCCTGAGGAGACGGAACTTCCATAGAGGCTTTGTCGCCTTCTACGGTGATCAGCGACTGTTCAGCTTCAACTTTGTCGCCTACTTTGACCAGGATCTCGGTGATTTCAACTTCATCAGCCCCGATGTCCGGTACATTGATTTCGATAGCCATTATTCTTTTACCTCTTACGCCAGACGCGGGTTAACTTTATCTGCATCGATGTTGAATTTGATGATTGCGTCAGCAACCACTTTCTTATCGATTTCGCCACGTTTAGCCAGTTCGCCCAGGGCCGCTACAACCACATAAGAAGCATCAACTTCGAAGTGGTGACGCAGGTTTTCACGGCTGTCAGAGCGACCGAAGCCGTCAGTACCCAGTACGCGATAATCATCAGCCGGTACATAAGTACGAACCTGTTCGGCAAACAGTTTCATATAGTCAGTAGATGCCACTGCCGGAGCGTCGTTCATCACCTGAGCGATGTACGGAACGCGCGGAGTTTCCATCGGGTGCAGCATGTTCCAGCGTTCACAATCCTGGCCATCACGCGCCAGTTCAGTGAAGGAGGTTACGCTGTAAACGTCAGAACCAACACCGTAGTCGTTCGCCAGGATCTGTGCTGCTTCACGCACGTGACGCAGGATAGAACCGGAGCCCAGCAGCTGAACTTTACCTTTCTTACCTTCGAGGGTTTCGAGTTTGTAGATACCTTTACGGATACCTTCCTCGGCACCTGCTGGCATTGCCGGCATGTGGTAGTTTTCGTTCAGCGTGGTGATGTAGTAATAAACGTTCTCTTGTTTCTCACCGTACATACGCTCCAGACCATCGTGCATGATGACCGCTACTTCGTACGCGTAAGACGGATCGTAAGAGATACAGTTCGGGATAGTCAGAGACTGAATATGGCTGTGACCATCTTCGTGCTGCAGACCTTCGCCGTTCAGCGTCGTACGACCAGAAGTTCCCCCTACCAGGAAGCCGCGAGCCTGTTGGTCGCCTGCCTGCCAGCACAGGTCACCGATACGCTGGAACCCGAACATGGAGTAGTAGATGTAGAACGGAATCATCGGCAGATCGTTGGTGCTGTAGGAGGTCGCAGCAGCCAGCCAGGATGCGCCAGCACCCAGTTCGTTGATGCCTTCCTGCAGGATCTGACCTTTCTCGTCTTCTTTATAGTAAGCAACCTGCTCACGGTCCTGCGGGGTGTACTGCTGGCCGTTCGGGCTGTAGATACCGATCTGACGGAACAGACCTTCCATACCGAAAGTACGCGCTTCGTCAGCGATGATCGGAACCAGACGATCTTTAATCGACTTGTTCTTCAGCATTACGTTCAGGGCACGAACGAAAGCGATAGTGGTGGAGATTTCTTTGTTCTGCTCTTCCAGCAGCGCACCGAAGTCTTCCAGAGCAGGCAGTTCCAGCTTCTCGGTGAAGTTCGGCTGACGAGCAGGCAGATAGCCGTGCAGTTTCTGACGCTGAGCGTGCAGATAAGTGTGCTCTTCAGAACCTTCCGGGAAGGTGATGTAAGACAGGTTTTCAACCTGCTCATCGGTCACAGGAACGTTGAAACGGTCGCGGATATAACGCACGCCGTCCATGTTCATTTTCTTAACCTGGTGAGCGATGTTTTTACCTTCGGCGGTGTCACCCATGCCGTAACCTTTGATGGTATGGGCCAGGATTACAGTTGCTTTGCCTTTGGTTTCCTGCGCTTTCTTCAGTGCAGCGTAGACTTTCTTCGGATCGTGACCACCACGGTTCAGAGCCCAAATCTGCTCGTCAGTCCAGTCAGCAACCAGGGCTGCGGTTTCCGGGTATTTACCGAAGAAGTGCTCACGTACGTATGCGCCATCTTTGGATTTAAAGGTCTGGTAGTCGCCGTCAACGGTTTCGTTCATCAGTTGGATCAGTTTACCGCTGGTATCTTTACGCAGCAGTTCATCCCAACGACCGCCCCACATGACTTTGATAACGTTCCAGCCAGCGCCCGCGAAGATGCCTTCCAGTTCGTTAACAATCTTGCCGTTACCGGTGACCGGACCGTCAAGACGCTGCAGGTTACAGTTGATAACAAAGACCAGGTTGTCCAGTTTCTCACGGGTCGCGATGGTGATAGCACCCTTAGATTCTGGCTCATCCATTTCGCCGTCGCCCAGGAAGGCGTAAACGGTTTGTTTAGAGGTATCTTTCAGGCCACGGTGTTCCAGATATTTCAGGAATTTAGCCTGGTAGATTGCACCGATTGGGCCCAGACCCATAGATACGGTCGGGAACTGCCAGAATTCCGGCATCAGTTTCGGGTGCGGGTAGGAAGACAGGCCTTTGCCATGTACTTCCTGACGGAAGTTGTTCATCTGCTCTTCAGTCAGACGGCCTTCCAGGAATGCGCGAGCGTAGATGCCCGGAGAGATGTGGCCCTGGAAGTAAACCAGATCGCCGCCATCCTGCTCGTTGCGTGCACGGAAGAAGTGGTTGAAGCAAACATCATACACCGTTGCGGAGGACTGGAAGGATGCCATGTGGCCACCCAGCTCGAGGTCCTTTTTAGACGCGCGCAGTACGGTCATGATGGCGTTCCAGCGGATAGCAGAACGAATACGACGTTCCAGCTCCAGATTGCCCGGGTATTCCGGTTCATCTTCAACGGCAATAGTGTTTACATAATTGCTGGCCCCAGCACCTGCCGCTACTTTCACGCCGCCTTTGCGAGCTTCTGAAAGCAGTTGGTCGATCAGATACTGAGCACGCTCAACACCTTCTTCACGGATGACCGATTCGATCGCCTGTAGCCAGTCGCGAGTTTCGATCGGATCCACGTCATTTGGGAAACGTTCTGACATGGGGGTATTCCTTATCTATCTAATACGTTGAGTTATCTGGAACCTGTCCCATTACGTTCTCACCAGAGAGCGTAATAAGACAGGTTCTGCGTTTAGTTGCCGCGCCTTTCGATAGCGCTTGATTTACAACATCTTCTGGTTAACGTTCTGCCAGAAAAATCACTAATTCTTTCGTTGCTCCAGACGGCGTAAGGCGCGTTCACGACGGCTTTCCTCACGGCTCCTGTCCAGCAGAATCTCTTCGATAAACGCCAGGTGACGGTGAGACGCTTCACGCGCTTCTTCAGGCTTCCCGGCGATAATTGCTTCAAAGATGCGGGTACGGTGACTGCTCACCAGCGGCAGCATCTCGCGACGCGCATACAGCAATTCGAAGTTTTGCCGAACGTTCTGGGCCAGCATCGGCTCCATACACCTTAGCAAATGGAGCAGCACCACATTATGTGCCGCTTCGGTGACAGCAATTTGATACTGGAGTACCGCGTCAGATTCGCCGTCAAGATCGCCGGACTGTTGAGCAAGCTCGATCGCATGGTGGAGTTCACGGATACGCGTTTTGTCTTCATCCGTGCTGCGCAGTGCAGCGTAATAGGCTGCAATACCTTCCAGCGCATGGCGCGTCTCAAGCAGGTCAAACTGGGATTCAGGATGGTCGGAGAGCAGCTCTACCAGTGGGTCGCTAAAGCTCTGCCACAGGCTGCTCTGAACAAAAGTGCCACCGCCCTGACGACGAAGCAGTAACCCCTTCGCTTCAAGGCGTTGGATCGCCTCGCGTAAGGAGGGGCGGGAGACGTCGAACTGTTTTGCCAGCTCGCGTTCCGGTGGGAGTTTTTCTCCGGGGCGAAGTGTCCCCTCAAGAATTAAAAACTCCAGCTGCTGCTCAATCACATCGGAGAGTTTTGGTTGGCGGATTTTGCTGTAGGCCATGATTTCCTGTCTTAAGCCATTTGCCCGGAGTCAATTGGTCTTACCAATTTCATGTTCTTGACGCTAAAGTAACAAAGTATTCACCTTCTGTCCATACAGGTTTTGATTGAAATCAGTAAAGGGGGCATATTTTAACAACATTACAGAAATAACGTTTCAAACATGTAACTATGCACAAATGTTAAATTTACCCACCACGGGGTAGTTTTAACGGAATTGAAACGAAAAAATATCTCATCTGAACCGATTCACCTGATTATTTATCGACACATTAGCCACAATTAGTGAATAAAAATTCAAAATGGAAATTTTGTGGTAGATAAACTCGCATTTACAAATGGTTTCTTTTTATTCAACTCGTCATCTTGCCCGCATAAAGCAGGTGCATTCGCGCTCGCATATCATTATTCTGATCAAGACAAAAGCATTGAGGCAACATTTTATATAAAGCATCTGTAAACAAATAAATACAACAAACGGAATTGCAAACTTACACACGCATTGCTGCGTAGTTCAAAAAATAAGTACTCGAAATATGAAGAGTAAAACCACACACGAGGTTTAATGATGGAAAGTCAACAGCATGGCGATCAGCTCAAGCGCGGTCTTAAGAACCGCCATATACAGCTAATCGCGCTGGGTGGCGCGATTGGTACCGGGTTATTCCTCGGTAGCGCATCCGTTATCCAGTCTGCAGGACCGGGGATTATTCTGGGTTACGCAATTGCCGGCTTTATCGCCTTTTTGATTATGCGTCAGTTAGGTGAAATGGTGGTTGAAGAGCCGGTTGCAGGCTCCTTTAGCCACTTTGCTTATAAATACTGGGGCGGTTTTGCGGGCTTCTCTTCTGGCTGGAACTATTGGGTACTGTACGTCCTGGTTGCCATGGCTGAACTGACTGCCGTAGGTAAATACATCCAGTTCTGGTATCCGGATATCCCCACCTGGGTTTCAGCTGCAGCCTTCTTCGTGCTGATCAACGCCATCAACCTGACCAACGTGAAAGTGTTTGGGGAAATGGAGTTCTGGTTCGCCATTATCAAAGTCATTGCCGTGGTTGCGATGATTCTGTTCGGCGGCTGGTTGCTGTTTAGCGGCAACGGCGGCCCGCAGGCCAGCGTCAGTAACCTGTGGAGCCAGGGGGGCTTCCTGCCGCACGGCTTCACCGGTCTGGTGATGATGATGGCTATTATTATGTTCTCTTTCGGTGGGCTGGAGCTGGTCGGGATCACCGCAGCAGAAGCCGATAACCCGGAGCAAAGCATTCCCAAAGCAACCAACCAGGTTATCTACCGTATCCTGATTTTCTATGTAGGTTCGCTGGCTGTTCTGCTTTCCCTGATGCCGTGGACGCGCGTCACGGCAGATACCAGCCCGTTTGTCCTTATTTTCCACGAGCTGGGCGACACCTTTGTTGCCAATGCTCTGAACATCGTAGTGCTGACCGCTGCCCTTTCTGTGTATAACAGCTGCGTATACTGCAACAGCCGTATGCTGTTCGGTCTGGCACAGCAGGGTAACGCGCCAAAAGCGCTAATGAACGTCGACAAACGCGGCGTACCGGTGAACACCATTCTGGTCTCCGCGCTGGTTACGGCTCTGTGTGTACTGATCAACTATCTGGCACCGGAATCCGCCTTTGGCCTGCTGATGGCGCTAGTGGTTTCCGCACTGGTGATCAACTGGGCAATGATTAGCCTGGCGCACATGAAGTTCCGCAAAGCCAAACAGCAGCAAGGCGTTACCACCCGTTTCCCGGCGCTGCTCTATCCGCTTGGTAACTGGGTATGTCTGATTTTCATGGCTGCAGTGCTGGTGATTATGCTGATGACGCCGGGCATGGCGATTTCGGTGTACTTAATCCCGGTATGGATTGCCATTCTTGGCATCGGCTATTTGTGCAAACAGAAAACCGCCAAAGTAGCTAAAGCACATTAATTCTCCCTCCCCCACCTGCATCAGGTGGGGGTTGTTACCTGCCTCACACTTTCCCACTCACGACTGTTTCGTCCATATCACTGGCGTTATCCTGCAACGCAAAAACACCTCTGCCAGACAATAATTATCTCCATATCTTATTAATGGAGTGCAGTTGATGGAAACCAGTAAGCTCACGGTGAAAGAAAAGATCGGCTATGGAATGGGCGACGCCGGATGCAACATCATCTTTGGCGCCATCATGTTGTTTGTTAACTATTTTTACACAGATATTTTTGGCCTGGCACCGGCCCTGGTCGGCGTGTTACTGCTCTCAGTACGCGTTATAGATGCCGTTACCGACCCTATTATGGGCGCGATGGCCGACCGCACCCGCAGCAAATATGGTCGATTTCGTCCATGGCTTTTGTGGATGGCTTTCCCATACGCATTATTTAGCGTACTCATGTTTACCACCCCTGAGTGGACATATAACAGCAAAGTAATCTATGCGTTCGTCACCTACTTCCTGCTCTCTATCACCTATACGGCGATCAACATCCCTTACTGCTCGCTCGGCAGCGTCATCACTAACGATCCAAAGGAACGTGTCGCCTGCCAGTCATATCGCTTTGTGTTGGTAGGAATTGCAACCCTGCTGCTCTCCCTCACCTTGCTGCCAATGGCGGACTGGTTTGGCGGGGAAGATAAAGCTAAAGGCTATCAGATGGCGATGGCAGTGCTGGCCTTCATCGGCATGTGTATGTTCCTGTTTTGCTTTGCAACCGTCCGTGAGCGCGTACGTCCTGCCGTCCCGACTAACGACGATTTAAAAGCCGACCTGAAAGACGTATGGAAGAACGATCAGTGGGTAAAAATCCTGCTGTTAACCCTGTGCAACGTCTGTCCGGGCTTTATTCGCATGGCCGCCACCATGTACTACGTAACCTGGGTTATGCAGCAAAGCACGCAGTTCGCAACGCTGTTTATCAGCCTTGGCGTTGTGGGCATGATGATCGGCAGCATGCTGGCGAAGGTGTTAACCGATCGCTGGTGCAAACTGAAAGTCTTCTTCTGGACCAATATCATCCTGGCGATTTTCTCCGGCGCGTTTTACTTCTTCGATCCTAAAGCCACCATGATGATTATGGTGCTTTACTTCCTGCTCAACATTCTGCATCAGATCCCATCCCCACTGCACTGGTCGCTGATGGCAGATGTCGATGACTACGGCGAGTGGAAAACCGGTAAACGTATCACCGGAATCAGCTTCTCCGGCAACCTGTTCTTCCTGAAACTGGGCCTGGCGATTGCCGGAGCGATGGTTGGTTTCCTGCTCTCCTGGTACGGCTACGACGCAGGGGCGAAAGCGCAAAGCGACTCCGCCATTAACGGTATTATGCTGCTGTTTACCATCATACCGGGTGTAGGCTACCTGATTACCGCAGGCGTAGTTCGTCTGCTGAAAGTTGACCGCGAGTTTATGCAACAAATCCAGACAGATTTAGAAAAGCGCCGCGCCAACTACCGTGAACTGAATGAGTACCACGATATAAAAACGACTGAAAACGTAAGGAAAGCCTAATGAATCAGTGGCCAAACCCCTTTATTGAACAGCGTGCCGACCCGTTTATGTTACGTGACGGTAGCCACTACTATTTCATTGCTTCAGTGCCCGAATACGATCGTCTGGAGATCCGCCGGGCGGACTCGCTGGAAGGGTTACGCACTGCCGTCCCGGTTGTCGTCTGGCGCAAACCAGAAAACGGCCCCATGAGCCAGTTGATCTGGGCACCTGAGATCCATCATCTGGCAGGCAAGTGGTACATCTATTTTGCCGCCGCCCACACACAGGCGCTCGACAAGCTGGGGATGTTCCAGCACCGTATGTTTGCGCTCGAATGTGCAGACGCCGATCCGCTGACCGGCCAATGGACAGAGAAAGGGCAGATTAAAACGCAGTTTGATACCTTCGCGCTCGATGCCACCACCTTTAACCATCAGGGAAAACAGTGGTATCTGTGGGCGCAGAAATCCCCCGATATCGCCGGAAACTCCAATATCTATCTCGCCGAACTGGAAAATCCATGGACGATTAAAGGCGAGCCGGTAATGCTCAGTCATCCAGAGTATGACTGGGAATGCCGGGGTTTTTGGGTCAACGAAGGCCCGGCCGTCATGGTTCACGGCGACAAGCTGTTTATCAGCTATTCCGCCAGCGCCACCGATGAGAACTACTGTATGGGATTATTGTGGATTGATCTCAATGCCGATCCGCTCAACCCGCAGAACTGGCACAAATCGCCGCGCCCGGTCTTTACCACCAGCTACGAAAACCGCCAATACGGGCCGGGACACAACAGCTTTACGCAAACGCCGGAAGGAGAAGATGTGCTGGTGTACCACGCGAGAAATTACACTGAAATCGAGGGCGATCCGCTATACGACCCAAACCGCCACACTCGTCTGAAGCTGGTACGCTGGAACGAAAACGGGATGCCAGATTTTGGCATCCCACCTGCTGATACGCTTTGAAAGATTGGCCCGCAAGCACAAAGCGACCGGGCCAATTTTTTTCCTCGACGGATAAGCGTAGCGCCATCCACTAATAATGGCTTAAATTAATGTTCCATAAATGGTCAGCACGGCAATGACCACCACCACCACAAACGAGGTCTTCTTCGCCATCGAAACCGCGGCTTTTGGCGTTGCGACTTTATCGGTATGTGGTTCACGCGCTAAAGAAAACTGCGCAAGGCGAGTAAGCACCTGATATTGCGAAGTATGCAGATCCGCCAGCGACGCAAACCAGGCAGGCAACGCCTTCTCGCCGTGCCCCAGCAGCGCATAGACGACACCCGCCAGGCGCACCGGGATCCAGTCCAGCACATGCAGGATCGCATCAATACCTGATTGTAAACGCTGGTGCGGCGTCTGATAGCGCGCCAGCCAGGACTGCCAGGCACGTAGAAAGGCATAACCCACCAGCGTCACCGGTCCCCACGGGCCACCGACAATCAGCCAGAATAACGGCGCCAGATAAAAGCGAAAGTTGTTCCATAACAGCGCGTTCTGCAGTTCGCGCAAGAACTCACGCTCATCGCACTCAGGCGGAATCCCATGAATCAGGGTCAGCTCGCTGGCCATCGCTTCACGGGCGTGAGCGTCATCGCGAGCAGCCGCGTTCAGATATGCATGATAATGAAGACGCGTCTTGCCAGCGCCGATGCACAGCAAACCAATTAAGATCCACGCCACCAGCAAAGGCACGTTAAACAACAGGCCTTGAAGTGCGCGCAGCAGCAGGAACGTCACCCCCATCGCAATAAGGGCCATGCCTACCGTACGCATCATCGAAAAATGCTTCACCCGGCGGAAAAAAGCTTCAACCCGGTGATCAAGCTGCCAGTGCTCACCCAGCTTAAACAGGCGTTCAACAATCAACACCAGTAATGTTGTAAACAGCGTCATGTCATCTCCTTGTGCGACGAGGGGGTGACCAGGGCGCGAAACCTTGCCCAGTCAAAAGAGGGCCCGGGATCGGTCTTACGCTCGGGCGCAATATTGCAATGTCCTGTCATGTTGTTGGCAATGGCCGGATAACGCGTAATCAGGGCATTCGTCACGGCTGCCAGTTGCTGATACTGCGCATCGGTATAAGCCAGCGTATCCGTCCCTTCCAGCTCAATACCAATTGAGAAATCATTACAGCGTTCGCGGCCTTGATAGTTCGACACGCCAGCATGCCAGGCGCGTTTATCAAAGGGGACATACTGCACGATTTCACCGTCACGGCGAATTAAACAATGTGCCGAAACGCGCAAATGGGCGATCCCGGCAAAATAAGGATGGGCATTGGGATCAATCGTGCCCGTAAACAGCGCATCGATCCACGGGCCGCCAAACTCACCGGGCGGCAGGCTGATATTATGCACCACCAGCAGAGAAGGGTTTTCGTCATCTGGGCGGCAATCGTAATGAGGAGAGGGAACGCGTCGCGCCTCTGCCAGCCAGCCCTCGTCTAACAACATGCAGAATCTCCTTATTGGTGGTGCTCATATCAGGTTCAGGGTAGCATGTTTCCACCTTATGATTCGTTAGCAATTTGGAGTTTTATCATGCCGCCTCGCCGCTATAACCCTGACTACCGACGTGACGCGCTGTTGGAACGCATAAATCTGGATATCCCTGCCGCTGTAGCTCAGGCGCTGCGTGAAGATTTAGGCGGAGAAGTTGATGCCAATAACGATATCACCGCACAGCTTTTACCCGCGGAGATGCGCTCCCACGCCACCGTGATCACCCGTGAAGATGGCGTTTTTTGTGGAAAACGTTGGGTGGAAGAGGTCTTTATTCAACTGGCTGGCGATGATGTCAACATCGCCTGGCATGTCGAAGATGGCGACAGCATTAAGGCCAATCAGCCGCTATTTGAACTGGACGGCCCTTCCCGCGTGCTGCTAACCGGCGAACGTACCGCTCTTAATTTTGTACAGACGCTTTCAGGTGTGGCGAGCGAGGTGCGTAAATATGTCGACCTGCTGGCGGGAACAAAAACTCAACTGCTGGATACACGTAAAACTCTGCCGGGGCTACGTACCGCGCTGAAATACGCCGTATTATGCGGCGGCGGCGCGAATCATCGTCTGGGCCTTTCTGACGCTTTCCTGATTAAAGAAAACCACATTATTGCTTCTGGTTCGGTACGTCAGGCCGTTGAAAAAGCCTTCTGGCTGCACCCGGATGTGCCGGTTGAAGTCGAAGTAGAAAGCCTGGATGAACTGGATGACGCGCTGAAAGCAGGGGCCGACATCATCATGCTCGATAACTTCGAAACTGACCAAATGCGGGAAGCGGTAAAACGCACCAACGGCCAGGCGCGTCTGGAAGTGTCGGGTAACGTCACTCATGAAACTCTGCGCGAATTTGCCGAAACTGGCGTGGATTTCATCTCTGTTGGCGCGCTGACCAAGCATGTTCGCGCGCTCGATCTCTCTATGCGTTTTCGCTAATTACTGATGGTTTAGCCCGATAGTACTTTCACTTATCGGGCCCATCACGCCGGTTTTTCTATCGGCCGGATAAGCGTTTACGCCGCCATACGGCTGTTTCTTCGAGCCTCTTCGCAAATACGTTGTCTGACTCTGTAATTTCATAAAAATCCTCGGAACCCGCCTTCCCGTTCTGTTTTTTGCCTCTCGCCGTAAACCCGAGCGTTTGCCAAAGTAGCGCCAGCTAACTCAAGGAGCGAACGATGGACAAGCAACGAGGCTTCACACTTATCGAACTCATGGTGGTCATTGGCATTATTGCCATCCTTAGCGCCATCGGTATTCCGGCTTATCAAAACTATCTGCGCAAAGCCGCGTTAACAGACATGCTGCAAACCTTTGTTCCCTATCGCACGGCGGTTGAGCTCTGTGCGCTGGAGCATGGCGGAACAACAACCTGTGATGCCGGAACGAATGGCATCCCTTCTCCAGCCACCACCCGTTATGTCTCCGCCATGAGCGTTGAAAAAGGAGTGGTCAGCCTCAGCGGACAAGAAAGCCTGAACGGGTTAAGCATCACCATGACGCCGGGTTGGGACAATGCCAACGGTATTACCGGCTGGAGCCGTAACTGCGTTATCCAGAATGACAGCGCATTGCAACAGGCCTGTGAAGACGTTTTCCGTTTCGATATTAATTAAGGAAAAGAGATGAATACCACCCAACTTACGGCGCTGTGCCAACGTCATCAGGGAATATTACTGGATGCAGACAATGAAGTGGTGCACATCGCCGTCGTGGACGCTCCATCCCACGAATTGCTGGACGCACTGCATTTTGCCACCACCCGACGTATCGACATCGTCTGCTGGACGCGTCAACAAATGGAAGGCCACACGCATACGCCACAGAAAATGCTCCCGGCAGTGGTCACGAAAAGCAGCGCCAGCGCAGCAGATTTGCTGAATCAGACGTTTCAATCCGCGCTGGTGCAACGGGCTTCTGATATTCATTTTGAACCAGCGGAAAATCACTATCGAATCAGATTACGTGTGGATGGCGTACTGCATGCTTTACCGGACGTCACGACCGAGATGGGTATCGCCATCACTGCCAGACTAAAAGTTTTAGGCAGTCTGGATATTGCCGAGCACCGACTTGCGCAAGACGGCCAATTTACCGTTGAAATTTCAGGAGAGCCGGTCTCGTTTCGCATCGCCACCCTGCCCTGTCGCTTTGGCGAAAAAGTGGTGCTACGGCTACTGCATCAGGTCGATCAAGCGCTGGAAATCACCGCGCTGGGAATGCAGGACGCGCAGCTGGCAGCATTTTCACAAGCGTTGCAGCAGCCTCAGGGGCTGATTCTGGTCACCGGACCGACCGGAAGCGGTAAAACGGTCACGCTGTACAGTGCGCTGCAGACCCGAAACACTCAGGACGTTAACCTCTGTAGCGTGGAAGATCCAGTCGAGATCCCGATCGCAGGTCTTAACCAAACACAAATTCATCCACGTGCCGGCCTCACTTTTCAGGGAGTATTGCGCGCGCTGCTGCGTCAGGATCCCGACATTATCATGGTGGGTGAAATCCGTGATGGCGAAACGGCTGAAATAGCCCTTAAAGCCGCACAAACCGGTCATCTGGTTCTATCAACACTGCATACCAATTCCACCACAGAAACACTAATACGCTTGCAGCAAATGGGGGTTGCACGCTGGATGATCGCCTCCGCGCTGACGCTCGTCATTGCGCAGCGGTTGGTGAGAAAATTGTGTCCCCATTGCCGACAACGTCTGGAAACGCCGATCATGCTCCCGGAAGCGATCTGGCCTACGCCACTGCCTCGTTGGCAGGCTCCGGGCTGCCAACATTGCTATCACGGATTTTATGGCCGTACGGCATTGTTTGAAGTTCTCCCCGTTACACCTGCATTGCGCCAGAGCATCGCCAACGGTACGTCCGTAGACGGAGTGGAATCGAATGCTCAGCAACTGGGGATGAGCACGCTTTTCGAAAATGGTTGCAAGGCCGTCGAACAAGGGTTAACAACATTTGAAGAGTTGGTACGCGTACTGGGCATACCCCATGTCAGCTAAACTGCTTTGGCGCTGGCAAGGTATTAGCAACGAAGGTAATCCACTGGAAGGCGTACTTTGGGCCGATACCCGCCCCTCATTGATGCTTGCTCTCGAGCAACGGCATATCACGCCGCTGCGCATTAATCGTATGCGTGTCAAAGCCTCACACTGGAGCCATGAAAAAAGCGCTGAAACCATACATCAACTGGCGACGTTGCTGAAAGCAGGGCTAACACTCTCGGCAAGTTTAGCTTTGCTGGCTGAACAGCATCCCAGCAGCCAATGGCAAGCGCTACTGCGTACGCTGGCTCACGATATGGAACAGGGTATTTCTCTCTCCACCTCGCTATCTCAGTGGCAACACGTTTTTCCGCCTCTTTATCAGGCAATGATCCGTACCGGAGAGCTTACGGGTAAGCTGGACGACTGCTGCTTTGAACTCGCCCGCCAGCAGAAGAATCAACAGCAACTGGCGGATAAAGTTAAAAAAGCTCTACGCTATCCGATTTTCATTATCACGATGGCGGTGATGGTGGTGTTCGCGATGCTGCAGTTTGTACTCCCTGAGTTTGCCGCCATTTACCAGTCGTTTAACACCCCGCTACCGGCACTCACTCAGTGGATTATTGCCATCGCGCATTTTAGCAGCCAATGGGGATGGCTGGCGGGAGCATTCAGCCTGGTAGCGGGTGCGGCATATCACCTGATGAAGCAGCAGCCATACTGGCTCACTCTGCGCCAGAAATTGCTGCTCGGCTTCCCGGTCATAGGGCCGATGGTGAGAGGGCAAAAACTCACGCAGATCTTCACTGTTCTGGCGTTAACGCAAAATGCAGGTATTCCTTTTCTGCAAGGCCTTGAGAGCGTCACTGAAACGTTGGCCAACCCTTTCTGGTCGCAACGCTTAGCGCAGGTACATTACGACATCAGCGCCGGACAACCGGTCTGGTTAGCGCTAAAAAATTGCGGTGAATTCAGCCCATTGTGCATACAGTTGGTCAGAACAGGTGAGGCTTCCGGCTCGCTGGATACAATGCTGCGTAATCTCGCCCATCACCACGGCGAGAAAACATTGTCTCAGGCAGAGAATCTGGCTGCGCTACTCGAGCCTGCGTTACTGGTCATTACGGGGCTGATAATCGGTACGCTGGTCGTTGCGATGTATTTGCCGATTTTTCATTTAGGAGATGCGATGAGCGGGGTGGGATAAATTCAAATGCCGGATGGCGCACAGCTTATCCGGCATGTCATAGTACTACCTGTTCTTACAGGCTATTGAAAACGCGGTTTTCTTGTTCCTGTACACGAATAAACGTTGTACGTTTGGTCAGTTCTTTCAGGCGAGATGCACCGACATAGGTACAGGCAGAACGCAGGCCGCCAAGGATATCGCGTGCAGTATTATCAACCGGGCCACGCAGAGGCAACTTAACTGTTTTACCTTCCGCAGCGCGGTATTGTGCAACACCACCGACGTGACGCGTCATGGCTGATTCAGAGCTCATGCCGTAGAACAGCATGAATTTCTCACCGTTCTCTTCAACAATTTTGCCGCCGCTTTCTTCATGACCGGCCAACATACCGCCGAGCATAACGAAGTCCGCGCCACCGCCGAACGCTTTTGCCACGTCACCCGGCATTGTGCAGCCGCCGTCACTGACAATCATGCCGCCCAGACCGTGAGCGGCATCGGCACATTCAATAACCGCAGAAAGCTGTGGGTAGCCAACGCCGGTTTTTACACGTGTGGTACATACAGAACCCGGGCCAATGCCGACTTTAACAATGTCCGCGCCGGAAAGTACCAGCTCTTCACACATTTCTCCAGTAACCACATTGCCCGCACAAATTGTTTTTGTCGGCCATGCTTCACGCGCTTTCGACACAAACTGAACAAAATGCTCTGAGTAGCCATTTGCCACATCAATGCAGATAAAGTTCAGCGCCGGGTTGAGCGCCAGAATCTGTTTGGTTTTTTCGAAATCTGCATCAGAGGTGCCGGTTGAAACCATTACGTGTTTGAGCACATCAGCAGAGCTCTCTGCGATGAAAGCAGTCCAGTCTTCAACAGAATAGTGTTTGTGCACCGCAGTCAGGATGTCGAAGGATGCCAGCGCCGTTGCCATGGCAAACGTCCCGACAGTGTCCATGTTCGCGGCAATAATCGGTACGCCGGACCAGGTCTGACCTGAGTGCTTAAAGGTAAATTGACGTTCCAGCTCAACATCGGAACGGCTTTTGAGAGTAGAACGCTTAGGGCGGATAAGAACGTCTTTGAAACCTAACTTCAGATCTTCTTCGATACGCATGTGCGGATTCCTGGGGTTAATGGCGAAAAATCGAAACTCACAACTCCAGTGACGCTATCATACGCACTAATCAATGCCGCGCAAGACTGCGAAATTCTCTTTTTTTACGCTACAATCCCATAAATTTACCTGGCGAATAGTAGGTTAATCCTGCAGCAACCTCGCCGTCGCACGCTTAACTTTTAACTGTTTGATAATCAAACTTAAACTCCAGGATCTGCATCTATGAGGTATACGGTAGCCTTAACCGGTGGCATTGGCAGTGGTAAAAGTACCGTTGCAAATGCGTTCGCAGACCTCGGAATAAACGTCATTGATGCAGATATTATTGCGCGCCAGGTGGTTGAACCCGGTACCCCAGCCCTTAAGGCGATCGAAGAACATTTTGGTACCGAAGTTATAGCTACCGACGGATCGTTGCAGCGACGCATTTTACGCGAACGCATTTTTTCCAGTCCTGAGGAGAAAAGCTGGCTGAATGCCCTGCTCCATCCGCTTATTCAGCAGGAAACGCAGCGCCAGTTTCAGCAAGCAACCTCCCCTTATCTGTTGTGGGTTGTACCTTTGCTGGTGGAAAATTCGCTGTATAAAAAAGCCAACCGCGTACTCGTGGTGGATGTTACCCCCGAGACACAGCTCAGACGCACTATGCAGCGCGATGACGTCACGCGTGAGCATGTTGAACAAATTCTTGCTGCCCAAGCAACGCGCGAAGCGCGTCTGGCCGTGGCAGACGATGTTATTGATAATAATGGCGCACCGGAGGCCATCGCCTCGGATGTCGCCCACCTGCACGCGCTCTATCTGCAATGCGCGTTGCAGTTTGTCTCACAGGAAAAACCGTAATGCACACCCAGGTCCTTTTTGAACACCCTCTCAATGAGAAGATGCGTACATGGCTGCGCATTGAGTTTTTAATCCAACAGCTCTCCGTTAATGTACCCATAGCGGACCATGCAGGCGCACTGCATTTTTTCCGCAACATCGGGGACTTACTGGATGTATTTGAACGCGGCGAAGTCCGTACCGAACTCCTCAAAGAGCTGGAAAGACAACAGCGTAAACTCCAGGCCTGGGTTGAAGTTCCCGGCGTCGATCAAAACAGGATCGACGCATTGCGCCAGCAGTTAAAAAGCGCGGGCAGCATTCTGATTTCAGCTCCGCGTATTGGACAGACGCTGCGCGAAGATCGTCTGATTGGCCTTGTACGTCAGCGTTTAAGCATTCCTGGCGGATGCTGCAGCTTCGATCTGCCGACCCTGCATATTTGGTTACATCTACCGCAGTCGCATCGCGACGCGCAGGTTGAAACATGGCTTGCAAGTCTGAATCCGCTCAATCAGGCACTGTCGCTGGTGCTGGATTTAATTCGCAACTCTGCGCCATTCCGTAAGCAAACCAGCTTGAATGGTTTTTATCAGGACAACGGCGAAGATGCCGATCTGCTTCGCTTGCAGCTGCCGCTTGATTCGCAGCTTTATCCGCAAATTTCTGGTCATAAGAGCCGCTTTGCTATTCGCTTTATGCCGCTGGATAGCGAGAATGGCCAGGTGCCTGAGCGTCTCGATTTTGATCTGGCGTGCTGTTAAGGAGTCAACATGTCTGAACAAACCATCGTCAACTGCCCAACCTGCGGCAAACCCGTAGTGTGGGGTGAAGTCAGCCCGTTTCGCCCATTCTGCAGCAAGCGCTGCCAGTTAATCGATCTGGGTGAGTGGGCCGCAGAAGAGAAACGTATCCCAAGCTCTGGTGATCTGTCGGAAAACGACGACTGGAGTGAAGAGCAGAAGTAATTCAGCTAAAACGTAGGGCGGGCAAGCGTAGCGACCCCGCCCTAATTTGCCGGATGGTGGGGTTGCCTAATCCGGCCTACGAACACCTTTATCCAGCAATCAGCTTTTCAATTACCGGCGCATTCGCAGGCGGAAAATCTTCTGCATTCAGAGCATCTTGCGCAATCCACTGCGCCGGTTGCCCCTCTTTCCCCCACGGTTCGCCTTCCCAGCTTTCAACCAGCCAGAACCACAGAGTGATATGCCGGTCCGGAAACTGGTACTCCAGCTTTTCGAACAGTGAGCTTTGAGTCGGCGTAATGCCTACTTCTTCCTGTAACTCGCGAATCAGCGCCTGCTCCGGCGTTTCGCCTGCTTCAATTTTCCCGCCGGGGAACTCCAGCTTATTTGCCATGTGGGCATCAGCCGCACGCTGGGTTATAAAAATTTCATGGTGCTGGTTGCGAATAATCCCGACGGCGATCTGCAGTATTTTCATCTTTATAGTCCATAAAAAAGGCGCAGAATTCTGCGCCTTTTCAGTAAGTTATTTTCTTAGCTCAGACGGCCATGGCACTGTTTGTACTTTTTCCCGGAACCGCAAGGACACGGATCGTTACGGCCCACTTTACGATCGCCAGTTTGTGCTGCCAGCTCTTCTGCCGCGGCAGAATCGTCACCTTTATGGCTCAACTGCTGCATCTGCGCTAAACGTTCAGCGTCTTCACGACGTTGCTGCTCCATCGCTTCTACTTCTTCAGGCATACGTACCTGAACTTTGCTCAGGGTGCTGATCACTTCGTACTTCAGTGATTCCAGCATTGATGCAAACATAGAGAAGGATTCACGCTTGTATTCCTGCTTCGGATCTTTTTGCGCATAACCACGCAGGTGGATACCCTGACGCAGGTAATCCATCGCCGCAAGGTGCTCTTTCCACAGAGAATCGAGAGTTTGCAGCATCACGCCTTTTTCGAAGTGACGCATCATCTCCGCGCCCACAACTTCTTCTTTACGCTGATAAACTTCGATGGCGTTTGCCAGAATACGTTCGCGCAGCGTTTCCTCATGCAGCTCAGGCTCTTTATCCAGCCACTCTGAAATAGGCATTTCCAGATCGAAGTCGTTTTTCAGACGTTCCTGCAGACCCGGGATATCCCACATTTCTTCCAGAGACTGCGGCGGAATATAGGCATCAATTGTCGCTTTGAAGACATCCTCACGGATGCTATTAATGGTTTCGCTAACGTCAGTTACGTCCAGCAGTTCGTTACGCTGGGTGTAGATTGCGCGACGCTGGTCATTGGCAACGTCATCATATTCCAGCAATTGCTTACGAATATCGAAGTTGCGGCTTTCTACTTTACGCTGCGCGTTTGCAATCGCTTTAGTCACCCACGGGTGTTCAATCGCTTCACCAGGCTTCATGCCCAGTTTACGCATCATGCCGGACACGCGGTCAGAAGCAAAAATACGCATCAGCGCATCTTCCATCGACAGATAGAAACGAGAAGACCCCGCATCCCCCTGACGACCAGAACGACCACGCAGCTGGTTATCTATACGACGAGATTCGTGACGCTCGGTACCGATAATATGTAAACCACCTGCTGCTAATACCGCATCATGGCGAACCTGCCACTCGGCTTTGATCTGCGCGATTTGTTCTGGAGTCGGGTCCTCCAGCTCGGCAATTTCCGCCTGCCAGCTACCACCCAGCACGATATCGGTACCACGACCTGCCATGTTTGTCGCGATAGTCACTGCGGACGGATAACCCGCCTGGGCGACGATTGCGGCTTCGTTGGCGTGGAACTTGGCGTTCAGAACGTTGTGTTTGATACCCGCCTTGTTCAGCTCGTTAGAAACCACTTCCGATTTTTCAATAGAGATAGTACCAACCAGCACCGGCTGGCCATTTGCGGTACGCTCTTTAATATCTTCAATGATCGCCTGAATTTTTTCCGCTTCAGTCATGTACACCAGATCCGGTAAATCCTTACGGATCATCGGGCGGTTGGTCGGCACAACCACGGTATCCAGTTTGTAGATGGAGCTGAATTCAAAGGCTTCAGTGTCTGCTGTACCGGTCATACCGGCCAGTTTTTCGTACAAACGGAAGTAGTTCTGGAAGGTAATGGATGCCAGCGTCTGGTTCTCGTTTTGGATATCTACGCCTTCTTTGGCTTCAACAGCCTGGTGCAGACCATCGGACCAGCGGCGGCCCTGCATAGTACGACCGGTGTGTTCGTCGACGATGATAACTTCGCCGTCTTTCACGATATAGTCAACGTCGCGGGTAAACAACACGTGCGCGCGCAGTGCAGCAGTCACGTGGTGCATCAGCATAATGTTGCCCGGAGAGTACAGCGATTCGCCCTCATCCATGATGCCTTCGTTAACCAACAGCTCTTCAATCAGTACCAGACCACGTTCGGTCAGGTTGACCTGGCGCGCTTTCTCATCAACAGAGAAGTGGCCTTCCCCCTGGAACGTGTCGGAATCGTCCTTCTCCTGACGAATCAGGTGCGGGATGATTTTGTTCACTTTTTTATACATTTCCGAGCTGTCTTCAGCCGGACCGGAAATGATCAGCGGCGTACGCGCTTCATCGATCAGGATGGAGTCGACTTCATCGACCAGCGCATAGTGCAGTTTACGCTGAACGCGCTCTTCCGGGCTAAACGCCATGTTGTCGCGCAGGTAGTCAAAGCCGTATTCGTTGTTGGTACCGTAAGTAATATCGGCATTGTAGGCTTCACGCTTGGCTGGCGCAGGCAGGCCAGACATGTTGATACCCACGGTCATGCCGAGGAATTCAAACAGCGGGCGGTTATTTTCGGCGTCACGCTGAGCCAGGTAGTCGTTCACGGTAACCACGTGTACACCCTTCCCGCTTAAGGCGTTCAGGTAGGCTGGCAGCGTTGCGGTCAGGGTTTTACCTTCACCGGTACGCATTTCCGCGATGCAGCGATCGTTAAGCACCATACCACCCAGCAGCTGTACGTCGAAATGACGCATGCCGAACACACGCTTACTCGCTTCGCGGACCACCGCGAACGCTTCCGGGATCAGGCTTTCAACGCTGGCGCCTTTTTCCAGACGGGCGCGGAATTCAGCGGTCTTCGCTTTCAGTTCATCATCGGAGAGTTTTTCCATCTCCGGTTCCATTGCATTGATGACATTGACCACTTTACGCATACGACGCAGCGTACGCTCGTTACGGCTACCGAATACTTTTGTTAATAATTTGATTAGCATAATAAAATCTCAAACGCCCCGCGGTGCGGAGTCAAAAATTATAAGTTGGAAGGTTCTTTTTTAGCTGAGGCGTTGAGGGCCAGCGCGGATACCCTGCAACTGGCTGATCCAGACCGGAACGCTAAATGCGGCCTGAGAGGTAAAATGGGCATATGTCACGCGACTCACGGTCGCGGGCGGTCTGCCTTCTTGCGTCAGCATCGCGCTGAGCGTATTCAGTAACGCAAGATGGTGCGCCTGGATTGGCAACGGCTCTTCGGCAACAGGCAGCGCCTGAGGAGCCATAGCAAAAGAAAGATGGCGAATGACCGTACGAATGGCATGCTGATGCCAGTAGTCAACGGTAAAATTCGGGCGGCGATTGGTCGCCTCCAGCAAAGCAAGCTGGCTAAAGTTAACTTTGGCAGATTGATCGTGATTGCTGGCGGTCGCCTTCGCGGGAGTATTAGGTTCAGCAGCATTACCGAGCGCAGGCAGGCCAAAACTAGCCGCGACCATCCCCAACAGGAGATGCGGCCAGAAGTACCGTCTGCCTAACTGTCGCCAGCGCGTCAGTATTCCACTCACGTTATTGCCACCTGATATACCCTGCGTTTGGGGTTACAAATGCAAAACCATTTTTTTGCGCATAAATATTACCATTAAAGCGTACGCTCCACAGCAGTAATGACAGCAAGTCGCGGGTAAATATGCTTAAGAAAGCAGCGATCGAACGGTGTTTTAATCTGTTGGTGGGGAAAAAGTCGCTTCAGATAAGGTGGTTTTGCAATCGAAAGATAAAAAAACGACTGGCTCACCTGGCCGGAGAGAGTGCCAGATTTACCAGTCGAATTTATGCGACAGCGTATGTCGTTATGCCAGTACAGTCGAAGGTGCTTTGAACGCCAACGGCAGTTCTGCATCGTCCTGGAAGGTCACATATTCCCAGGCTTCCTGTTTTGCCAGGACTGCCTGCAATAGTTTGTTATTCAGAGCATGACCGGATTTATACGCGGTGAATGCACCAATAATGTTGTGACCACACATGAACAAGTCACCAATCGCGTCGAGCATTTTGTGACGAACGAATTCGTCTTCAAAACGCAGGCCGTCTTCGTTCAATACGCGATAATCGTCAACAACGATGGCACAATCGAAGCTGCCGCCCAGGCACAGGCCGCGGGACTGCAGATATTCGATATCACGCATGAAGCCGAAAGTACGCGCGCGGCTGATCTGGCGCATGAACGCATCCGCAGAGAAGTTCATCGCGTAGCGCTGCGTGCTGGAGTCGATCGCCGGATGGTTAAAGTCGATAGTGAAATCCAACGTAAAACCATTATACGGCTTAAACTCAGCCCACTTATCGCCATCTTCGACACGAACGGTCTCTTTGATGCGAACAAATTTTTTGGCGCTGCTCAGTTCTTCAATACCTGCATCAAGCAGCAGGTAAACGAACGGAGCGGCACTGCCATCCATAATCGGGATTTCCGGGGCATTAACTTCAATAACGATGTTATCGATACCTAAGCCCGCCAGAGCAGCATTAAGGTGCTCTACGGTTGAAATCCGCACATCATGCTCATTGACCAGACACGTACAGAGCATGGTATCACGCACAGATTTGGCATCGGCCGGGAAATCTACCGGAGGATTCAAGTCGGTGCGACGATAGATGACCCCGGTGTTGGCCGGCGCAGGGCGTAATGTCAGGGTGACTTTTTTGCCGGTATGCAAACCGACGCCAGTCGCCTGAACGATACGTTTAAGAGTCCTTTGTTTGATCATCGTATAATCTCGCCAAATTACCTATCCAACCGAAGTGTACTATACATTCGGTGGGCCAGTTTAGCACAAAGAGCCACAATTCCCAAATTCCAGCTAATTCTTAATCAGCTTGCTTACGCAGGAATGCAGGGATATCCAGATAATCCGGCTCTTTCGTGGTTTGCGGCGTATTGTCGTTAACCACTTTCGCTACCGGTTTCTGCTCTTGCGTCAACGGCGCCATACCGTGCTGCTGGTAACGATCCATTACCGGCTGCTGTACCTGTTTGTTGGTCACCAGAGTGATTTCAGGACGCTTGTCCATACCAATTCCAGTCGCAACAACGGTCACGCGCAGTTCGTCGTTCATATCCGGGTCCAGAGAGGTACCGATAACCACAGTTGCGTTATCCGATGCAAAGGCACGAATCGTGTTACCCACGGTTTCGAACTCATCCAGACGCAGGTCGAAGCCCGCAGTAATGTTAACCAGCACGCCGCGTGCGCCGGACAGATCGATATCTTCCAGCAGCGGAGAAGAGATAGCCATTTCAGCCGCTTCTTCTGCACGGTCTTCACCGCTCGCCACGCCAGACCCCATCATCGCGTAGCCCATTTCGGACATCACGGTGCGCACGTCTGCAAAGTCGACGTTCATCAGGCCTGGACGAGTAATCAGTTCAGCGATACCCTGGACTGCGCCTTTCAGCACGTCGTTCGCTGCGCCAAATGCATCCAGCAGGGAGATACCACGGCCCAGTACTTTCAGCAGCTTGTCGTTAGGGATAGTGATCAGAGAGTCCACGTGTTTGGACAGCTCGGTGATACCCTGCTCCGCGAATGCCATACGCTTCTTGCCTTCAAAGTTGAAAGGCTTAGTCACGACAGCAACGGTCAGAATACCTAAATCTTTTGCGACTTCAGCTACCACTGGCGCTGCACCGGTACCGGTACCGCCGCCCATGCCAGCTGCGATAAACACCATGTCTGCACCGTCAAGCGCTGCGCGCAGAGCTTCGCGATCTTCGTCTGCCGCATTACGACCGACTTCCGGGTTTGCACCCGCGCCCAGACCTTTGGTGATGCCGCTACCAATCTGAATGGTCTGTCCAACCGCCGTTTTACGCAACGCCTGAGCGTCGGTATTCACCGCGAAGAATTCAACACCTTCGATGCGCTCACGCACCATGTGTTCAACGGCATTACCGCCGCCGCCACCGACGCCGATGACTTTAATCACCGCGTCGTTGGTTAGTTCCATAGGTTCAAACATAGTTTCTCTCTCCGTTTTACACTTCATCCTTCAAGCCGCCTCTTTGTTGGCTGCCTTCACTCACTCCCGTGACATAGTAAACTATGCTCCAGGAGATTCGCTCAGTTGCCGCCGCGATGCAACTTGAATGACTTTGTGTAGTGCCTGTCGCCTGAGACCGTTAATTTGCGTCGGTCTCTTTAAAAATTAAAACTCTTTACGTAACCAGCTATTCAGTCGCTTGATCCACGATCCGACCGAGGCAGTTACGCGCTTTTCCACTTCAGCCTCACCACTTAAATGGGATTCTTTCCCGTAGTGCAGCAGCCCCACCGCCGTTGAATAATACGGCTCCTGGGCATAATCCGTCAGACCGGTAATATTCAGCGGTGCGCCAATACGTACTTGTGTATGGAACACGCGCTGTGCGCAGGCCGCAAGACCTTCAATTTGCGCAGCACCGCCGGTTAACACAATCCCCGCCGCCAGATGATGTTTCACACCCTGTTGGCGAAGCTGTTCTTGTAATTGCAAAATTTCTTCGTTTACCAGGTTGAGCAGCTCGGTATAACGCGGCTCAATGACCTCTGCCAGAGTCTGACGTTGCAGGCTACGCGGCGGACGACCACCAACGCTTGGCACTTCAACGCTCTCGTCTTTACCCACGATGGAACCCAGTGCGCAGCCATGACGCACTTTGATGGCTTCAGCATCGCTCGGCGGCGTACCAAAGGCATACGCGATATCGCTGGTCACGACATTCCCTGCATAAGGGATAACTTTAGTGTGGCGCAACGCCCCGCCAGTATAAACGGCGATGTCCATTGTACCACCACCAATATCCACCACGCAGACACCCAGTTCACGTTCATCTTCCGTCAATACGGAATAACTGGCTGCCAACCCGGCAAAAATCAGTTGGTCAACTTTCAGACCACAACGTTCAACGGCTTTGACAATATTCTTCGCCATGTCGTTGTGGCAGGTAATAAGGTGGACTTTTGCCTGCATACGCACACCGGAAAGACCGACCGGATTTTTGATACCTTCCTGGTAGTCGATGGCGTATTCCTGCGGGATGACGTGCAGAACACGATGTTCATCGCGAACGCGTACGGATTTTGCCGTATGTACCACGTTTTCCACATCTTCCTGCGTCACTTCCTCTTCGGAAATGGGCACCATACCAATTTCATTCTGACAGCTAATATGTTTACCGGAAAGCGCCAGATACACTGAAGAGATCTGGCAATCTGCCATCAGTTCAGCCTGGTCAATGGCGCGCTGTACGCACTTCACCACTGACTCAAGGTCATTCACCCCGCCTTTATCCATACCTCGCGATGGGCAACTGCCCACGCCAATGATATTGACCATACCGTCGGGCAGAACTTCCCCTACTAAAGCGGCTACCTTCGCGGTGCCAATCTCCAGTCCAACTACCAGTTTTCTGTCCGTCGCCTTGATCATTGTTGTTCTGCCTGTGCCTGATTCTGTTGCTGATTAGATTCCTCAGGAGGCAAGGGAACCCAGCCTACTGCCGCTCCTGAGTCATAACGCAAATCAACGTAGCTAATCCGTTTGCCATCGGTTTGCGCCTGCTGCTGTAAAACCGGGTAGAGTTCCACAAAGCGAGCCAAACGTTTTATCGTATCGCCCCTGCCCAGATTCAGCTTAATATCGTTATTCAGCGTCAACTGCCAGGAACGACGAGCGGTCATTGCCGCTTCCTTCAGGGTGAATCTGTCCTTAGCCAGCACCTGCCCCATATCGCGGAACCCTTGCAGCACTTCACTTGCGCTGCCTTCCGGTCCGTACAACATAGGTAATACCTGCTTATTAGCCCGACCGGTTGGGACACTGAAGGTATTTCCTTCAGCATCCACCATATGTTGGTCATTCCAACGCGCTATTGGCACATATTCAACCAGATGAATCTTCAATTCATCAGGCCATTGCTTTCTGACGCTCGCCTGTTTGATCCAGGGGAGGCGTTCAATCTGGCTCTGGATGATGTTCACATCCTGAGTCATAAATGTTCCCGGAGCGCCCAGCGCCAGGATGGACTGACGGATATCATCATTGCGCGTGTAATGCCGTTCACCGGTTAACACCAGTTTTGACAATGGCAGGCGCTGCGCATCTTCCATCCATCCCAACACTACCCAGCCGCTGACAAACACGGTGCACAGCACTGTCAGCAGGAACAGTATTCCTGCAAGACGCGTTCCATTATTGCGGCGTGAGGAGTTTACTTCTTCTTCATCACCGTTTCGCGTGTTCAGCGCAGCCTGCGACATATCAGTCCGCCAACTCCAGAATTCTTACCACCAACTGCGAGAAGCTCAGGCCCGCCTGACGCGCCGCCATCGGCACCAGACTGTGGCTGGTCATACCCGGAGAGGTATTCGCTTCCAGCAGATAAAACTGGCCATCGCTGTCAAGCATGACGTCAATGCGACCCCAACCTTTACAGCCCAATGCAGTCCACGCTTTCAGGACTAATTCCTGTAAAAAGGCTTCTTGTTCGACTTCCAGACCAGCAGGGCAGAAATATTGTGTCTCATCAGAGAGATACTTCGCCTCATAATCATAGAAGGTTCCCGCGGGTTGGATACGTATTGACGGTAAAATTTCTTCGCCAAGTATCGCAACTGTAAATTCCGGGCCACTGAGCCATTTTTCAATCAGTACTTCTTCATCATGCTGAAAAGCCAATGCTAATGCACCCTGCAAAGCATTTTCTTCTTCAACTTTTGACATCCCTACGCTGGAACCTTCACGGCTTGGCTTTACAATCAGCGGCAAGCCTAACGCAGAAATTTTTGTAACTGCTTCATCGCTAAGACCTTTTTCGAACTCAGCGCGGGTCAGCGCAACCCATGGGGCGACGGGTAAACCTGCGCCCTGCCACAGCAGCTTGCTGCGCAGTTTGTCCATGGAAATCGCGGAAGCCATGACGCCGCTGCCGGTATACGGCAGGCCAATCAGCTCCAGCATGCCCTGCAATGTGCCATCTTCACCGCCACGACCATGCAGCGCAATAAACACCTTCTGAAACCCCATAGATTTCAGAAGAGTGACATCGACCTCTTTAGGGTCAACCGGATGGGCATCTACACCACCTTCGCGTAACCCTGCCAATACGGCCGCGCCTGAATTCAGCGATACTTCACGCTCAGCGGAGGTTCCCCCTAACAGGACCGCGATTTTATCAGCCATGTTGTTCTTCCTCCGGGTTTTGCGGCTTCAGTTTGATTTCAGCTAAGGAACGCGCGATTTTGCCGATATTTCCAGCGCCCTGCACCAAAATCAGATCGTTGCCGGTTAATACGGGTGCCAGCATTTCTGCCACCTGGGCCGGGTCGGATACCAGAATCGGATCGATCTTACCGCGGCCACGAATCGTACGGCACAACGAGCGGCTGTCGGCACCCGGAATCGCAGCTTCGCCCGCGGCATACACATCCAGCATCAACAGCGCATCGACCTGGGTCAGCACGTTGGCAAAGTCGTCGTACAGATCGCGAGTACGCGTAAACCGGTGCGGCTGGAACAGCATCACCAGGTTTTTGTCCGGCCACCCCGCGCGCGCGGCTTTAATCGTAGCGTCCACTTCCGTTGGGTGGTGGCCATAATCATCAACCAGCATCGCGGTCCCGGCTTTACCGTTCACCGGCTCAAGCGGGAATTCGCCGAGGAAGTCAAAACGACGTCCGGTACCCTGGAAACTTTCCAGCGCGCGCAGAATAGCGTCGTCTTCAATACCTTCTTCCGTCGCGACCGCCACTGCCGCCGCCGCGTTCAGTGCATTGTGACGACCCGGCGCGTTTAACGTAACACGTAAATCGGCCATCCCCTGACGCACCAGCGTGAAGTGCCCTTGTGGACCAATCTGCTGGTAATCTTCAACGCGCACATCGGCATCATCACTGAAACCATAGGTTGTGGTTTGACGGCCAACTCGCGGTAACAGTTCGCGGATCACCGGATCGTCAACGCACATCACCGCACGGCCATAAAACGGCAAGTTATGCAGGAAATTAATAAACGTCTGCTTTAAATTTTCGAAGTCGCCATGGTAGGTATCCATGTGGTCAGCTTCGATATTGGTGACAATCGCCACCATCGGCTGCAAATGCAGGAACGACGCGTCGCTCTCGTCTGCTTCGGCAATCAAATAACGGCTATGACCCAGGCGTGCATGCACGCCTGCGGCCTTCACCAGACCGCCGTTGACAAAAGTGGGATCCAGACCCGCTTCTGCGTAGATGCTGGAGACCATTGCCGTGGTCGTGGTTTTACCGTGCGTCCCGGCAATAGCGATACCGTGACGAAAACGCATTAACTCCGCCAGCATTTCAGCACGACGAATCACCGGAATACGTGCTTCATGCGCTGCAACAATTTCCGGGTTATCCGCAGAAATAGCGCTGGATACCACCACCACGCTCGCATCGCGCACGTTTTCCGGGCGATGGTTGAAGAAAATCGTGGCACCCAGATTCGTCAACTGCTGCGTCACAGGATTCGGCGCTAAGTCAGAACCGCTGATCTGATAACCTTCATTGGCCAAAACTTCGGCAATACCGCCCATACCAGCACCACCGATGCCGACAAAGTGAATGTGCCGAACGCGACGCATTTCGGGCACGATGGAACGCAGTTTTGCCAGTTGTTGTGTATTCATTCTTTAGCCATTAACTTCTTAGTTCATGCGATGCAAAAGGCATCACCACAATTACGCCCGGGCAGCCCGGCTCACTTCATTTGCAACGCGCTCTGTGGCATCCGGTATGGATGCGGCGCGCGCACGTTCTGCCATGGTTAATAACGTTTCTCGCGACCACCCGGCAAGGGTGCTGGCGACGGCATCCACAGTAAACTGCGGCTGCTCCAGAATTTTGGCGGCGCCCGCTTTCTCCAGCGGCAGCGCATTCCAATACTGCTGTCTGTCTTTGTGCTGGAACGGCACAAACAGCGCAGGCAAACCTGCGGCGGCAATTTCGCTCACCGTCAGCGCGCCTGAGCGACAAACCACGACATCAGCCCACGCGTAGGCCGCTGCCATATCATCAATAAACTCAGTGACCTTGTGCTGCGGTTGTCCCGCGTCGGCATACGCCTGTTCAACGGTCTGCTGCGCGCCTTTGCCGCTCTGATGCCAGATAGTCACCGCGCCGCCAAGCTTTGCGGCAACCTGCGGCATCGTCTGGTTCAGTACGCGTGCGCCCTGAGATCCCCCGACGACCAATACACGAACCGGACCTTCACGCCCGGCCAGACGCACTTTTGGCAACGGCAGCGCCAGCACGTCAGTGCGCACCGGGTTGCCCACCACTTCCGCATTCGGGAAAGCGCCAGGAAAAGCCTGCATCACCGTAGTAGCAATCTTCGCCAGCCATTTGTTAGTTAATCCCGCAATGCCGTTCTGCTCATGCAGTACAACCGGAATACCTAATGACCAGGCCGCCAGACCGCCAGGGCCAGACACGTAGCCGCCCATACCCAGCACCACATCGGGTTTAAACTGCTTCATGATGGCGCGCGCCTGACGCCAGGCATTAAAAATACGCACAGGTGCGGCAAGCAGCGCATTGACGCCTTTACCACGCAAACCGGAGATACGAATAAAGTCAATTTCAATGCCGTGTTTCGGCACTAAGTCCGCTTCCATACGATCGGCGGTGCCCAGCCAACGAACCTGCCAGCCCTGGGCCATTAAATGGTGCGCGACCGCCAGCCCCGGGAACACATGCCCGCCGGTACCGCCTGCCATCACCATTAACCGCTTCGGTTGACCACTCATCGTGCACCTCGTGTAAACGCCTGGGCTTTTTCCAGACGCGTTTCATAATCAATACGTAACAAAAACATGATGGCCGTCGACATAATCAACAAACTTGAACCACCATAACTGATCAGCGGCAGCGTCAGACCTTTGGTTGGCAGCATACCCGCCGCCGCACCGACGTTTACCAGTGCCTGGAAGCTAAACCAGATCCCGATTGAGCAGGCTAAAAAGCCTGAAAAACGGTGGTCAATTTCCAACGCCTTACGGCCAATCGACATCGCGCGAAAAGCGACGAAGAATACCATTAAAAGTGCCAATACCACACCGATATAACCCAGCTCTTCCCCAATGATGGCGAAGATGAAGTCGGTGTGCGCTTCTGGTAAATACTCCAGTTTTTGGACTGAATTACCTAAGCCCTGCCCCCAAACCTCACCGCGACCAAAGGCCATCAGGGATTGCGTCAGCTGGTAGCCACTGCCGAACGGATCTTCCCATGGGTTCCAGAAGGAGGTTACGCGGCGAATACGATACGGTTCGGCAAGGATCAGCAGCACGACCGCCGAAATCCCCATGCCGATGATGGCGATGAACTGCCACAGTTTCGCTCCGGCGAGAAACAGCATCGCCAGGGTAGTGACGAACAGCACCACCACCGTACCAAGGTCAGGCTGTGCCAGCAGTAAAATAGCCAGCACCAGAATTACGCCCATCGGTTTTAAGAAACCGCGCAAGTTGTTACGCACTTCATCAACTTTACGCACCAGGTAGTTGGCGAGGTAACAGAACAGCGACAGCTTGGTAAATTCCGCAGGCTGAATACGCAGCGGCCCCAGCGCAATCCAGCGCGACGCCCCGTTAACGGAGCTACCCACCACCAGCACAATCAGCAGCATGATGATCGAGGCTATCAGCATCGTCGTACTGTACTTTTGCCAGAACTCCATCGGCAGACGCAGCGTCACCATCGCCAGGCAGAAGGCGAGGAAGATGTACAGTGCATCACGCTTAGCAAACAGGAAAGGATCGCCCGCCAGACGTTGTCCAACGGGCATCGATGCCGATGTCACCATCACAAAACCGATCGCTGCCAGACCAAAGGTCAACCACAGCAGCATGCGGTCATACATGATCAGGCTGTCCGCGTCTTTATCACGCGAAGCCATCACCCAGCCTTTAAGTGCCGCGAAGACCCACGCCAGGATACCCAGTCCCGGTAAGCGCGGCATTCTCAGACGAGGGAGAGATAAGCGCATCAACCCAACTCCTTCGCCAGGCGGGTAAAGACGTCACCACGTTGCTCAAAGTTCTTGAACTGGTCGAGGCTGGCGCAGGCGGGCGACAGCAGCACCATATCGCCCGACTTCACGCGCGGTGCGAGCAGACGCATTGCCTGCTCCATGGTTTCAGTTTGTTCCGTAACGTCAGGTCGCAGAGCGGCAAGCTGCGCGCCATCGCGACCAAAGCAATACAGACGAATGTTGTCGCCGGTCAGGTATCGTTGCAGCGGCGTAAAGTCAGCGGATTTCCCGTCTCCCCCCAGCAACAGGTGCAACGTACCGTCAACGTGCAGGCCATTCAGCGCGGCTTCAGTGCTGCCGACGTTGGTGGCTTTAGAATCGTTAATCCAGCGCACGCCGTTGTGCTCAAGCACAGTCTGGAAACGATGCGCCAGACCGGTAAACGTGGTCAGCGCTTTAAGGCTCGACGCCCGCGGCAGACCTGCGGCATCAGCCAGCGCCAGCGCAGCCAGGGCGTTGGTATAGTTATGCTGACCGGAAAGCGTCATCTCTTTCACGTTAAGGACTTTTTCACCCTTCACTCGCAGCCAGGTTTCGCCCTGCTGACGGTTCAGGTGATAGTCACCCATGTTGATGCCAAAGCTCACGCAACGCTCATCCGCCCCGCGGACCGGCATGGTCAGCGCATCATCAGCGTTGACCACACACACTTTCGCGTTTTCATAGACGCGCAGTTTGGCCGCACGGTACTGCTGCAAGCCAAACGGATATCTGTCCATATGGTCTTCGGTGACGTTCAAAATGGTAGCGGCTACGGCTTGTAAGCTGGAGGTCGTTTCCAGTTGGAAGCTCGACAGTTCCAGAACATACAGCTCACGTTCGTCATCCAGCAGCATCAGCGCGGGCAGGCCAATATTACCGCCAACCCCCACGTTCACACCGGCCGCTTTCGCCATCTCACCTACCAGCGTAGTGACTGTGCTTTTCCCGTTGGAACCGGTGATCGCGACGATCGGTGCCTGTGCTTCGCGACAGAACAGCTCAATGTCGCCGACAATTTCAATTCCCGCATCGGCGGCAGCGCTCAACGAAGGATGCGCCAGGGCAATACCAGGGCTGGCGACAATAAGATCAGCGGCCAGCAGCCAGTCATCATTCAGGCTGCCAACATGACGCTCAACCGCTTCCGGTAATTTGTCCAGGCCCGGCGGCGTCGCGCGGGTATCCATTACGCGCGGCGTCACGCCACGCGCCAGGAAGAAATCCACGCAGGACAGCCCGGTCAAACCCAGACCGATAATGACGACTTTTTTACCCTGGTAATCAGCCATGATTAACGTACCTTCAGCGTTGCCAGGCCAATCAGCACCAGCATCAGCGAAATAATCCAGAAGCGTACAATTACGCGCGGTTCCGGCCAGCCTTTCAGTTCATAGTGATGGTGGATCGGCGCCATACGGAAGATGCGCTGTCCGCGCAGCTTAAAGGAGCCAACCTGCAAAATGACCGACAGTGTTTCTACGACGAATACACCGCCCATGATCACCAGCAGGAACTCCTGACGCAGGAGCACGGCAATAATGCCCAGCGCGCCGCCCAGCGCCAGCGATCCGACGTCGCCCATAAAGACCTGCGCCGGATAGGTGTTAAACCACAAGAAGCCTAACCCCGCACCGACAATTGCCGTACAGACGATCACCAATTCGCCGGCATGACGTAAATAGGGAATATGCAGATAGTTGGCGAAGTTCATGTTACCGGTCGCCCACGCTACCAACGCAAAACCTGCGGCCACAAACACGGTCGGCATAATCGCCAGACCATCCAGACCATCGGTGAGGTTGACCGCGTTGCCAGTACCCACAATCACGAAGTACGCCAGCAGCACGTAGAACAGCCCCAACTGCGGCATCACGTCTTTAAAGAACGGCACCACCAGCTCAGTGGCCGGGGTATCTTTACCAGCCAGATACAGGGCAAAGGCCACGCCCAGCGCAATCACCGACATCCAGAAGTATTTCCAGCGCGCGATCAGGCCCTTGGTGTCTTTGCGTACCACTTTGCGGTAGTCATCGACAAAACCGATAATGCCGTAACCGACCAATACCACCAGCACGCACCATACGTACGGGTTCGACGGGTATGCCCACAGCAGTACGGAGATAACAATCGCGGTGAGGATCATAATCCCGCCCATGGTCGGCGTACCGCGTTTACTGAAGTGTGATTCCGGACCGTCGTTACGCACGACCTGTCCAAAGGACATTTTTTGCAAGCGGGCGATCATGCGCGGGCCCATCCACAAAGAGATGAACAGCGCGGTCAGCAGGCTGACGATGGCGCGAAACGTCAGATAGGAAAAGACGTTAAAGCCGGAATAATATTTGACCAAATGTTCGGCCAGCCAAACTAACATGTCCCATTCTCCTGTAATGCGCGTACTACCTCTTCCATGGCGGCACTACGTGAACCCTTCACTAAAATCGTCATAATCTGATGTTCTGCAATCAGCGCCTTAAGATGCGCGGTCAACGCGGTTTTATCCGCAAAATGCTCACCCGCACCGCTGGCATGGCTAATTGCCTGACTCAGTTTCCCTGTACTCAGCACACGGTCGATACCTGCAGCCTTCGCAGCGTCACCCACCTGCACGTGGCATGCTTCGCTTTCCGCGCCAAGCTCTGCCATATCGCCAACGACCAGCACGCGGTAGCCCGGCATCTCGGACAGCACGTTTACCGCTGCGGTCATTGACCCGACATTTGCGTTATAGGAGTCATCCAGCAGTAGCTGATTTTCTGCCAGTTGAATCGGGAACAGACGCCCCGGTACCGCTTGCAGCTCCTTCAGACCCGCTTTAATCGCTTCGTGCGTCGCGCCTACCGCCATAGAGAGCGCAGCCGCCGCCAGGGCGTTAGCAATGTTGTGACGACCCGGCAGCGGCAGCAGAACATCAATGCTTCCGGTTGGCGTTTGCAGAGAAAACTCTGTGCCGTGTGAAGTCACATGAACATTGGCCGCCGAAAAGTCGCTGTTGGCCGCATTCGGGGAGAAGCGCCAGACTTTGCGATCGCCGATAATGCTCTGCCAGTTCAGCCAGTCGTTATTGTCGGCATTCATAATGGCGATTCCGTTCGCTGGCAGGCCGGTAAAAATCTCACCTTTTGCCTTCGCAACACCCGCCAGTGAACCAAAGCCTTCCAGATGCGCGGCTGCCAGGTTGTTCACCAGCGCCGCTTCCGGACGCGTCAGGCCAACGGTCCAGGCGATTTCGCCCTGATGATTAGCGCCAAGCTCAATCACGGCATAGTCGTAATCGTTGTTTAAGCGCAACAGCGTCATCGGTACGCCGATGTCGTTATTCAGGTTGCCCGCGGTATATAAGGTGTTGCCACACTGACTCAGAATGGATGCGGTCATCTCTTTGACAGACGTTTTACCGGAAGAGCCGGTCAGCGCGACAACGCGCGCCGGAACCTGAGCGCGTACCCATGCCGCCAGTTCACCAAACGCCAGACGTGTATCTTTAACAATCAGCTGCGGCAGGTTGGTGTCCAACGGACGGCTGACCAGCAGCGCACCCGCCCCGCTCTCTTGCGCCTTGTCTGCGAAATCGTGGGCATCAAAGCGTTCGCCTTTCAGCGCGACAAACAGGCAGCCCGGCGTAACTTTACGCGTATCGGTTGTCACCGCATCAAGAGTCAGATCGGCTCCTTTCAGTTCGCCACGGAGGATCTCCGCCAGTTGGCTGAGCGTTACGCTAATCATGCGATTACTCCCAGCAGACGCGCTGCCGTAACGCGGTCAGAATAGTCGAGGCGCTGCGAGCCAACGATCTGGTAGTCTTCGTGACCTTTCCCGGCCACCAGCACCACGTCGTTTTCTTTCGCCTGCATAATGGCGTTTGTCACAGCCTCTGCGCGACCTTCCATCACTTTCGCCTGTCCGGCATCCAGCATACCCGCCAGAATGTCGTTAATAATGGCGCGCGGCTCTTCGGTACGCGGGTTGTCATCGGTCACCACGACAACATCAGCAAACTGCTCGGCAATCGCGCCCATCAACGGACGTTTGCCTTTGTCGCGATCGCCGCCGCAGCCAAAGACGCACCACAGTTTGCCAGTACAGTGCAGACGTGCCGCCTGCAGCGCTTTTTCCAGCGCATCTGGCGTATGGGCATAATCAACCACAACGGTGGTTTTACCCGGCGCGCTGAACACTTCCATGCGCCCACAAACCGGCTGTAATTGTGTCGCCGTTTTCAGTAAATCAGCTAACGGATATCCCAACGCCAGCAGCGTTGCCAGCGCCAACAGCAGATTGCTGACGTTAAACGCGCCCATCAGGCGACTTTCAATTTTGCCGTCACCCCATGAGGAGGTAAAACGAATCGTTGCCCCGCTGTCGTGATAATTCACGTCAATCGCCTTTAACCAACGACCGTGACAGTTCGGGTTGATGTGGTCTTCCATCGATACGGCAACCGCATCCGGAAGTTTGGCCAACCAGCGACGACCGACTTCATCATCCGCATTAACGATGGCCTGGCCGCAATGGTGCGTGGAATACAGCAGCCATTTTGCGGCTTCGTAATGTTCCATGTCGCCGTGGTAATCAAGATGGTCACGACTTAAGTTAGTAAATACTGATGCGGCAAACTTCAGCGCCGCCACGCGATGCTGAACCAGACCGTGTGAAGACACTTCCATCGCGCCAACCGTTGCGCCTTGTGCAACCAGCCCTGCCAGCACATGCTGGACATCTACGGCTGAACCGGTGGTATTTTCCGTCGGGATCACTTTGCCCAGCAGGCCATTGCCGACTGTTCCCATCACCGCGCTGGTTTCACCAAGCAGTTGGCTCCACTGTGCCAGCAATTGGGTGGTGGTGGTTTTACCGTTGGTCCCGGTCACGCCGACCAGTCGCATTTTTTCAGAAGGCTCGTGGTAAAAGCGGCCCGCCAGTGCAGATAAACGTTCGTTAAGCTGACTGAGATAGATAACTGGAACGCCGTGCATTTCACGGATTTCACCGTCAGTAGCTTCATCTTTTGCTTCTGCAATAATGGCAGCCACACCTTGCGCTATCGCCTGCGGGATATACCGACGCCCGTCCGCCTGATGACCCAATACTGCGACAAAGAGATCGCCCGATGCAGCCATACGGCTGTCGAGCGTCATCTCCCGCAGTGCTCGCTCCGGTGCACCCGGCACCCATGGAGCAAGAAGGTCGCGCAAATTACGATCTGCCACCTGTTGCCTCGCCTTGATTATTCACAAATTCATTTTTATCGCCCGTTGTCAGCGCATCCGGCTCGATGTTCATGGTGCGCAGTACGCCGCCCATGATGGCACCAAAGACCGGCGCGGAAACGGCGCCACCGTAGTATTTACCCGCCTGCGGATCGTTGATAACAACAACCAGCGCGAAGCGCGGCTGACTCGCAGGCGCAACGCCTGCGGTATAAGCAATGTATTTGTTGATGTAGCGGCCATCCGGCCCTACTTTCTTCGCCGTACCGGTTTTAATGGCGATACGATAGCCTTTAATCGCCGCCTTCACGCCGCCGCCGCCGGGCAGCGCCACGCTTTCCATCATGTGCACTACGGTACGCACGGTTGATTCCGGGAAGATACGCTCGCCCGGAACAGGAGGGTCAACCTTGGTGATCGACAGTGGCCGATAAACGCCATAGCTGCCGATCGTTGCATAGACTCGCGCTAACTGTAACGGCGTTACCATTAGCCCATAGCCGAAAGAGAAGGTGGCCCTCTCTATGTCAGACCACCGTTGTTTTTGAGGATATAAGCCACTGCGTTCTCCGACCAACCCCAAATTGGTCGCTTTTCCCAGCCCAAAACGTGAGTAAGTGTCTACTAACGCTGAGGACGGCATCGCTAACGCCAGCTTGGAAACACCGACGTTACTCGACTTCTGCAAAACCCCGGTGAGGGTCAATTCGCTATAACGCGCCACGTCTTTAATTTCGTGGCCATTAATTCGGTAAGGGATAGTGTTAAGTACGGTATTTTCGCGAACCACGCCACGCTGCAGCGCCGTCATCACCACCATCGGTTTGACAGTGGAACCCGGTTCAAACACGTCGGTAATCGTACGGTTACGCATCGCATCCTTCGGCGTACCGGTGAGATTGTTCGGGTTGTAGGACGGGCTGTTGGCCATCGCCAGCACTTCACCGGTGTTCACATCCACCAGTACCGCACTGCCTGACTCCGCCTTGTTAAACGCCACGGCGTTATTCAGTTCGCGGTAGACCAGCGCCTGTAAACGCTCATCGATACTTAGCGCAAGGTTATGCGCCGCCTGGCTGTCGGTTGAGGAAATATCCTCAATGACGCGGCCATAACGGTCTTTACGTACAATACGTTCGCCCGGTTGCCCGGTGAGCCATTTGTCGAAGCTCTTCTCAACGCCTTCAATCCCCTGGCTGTCGACGTTAGTAAAGCCGATAAGGTGAGCGGTCACTTCTCCGGAAGGATAGTAACGGCGGGATTCTTCGCGCAGGTGAATGCCTGGCAGCTTCAGTTTTTTGATGTAGTCAGCCATGTCAGGGTTTACCTGACGCGCCAGATAGATAAAGCGCCCTTTCGGGTTGGCGTTAATGCGGGAAGCCAGTTGATCGAGCGGGAGATTCAGCGCGGTCGACAGCGCTCTCCAGCGTTCACCAACGCTTACGCCGCCTGCGTCATGCACCTCTTTGGGGTCGGCCCAAATCGCCTTAACCGGAACGCTCACCGCCAGCGGACGACCTGAACGGTCGGTAATCATCCCGCGCGATGTGGACACTTCCTGTACGCGCAGAGAGCGCATGTCGCCCTGACGCACCAGCATGTCTGGCGCGATGATTTGCAGCCAGGCAACGCGCCCCAGCAGAAAACCCAGTGCCAGCAAAATACAGCCGCACAGTAACGCAAAACGCCAACTGATAAAGTTGGCTTGTTCTTCCTGGCGTTTTGGCTTGTGCGTTTTTGCCGCTGCTTTCATGCGTCGCGTTTATCCTTATTTTTGTACAACGATATTTTCTTGCGAGGGATCAACATGCTGCATTTGCAGCTTTTCCGTTGCGATCCGTTCAACACGGCTATGGTCGCCGAGCGCGTTCTCCTCAAGGATCAAGTTGCGCCATTCGATATCCAGCGCATCTCGCTCCAGAACCAGCTGCTCACGCTGCGCGGTCAGTAACCGCGTATGGTGTGCTGTTGTCACGACGGTAACCGCCGTCAAAATAATGCAAATGAACAGGCAGAGTGGCAGCTTCCCATACCGCAAAAGATCGTCACCGATCACGCCAGGCAAGGCATGGCGCTCGTTGCTTCCTATCGATCCTTTAACTTTGCTGAGGGCTTCTGTCACTCTGCTGATCATGCGTTCGTCCTCTCTGCAATACGCAGAACTGAACTACGGGCACGAGGATTTTCAGCTACCTCTTCTTCACCCGGCATCATCTTGCCTAGTGCTCTTAACTCACGGCCGCCCAGCTTTTTGATCTGCGCTTCGGTCATCGGTATTCCAGCCGGAACCTGAGGACCACGGCTTTGTTCGCGCATAAAGCGTTTCACAATGCGATCTTCAAGCGAATGGAAACTGATTACCGAAAGGCGACCACCTGGTGCCAGCACGCTGAGCGAGCTTTTTAGCGCCTGCTCTATCTCCTCCAGTTCACTGTTCACCCAAATGCGCACCGCCTGGAAGGTACGGGTCGCGGGATGTTTGAATTTGTCTTTCACCGGCATTGCCGCCGCAATCACTTCCGCCAGCTCTTTAGTGCGGGTCATCGGTTCGATGCGATTGCGCTCTACGATGGCGCGAGCAATGCGTTTGCCGAAGCGCTCTTCGCCAAAGGTTTTAATCACCCAGGCAATGTCTGCTTCATCGGCGGTTTGCAGCCATTCGGCCGCTGACTGACCGCGTGTAGGGTCCATACGCATATCTAACGGACCGTCACGCATAAATGAGAATCCGCGCTCAGCATCATCAAGCTGTGGAGAAGAAACCCCAAGATCGAGAAGAATCCCGTCGATCTTACCGGTAAGTCCGCGCTCGGCGACATAATCAGCCAGCGCAGAAAAAGGACCATGGACGATGGAAAAACGGGGATCGGTAATCGTCTTTGCAACGGCAATCGCCTGCGGATCGCGATCGATGGCCAGTAAACGCCCCGCTTCGCCAAGTTGCGAGAGGATCAGACGTGAGTGACCACCGCGACCAAATGTCCCGTCAATGTAGATGCCGTCTGGACGAATATTCAGGCCGTTTACGGCTTCATCCAGCAACACCGTTGTATGTTTATAATTTTCCATCATTTTATAGAGACAAATCCTGCAATCGTTCCGACAGCGCGCCGGTAACAGACTGCTCAGCGTCGATATCTTCCTTGACCTGTTGATACCAGGTCGTTTCATCCCACAGCTCAAACTTATTGAACTGCCCAACCAGCATCACTTCTTTCGTTAGCCCTGCGTGTTGCCGCAGAATGGGCGCTATCAATAATCGGCCAGCGCTATCCATCTGACATTCGCTAGCATGACCCAACAACAGGCGCTGTACGCGACGCTCAACTGGATTCATGCTCGACAGACGCGATAACTTCTGCTCGATAATTTCCCATTCAGGCAGGGGGTACAGCAGCAGGCACGGGTGATGGATGTCAATGGTGCAAACCATTTGACCGGTAGCGCTCTCGAGCAGTTGATCCCGATAACGGGTAGGCACAGATAAGCGCCCTTTACTGTCGAGATTAACTAACGTTGCTCCCCGGAACATGCCAGCCTCACCCCCGATTACCACTTTATCCCACAAATTCCCACTTAAAGGAGTTTACGGAGCGGAGGAAAACCTTGTCAAGCAAGTCACGGCGCTTAGCGGAGCAAAAAACCCATTGTTTACGGCTAATATCAGCGTTGAACAAATTCCGTACAGCAAACGAAGCAAATTAACGTCATGAATATTTGTAAGAAAAAAATCCAACAACTCATGATTGTTTAAAACAACTGAATATCATCAAAAGAAAAATATAAAGTGTCAGTTTGCGACGCGAGCGGCATTTTAGGACAATATGCAGCGAGATAACAGTACCAGTTAATCAGTCTGTACGCCGCACAGGAGCGAGATAAGGGCGAGATTGTCGCAACACACCAGTAAAGTGTTTGTTAATTCGGCAAATCCCTACATGCTTGTAACAAAATAATACAACCGTAACGCATCGTTACGTCTCAATTACCCAAAAATGGATAGTTGCATTTTTAATTCGGCATAATAGAAGAATCAATTTCAGATAATTCTAAAGAATATTCTTAATTATAATGCGGTTATTTCCGAGAACGGGATAATTGATGATGTCAGAGGCTTATCCGCCGACATCATCAATTGAGGCAACTTAGTTACGGCTTAGAATACCGCGACGGTACAGATTACGCCGTATACGCGTTAAACCTGGTTTGGGTTTACGCGGCTCATCCAGGCTTGCCAACACAATCTCCAGCACGCGTTCCGCAACATCTCGATGGCGCTGCGCCACCGCCAGTACCGGGCACTGCAGGAAGTCGAGCAGCTCGTGGTCGCCAAAAGTCGCAATCGCTAAATCAGACGGTAACTGCCCGTCGCGGCGCAGGGTCACATCCATCACCCCCTGCAACAGGGCAAACGACGTGGTAAACAGCGCCTGAGGCATTGGATGCGTTTCCAGCCATTTATCAAATAACTGCGCGGCCGCCTCCCGCTCATAGCTGTTGGCATAGAGAAAATGCACTTCACGCGGATCGTCCTTCCACGCGGTACGGAAACCCTGTTCGCGCAGGAAACTGACGGACAATTCAGGAAGCGCCCCCAGATAGAGCACGGTTTCAGCAGGGAATTTACGTAACTCCTCCGCCAGCATCTGCGCATCATCCTGGTCTGCGCCCACCACGCTGGTGAAATGTTCACGATCCAGCGCGCGATCCAGCGCCACAATCGGGAATGAACTGTTCGCCCAGCGCTGATAAAACGGATGTTCAGGCGGCAAGGAAGTCGAAACGATAATGGCATCAACCTGACGTTGTAAAAGATGCTCAATACAGCGCATTTCGTTATCAGGCTGATCTTCAGAGCAGGCAATCAGTAGTTGATACCCGCGCTGACGCGCCTGGCGCTCCAGATAGTTTGCGATCCGGGTATAGCTCGTGTTTTCGAGATCCGGGATCACCAGCCCGATAGAACGTGTGCGTCCAGCACGCAGCCCGGCCGCCACGGCATTCGGGTGGTAATTATGCTCACGCACCACCGCCATGACTTTTTCAACCGTTTTGTCGCTTACGCGGTATTGCTTTGCTTTGCCGTTAATAACGTAGCTTGCAGTCGTTCGCGAAACGCCGGCCAACCGAGCGATTTCATCCAGTTTCACAATTGCCCCTTGCGTAAAATGTACAAACCATAACCTTTGAGATGGCATGGGTTAAACTTCTTAACATCTAAGCGCAGAATAATGACTGCGGCAACCGCTTTTGTCTCTGGTTACTGCTGATTTCGCAAAAAAAAGCAACCGATAGCCAATGCATCTCGCGTAGGTCAGGTAAGCGTTAGCGCATAATTTTATCGCCGCGGGAAAGCCCCACCACACCGGAACGTGCAACTTCCACGATTTTGGCGACTTCCCGTAGCGTTGCCAGAAACGCATCCAGCTTATCGCTGGTGCCCGCCAGCTGTACGGTGTAGATCGACGGCGTAACATCGATGATTTGCCCACGGAATATCTCCGTGTTGCGTTTCACCTCTTCCCGGCCATAGCCGCTGGCCTGGATTTTCACCAGCATGATTTCTCGTTCAACGTGGGCGCCCTGCCCCAGTTCGCTGACGCGCAGAACATCCACCAGTTTGTGTAGCTGCTTTTCGATCTGCTCCAGGACTTTCTCATCCCCTACCGTTTGAATCGTCATCCGCGATAAGGTCGGGTCGTCAGTCGGCGCGACGGTCAGGCTTTCAATGTTGTATCCGCGCTGGGCGAAGAGGCCAATCACACGTGACAATGCACCCGACTCGTTTTCCAGCAATACTGATAATATCCGGCGCATAATCAGGTCCTCTCCGTTTTACTTAACCACATTTCGTCCATCCCGCCCCCACGAATCTGCATCGGGTAGACATGCTCACTGCCGTCGACGGTGACATCAACAAACACCAGGCGATGGTTACGCACATGTTCCAGCGCTTCGCCCAGCTTGCTCTCCAGTTCGCCTGGATGATTAATCTGGATACCGATATGCCCATAAGCTTCAGCAAGGCGCACAAAATCGGGTAGCGACTGCATGTAAGACTGGGAGTGACGCCCGGAGTAAATCATGTCCTGCCACTGTTTGACCATGCCGAGATAGCGGTTGTTAAGGTTGAGCACCAGTACCGGTAGCTCATATTGCAGCGCCGTCGACAGTTCCTGGATGTTCATCTGAATGCTGCCATCCCCGGTAACGCACACCACCGTTTCATCCGGCAGCGCCATTTTCACCCCTAACGCCGCGGGTAAACCGAATCCCATGGTGCCGAGGCCGCCTGAGTTAATCCAGCGGCGTGGTTTATCGAACGGATAGTAAAGTGCGGCAAACATTTGATGCTGGCCAACGTCAGAGGTCACGTATGCATCCCCTTTCGTCAGACGCCAGATGGTTTCAATCACCGCCTGCGGTTTAATACTTTCACTTTGCGTGTCGTATTTCAGGCACTGACGAGCGCGCCAGTGTTCGATCTGTTGCCACCAGTCACGGTTATCATCCAGCGGCTGCTGCGATTTCTCCTGCGGCAGCAGTTCAAGCATCTGATCCAGCACCAGGCGAGCATCGCCCACAATCGGAATATCCGCAGTGACGGTTTTTGAAATAGAGGTCGGATCGATGTCAATATGCAGCACGGTCGCATTCGGGCAATATTTTGCCAGATTATTGGTCGTTCGATCGTCAAAACGAACGCCGACGGCAAAGATCACATCAGAATGATGCATGGTCATATTCGCTTCGTAAGTACCATGCATGCCCAACATTCCCAGCGCCTGGCGATGCGTGGCCGGAAACGCGCCTAACCCCATCAGCGAGGAGACAACCGGCAGATTAAGTGCTTCGGCAATTTGCCCCAGTTGTTCGTGACAGGCGGCATTCACCGCGCCACCACCAACATAGACAACCGGTTTCTTCGCCGCGACCAGCGTCTGCAAAGCACGTTTTATCTGTCCTTTGTGCCCGGTCGTTGTCGGGTTATACGAACGCATACTCACCGACTCCGGCCAGCTATAAGGCAGTTTTTTCGCCGGATTCAGAATATCTTTCGGCAAATCCACCACCACCGGCCCCGGACGACCGCTTGCCGCCAACCAGAAGGCTTTTTTCAGCACCTGCGGGATATCTTCCGTTTGTTTAACCAGAAAACTGTGTTTTACCACCGGGCGGGATATACCCACCATGTCGCACTCCTGAAAGGCATCGTAGCCAATCAGGGAGGTGGCGACCTGGCCGGAGAGGATCACCAGCGGAATGGAATCCATATATGCCGTTGCAATCCCGGTGATCGCATTGGTTGCCCCTGGTCCGGAAGTGACCAAAACGACGCCCACTTCTCCCGTGGCACGCGCCAGGCCATCAGCCATATGTACCGCGGCTTGCTCATGACGGACTAACACATGATCAATACCGCCGACCGTATGCAATGCATCATAAATATCGAGGACGGCCCCCCCGGGATAACCGAATACCTGCTTCACACCCTGATCGATAAGCGATCGGACGACCATCTCGGCTCCAGACAACATCTCCATGGCTTGCCTCACTCTTATAATGAATTACGGTTTAACAACACATTAACCGCTGACGATGACGCATGGCAATTGACTCCGAAGGGGTGGCACTGGAGTAAATAAGAATAAAACGGAGGTAAGAATTGAATAAATGGAGAATTAAACCAGCATAAGCAATTGATATGATAAATAATCGCTTAAAAAGGGGGACTTACAGCAATTAGTCTATTTTTTTACACTTTCGGACATACGTAAAAAGTCGAGTTCAGCACAAAATTTTAGATATAAAGATAAAAGCAGAATAAACCAGATGTATTCCCCGATTTATTCTGCCAGCGGCTACTTCTTACAGACGGAGACCAACAGTTCTTCCATCCATTGATGTCCTTTATCGCGCCCCGCAGCCTCATGCCAGGAAAGATAACATGTGCGGCTATTCAATTTTAAAGGTAAAGGCAATATCTGCAGTTCTAAAGAATCGGCGAACTCTTCCGCCAACCAACGCGGCGCAATAGAGACCAGGTGCGTTTGCGACACAATATTAAGCACGCTGATTAATGCCATTCCCTGATAAGCCACGCAGGATTGTTTATCCGGTGTGTCATACCACGGCTGGCTGAATGAGGCGAAGCGATCGAGCGAAACCACGGCATGCTGTTCATGATAGAGATTGCTTTCCAGCAATGGGCCACTAATGCGCGGATGTTTTTTGCTTGCCACTAACACCATTTCGTCATTGAATAACGGAACACTGGTAAATTCCGGACGACGGAATTCTTCATAGCTAATAACAAACTCAGTTTCCTGATAACGTAATTGGTGCTCGGTATTTAGATTTAGTGAAGATTTAAAAACGACATTAATGTTCGGCGCGACTTGTTCAACTCGATTATAAATCAACGAAGTAAGAATATTATCCAATGGACTGCATACGCAAAGATTGAATACACGCTCGCTGCTGGTAGGTTCAAAGCCGGAACCAGGCAGTTCATTCTGCACTAATTGCAATGCCTGACGAACGGAGCCAAACAGCTGGAAGGCTCTTGCTGTCGGCTGGATTCCACGGCCATAACGAACAAAAAGCTCATCGTTAAACATGACTTTCAGGCGTGCGACCGCATTACTGACAGCGGGTTGCGACATCCCCAGCGTATGTGCAGCACGCGTAATATTTTGTTCCTGCATCACCGCATCAAAAACAGTTAATAAATTAAGATCAACCATGCGAAGCTGTGGCTTCCCCATCTCTATGAGATTAGATTTATCTATTATTTTTACTTCTGGCATATTTAACTCCACTGTCACTCTAAACTCCCTTTTCCCAGACGGAGTGCAGAAATAATCTCCGTTAATATGATTTACCATGCATATAAAATAAGAAAAAGGAAAAACATTAAAATTAGGAAAACATAAAGGCACAAATCTAAATGTACAAAAGAACACCACAAGCGTAGTGCGGCAGATGTCACTGCGCGATGATTCATATGTTTAAATTTCGAAAACAATATAACCATAAGCGTGGCGAATACACAATCATACGCACAGTGAATACGTATTTAAGTTTTAATTAAACATTTCTATTATTAACACATTAAAAGTTAACATTAATTTATCAATTATTGGGTAACACATTGGTTTCATCCATTCAGAATGACTATAAAAGCTGATAAATCATAAAGATATGAAATCCCAAATGAGGCGTTATCTTTAGTTCTTCGTTACCATAAATGCAAATAAATATGCTTAAATATGTCAAACCGTGAAAAATATGTTCAACGATCAGATGATTAATTTTATATACCCTGAGAAATTCAGCACAATTCGCTTAAGTTTATCAGAAACTTTCCCCCTTAACGGGAGCATTTGCAGGGAATGGGGTTGACATCAGTCTTCATATCCAGTACCACTAAAAGCATATCGCATTCGCCTGGAGCTTGATTGATGACTTACATTGCTCGTTTTATCGGTCTACTACTACTAAACGCATTCTCATTGCGCGGTAGACTGGTGGACGACATTCAGCATTAAGTCAGCTCCAGTTAAGACAAAAAACCCGCGCCGTTGCGCGGGTTTTTTTATGCTCGAAGCAAGGCGCCCTAAAGACCAAGGACCTAAACCATGAGCCAGCAAGTCATTATTTTCGATACCACCTTACGTGACGGTGAACAGGCGTTACAGGCGAGCCTGAGTGTGAAAGAAAAACTGCAGATTGCGCTGGCCCTCGAGCGTATGGGCGTTGACGTGATGGAGGTCGGTTTTCCGGTCTCTTCACCGGGTGACTTTGAGTCCGTACAAACCATCGCTCGTCAGGTGAAGAACAGCCGCGTTTGCGCCTTAGCCCGCTGCGTAGAAAAAGATATCGACGTTGCCGCAGAATCTCTGAAGGTCGCTGAGGCTTTCCGCATTCATACGTTCATCGCCACCTCGCCGATGCATATCGCGACGAAATTGCGCAGCACGTTGGATGAAGTGATCGAGCGAGCAGTCTACATGGTGAAGCGTGCGCGTAATTATACAGATGACGTGGAGTTCTCATGCGAGGATGCTGGCCGTACCCCTATTGCCGATCTGGCCCGCGTGGTCGAAGCCGCGATTAATGCGGGTGCCAAAACTATCAATATCCCCGATACCGTTGGCTACACCATGCCTTTCGAATTCGGAGCAATCATTTCTGGTCTGTATGAACGCGTACCGAATATCGATAAAGCCATCATCTCCGTGCACACCCATGATGATTTAGGTCTGGGCGTTGGCAACGCGTTGGCGGCCGTCCACGCCGGTGCTCGCCAGGTGGAAGGCGCGATGAACGGTATCGGCGAACGCGCCGGTAACTGCTCACTGGAAGAAGTGATCATGGCGATCAAAGTGCGCAAAGATATCCTGAACGTACAGACCCGCATTAATCACCAGGAAATCTGGCGTACCAGTCAGTTAGTCAGCCAAATCTGCAACATGCCCATTCCGGCCAACAAAGCCATTGTCGGTAGCGGCGCCTTTGCCCACTCCTCTGGCATCCATCAGGACGGCGTACTGAAAAATCGTGAAAACTACGAAATCATGACGCCTGAATCCATCGGTCTGAACCAGGTGCAGTTGAACCTGACTTCCCGTTCCGGACGCGCCGCGGTGAAACACCGTATGGACGAGATGGGATATAAAGAGAATGAATACAACCTGGACAACCTGTACGACGCATTCCTGAAGCTGGCGGATAAAAAAGGTCAGGTATTTGATTACGACCTGGAAGCGCTGGCCTTTATTAATAAACAGCAGGAAGAGCCGGAGCATTTCCGTCTGGATTACTTCAGCGTGCAGTCCGGCTCAAATGACATCGCCACCGCCTCCGTCAAGCTGGCCTGCGGTGAAGAAGTCAAAGCCGAAGCGGCGAACGGTAACGGTCCGGTCGATGCCATTTATCAGGCCATCAACCGTGTGACCGAGTACAACATCGAACTGGTGAAATACAGCCTGACCGCCAAAGGGCACGGTAAAGATGCGCTGGGCCAGGTGGATATCGTTGCTAATTATAACGGTCGCCGCTTCCACGGCGTCGGTCTGGCAACAGATATCGTCGAATCGTCCGCGAAAGCGATGGTTCATGTGCTGAACAACATTTGGCGCGCCGAAGAAGTCGAAAAAGAATTGCAACGCAAAGCTCAGAACAACGAGAACAACAAGGAAACCGTGTGATGTCGAAGAATTATCATATTGCTGTTTTGCCGGGCGACGGTATTGGTCCGGAAGTGATGGCGCAAGCCCTGAAGGTACTGGACGCAATCCGCAACCGTTTTAACATGCGCATTACCACCAGCCACTACGACGTGGGGGGGGCAGCTATCGATAACCATGGTCAGCCGCTGCCGCCAGCGACGGTTGAAGGATGTGAGCAAGCTGACGCCATTCTGTTTGGCTCCGTTGGCGGTCCGAAATGGGAAAATCTGCCGCCAAACCAGCAGCCTGAACGCGGCGCGCTGCTGCCGTTGCGTAAACACTTCAAATTATTCAGCAACCTGCGCCCGGCTAAGCTGTACCAGGGGCTGGAAGCATTTTGCCCTCTGCGCGCAGATATTGCCGCGAACGGTTTCGACATCCTGTGCGTGCGCGAACTGACCGGCGGTATCTACTTCGGTCAGCCAAAAGGCCGCGAAGGCAGCGGACAACATGAAAAAGCCTTTGATACCGAGGTTTATCACCGTTTCGAGATCGAGCGTATCGCACGTATCGCGTTTGAATCTGCTCGCCAGCGTCGCCGCAAAGTCACGTCGATTGATAAAGCCAACGTACTGCAAACGTCTATTCTGTGGCGCCAAATCGTCAATGAAATTGCTAATGAATATCCGGATGTTGAGCTGGCGCATATGTACATCGACAACGCGACGATGCAGTTGATCAAAGATCCATCCCAGTTCGACGTGCTGCTGTGCTCCAACTTGTTTGGCGACATTCTGTCTGACGAATGCGCCATGATCACCGGATCAATGGGGATGTTACCGTCCGCCAGCCTGAATGAGCAGGGCTTTGGTCTGTACGAGCCCGCTGGCGGGTCCGCTCCGGATATCGCCGGGAAAAACATTGCTAACCCTATCGCCCAAATCCTTTCGCTGGCGCTGCTGCTGCGCTACAGCCTGGACGCCAATGATGCGGCAACCGCAATTGAGAGCGCCATCAACCGCGCATTAGAAGAAGGCATTCGCACCGGTGACTTAGCCCGTGGCGCTGCCGCAGTCGGTACCGATGAAATGGGTGACATTATTGCCCGTTACGTCGCAGAAGGGGTGTAATCATGGCCAAAACGTTATACGAAAAATTGTTCGATGCGCACGTCGTCTACGAAGCGCAAAACGAAACCCCGCTGTTGTATATCGACAGACATCTGGTGCATGAAGTGACCTCTCCGCAGGCGTTTGATGGCCTGCGTGCGCATGGCCGTCAGGTGCGCCAGCCGGGTAAAACCTTTGCCACCATGGACCATAACGTCTCCACGCAAACCAAAGACATTAACGCTTCCGGCGAAATGGCGCGCATTCAGATGCAGGAATTGATCAAAAACTGCAATGAATTTGGCGTCGAACTGTACGACCTGAACCACCCGTATCAGGGGATCGTTCACGTGATGGGGCCTGAGCAAGGCGTAACGTTGCCGGGTATGACCATCGTTTGCGGCGACTCCCACACCGCCACACACGGCGCGTTTGGCGCGCTGGCCTTTGGTATTGGCACCTCTGAAGTTGAACACGTTCTGGCGACGCAGACCCTGAAACAGGGGCGTGCCAAAACCATGAAGATTGAAGTTAACGGCACAGCAGCACCTGGCATTACCGCCAAAGATATCGTGCTGGCGATTATCGGTAAAACCGGTAGTGCAGGCGGTACCGGACACGTCGTTGAATTTTGTGGCGAAGCCATCCGTGCGCTGAGCATGGAAGGCCGTATGACCCTGTGCAACATGGCCATTGAAATGGGCGCCAAAGCAGGTCTGGTCGCACCGGATGAAACCACCTTTAACTATGTGCAGGGTCGTTTACACGCACCGAAGGGTGAGGATTTTACCAACGCGGTTGCGTACTGGAAAACGCTGAAAACCGACGACAACGCGACGTTTGATACCGTCGTTACCCTGCAGGCAGAAGAAATCGCACCGCAGGTCACTTGGGGTACGAACCCGGGTCAGGTCATCTCGGTGAACGATAATATTCCCGACCCGGCGTCATTTTCCGATCCCGTTGAGCGCGCATCGGCTGAAAAAGCGCTGGCATATATGGGGCTGAAACCGGGCATTCCGTTAACAGAAGTGGCCATCGATAAAGTGTTTATCGGTTCCTGTACCAACTCGCGTATTGAAGATTTACGCGCTGCGGCCCAAATCGCCAAAGGGCGCAAAGTTGCGCCAGGCGTACAGGCGCTGGTTGTGCCGGGTTCTGGTCCGGTGAAAGCGCAGGCTGAAGCGGAAGGTCTGGACAAGATCTTCATCGAAGCCGGGTTTGAATGGCGTTTACCGGGCTGTTCCATGTGTCTGGCCATGAACAATGACCGCCTGAACCCAGGCGAGCGCTGTGCATCCACCAGCAACCGTAACTTTGAAGGCCGCCAGGGCCGCGGTGGTCGCACGCACTTAGTCAGCCCGGCCATGGCCGCCGCTGCCGCCGTTACCGGTCATTTTGCCGACATTCGCAGCATCAAATAAGGAAACTACCATGGCAGAGAAATTTACCCAACATACCGGCCTGGTTGTCCCACTGGATGCCGCCAACGTGGATACCGACGCGATTATTCCCAAACAGTTTTTGCAGAAGGTTACGCGCACCGGTTTTGGCGCTCATCTGTTTAACGACTGGCGTTTTCTGGATGAAAAAGGGCAACAGCCTAACCCAGAGTTCGTACTGAACTTCCCGGAATATAAAGGCGCGTCAATTCTGCTGGCGCGGGAAAACTTTGGCTGCGGCTCTTCCCGTGAACATGCGCCATGGGCGCTGACCGATTACGGCTTTAAAGTAGTGATCGCGCCAAGCTTCGCTGACATCTTCTACGGCAACAGCTTCAATAACCAACTGCTGCCGGTGACCTTGAGCGACGCGCAGGTAGATGAAATGTTCGCCCTGGTGAAAGCCAATCCGGGCATTAAATTTGAAGTGGATCTGCAAGCGCAGGTGGTGAAAGCGGGCGATAAGTCCTACAGCTTTAAAATCGACGACTTCCGCCGCCACTGCATGCTGAACGGTCTGGACAGCATCGGGCTGACGCTGCAGCATGAAGCAGCCATCACCGAGTACGAAGACAAGCAGCCAGCGTTTATGCGCTAGTCCTTGTGGTGCCGGATAAGCGCAGCGCATCCGGCACTACAAAAATCAAACGTCCTTTACCCGCCCGGTCATCACCAGCGTGACCACAGAAATCGCCGCAATCACCCAATAGACGGCAAAGTGACCGTAGCTTTGCGCAACAGCCCCCTGAATCACTCCCGCGAGAATGACCCCCGTTGAAATACTGTTGGTAAATAATGTGGTCGCTGACCCCGCACGCCCGGGCATAAGATCCTGAAACCACAGCATTCCTATCCCGGCGATGATACCGATAAATACTGCATTAAACAGTTGCAGCACCAGCAGCGCCGTGCGGCTGTGAAAGAAGATCAAACCAAGATAAAACAGGACGCCAGCCGCGACGGCCGCGATCATCATTCGCCGTTTACCAAAGCGTTTCACATAGTAGCCCGCCAGGATCATCGCCGGAATTTCCAGCCCAGCCGCCGTCCCCATCAGGATCCCGGCCAACTTGTCCGGTAACCCCAGCTCAAGGCTTATCCACAGCGGCATATCGATGATGTACATGGTATTGCAGGTCCACATCAACGTGGAGGCAATAAACAACATGCGCACATTTTTGTCCTGCCAACCGCCGGTCTGTTCCAGCGGTACGTCAACAGGTTGCTCCACCCGTGTGACTGACGGCAGTATCAGCGCAATCAGCACCAGGCTAATGGCGAAAATCCCCGCGGCAATGGAAAACATCGCCGTAAAGCCGTAATTCAGCGCCAGCATGAAGGCCAGCGGCGGTCCAATTACCCAGGCCAGCGAAAGCTGCGCACGCATCACCGAGCTAAACATCACCACTTCACGCGCGGAGTTATCAGCGTATTCCCGCGCCAGCGCAAACAGCTGCGGCATGGCGGTATTCGCCAGCGAGGCCAGCAGTACACCGCAGGTGATAAGCGTGAGATAGTGGCGATTAAACGCAAACAGCAGCGCGTTTCCAATTGCCATCAGGCAGCAAAACATGATCAGCTTGCGCCTGTCGCCCTGGCTGTCGGATCGTTTCGCGAGGCCAAGGCTGACAACAATCCCGACAATCGCATTGACGGTATAAAACAGCCCGACCCAAAACGGCTGCGCCCCGACTTCACGGCTCAGGAACAAGCTCAGCGTGGGTGCCTGCAATGCACCTGCTACGCCCATCATAAAAGCGACCAGCATAAATGCCGCGTAAACGCCGTTGAGGCGCCGTCCCATGGTCATAATCCAGAGCATTACAGTTCCTTTTAGCGCTGCAGAAACAAAAAAAGCCAGCAGTGATTATCTGCTGGCGCGGCGATTAACACCAATACTCAGTCACACATGATGTCTGCAATTCCCAATTCAGGAGTCAGGCTGTCACCTCCCACTGCATCAGTTCTTCGAGCATCTTTAAGCGCTGCGGTGCGCTCAGGCAAGCCAACCAGGACGATTTTTCTGTCGCGGTAAAGTATTTCAACCAGAACTGACGCATAGATGACCCCTTCGTTGTCTCATCGCTTCATCGGAATCTATTATTGGCTTAATATAGGGATAATAAAATTGCTGAGTTTTTCGCAGGAGTTCCCCTTTTATGTCTTCTGGTCGTCTGCAACAACAGTTCATCCGTCTGTGGCAATGCTGTGACGGCAAAACGCAAGACACGACGCTGAACGAGCTGGCGGAGCTGCTGAGTTGTTCGCGCCGCCATATGCGTACCCTGCTCAATACCATGCAAGAACGCGGTTGGTTAACGTGGGAAGCCGAAGTTGGGCGAGGTAAACGCTCGCGCCTGACTTTCCTCTATACCGGGCTGGCACTCCAGCAGCAGCGGGCAGAAGACCTGCTGGAACAGGATCGCATCGATCAACTGGTGCAGCTGGTCGGTGACAAAACGGCCGTACGACAGATGCTGGTTTCGCACCTGGGACGCAGTTTTCGCCAGGGGCGGCACATCATGCGCGTTCTCTATTATCGTCCCATGCACAACCTGCTTCCCGGTACGGCGCTACGCCGTTCAGAAACTCATATCGCCCGGCAAATCTTCAGCGCCTTAATTCGGGTAAATGAGGAAAATGGGGAACTGGAAGCGGACATCGCCCATCACTGGCAGCAGATTTCACCTTTACACTGGCGATTCTTCCTGCGTCCGGGGATTCATTTTCATCATGGCCGCGAACTGGAAATGGAAGATGTCATCACCTCGCTGATACGCATTAACGCTCTGCCGCTGTACTCGCACATCACACAGATCGTTTCTCCCACGGCCTGGACGCTGGATATCCATCTCGCCCAACCCGACCGCTGGCTTCCCTGGCTATTGGGGCAAGTCCCCGCCATGATCCTGCCGCGAGAATGGGAGACGCTCAGCAACTTCTCCAGCCACCCAATTGGCACTGGTCCCTATGCGGTGATGCGCAATACCAATAACCAACTGAAAATTCATGCATTTGATGATTACTTTGGCTACCGGGCGCTGATCGACGAAGTTAACGTTTGGGTGTTACCCGATATCGGCGAAGAGCCTGGCGGTGGGTTGACGCTAAAAGGCCCCACGGAGGATGAAAAGGCGATCGAAAGCCGCCTCGAAGAAGGTTGCTACTACCTGCTGTTTGATGCGCGCACCCACCGTGGCGCTAATCAGGAGGTTCGCGATTGGGTTAGCCGCGTTCTTTCGCCAACCCATCTCATCTGCCACGCCGACGAACAGTTCCAGCGACTGTGGTTTCCCGCCTACGGTTTGCTCCCCCGCTGGCACCATGCCAAACCCGGCCATGGTGAAAAACCCGCCGGACTGGAAACGCTGACGATCACCTACTATCGCGATCACATCGAACATCGGATTATCGCGCAGATCATGAAGACGTTGCTGGCAGAGCATCAGGTACAGTTAAATATTCAGGAGATCGACTACGATCAATGGCATGCGGGTGAAATTGTCAGCGATATCTGGCTCAACAGCGCCAACTTTACCCTACCGCTGGATTTCTCGCTGTTCGCCCATTTGTGCGAAGTCCCGTTGCTGCAAAACTGTATCTCGCGGGACTGGAAAAACGATGCGGCCCGCTGGCGAACGGGCGAAATGAGCCTGGCGGCATGGTGCCAACAGCTGCTCGCCACAAAGGCCATTGTGCCGCTGATCCACCACTGGCTCATCATTCAAGGACAGCGCAGTATGCGCGGGTTACGCATGAATACCCTCGGCTGGTTTGATTTTAAATCAGCGTGGTTTGCACCACCGGATCCTTAGATCCGGCTCTTGATTGCCGCATAGCAACAAAATCATTACACTAACGCCGTTCTCAACGGGGTGCTAAATAAAAACATACACAAAATCATTCATGCTGCATCAAGGCGGCAAGCGAGTGAGTCCCCAGGAGCATAGATAACTATGTGACTGGGGTGAGCGACAAATCTGCCGGGAGCAGATTTGAACGCTGCTTGCAGCGGCCCCGAAGGGGCGAGGCCCGGAGATGGGCCGAGTAACGCAGCCAACACAGAGGCAGCGTGAATGATGAAGTGTATGGGCTGAGAGATACCCGTCGAACCTGATCCGGATAATGCCGGCGAAGGGATTTGAGGCTGCAACTCAAGTCCTTTGCCACCCAACTTTATGAGGTGCAAAGTGTTTAAAAAATGTCTTCCGCTTTTACTGCTGTGCGCAGCGCCTGCTTTCGCCAAACCTGTACTGACCGTTTATACCTACGACTCGTTCGCAGCTGACTGGGGCCCGGGCCCGACAATAAAAAAAACCTTTGAAGCTGACTGCAACTGTGAACTGAAACTGGTCGCGCTGGAAGATGGTGTCTCGCTGCTTAACCGCCTGCGCATGGAAGGAAAAAACAGTAAAGCTGACGTCGTACTGGGCCTCGATAACAACCTTCTGGAAGCCGCCACCCAAACCAAACTGTTTGCCAAAAGCGGTGTAGCAAGTGAAGCCGTAAACGTGCCCGGCGGCTGGAAAAACGATACCTTCGTTCCGTTTGATTACGGCTATTTCGCCTTCGTTTATGATAAGAACAAGCTGAAGAATCCGCCCAAAAGCCTGAAAGAACTGGTAGAGAGCGATCAAAAATGGCGCGTCATTTATCAGGACCCGCGTACCAGCACGCCGGGGCTGGGCCTGCTGCTATGGATGCAAAAAGTCTATGGCGATAATGCGCCGGAGGCCTGGCGCGCGCTTTCGGCAAAAACCGTCACGGTCACCAAGGGCTGGAGTGAAGCCTACGGCCTGTTCCTGAAAGGCGAAAGCGACCTGGTACTCAGCTACACCACCTCTCCGGCCTATCACATCATCGCCGAGAAAAAAGACAACTACGTCGCAGCCAACTTTAGCGAAGGCCACTATTTGCAGGTAGAAGTCGCCGCCCGTACTGCGGCCAGCAAACAGCCGGAACTGGCCGAGAAATTCCTCAAGTTTATGGTGTCTCCGGCCTTCCAGAACGCGATTCCGACCGGTAACTGGATGTATCCGGTAACCCAGGTCGCCCTGCCGTCTGGATTCGAGCAACTGAATAAGCCAGCCACCGCGCTGGAATTTACGCCGCAGCAGGTTGCGGCTCAACGCCAGGCATGGATTAGCGAATGGCAACGCGCCGTCAGCCGTTAATTCCCGGCTGGCTGGTTCCAGGGCTTACCGCCGCCACGCTGATGGTGGCCGTTGCCCTGGCCGCGTTTCTGGCGCTGTGGTTTAACGCCCCACGGGGGGAGTGGCTCTCACTGTGGCAAGACGACTACCTGTGGCACGTGGTGCGCTTTTCTTTCTGGCAGGCTTTTTTATCCGCAGTGTTGTCGGTCATCCCGGCGATTTTCCTTGCCAGAGCGCTCTATCGCCGCCGTTTTCCAGGACGACTGGCGCTGCTGCGCCTGTGCGCGATGACGTTAATCCTGCCAGTGCTGGTCGCGGTCTTCGGTATTCTTAGCGTGTACGGTCGTCAGGGCTGGCTGGCCTCGATCTGGCATACATTCGGGCTGGAATGGACGTTTTCGCCGTACGGTCTGCAGGGCATTCTGCTGGCGCACGTCTTTTTCAATCTGCCGATGGCCAGTCGTCTGCTGTTGCAGTCGCTGGAGAATATTCCCGGCGAACAGCGACAGTTAGCCGCTCAGTTGGGTCTGCGCGGCTGGCATTTCTTCCGCTTTGTTGAATGGCCGTGGCTGCGTCGGCAAATTCTTCCCGTCGCGGCGCTCATCTTTATGCTCTGTTTCGCCAGCTTCGCCACTGTTTTGTCACTGGGCGGTGGACCGCAGGCCACAACCATCGAGCTGGCGATTTATCAGGCGCTGAACTTTGATTACGATCCCGCCCGCGCCGCCATGCTGGCGTTGATCCAGATGGTTTGTTGTTTAGCGCTGGTGCTCTTCAGCCAACGTCTGAGCCGCGCCATCGCCCCCGGTACCACGTTGGTTCAGGGCTGGCGCGATCCCGACGATCATCTGCACAGCCGCCTGGCAGACGCACTGCTGATTATTCTGGCCCTGCTGCTACTGCTGCCGCCGCTGCTGGCGGTAATTGTCGATGGTATTAACCGCCATATGCTGGATGTTCTTAAGCAACCTGTACTGTGGCACGCACTGGGAACCTCGCTGCGCATTGCGCTGGCGGCAGGTGCGTTGTGCGTAGTTCTCACCATGATGCTGTTATGGAGCAGTCGTGAACTGCGTGCCCGACAGCAGGTGCTGGCGGGTCAGATGCTGGAACTTAGCGGCATGATGATCCTCGCCATGCCGGGCATCGTGCTGGCAACCGGCTTCTTTCTGCTGCTCAATAACACCATTGGACTCCCCGAATCAGCCGACGGGATTGTCATTTTTACCAATGCGCTGATGGCGATCCCTTACGCGCTGAAGGTACTGGAAAACCCAATGCGGGACGTCACCACCCGCTACAGTATGTTGTGCCAGTCGTTGGGAATTGAGGGATGGTCGCGCCTGAAAGTGGTTGAACTGCGTGCCCTGAAGCGCCCGCTGGCGCAGGCGATGGCTTTTGCCTGCGTGCTGTCGATTGGCGATTTTGGCGTGGTCGCGCTATTTGGTAATGAGGATTTCCGCACCCTGCCGTTTTATTTATATCAGCAGATTGGCTCTTATCGCAGTCAGGATGGCGCAGTTACGGCGTTATTGCTGCTGATCCTGTGCTTTACGCTGTTTACCGTTATTGAGAAATTGCCGGGTCGAAATGTTAAAACTGATTGATATCACATGGCTTTATCACCATTTGCCGATGCGCTTTACGCTGTCGATCGCACGCGGTGAGCAGGTCGCGATCCTCGGGCCCAGCGGCGCCGGGAAAAGTACGCTTCTGAATCTGATCGCCGGCTTCCTCACGCCTGCCAGCGGTACTATGTTGATTGAAGGTGAAGATCACACCGCCACGCCTCCCTCACGTCGCCCCGTTTCGATGCTGTTTCAGGAAAATAACCTGTTCAGCCACCTGAGCGTGCAGCAAAACATCGGCCTGGGCCTTAACCCGGGATTGAAGCTGAACGCATCGCAGCGGGAGAAAATGCATCACATCGCCCAGCAAATGGGGATCGACTCACTGCTGGAGCGCCTCCCCGGTGAGCTTTCCGGCGGTCAGCGACAGCGCGTAGCGCTGGCGCGTTGCCTGGTGCGGGAACAACCCATTTTGCTGCTTGATGAACCGTTCTCTGCGCTCGATCCCGCCCTGCGCCAGGAGATGTTAACGCTGGTTGCCGAGGTCTGTCGCGATAAACAGCTTACGTTGCTGATGGTGTCCCACAGCGTAGAAGATGCGGCGCGAATTGCGTCCCGTTCGATTGTGGTCGCCGACGGGCGCATCGCCTGGCAGGGCAAAACGGATGAGTTATTAAGCGGTCAGGCCAGCGCCTCGACGCTCTTGGGCATCAAAGCCGAGTGATTGATTTCCCAGGCCGGATAAGCGTCAGCGCCATCCGGCAAAAGAATCCTCAGAAACCCACGACTTTACGCAGAATATCAATATACACCGGCATCAGCGGATGGCGCAGTAACGCCACCAGCGCAACCACGCCGATCCCAAGCGTCAACGGCGCCAGATACAGTAAACGGCTGCGGGGGAAATACGCGGTTAAGCGATCGACTGCCGCTTTGCCGCTACGCCACAGTCGCCAGCAAAACCAGCCCCCTACCCATAGCAACAGCGCCGTCGCCAGCAGCAACCATTTGAAATCCCCGCTCTGCATCTCAGAAGGAATATCAATTGCCGCCCCCGCCAGGATCCCCGGCAGGAAGTAGAACGGCGGCCACAGTACGCAACCAATAATATTCGGGACGATAAATTTAGCGACAGGCAGATCCAGCATGCCCGCCACCATTGGCACCAGCGGACGCGTCGGTCCCACAAAACGCCCCACCAGAATGGTAAACATGCTGTGCTGATGCAGCGCGTGCTCGGTTTTATCCAGCAACGCCTTGTTCTTTTTCATGAACGACCAACGGTGCAGCGGCTTTTTAAAGCGCCAGCCCAACCAGAAAGAGATCCAGTCCCCCAACAGGCAACCAATGATGCCCGCAAGCCAGGCATGCCAGAAGTTCAGTTCGCCACTGCCAATCAGCGCCCCCAGCCCCGCCATCATCACGGTACCGGGCAGAATCAGACCAACCAGCGCCAGCGACTCCAGAAAGGCCACCAGCAGTACGGCGATCAGGGAGTACAGGGCGGACTGAAGAATAAAGTGTTCCAGCAATGCTTGCATAATGTGTCCGTCAGATTTACGAAGCAGGGATTTTGATAACCCGTCTCAACTTCGTCAAGCCATCAATTGTCTGAATAGATTGCGAGTTATGACAACTTTCAGGACACATCATTCACTTTTTATTCACATCCGGCGCGAAACTCGCTCGGACTGGCGCCAGTACATTTTTTGAAAACGCGAGAAAAATAGAGCTGATCGTCAAAGCCAACATTGCGCCCCACCGTAGCAATGGGCATACGAGTGGTACTCAGCAATAGCTTGGCCTGGCTGATACGCTGATCCTCGCGCCAGCTTAATACGCTGATACCCAACTGCTGACGGAACAGATGCGACAAACGGGAAGGTGACAGGCAGACGTGCTGTGCGACGCTGGCAATATCAAAATTACTGTCCGCCAGGTGATCGCTGATGTACTGGCAGGCGTCGCGCACGCGGTTGTCCATGGGGGGATGCAGCGATTCATTAATGGCTTCCATACGGCGGAGCAATAACTGTTCCAGTAAATTAATCGCCAGCAGTTCGGAATAGCGACCTTCTCCCTGCCCGGCGTTGATTATCTGCCCAAACAGTTCGTTAAAATGCGGCTGATGTGCTTCATCCGGACGAAAGAATCCGGTCTGGGCAAAAATGGCCGGCCAGGTCAGCCACTCCTGCCAGTAGGCGCGTGGGCGAAAGTAAACCCACTGGTGATACCACTCACTGGCATCAGGATGGCGTCCGTAGTGGTGAATTTCTCCGGGCGGAAACAGCAAAATATCGCCAGGCCGACAGACAAATTGTTTGCCCTGATTATTGATAACCCCTTCGCCACGGATAGTGAGATTGAGGATATAGCCCTTCATACCCAGCGGCCTGTCGATAAAAAAATCCAGGTATCCGTTCGCCTCGATGGGGGTTAATCCAGCCACCAAATGCGCGTTAAACGAATAGCCTGGCAGCAGGGGATCGTTTTGCGTTTCAGCCATAATTTCAATACTCCCTATGTTCTGCTAAGAAACAATTTGTCCATATTACGCCAGACATCATTGCCGTCGCCCCTGCGGGCCGCTGTGTTTGCGGTAATGGACCATCAACCCCGCTTGTGAAAAGCACTTTGTAAAAAATATGTACTGCGCCAACGTTAAAATCGGCTAACAAAAGTGTCTATAACTACGGCAGAAATGTCCACATTGATTATTTGCACGGCGTCACACTTTGTGATGCCACAGCATTTTAGTCCATAAGATTAGCGAATCCTGCCTGACGGTTTTTATCCCTACTAACTACTGTTTATCCATACCCGTATTTTTGGATGGAGTAAGACGATGGCGATTGCAATTGGCCTCGATTTTGGCAGTGATTCAGTACGCGCTTTGGCAGTGGAATGTGCCACCGGTGAAGAAATCGCCACCAGCGTAGAGTGGTACCCACGTTGGCAGGAAGGGCAGTATTGCGATGGCCCAAACAACCAGTTTCGGCATCATCCACGCGACTACATTGAATCGATGGAAGCGGCGCTGAAAACCGTGCTGGCCGAACTGAGCGTTAAACAGCGTGCGGAAGTGGTCGGGATTGGTGTTGACAGCACCGGTTCAACCCCGGCCCCCATCGATGCCGACGGCAACGTACTGGCGTTGCGTCCGGAGTTCGCTGAAAACCCAAATGCAATGTTTGTCCTGTGGAAAGATCACACCTCAGTAGAAGAAGCTGAAGAAATTACCCGTCTGTGCCACACACCGGGCAAGATCGATTACTCCCGCTATATCGGCGGTATTTATTCCAGCGAATGGTTCTGGGCCAAAATCCTGCATGTGACCCGTCAGGACCACGCGGTTGCCGAGGCCGCGGTTTCGTGGATTGAACTGTGCGACTGGGTTCCGGCCCTGCTCTCTAATACCGTACGTCCACAGGATATTCATCGCGGTCGCTGCAGCGCCGGGCATAAATCCCTGTGGCATGAAAGCTGGGGTGGTCTACCGCCAGCCAGTTTCTTTGACGAACTCGATCCCATCCTCAACCGCCATCTGCAATACCCGATGTTTACCGATACCTTCACTGCCGACCTGCCGGTTGGCACCCTGTGCGCCGAGTGGGCGCAGCGTCTGGGACTACCGGAAAGCGTGGTGATTGCAGGCGGCGCTTTTGACTGCCATATGGGCGCGGTCGGCGCGGGCGCACAGCCCAATACGCTGGTGAAAGTCATTGGCACGTCGACCTGCGACATTCTGATTGCTGACAAACACAGCGTCGGCGAGCGCGCGGTGAAAGGCATTTGCGGCCAGGTTGATGGCAGCGTGGTACCGCATTTTATTGGCCTAGAGGCAGGCCAGTCCGCGTTCGGCGATATCTATGCCTGGTTTAGCCGTGTGCTGAGCTGGCCGCTGGAGCAGCTTGCCACGCAGCACCCAGAGCTGAAGACCCAGATTAAAGCCAGCCAAAAACAGCTGCTACCAGCGCTAACCGAAGCCTGGGCGAGAAATCCGTCGCTGGATCACCTGCCGGTGGTGCTCGACTGGTTCAACGGTCGCCGTACGCCCAATGCCAACCAGCGTTTGAAAGGAGTGATTACCGATCTGAATCTGGCAACCGACGCGCCAGCGCTGTTCGGCGGTCTGATTGCCGCCACCGCCTTTGGTGCACGCGCCATCATGGAATGCTTCACCGAACAAGGCATTGCGGTTAACAACGTAATGGCGCTAGGCGGCATCGCCCGTAAAAACCCGGTAATCATGCAGGCCTGTTGTGACGTGCTCAACCGTCCGCTACAGATTGTCGCTTCAGACCAGTGCTGCGCACTCGGTGCGGCTATCTTTGCCGCCGTTGCCGCGAAAGTACACACCGATATCCCAGCCGCTCAGCAACAGATGGCAAGCGCCGTGGAAAACACGCTGCAACCTCGACCAGAGCAGGCTCAACGTTTTGAACAGCTTTACCGCCGCTACCAGCAGTGGGCGGTTAGCGCTGAACAACAATACCTTCCGGCTGCCGCTCCGGCGCAACAAACCCCGGTAGACCAGGCAACCCTGACACATTAAGGACACGACAATGACGATTTTTGATAACTATGAAGTGTGGTTTGTGATTGGTAGCCAGCATCTGTATGGCCCTGAAACCCTGCGTCAGGTAACCCAACATGCCGAGCACGTCGTTAACGCGCTGAATACTGAAGCTAAACTGCCCTGCAAACTGGTTTTAAAACCGCTGGGTACTTCACCTGACGAGATTACCGCTATTTGTCGTGACGCTAACTACGACGATCGCTGCGCAGGTCTGGTGGTCTGGCTGCACACTTTCTCTCCGGCCAAAATGTGGATTAACGGTCTGACTATCCTCAACAAGCCGCTGATGCAATTCCATACCCAGTTCAACGCCGCCCTGCCGTGGGACAGCATTGATATGGACTTTATGAACCTGAACCAGACCGCGCACGGCGGCCGTGAGTTCGGCTTCATCGGCGCACGTATGCGTCAACAGCACGCCGTGGTCACCGGTCACTGGCAGGACAAACAAGCGCACGAACGCATCGGCTCCTGGATGCGCCAGGCCGTGTCCAAACAGGATACCCGCCATCTGAAAGTCTGCCGTTTTGGCGACAACATGCGTGAAGTCGCGGTCACCGATGGCGATAAAGTCGCTGCGCAGATCAAATTCGGCTTCTCGGTAAATACCTGGGCCGTAGGCGATCTGGTGCAGGTAGTGAACTCCATTAGCGACGGCGAAATCAACGCGCTAATCGATGAGTATGAAGGCACCTACACCATGACGGCGGCAACGCAAGTCCACGGAGAGAAACGTCAAAACGTACTGGAAGCGGCCCGTATTGAACTGGGGATGAAGCGCTTCCTGGAACAGGGCGGATTCCACGCCTTTACCACGACATTTGAAGATTTACACGGCCTGAAACAGCTCCCGGGTCTGGCCGTACAGCGTCTGATGCAGCAAGGCTACGGCTTTGCGGGCGAAGGCGACTGGAAAACCGCCGCTCTGCTTCGCATCATGAAGGTGATGTCAACCGGTCTGCAGGGCGGCACCTCATTTATGGAGGATTACACCTACCACTTCGAGAAAGGCAACGATCTGGTGCTCGGCTCGCACATGCTGGAAGTGTGCCCGTCCATCGCGGTGGAAGATAAACCGATCCTCGACGTTCAGCATCTCGGCATTGGTGGTAAAGACGATCCCGCTCGTCTGATCTTCAACACCAAAACTGGTCCGGCAGTCGTTGCCAGCCTGATCGATCTTGGCGATCGCTATCGCCTGCTGGTTAACTGCATCGACACGGTTCAAACACCGCACTCCCTGCCGAAACTGCCGGTGGCTAACGCATTGTGGAAAGCCCAGCCTGATCTGCCAACCGCATCTGAAGCCTGGATCCTGGCCGGTGGCGCGCACCACACCGTCTTCAGCCACGCGCTGGATCTGAACGATATGCGCCAGTTCGCTGAAATGCACGATATCGAGATCGCCGTGATCGACAACGATACCCGCCTGCCGGCCTTTAAGGACGCGCTGCGCTGGAACGACGTCTATTACGGTTTTAAACGTTAATTATGTTGTTGCCGGATGGCTCTGCGTTTGCCCGCCATCCGGCACAGAGGAATCAACATGTTAGAAGATCTCAAACGTCAGGTGCTGGAAGCCAATCTGGCGTTGCCTAAGCACCACCTGGTCACCTTGACCTGGGGGAACGTGAGTGCCGTCGATCGCGAGCGCGGCGTGTTTGTGATTAAACCATCCGGGGTCGATTACAGCGTTATGACCGCAGAAGATATGGTCGTAGTCAGTATCGCCACCGGTGAGGTTGTAGAAGGTACGAAGAAACCCTCCTCCGATACCCCAACGCACCGTCTGCTGTATCAGGCATTCCCGACCATTGGCGGCATTGTTCATACCCATTCGCGTCATGCAACCATCTGGGCGCAGGCGGGCCAGTCGATTCCAGCCACGGGTACCACCCATGCGGACTATTTCTACGGATCGATTCCCTGCACACGGAAAATGACCGAGGAAGAAATCAACGGCGAATATGAGTGGGAAACCGGTAACGTGATCGTTGAAACCTTTGAGAAACAAGGCATTGACGCTTCGCAGATGCCTGGCGTGCTGGTGCACTCTCACGGTCCGTTTGCGTGGGGAAAAAACGCCGAAGATGCGGTACACAACGCCATCGTGTTGGAAGAAGTCGCCTACATGGGGATCTTCTGTCGCCAGCTCGCGCCGCAATTGCCGGATATGCAGCAAACCCTGTTAGATAAACACTACCTGCGTAAACACGGCGCAAAAGCCTACTACGGCCAGTGAAAACAATCTGAGCGCGCCCGAAATCTCGGTGGCGCGCTCTCTGGTTATTCCTTTATATATTCCGCAAACGCACTTCGATACACACAGTTATTAGCACAAACGTATTTAATCACGTTGTCATAATGTCCCTGCGCCTCTTCACCATCCAGTGAATGAAAGAAAATGTAATCTGTAATCGTTGACTGCCAGCGCTGTCCATTCAACAGATAATTAATCACCGTATCACGATGACCATTTATTCTGTCATGCCCTTGCCAGTGAAAGAAAGCATTCCCACGTTCAATAACCTCAGTACGCCAAATTTGACCTGACCACGTTCTATACTCAATATATTGACTTACTGATTTAATTGTAGGGTTAGATAACTGAGTATTAACAAATAAATAGTGATCATATCCTACCTGTAACGCCTGAGTATAAATATCCATAATAGGCCTCCATAACACTACGCACCCAAGCTATTGATATAAAACACCCGAGCTATCAGATGAATAAAATTATATTCAGCGATAAAAATCAAATTATACAGAGAGATATTCCCGACGAAATCGAACCGAAAATCCGTTTTTATCCAGACAATAGCAAGCCATAAAAATATATTATATTCAACCTGGTAACCCGAGTGTTTGATTAAAATAGTTACACTAACCATGAATAAAAACAAATAAAAAAATAACCATTTTTCCTGAACCGAGGGATGAGTAACAAAACCATACGAGCACGATTCCGAAAATGACATAAAAATCCTGAAACGGACTTCCAATTTATGAAACAAATATAATTACAAAACAATAATAAATACAAATAGCCATGACAGGCCAATAAAATAATTCAAGGAAGAGTTTTCAATTAAGGCATTCATTTATTAAATATCAAACCCTATCCAGTAACACTTTTACTGCGGAGGGCATTTTACTTTTATTGTCACAATAACTTCCCGCAGCTCTCATTTTTCACTGTACAAAATAACAGTGCAATCGTGTAAACCAGGCTATAATAATGCCTGGTTTTTTAATGGATACGCAGCGTGGCGCAGGCAGGCTTTATTTTAACCCGGCACTGGCGGGACACCCCGCAGGGAACTGAGGTCACATTCTGGCTGGCTACAGACGACGGGCCGCTACAGGTCACGCTCGCGCCTCAGGAGTCGGTCGCGTTTATTCCTGTCAGTCAGGTTCCTCGCGTAGCGTCATTATTACGCAATGAAAACGGCTATCGTCTGACGCCGCTGCAATTGCAAGACTTCCACCGCCAGCCCGTTTCCGGCCTGTATTGCCGCTCACATCGCCAGCTCATGCGGCTGGAAAAGCTGCTGCGTGAAAACGCAATTACCGTCTACGAGGCCGACGTGCGTCCGCCGGAACGGTATCTGATGGAGCGTTTTATCACCTCACCAGTTTGGGTTGAAGGCGACAGACATAACGGTACGCTGGTTAATGCCCGGTTGAAGCCGAACCCTGACTATCGACCGCCGCTGAAATGGGTCTCGCTGGATATCGAAACCACGCGCCACGGCGAACTCTACTGTATCGGCCTTGAAGGCTGTGGGCAGCGTATTGTCTACATGCTCGGCCCGGCAAACGGCGATGCCTCAGCGCTGGATTTTGAACTTGAATACGTCGCAAGCCGCCCGCAGTTACTGGAAAAGCTCAACGACTGGATTGCCCGTCACGATCCTGATGTGGTAATCGGCTGGAACGTCGTGCAATTCGATTTACGCGTCCTGCAAAAGCATGCTGAACGTTACCGCATTCCCCTGCGTTTTGGCCGTGACAATAGCGAGCTGGAGTGGCGCGAACATGGCTTCAAAAACGGCGTATTCTTCGCGCAGGCTAAAGGTCGCCTGATTATCGACGGCATTGAGGCGCTTAAATCCGCATTCTGGAATTTCTCATCCTTTTCGCTGGAAACGGTGTCACAGGAGCTGCTGGGCGAAGGGAAGTCGATAGATAATCCCTGGGACAGGATGGACGAAATAGATCGCCGGTTTGCCCAGGATAAGCCCGCACTCGCCACCTACAATCTCAAAGACTGTGAGCTGGTCACGCGTATTTTTCATAAAACCGAGATCATGCCATTTTTGCTGGAACGATCGACGGTAAACGGCCTGCCGGTCGACCGGCACGGCGGTTCCGTTGCCGCCTTCGGCCATCTCTACCTACCGCGAATGCACCGGGCGGGCTATGTGGCACCGAATCTGGGGGAAGTTCCCGCGCACGCCAGCCCCGGTGGCTACGTGATGGACTCGCGCCCGGGTTTGTACGACTCCGTGCTGGTGCTGGATTACAAAAGCCTGTACCCGTCAATTATTCGTACTTTTTTGATCGATCCAGTGGGACTTATCGAAGGGATGGCACAGCCGGATCGGGAACACAGTACCGAGGGGTTCCTTGACGCCTGGTTCTCACGCGAAAAGCACTGTCTGCCGGAAATTGTTACCCAGATCTGGCATGGGCGCGATGAAGCCAAACGCCGCGGCAATAAGCCGCTCTCACAGGCGCTGAAAATCATCATGAACGCGTTTTACGGCGTGCTTGGCACCACCGCCTGCCGCTTTTTCGACCCGAGGCTGGCTTCGTCTATCACCATGCGCGGTCACGCGATCATGCGTCAGACCAAAGCGCTGATTGAGGCTCAGGGTTACGACGTCATCTATGGCGACACCGACTCCACCTTTGTCTGGCTTAAAAAGGCGCACTCGGAAGACGATGCGGCCCGGATTGGTCGGGAGCTGGTGAGCTATGTCAACAACTGGTGGACGCAATCGCTGAAGCAGCAAAACCTGACCAGCGCGCTGGAGCTGGAATTTGAAACCCACTTTTGTCGCTTTCTGATGCCGACCATTCGCGGTGCAGATACCGGCAGCAAAAAACGCTACGCCGGAATGATTCAGTCGGGCGCTGAGCAACGCATGGTCTTTAAAGGTCTGGAAACGGTACGAACCGACTGGACGCCGCTGGCCCAGCAGTTTCAGCAGGAGCTGTACCTGCGAATTTTTCGTAACGAGCCTTATCAAGAGTTTGTTCGCGAGACTATCGACCGTCTGATGGCGGGTGAACTGGATGAACACCTGGTGTACCGCAAACGCCTGCGCCGCCCGTTGAGCGAATACCAGCGGAATGTTCCGCCGCACGTTCGCGCCGCGCGGCTCGCCGATGAGCAGAACGTCAAACTGGGGCGTCCTCAGCAGTATCAGAATCGTGGCACGATTAAATATGTCTGGACGATAAATGGACCTGAACCTGTTGATTATCAGCTATCTGCACTTGATTACGAGCATTATCTGACCCGCCAGATCCAGCCGGTTGCCGAGGGAATTCTTCCCTTTATTGACGATAATTTTGCTACACTACTCACAGGACAACTGGGGTTATTTTGACGCGTGACGAAACCGCCGCCATCCAGTACCATAGCGCCCTTTCCATTCCTGGACCCATTTAACACCCCTACCACTGATTTATTAGCCTGGTAGCGGGGTCGTATGCTCTCAATAACGGGGACTAGCCCGGAAAATGACGAGTATTGCCTGCAATTAAAGATATAGAGCCGAACATATATGCCTTTTACACTTGGTCAACGCTGGATCAGCGATACAGAAAGCGAATTGGGACTTGGTACTGTTGTCGCCATGGATGCGCGAACCGTCACTTTACTTTTCTCATCGACGGGTGAAAACCGTCTGTATGCGCGCAGTGATTCCCCCGTGACCCGCGTGATGTTCAATCCTGGTGACACGATCACGAGCCATGAAGGCTGGCAACTGCATGTCGATGAAGTAAAAGAAGAAAACGGCCTGCTTGCCTATATCGGAACCCGCCTTGATACCGAAGAAACCGGTGTAACGCTGCGTGAAGTGCTGCTCGACAGCAAACTGGTTTTCAGTAAACCCCAGGATCGCCTGTTTGCCGGCCAGATTGACCGTATGGACCGCTTTGCGCTGCGCTATCGCGCACGTAAATTTCAGAGCGAACAGTACCGTATGCCGTGGAGTGGTTTGCGTGGTCAACGTACCAGCCTGATCCCCCACCAGCTCAACATTGCCCATGATGTCGGCCGTCGTCATGCCCCTCGCGTGCTGCTGGCAGACGAAGTGGGTTTAGGTAAAACCATTGAAGCTGGGATGATCCTGCATCAACAGCTGCTGTCAGGCGCCGCGGAGCGCGTGCTGATCATCGTCCCGGAGACGTTACAGCACCAGTGGCTGGTCGAAATGCTGCGTCGTTTCAACCTGCGCTTTGCGCTGTTTGATGATGAGCGTTATGCAGAAGCGCAGCACGATGCCTACAACCCGTTTGAAACCGAACAGTTGGTTATCTGTTCGCTGGACTTTGCCCGTCGCAGTAAACAGCGTCTGGAGCACCTGTGTGATGCCGAGTGGGATCTGCTGATTGTCGATGAAGCCCATCACCTGGTGTGGAGCGAAGACGCGCCCAGCCGTGAATATATGGCCGTTGAACAGCTGGCAGAGCGCGTACCAGGCATCCTGCTGCTGACCGCAACGCCGGAACAGCTGGGCCTGGAAAGCCACTTTGCGCGCCTGCGTCTACTGGATCCAAGCCGCTTCCACGATTTCGCCCAGTTTGTTGAAGAACAGAAAAATTACCGTCCGGTCGCCGACGCCGTCGCCATGTTACTGGCTGGCAACAAGCTGAGTAACAATGAGCTGAACATGTTAGGTGACATGATTGGCGAACAGGACATTGAGCCGTTACTGCAAGCGGCAAACAGCGACAGCGAAGACGCCCAGAGCGCGCGTCAGGAGCTGGTTTCGATGCTGATGGACCGCCACGGCACCAGCCGCGTGCTGTTCCGAAATACCCGTAACGGTGTGAAAGGCTTCCCTAAACGCGAGCTGCATACCATCAAATTGCCGTTGCCAACCCAATACCAGACGGCCATTAAAGTCTCCGGCATTATGGGCGCGCGTAAGAGTGCGGAAGACCGCGCGCGCGACATGCTCTACCCGGAGCAGATTTATCAGGAATTCGAAGGCGACACCGGCACCTGGTGGAACTTTGACCCGCGCGTGGAATGGCTGATGGGCTACCTGACCAGCCACCGCTCGCAAAAAGTACTGGTTATCTGCGCGAAAGCCACCACTGCGCTTCAACTGGAGCAGGTTCTGCGCGAGCGCGAAGGTATCCGCGCCGCCGTATTCCATGAAGGGATGTCGATCATTGAACGTGACCGCGCTGCGGCCTGGTTTAGCGAAGAAGATAGCGGCGCCCAGGTGATGCTGTGCTCTGAAATCGGCTCCGAAGGGCGTAACTTCCAGTTCGCCAGCCATCTGGTGATGTTTGATCTGCCTTTCAATCCGGACCTGCTGGAACAGCGTATTGGCCGTCTGGACCGTATTGGTCAGGTGCATGATATCCAGATCCACGTTCCATACCTGGAAAAAACCGCGCAATCCGTGCTGGTGCGTTGGTACCACGAAGGTCTGGATGCGTTCGAACACACTTGCCCGACCGGACGTACCATCTATGACACGGTATATAACAATCTGATCGGCTACCTGGCTGAGCCAGAAAACACCGATGGCTTTGACGATCTGATCAAAACCTGTCGCGAACAGCATGACGCGCTGAAAGCGCAGCTGGAGCAAGGTCGCGATCGCCTGCTGGAGATTCACTCTAACGGCGGCGAAAAAGCGCTGGCGCTGGCTGAGAGTATTGAAGAACAGGACGACGATACCAGCCTGATCGCCTTCGCCATGAACCTGTTTGATATCGTTGGTATTAATCAGGATGACCGTGGCGACAATTTGATCGTGCTGACACCGTCCGATCATATGCTGGTGCCGGATTTCCCTGGGCTGCCGGAAGATGGCTGTACCATTACGTTTGAGCGTGATGTTGCCCTGTCGCGTGAAGACGCGCAGTTTATTACCTGGGAGCATCCGCTGATCCGTAATGGTCTGGATCTGATCCTCTCCGGCGACACCGGAAGCAGCACCATTTCTTTGCTGAAAAACAAAGCATTACCGGTCGGTACTCTGCTGGTTGAACTGGTCTACGTCGTTGAAGCGCAAGCGCCAAAACAGCTGCAGTTAAACCGCTTCCTGCCGCCAACGCCGGTACGCATGCTGCTGGACAAAAACGGCAACAACCTTGCCGCGCAGGTTGAATTCGAAACCTTTAACCGTCAGCTCAGCGCCGTTAACCGCCACACCGGCAGTAAACTGGTCAACGCCGTACAGCAGGATGTGCATGCCATTCTGCAACTCGGTGAAGCGCAGGTAGAAAAATCGGCCCGCGCGCTGATCGACGCGGCGCGCAAAGAGGCGGACGAGAAGCTGACGGCTGAACTCTCCCGTCTGGAAGCGCTGCGTGCCGTTAACCCGAACATCCGTGATGACGAACTCAGCGCCATTGAAAGCAATCGTCAGCTGGTGATGGAAAGCCTGGATCAGGCGGGATGGCGTCTGGATGCCCTGCGCCTGATCGTCGTGACGCATCAGTAACGGAGCCTGACATGGGGATGGAAAACTATAATCCGCCGCAGGAACCCTGGCTGGTTATCCTGTATCAGGATGAGCACATTATGGTGGTCAACAAGCCGAGCGGCTTGTTGTCCGTGCCGGGTCGTCTGGATGAACACAAAGACAGCGTGATGACGCGTATTCAGCGCGATTATCCTCAGGCTGAATCCGTACATCGTCTGGATATGGCAACCAGCGGCGTGATTGTAGTGGCGCTAACTAAAGCGGCAGAGCGCGAGCTAAAGCGCCAGTTTCGCGAACGCGAGCCGAAGAAACAGTATGTCGCACGCGTCTGGGGACATCCCGCTCCGGCCGAGGGGCTGGTTGATTTACCGCTGATTTGCGACTGGCCGAATCGGCCAAAGCAGAAAGTGTGTTATGAGACCGGAAAATCGGCGCAGACCGAGTATGAAGTGGTGGAGTTCGCGGAAGATAACACCGCCCGGGTCGTGCTCAAACCCATTACCGGACGCTCCCACCAGTTGCGTGTGCATATGCTGGCATTAGGGCATCCGATTCTGGGCGACCGCTTCTACGCCCCGCCACAGGCCCTGGCGTTAGCGCCGCGCCTGCTGCTGCACGCAGAGATGTTAACTATCACGCATCCCGAATACGGCAACAGTATGACGTTTAAAGTTCCGGCAGATTTTTAAACGCAGGCCCCATTTAGGCCGGGTGCTTCGCTTGCCCGGCCTACATTCATTAACGTGGGCCGGATAAGGCGCTAGCTGCCATCCGGCATAACGATTATTTAAAGCCTTTCTGTTCTTTAATTAGCTCGTAAGCTTTTTGAATTTCCTGCGCTTTTTGCTTCGCCATTTCCATCATTTCTGGCGGCAGGCCTTTCGCCACCAGTTTGTCCGGATGGTGCTCGCTCATCAGCTTACGGTATGCGCGCTTAATGGTGGTCGCATCATCGGTCGCTTTCACACCCAGCACATTGCAGGCGTCTTCCAGCGTCGGACCGCGTTGCGCCTGCTGCCAGCCACCGCCGCCGGACTGCTGCTGATATCCGCCGCCAAACTGGGCGCCGCCCTGCATCATGCGCAGAAACTGATCAAATTGGGTACGTGAGATCCCCAACTCTTCAGCAATCACATACAGCACTTCACGCTCGTTCGGATGCAACGACCCATCGGCAAAAGCTGCCTGGATCTGAATCTCCAGAAACATGCGGATCAGATCGAAGCGACCAAAACAGACGCTGCGAAACTGACGCATTTTTTCACGTAATGGGTAATTGTCCGATTTTCCCACCCGGAAGGCATGTTGCGCGGCGGTACGCGAGTCGCCGTGCAAATTCATTCGATCCATCAATTGACTGGCGATATGGATATCGGCTTCCGTGACGCGACCTTTGGATTTGGTCAGATGCCCCATCACCTCAAAAGTGGTGGCAAAAAACAGCACCTGGCGTTCACGCTGGTTGGCAAACCACGCCATTTTGCGCATGCGGGCTTTGTCGAACATGTGGCCAACTAACAGGCCCAGAACCACACCCCAGAAGCCGCCGCCCATCATTAAGGCCACGGCGACACCAATTATCTTTCCCCAATACTGCATAGACTCCCCAAATCTTTCTGCTCTCAGCCAGGATATGTCCCACAATATAAGGTGCTTTTACCGATTTACGGCTGCGGTCAATTGTGGGACATCGCCTATAATTTGCATTATCATACCTGTCATTCTATGCCGTGCCTAACACCACAAACGCTATACCCGTTGGATTTCGAGTTGCAACAAGGCGGCAACGCAGTGACCAATTCGTCTGGAACGAAGATGCAGCTTGAAAGGTGGCGGGATAAAATGGGCAGGATTAATACTAGCGAAGTGAAGATGAGATAAGTTAGGCTGTGACCGTTTGTCACGCGCGACGCTACTGATGATGGAACAATAAATACAACGTATGAAAAAACGTATTCCCACTCTTCTGGCCACCATGATTGCCAGCGCCCTCTATAGCCATCAGGGTCTGGCAGCCGATCTCGCCTCACAGTGTATGCTGGGCGTGCCAAGCTATGACCGTCCTCTGGTACAGGGCGAGACTAATGAATTACCCGTCACCATCACTGCTGACAACGCGAAAGGGAATTACCCGGATGACGCGGTGTTTACCGGCAATGTGGACATCGCACAGGGTAACAGCCGCCTGCAGGCCGACGAAGTGCAGCTTCATCAGAAGCAGGCAGAAGGCCAGCCGGAGCCAGTTCGTACCGTCGATGCGCTGGGCAATGTCCATTATGATGACAATCAGGTTATTCTGAAGGGGCCGAAGGGCTGGTCTAATCTGAATACCAAAGATACCAACATCTGGGAAGGTGATTATCAGATGGTAGGTCGTCAGGGGCGCGGAAAAGCCGATCTGATGAAACAGCGTGGGGAAAACCGCTATACCATTCTGGAAAACGGTAGCTTCACCTCCTGTCTGCCAGGTTCCAATACCTGGAGCGTCGTCGGTAGCGAAGTCATTCACGACCGTGAAGAACAGGTCGCAGAGATCTGGAACGCCCGTTTTAAACTGGGTCCGGTTCCGGTCTTTTACAGTCCTTATTTACAGTTACCCGTCGGCGATAAGCGTCGCTCTGGTTTCCTGATCCCGAACGCAAAATACTCTACCAATAACTATTTTGAGTTCTATCTCCCGTATTATTGGAACATTGCGCCCAATATGGACGCCACCATCACGCCGCATTATATACACCGTCGTGGCGGTATCATGTGGGAGAACGAATTCCGCTACCTCACCCAGGCGGGCGCAGGTCTGATGGAGTTCGACTATCTGAATTCCGATAAAGTGTACGAGGATGAACACCCGAAGGATGACAATTCCCGCCGCTGGCTGTTCTACTGGCAACACTCTGGTGTGATGGATCAGGTGTGGCGTTTCAACGTCGACTACACCAAGGTCAGCGACACCAGCTACTTTAATGATTTTGATAATAAATACGGTTCCAGTACCGACGGCTACGCCACGCAAAAATTTAGCGTCGGCTACGCAGTACAAAACTTTGACGCGACGGTTTCGACCAAGCAGTTCCAGGTCTTCGACGCACAAAACAGTAACAGTTACTCTGCGCAGCCGCAGTTAGACGTCAACTACTACCAGAATGATGTGGGCCCGTTTGACACCCGGATTTATGGTCAGGCAGTCCATTTCGTTAATTCCAACGACAACAGGCCGGAAGCAACTCGTTTACACCTTGAACCGACCATTAACCTGCCATTGTCGAATAATTGGGGAAGTATCAACACTGAGCTGAAGCTGATGGCAACGCACTATCAGCAAAACAACATCAGCGAGTATCAATCATTCGCAAGAAATAATTATCGTAACAATCCTAATCCGGATAATTTAAATACCCTTAACGCGGCCAATTCTCTGGAAGAGTCCGTGAACCGCGTAATGCCTCAGTTTAAAGTTGACGGCAAAATGGTGTTCGAGCGTGACATGCAGATGCTGGCGCCGGGTTATACCCAAACGCTGGAGCCCCGTGCGCAGTACCTGTATGTACCGTATCGCGATCAAAGTAATATTTTTAACTATGACTCGTCCCTTCTGCAAGCTGACTACAGCGGCCTGTTCCGCGATCGTACCTATGGCGGTCTGGACCGCATCGCGTCTGCCAACCAGGTAACGACCGGGGTCACATCTCGCGTTTATGATGACGCGGCCGTTGAACGTTTTAATATTTCTGTGGGTCAAATCTACTATTTCACCGAGTCTCGCACTGGCGATGACAACATTAAATGGGAGAATGACGACAAAACGGGCTCACTGGTATGGGCTGGCGACACCTACTGGCGCATCTCCGATCGCTGGGGTTTACGCAGTGGGATCCAGTACGACACGCGTCTGGACAGCGTTGCAACCAGCAGCAGCAGTATCGAATACCGCCGCGACGAAAACCGTATGCTGCAGCTGAACTACCGTTATGCCAGCTCTGAATATATCCAGGCAACCCTGCCGTCTTACTACTCTACAGCAGAGCAGTATAAAAACGGGATTTCACAAGTGGGCGCGGTGGCAAGCTTCCCGATCGCCGACCGCTGGTCGATTGTCGGGGCTTACTACTTTGATACCAACGTGAACAAAGAAGCGGATTCCATGCTGGGTCTGCAGTACAACTCCTGCTGTTACGCCATTCGCTTCGGCTACGAACGTAAGCTGAACGGCTGGGATGACACTCAGAAACATGCAGTTTATGACAACACGATCGGCTTTAATATCGAACTACGCGGCCTGAGTTCTAACTACGGTCTCGGCACCAACCAAATGTTACGTTCTAACATTTTGCCGTATCAAAGCTCTTTATGATCTGATTGATTTACAACGTAATCCGCTTTGCGGTTAATTGAAATGGAAAAAGTATGAAGAACTGGAAAACGCTGCTTCTCGGTATCGCCATGATCGCGAATACCAGTTTCGCTGCCCCGCAGGTAGTCGATAAAGTCGCAGCCGTCGTCAATAACGGCGTCGTTCTGGAAAGCGACGTCGATGGCTTAATGCAGTCAGTAAAACTTAATGCGGGTCAGGCTGGTCAACAATTACCGGACGACGCCACGCTGCGTCATCAGATCCTGGAACGTTTGATCATGGATCAAATCCTCCTGCAGATGGGTCAGAAGATGGGTGTTAAAATCTCTGACGAGCAACTGGATCAGGCAATTGCCAACATCGCCAAGCAAAACAACATGACGCTGGATCAGATGCGCAGCCGTCTGGCACAGGATGGCTTAAGCTATTCGACCTATCGTAGCCAGATCCGCAAAGAGATGACCATCTCTGAAGTGCGGAACAACGAAGTTCGCCGTCGCGTTACTATCCTGCCTCAGGAAGTGGATGCCCTGGCGCAGCAGGTCGGCAACCAAAACGATGCCAGCACCGAGCTGAACCTGAGCCACATTCTGATCCCATTACCGGAAAACCCAACTTCTGACCAGGTTAACGCGGCTGAAAGTCAGGCGCGCTCTGTTGTTGATGAAGCGCGTAACGGTAGCGATTTCGGCAAACTGGCTATCACCTATTCCGCTGACCAGCAGGCGCTGAAAGGCGGCCAGATGGGTTGGGGACGTATTCAGGAGCTGCCGGGCATCTTTGCCCAGGCGCTAAGCACCGCGAAAAAAGGCGATATCATCGGCCCAATTCGTTCTGGTGTCGGCTTCCACATCCTGAAAGTTAACGATATGCGTGGTCAAAGCCAGAGCATCTCCGTGACTGAAGTTCATGCCCGCCATATTCTGCTCAAGCCATCGCCGATCATGACCGATCAACAGGCGCGTCTGAAGCTGGAACAAATCGCAGCTGATATTAAGAGCGGTAAAACAACCTTCGCGGCAGCGGCTAAAGAATTTTCTCAGGATCCGGGTTCTGCCAACCAGGGCGGCGATCTGGGCTGGGCTGCAGCGGATATTTTCGATCCCGCTTTCCGCGATGCGCTGACCAAACTTCACAAAGGCCAGATGAGTACCCCGGTGCACTCCTCTTTCGGGTGGCATCTGATCGAGCTGCTGGACACGCGTAACGTTGATAAAACTGACGCGGCGCAGAAAGACAGAGCTTATCGTATGCTGATGAACCGTAAATTCTCGGAAGAAGCTGCGACCTGGATGCAGGAACAGCGCGCCAGCGCCTACGTTAAAGTTCTGAGCAACTAATGACTCGTATTCAACGCGTTGTGATCACTCCCGGCGAACCCGCCGGGATTGGCCCGGACCTGGTGGTTCAGCTCGCCCAGCGTGAGTGGCCTGTAGAACTCGTTGTCTGTGCGGATGCCGCACTCCTCAGTGACCGGGCAGCAATGCTCGGTTTACCGCTTTCACTCCTCCCATATTCTTCAGATACCCCAGCCAGACCGCAATCAGCAGGTACGTTGACGCTGTTGCCGATTGCTCTGCGGGCGCCTGTTATCGCGGGTCAGTTGGCGGTAGAGAACGGACAATATGTGGTGGATACGCTGGCTCGCGCCTGCGATGGTTGTCTGCAAGGTGAGTTTGCGGCGCTGATTACCGGCCCGGTGCACAAGGGCGTAATCAATGACGCAGGCGTCCCGTTTACCGGACATACCGAGTTTTTTGAAGAGCGCTCACAGGCGAAGAAAGTCGTCATGATGCTGGCGACTGAAGCGCTGCGCGTTGCCCTGGCAACCACTCATTTGCCGCTCAGAGCCGTTGCCGACGCCATTACGCCTGCTCTGCTTAAAGAAGTGATCGGTATTTTGCATCATGATTTGCGCACCAAGTTTGGCATTGCCGATCCGCATATTCTGGTGTGCGGTCTTAACCCGCATGCCGGTGAAGGTGGTCATATGGGAACGGAAGAGATAGACACCCTCATTCCGGTCCTTGATGAACTGCGTGCGCAGGGGATGAAATTAAACGGCCCGCTGCCCGCAGATACGCTGTTTCAGCCCAAATATCTCGACCACGCGGATGCCGTGCTGGCAATGTACCACGATCAGGGTCTCCCCGTGCTAAAATACCAGGGATTTGGTCGCGGTGTGAATATCACGCTGGGCCTGCCCTTTATTCGCACATCCGTCGATCACGGCACCGCGCTTGAACTTGCGGGTCGTGGGCAAGCAGATGTCGGCAGTTTTATTACGGCGCTTAATCTCGCCATCAAAATGATTGTTAATACCAATGAATAATCGAGTCCATCAGGGCCACTTAGCCCGTAAACGTTTCGGGCAAAACTTCCTCAACGATCAGTTTGTGATCGAAAGTATTGTCTCTGCTATCAACCCGCAGAAAGGTCAGGCTATGGTCGAAATCGGCCCGGGCCTGGCAGCGTTGACCGAACCTGTAGGCGAACGCCTGGACAAGCTCACGGTCATTGAGCTGGACCGCGATCTCGCCGCCCGCCTGCAAACACACCCGTTTTTAGGGCCGAAGCTGACGATTTATCAGCAAGATGCCATGACCATGAACTTCGGCGAACTCGCACAAACGATGGGTCAGCCGCTGCGCGTATTCGGCAACCTGCCGTACAACATCTCCACGCCGCTCATGTTCCATCTTTTTTCCTATACTGATGCCATCGCCGACATGCATTTCATGTTGCAAAAAGAGGTGGTTAACCGTCTGGTTGCAGGGCCAAACAGTAAAGCGTATGGTCGATTAAGCGTCATGGCGCAGTATTACTGCAATGTGATCCCGGTACTTGAAGTGCCGCCATCCGCATTTACGCCTGCGCCTAAAGTCGATTCCGCCGTGGTACGTCTGGTCCCTCACACGACAATGCCGTACCCCGTTAAAGATGTTCGTGTGCTGAGCCGTATTACCACTGAAGCGTTTAATCAGCGTCGCAAAACGGTACGTAATAGTCTCGGTAACCTGTTTAGCGTTGAAGTACTGACAGAGCTGGGCGTTGATCCGGCGATGCGAGCGGAAAATATCTCTGTCGCGCAATACTGCCGGATGGCTAACTATCTGTCAGAAAACGCGCCATCGAAGGAGAGTTAAACATGATCAATTCGCCCCGAGTGTGCATTCAGGTACAAAGCGTCTACATTGAGGCGCAATCCTCACCTGATGATGAACGTTACGTTTTTGCTTATACCGTGACTATCCGCAATTTGGGGCGAGCGCCTGTGCAGTTGTTGGGGCGTTATTGGTTGATCACCAATGGTCATGGCCGTGAAACCGAAGTTCAGGGCGAAGGCGTGGTTGGCGTTCAGCCCCACATCGAACCTGGCGAAGAGTACCAGTACACCAGCGGTGCGGTGATTGAAACACCGCTGGGCACCATGCAGGGTCATTACGAAATGATCGATGAGCAAGGGATCGCCTTTACCATCGACATTCCCGTGTTCCGACTCGCCGTTCCTACACTCATTCATTAAAACAATAGCTATGGCAACATACCTCATTGGCGACGTTCACGGTTGTTACGATGAACTGGTAGCCTTGCTGCACCAGGTTGACTTTAATCCAGAACAAGACACCTTATGGCTCACCGGCGATCTGGTCGCGCGTGGGCCAGGGTCGTTAGACGTTTTGCGCTACGTTAAATCGCTGGGCGACAGCGTGCGGTTAGTCCTCGGTAATCACGATTTACACCTGTTGGCCGTGTTTGCTGGCATCAGCCGTAATAAACCGAAAGACCGGCTCACGCCGCTGCTTGAGGCACCGGATGCTGACACGCTGCTTAACTGGCTACGTCGTCAGCCGCTGTTGCAGGTTGATGAAGAGAAGAAACTGGTCATGGCGCATGCAGGGATTACCCCACAGTGGGATCTGCAGACGGCGAAGGACTGTGCTCGCGATGTTGAAGCCGTGCTGTCGAGCGACTCTTATCCATTCTTCCTTGATGCCATGTACGGCGACATGCCAAATAACTGGACCCCGGAGCTGACGGGGCTGGCGCGCCTGCGTTTTATTACCAACGCGTTTACCCGCATGCGTTACTGCTTCCCCAATGGTCAGTTGGACATGTACAGCAAAGAGTCGCCAGAAGATGCGCCTGCCCCGCTGAAGCCGTGGTTTGCCATTCCTGGACCGGTCAGTGAAGCCTATAGCATTGCATTCGGGCACTGGGCATCGCTGGAGGGCAAAGGCACGCCAGAAGGTATTTACGCGTTAGATACGGGGTGTTGCTGGGGCGGGGATCTCACCTGTCTGCGCTGGGAAGACAAACAGTACTTTGTACAGCCATCAAATCGCCATCTGAATCTGGATCCCGGCGAGGCCGTCAACGCCTGATAGCCGTCTGCCGGATGGCGGTGCTTACACCTAATCCGGCAAACGAATGTGCAATCTGTAGGCCTGATTAGCGCAACGCCATCAGGCATCCACATTAACGACGTTCCAAAATCTCGAAGCAGTAGCTGTGGGAGTTTTGCGCGTCAGCATCGTGGAATTCACTGAACACCGATTCCCAGTCATCCGGTTCGTAGTCCGGGAAATGCGTATCCCCTTCAACTTCCGCATCAATGTGTGTCAGATACAGTTTCTGCGCTTTCGGCAGGAACTGCTCATACACACGCCCACCGCCAATAACCATGATTTCAGGTTCATCGCCACAGGCCGCGATCGCTTCCTCAACAGACTTCACCCACTGCACGCGATCGTCGGTGCCAGGCTTGCTGCTGATGACGATATTTTTACGCCCTGGCAACGGTCGCCCGATGGATTCCCACGTGTGGCGTCCCATGACAACCGGCTTGTTTAAGGTATTACGTTTAAACCAGGCGAGATCGGCAGGTAGGTTCCATGGCATGGCATTTTCCATACCGATGACGCGATCTACCGCTAACGCCGCAATCAGACTGATCATTGAATGTTTCCCGGATACAAAAAAATTGTCGCCACTATACGGAAAGCGCAATCTTTCGTCGACTGGCGGAAAGAGGATGAGCATGAAAATTTTCCGTTCTGCTGGCGAACCGACCTATTTAAGGTGGTACGCCAGCATTACAGTAGTTCAAAAACAGCCAATTAGCAGTAAAGTTTGCAGAACATCACATTTTTTACCCTATACTGACGGTTTCACTTCCGGCTCATCGGCGACGTCGCCCGTATGCTTACCTTCATCCGTGCCTTGCCAGCCATGGCGTTGAATTAATGATAAGTGCTGACGATCTTCCGCAATAATTTCACTCAGCATTTCGCTGGTGCGTTTATATACCGCCGCGCGGGACGTTGCGTCATTTTCCCCTTTCACCATCTCCTCAACCATCAGCGTGTTGAAGCGGCGGAATACATCGGCCCGCTCACGCGCTTCATAGCGTCCAAGCCCAAGACCTTCCAGTGCCAGACGTCCGGTCTTCAGCGCGCCCTCAAAGGTTTCACGTTCCGGCATCTCCACGCCAGCTTGGCGCAGGCGGATGTAATGATCCACGTCGCGCGCACGGGCAATAATTTGCAGATGCGGGAAATACTGTTTCACCATTTCGGTCAGTTGCAGGCTGGTTTGCGGATCATCAATGGCGTTAATAATAACTTCAGCTTTAGCCGCCCCGGCAGACTCCAGCAGATCCATCCGCGTCGCATCGCCATAGAAAACCTTCATGCCGAATTTACGCAGCGTTTCGATATGGTCCGGGTCATGATCAAGAACCACCATTTTGACCCCGCTCGACAACAACAGACGACCGGTTATCTGACCAAATCGCCCAAACCCGGCGATGATCACCCGAGGTTGTTCCTCGTCGATTTCATCTGCTTCCCGCTCTTCACCGGTCGCCGATTTTTCCAGACGCGTCAGAATTACCAGTAAAATCGGCGTCGCCGCCATCGACAGCGCCACCGCCAGCGTCAGAGATTTCGCCCAATCAGGATCAAGCACGTTTGCCATTTGCGCCGCGCCAAACACCACGAAGGCAAACTCACTGCCCTGCCCTAATAACACGGCAAACCATCTGCGCTGCTTGTTCGGCACCTGTAAGGGTTTCGCTATCAGCCACAGCATGACGGTTTTGATAACCAGGAAACCGACCAACAGAATGATAATGCGCAAGGGATTATCAATCAGCGTACCAAAGTCGATAGACATCCCGACGCCGATGAAAAACAGTCCCAGCAGCAGCCCTTTAAATGGCTCGATATCGCTTTCCAGCGCGTGACGATACTCAGAGCTTGCCAGCAGCACACCGGCCAGGAACGCCCCCATCGCCATCGACAGTCCAACCTCTTCCAACAGCAGACCGAAGCCAAAAACGAGGAACAGCGCAACGGCACTGAATACTTCCCGCAGGCCAGAACGAGCGACAAAACGCAAGGCCGGACGCGTCACATAACGCCCCAGCAACACCACCAGCACCAGGGCGCTCGCCACCTTAAGGGCGGAGAGCGCAAACGCCCCAAGCGTTGTCGATGCGCCGCTCGCCGCAAGTAATGGGATCATCGCCACCAGAGGAATAGCGGCGATATCCTGGAACAACAGCACGGCAAACGCGCTGCGTCCCATTTGCGAAACCATCAGGTTCCGTTCATTCATCGCCTGCATAGCAATAGCCGTGGAGGAAAGCGCCAGCGTCATGCCGATCAGTTCCGCTACCTGCCAGCGCAGGCCGAGGAACATACAGAACAAACCAATCAGACCGCCGCATACCACCATCTGCAGCGCACCACCACCGAACACCGAGGCCCGCAGTTTCCACAAACGTTGCGGATCCAGCTCCAGACCGATGACAAACAGCATCAACACCACGCCAATCTCGGCAAAATGCAGGATTGATTCAGCGTCGGTCACCATCCTCAGCCCCCAGGGTCCAATAATGCACCCTGCGATGAGATACCCCAGCACTGACCCTAGCCCCAGTCGCACGGCAATGGGGACAATCAGCGCCGCCGATCCGAGATAAATCAGCGCCTGTATTAGCGTATGGTTATCCATGATGAACCTCCTGCCACTCCAACAGACGCTGTTTGTAATGACGCGCCTGCGCCTGCAGAGTTTCATCATCACAGATAAACGTACAGTGCATCGCAAACGGCGGCAGCCATTTGAGGCCACAGTAGAGCGCCGTTGCCTGTAAGGGCTGGGAAAGCACATCAAATCCGGGATGGGAGCCAATATCAAAGTGGTTTTCGCCGCCGCCGGTCGTCACTGCCCACAGCAGATGTTTACCGTGGAGCGCAGTCCCGCCGTGGCCATATGCCCAACCGTGCGAAAGGACCTTATCCATCCACAGCTTGAGTAAGGGAGGTGTGCTATACCATTGCATGGGATGCTGCCAGATAATCAAATCAGCGCGCGCCAGCGCATCCTGTTCAGCGGCAATATCGATATTGAAGTCGGGGTAGAGCTGGTAGAGCGAGCGGATCTCCACGCCCTCCAGCATCCTTGCCTGTTCAAGCATCCGCTTATTCGCATGCGAGTGCTGCGGATAGGGATGCGCATAAATGATGAGGATCATGATTAGCCTGTTTCACTGCATTATTGTAATAACAGTGAGTTTAGTCAGTTAATCCGCAGGCTAACAGTCAATATTATTGAGTGGTTGAATGGAGAAAACTGAACTAGTTATCCAGTTCGCTCATATCTTTAACCTGATCGCGGTTAATTTGTTCCGTCTTACCCGTTTGCGCATTTTTGTACGACACCAGGCCTGTATCATCATCGACTTGCGGTTTGCCGTCGGTCACGATTGTTTTGCCATCGGTCGTTTTAACCGCCTGGTTCGAGGAGCAACCGGCAACGGTGAACAGTGCTGCTGCGGTAAAAATAGAGGTGATCAGAATATGTTTTTGCATGGTGTTCTCCCTGCTTTTCAGTCGTTTTCAGTGATATACCCGTTAACTGTAGGCTAACTGACTGAGTTGCAGGGAAAATACAGAACACTCCTAATAACCCGCCCTGGTCACGGGTTTACTGCGGATCGTCATTTGGCTGGTTTGCGCCAGCGTCAGACCTCGCGTTTCCGGGGCGAAAGCGATGGACACGAGCAGGCCGATCAGCGAAATGCCCGCCCCCATCAGCATGACATTACTGATCCCGTATTTGGTGATGAACACCGGCAGCGCCCAGGTTGAAACAATGGTGCCGATACGGCTTAAGGACATAATCACCCCGACGGCAGACGCACGAATATCGGTGGGAAACAGTTCGTTAGGGTATAGCCATTGCAGGTTTCCTGGTCCCCCAGAGAAAAATGCGTATACGGCAAACGCCAGCACCACCAGCCACGCGCCCATATCAGGGATTAACCCCAGCACGGCCAGCGCCAGCGTCATCATAATGAAGCTGCCAATTAACAGCGGTCGTCGGCCCGCGCTATTAAGCCAGAACATGGGAGGAATGCATCCCAACATAAAGCACAAGCTGATTACCACATTTCCCAACGCGGCGCTTTTCCCGGCACCAAGCCCCAGTAGCCCCACAATCTGCGGACCAAAGGTATAAATGGCAAACATCGGGATCACCTGACAAGTCCAGATAGCGGCGACAAACAGTACAAACGGGAAATGACGGCGATTAAATAGCTGAAGAAAGCGCGTCTCCTGCGGCGCTTCTTCGTCGAACACCACCGGTTCGCCGAACAGTTTGATCATCATCTCCTCACACTCTTTCACCCGACCTTTACGCAGCAGCCAGCGCGGCGATTCAGGAAGATCGAAACGCCCAATCAGGATCAAAATGCAGGGGATCACCGCGCTGCCCAACATCCAGCGCCATCCGCCCTCAACATCATACAACCAGTAGCCGACCAGATCGGCACAGGTGGCGCCGACATACCACATAGCGGCGATAAAACCGATGGAGAAAGCGCGCTGGCGGGTATTGGAGAACTCGGTGATCATCGAGGTGGCGATCGGGTAGTCGGCACCAATCACAATGCCGATCAGCACGCGCATTACCAACAACTCAACGGGCGAGGAGACAAACATGGTTGCCGCCGATATCACGCCAATGGCGATAATATCGATAATGAACATTTTGCGCCGCCCGACCTTGTCGGAAATGTAGCCAAACAGCGACGTCCCCACAAACAGACCCGCGAGCGTACCGGCGCCCAGCAGACCAATCCACTGCGCATCCAGTTTCAATGCTGGCGTGAGCTGTTCCAGTGCCACGCCAATCATCACCAGCACATAACCATCCAGAAACGGCCCACCGCTTCCCCACAGCATTATCCGGCGGTGAATAGAGGTGAATTTGATGTCATCAAAGTTCCTGGGCTGCTGCATGGTTATGTCCTGTTTTATTTTAACTTAATGCCTGATGACGTTACGCTTATCAGGCCTACGCATTGTTCCTGTAGGCCGGATAAGGCGAAGCCGCCATCCGGCACCAGGTTTAGCCGTAGCGGAACTCCACGCCAAACGTCCCACGCGGGTATTCCCATTTTTCCAGCGCTGTATCCAGTCCTAGAATGCGGCACGTTCCGCATTCCAGGCATCCGGCATAATCAAAACGTACGCTACCGTCATCCTGCTTTTTATACAGGCCAGCCGGACAGGCCTTAATCAGCACCTCCAGCGCCTGTTTATCAGGATCGGTTTTGAGAATGATATGCGGACTGTCTTCATCCACATTGAACTTATTGACGCCCAGTTTGACGTCCACGTTGACGGGAGATGTCATAATACGGTCACTCCTTTCAGGCCATCTTTCATCAGGTTGATGAAGCCCACTTTCTTCGCATGGCGTAGGATTTTTTTACGCATTGGCACCGGTGCCGAACCATCCACGGTGAACAGGTCGCGCGCAATACTGACCGCCATTTCCGGATAAGCGGTAAACATGCGTGGGTTATCAAGAAAAGCGGGTAGCTTTTGATACATGCGCATATCGCGCATCGGGCCTTCGTCCAGATGCTGACGGTATTCCTCCAGCGACTGCTTGCTAAAATCGTCGCGCTTCATTGCGGAAAGTACCGTTTTCGCCGCCGCTTCACCTGCGGATATGGCGAGATCCATACCGCGAATGGTAAAGCCGAGGTTCATACACATTCCGGCAGCGTCACCAGCAATCAATACGCCGTCCCCCACCAGTTCTGGCTGCATGTTGATACCGGCTTCCGGTACGACGTGCGCGGCATATTCCACCAGCTTGCCACCGGCGATCAGCGGAGCAACCGCCGGATGTTGTTTGAAATCTTCCAGCATTTGCGGAACCGATTTTTTCGCATCTTTCAGATGATGAAGGCCGCAGACCAGTCCCAGAGAAAGGGTCGTTTCATTCGTATAGAGAAAGCCACCACCCATCAACCCATCGGTGGGCGATCCGGCAAACAGACAGGCAGCCCCTTCGTTCCCTTGTAACTGGAAACGATCTTCAATTACCGATTTCGGCAACTCGATCAGCTCTTTTACGCCGACGGCAACATGCGATGCCTCGACGCGCTTTGCCATACCCAACTTTTCAGCCAACAGAGAATTCACTCCGTCGGCAAGGATCACCACTTTGGCTTCCAGAATATCGCCATCGGCTTCCACGCCCACGACTTTGCCCTCGCGCTGCACAACGTTATCCACGCGGATACCGGTGATGAGCTGAGCGCCCGCCTCTTCGGCCTGTTCCATCAGCCAGGCGTCAAATTTACTGCGTAAGACAGAGTAAGAAACCTGCGACGATTTGGCGTCTTCGCCGTTGCAATAGTCGATGGTCATCGCCCCTTTGTCGGTCATAAAGGCGAGTTTTTCGTGGGTGATGATGCGTTCAATGGGGGCCTGCTCAGCAAAACCGGGAATGATATTCTCCAGGCTATGCGCATACATGCGCCCACCGGTGACATTCTTCGCGCCAGCAGAATTGCCGCGCTCGATAACCAGCACCTGTGCGCCCTCCCGAGCCAGCACCAGCGCCGCAACCGAACCCGCCAGACCTGCACCCACGATGATGGCATCAAAGATATCTTCGGACATACGTACTCCTGTCAGCGGCAGGACACCTTCGCATCCTGCCCGAAATGGTTTAACGCGCTAAAGCAGCCGTCAGCGCAGGCAGGATCTTCAGTGCATCGCCAACGATGCCAAAATCCGCATACTGGAAAATCGGCGCATTTTTATCTTTGTTGATGGCGAAAATCGTCTGCGCGCCGTTGGCGCCGACCATATGTTGGATCTGCCCGGAGATCCCCACGGCCAGATACAGTTCCGGCTTGAGCATCAGGTTGGAGATGCCGACGTAGCGTTCGTGTTCCATCCACTTCTCGTTTTCCGCCACCGGACGGGAGCACGCCAGCTCGGCACCAATCGTCTGGCACAGCGCCTCCGCCAGCGAGATATTTTCTTTGCTGCCGATCCCGCGTCCCACGCTAACCACCAGACGGGCTTTGTCGAGGTCGACGCTGTTGCTCTGACGTGCCTGAGTTGCCGTACGAGTAACGGCTACAGCCGGAGCCTGCCATGATACGGTGTGCACCTCGCCGCTGCGGGCGGTATCCGGTTGCTGTGCGTCAAACGTTCCACTGCTGAGCGTTATCACGGCGAACGGCGAAGCGATTGTTTCTGCCCCCATCGCCAGGCCGCCGTAGACCATATGTTTTACCGCCGCTTTTCCATCCTGCACGGCGACTGCACTGGCGTCGTTGGAGACCGCTGCCGACAAGCGAAAACCCAGTTTTGCCGCTAACAGCTTGCCGCGACGCGTATTTGGCAGCAGCACCGCCCCGCCCTCGCTGTGCTGACGAATAGTTTCGGCCATCACATCAGCATAGTCTTCGACCATACGGTCTTCTGGTTTACCGCTGAGTAACCAGACATCATCTGCGCCTAAATGGCATGCCGTCGCGCAGTCCGCTTCACTCAGCACAAACGTGTTAACTTTTTCACCTAAAGCCTGCGCACCATTCATCAGTTCCGGCAGACGAGAAGGGGTATCGCTGAATACCCAGATACTGGAAAATTTGTTCATAACATCCCCTGATAATTAAATGATTTTGCGAAGATTCTCGACAAACGCGGCAATCTGTTCTTCACCGTCACCTTCAATTACAACGCGCTGACGCTCGCGCTGCTTCGGTGCAGCAACGTGTTGTTCGGAATATACCTGCGCGCTGCTCAGGCCAATGTCTGCCGGCGACCAGACCTGAACCGGTTTTTTCGCCGCGCCAAGAATGGCTTTCATGGAAGGGATTTGTGGGGTGTTGATGTCTGTTGAGACCGCGATCACCGCCGGAAGCGGAATGCTCAGAGTTTCGACTTCATCTTCCAGTTCACGCTCTACCGTCAGAGTGCTGTCGGTAAGAGAGAGGATTTTACTCACGCCGTTAATCGCCGGAATGTTCAGCGCTTCGCCCACCAGCAGACCAACCTGCTGAGCATAAAGATCGGAAGAACCGTCACCGCAAATAAGCAGATCGAAACCTGCTTTTTGCGCGGCGGCAGCCAGCGCGCTGGCAGTTTGTTGCGGCAGCGCCTGCTCAAATTGATCGTCAATAACAACAATCAGTTCATCTGGGCCACGGGAAAGCACATCTTTTCGCCCTTTTGCATTGGTCAGCGCTTTGCCGCCGACGCTCATGGCCACAACCTGGGCCTCTCCTGACTGTTGTTTCAACTGACAAGCCGCTTCGATCGCATTCAGATCATACTGGCTTATTTTGCCATCCGCTTTGCTGAAATCGAGTGAGCCATCAGCATTATTAATCGCAATATCCTGTTCATCAGGTACGCATTTGTAGCAAGTAATTATCTTCATTGCATCTCCAGAAATCATGAAGGAAACGTATTTATATCGGCAGTGTTAAATACAGATATCACGCTCTTTAATTCGGAAATAAAACCTTAATCACCAATATTGAAAATGTCACACATTGAAATTCGTAACTTTCAATAGTGTTATGCACCTCACCAATATTGAAAGAATCACGTCAAATATGAAAATTTTCAATATTGTCTGCGGGTTCAACAATATTGAACGCCAGTCACTTAAAAAAGTTAAAAAACCACAACCAACCAATTGATTAAAAACAAAAAAAATCAAATTTTTAAGCGAATTACTCAGCATAAAAAAGTGTGACAGAGATAACAGAACCACCCGATATGAATACTCATTATGGGTTACTCACTGAGGCGCTCCCAGAGGTTAAAAGTTATCAACAAATCATTAATAATAAATAAACAAAAGATCATGCACGGGCACGCTAAATAAGTTTCGTTTTCACACTGGAATTCACTTATGAAAAATGAAAAGAGAAAGTCTGGAATTGAACCGAAGGTTTTTTTTCCGCCATTAATAATAGTTGGGATACTTTGTTGGCTAACTGTAAGAGATCTCGATGCCGCTAACGTCGTTATTAATGCGGTATTCAGTTATGTCACCAATGTCTGGGGCTGGGCATTTGAATGGTATATGGTCGTCATGCTCTTCGGTTGGTTCTGGTTGGTCTTTGGCCCGTATGCCAAAAAGAAATTAGGCGACGAAAAACCAGAGTTTAGTACCACCAGCTGGATTTTTATGATGTTCGCTTCCTGTACATCCGCCGCGGTGCTGTTCTGGGGTTCCATCGAGATCTACTACTACATCTCCACCCCGCCGTTTGCTCTCGCGCCTAACTCTACGGGCGCGAAAGAGCTGGGCCTGGCGTACAGCCTGTTCCACTGGGGACCGTTGCCGTGGGCAACCTACAGTTTCCTTTCTGTGGCTTTCGCCTACTTCTTCTTTGTGCGCAAGATGGACGTCATCCGTCCAAGCTCCACGCTGGTACCGTTAGTGGGCGAGAAGCATGCGAAAGGGCTGTTCGGCACCATCGTCGATAACTTCTATCTGGTGGCGCTGATCTTCGCGATGGGTACCAGCCTCGGTCTGGCCACTCCGCTGGTAACCGAGTGCATGCAGTATCTGTTCGGTATTCCGCATACGCTGCAACTCGACGCAATCATCATTACCTGCTGGATCATATTGAACGCCATTTGCGTGGCCTGCGGCCTGCAAAAAGGGGTTAAGATCGCCAGCGACGTGCGTAGCTATCTGAGCTTCCTGATGCTGGGCTGGGTATTTATCGTCAGCGGCGCCAGCTTCATCATGAACTACTTCACCGACTCCGTCGGCATGCTGTTGATGTATCTGCCGCGCATGCTGTTCTATACCGATGCAATCGGTAAAGGCGGCTTCCCACAGGGCTGGACCGTCTTCTACTGGGCGTGGTGGGTCATTTACGCCATCCAGATGAGTATCTTCCTGGCCCGTATTTCTCGTGGTCGTACCGTCCGTGAACTGTGCTTCGGGATGGTGCTGGGCCTGACCGCATCGACCTGGATCCTGTGGACAGTCCTTGGCAGCAACACGCTGCTGCTGATGGATAAAAACGTTCTCAATATCCCGCAACTGATTGAACAACACGGTGTGGCGCGCGCCATTATCGAAACCTGGGCTGCTCTACCGCTCAGCACCGCCACCATGTGGGGCTTCTTCATCCTCTGCTTTATTGCCACCGTGACGCTGATTAACGCCTGCTCTTACACCCTGGCGATGTCCACCTGTCGTGAAGTCCGCGATGGTGAAGAACCGCCGCTGTTAGTGCGTATCGGCTGGTCCGTTCTGGTCGGCATCATCGGTATCGTTCTGCTGGCGCTGGGTGGGCTGAAGCCGATTCAGACCGCGATTATCGCCGGAGGATGTCCGCTGTTCTTCGTCAACATCATGGTGACGCTGTCCTTTATTAAAGACGCCAAAGTGCACTGGAAAGACAAGTAATTCTTATTAACCCAATTGATCAAGAGGCTGAAAGATGGATTTCAACTTAAATGACGAGCAGGAACTGTTTGTCGCCGGTATTCGTGAACTGATGGCCAGTGAGAACTGGGAAGCTTATTTTGCCGAGTGCGATCGTGACAGCGTCTACCCTGAGCGTTTTGTTAAAGCACTGGCGGATATGGGCATCGATAGCCTGTTGATTCCGGAAGAACACGGTGGACTGGAAGCGGGTTTTGTTACCGTCGCTGCAGTCTGGATGGAACTCGGACGCCTGGGCGCACCAACCTATGTGCTGTACCAGTTACCGGGCGGTTTTAACACGTTCCTGCGTGAAGGGACTCAGGAACAAATCGATAAAATCATGGCGTTCCAGGGAACCGGTAAGCAGATGTGGAACTCTGCCATCACCGAACCGGGAGCGGGATCGGATGTTGGCAGCCTGAAAACCACTTATACACGTAAAAATGGTAAGGTTTATCTTAATGGCAGTAAGTGCTTTATCACCAGTAGCGCCTATACCCCGTACATCGTGGTTATGGCGAGAGATGGTGCATCGCCGGATAAACCTGTTTACACCGAGTGGTTCGTTGACATGAGCAAAGCGGGTATCAAGGTCAACAAGCTGGAGAAACTCGGTCTGCGCATGGATAGCTGCTGTGAAATCACCTTTGACGACGTTGAACTGGACGAGAAAGACATGTTCGGTCGGGAAGGTAATGGTTTCAACCGCGTGAAAGAAGAGTTCGATCATGAACGTTTCCTCGTCGCGCTGACCAACTACGGTACGGCAATGTGCGCTTTTGAAGACGCCGCGCGCTACGCCAATCAGCGCGTGCAGTTTGGCGAAACGATCGGCCGCTTCCAGCTGATTCAGGAGAAGTTCGCGCATATGGCGATCAAACTGAATTCCATGAAAAACATGCTGCTTGAAGCGGCATGGAAAGCGGATAACGGCACCATCACTTCGGGCGATGCGGCAATGTGCAAATACTTCTGCGCCAACGCCGCGTTTGAAGTGGTCGATACCGCCATGCAGGTGCTGGGCGGTGTAGGTATCGCGGGTAACCATCGCATCACGCGTTTCTGGCGCGATCTGCGCGTTGACCGTGTTTCTGGTGGCTCTGATGAAATGCAGATCCTGACGTTGGGTCGTGCGGTACTCAAGCAATACCGCTAATTCAGCACGATTCGTAGGCCGGATAAGGCGTTTACGCCGCCATCCGGCAACATGCCCGGTGGCGCTGCGCCTACCGGGCCTACAAAAAATGCCAGGAGCAAAATTATGAATCATTTACCAATGCCAACCTTTGGCCCACTTGCCGGGGTACGCGTGGTTTTTTCAGGGATCGAAATTGCCGGCCCGTTCGCCGGACAAATGTTCGCCGAATGGGGTGCTGAGGTTATCTGGATTGAAAACGTCGCATGGGCCGATACCATCCGCGTGCAACCTAACTATCCACAGCTCTCACGCCGCAACCTGCACGCCCTGTCGCTGAATATTTTCAAAGATGAAGGCCGGGAAGCGTTTCTGAAGCTCATGGAAACCACCGATATTTTCATTGAAGCCAGTAAAGGCCCGGCCTTTGCTCGCCGCGGCATTACCGATGACGTGCTGTGGGAACATAACCCAAAACTGGTTATCGCCCACCTTTCCGGCTTCGGCCAGTTTGGTACCGAGGAGTACACCAATCTTCCGGCATATAACACCATCGCACAGGCGTTCAGCGGCTATTTGATCCAAAACGGTGATGTTGATCAGCCGATGCCGGCCTTCCCGTACACCGCCGATTACTTCTCCGGGATGACCGCAACGACAGCAGCGCTGGCAGCCCTGCACAAAGTACGCGAAACGGGTAAGGGTGAAAGCATTGATATCGCCATGTACGAAGTGATGCTGCGTATGGGTCAGTACTTCATGATGGACTACTTCAACGGCGGCGAAATTTGTCCACGCATGACCAAAGGCAAAGACCCGTATTACGCTGGCTGCGGTCTCTATAAATGCGCCGATGGCTATATCGTCATGGAGCTGGTCGGCATCACGCAAATCAACGAGTGCTTCAATGATATTGGCCTCGCCCACATTCTTGGCACACCGGAAGTCCCGGAAGGTACCCAGCTTATCCATCGCGTGGAATGCCCTTACGGCCCGCTCGTGGAAGAGAAACTGGACGCCTGGCTGGCAACGCACACCATCGCCGAAGTCCAGGCGCGCTTTGCTGAGCTGAATATCGCCTGCGCGAAGGTACTGACTATTCCTGAACTGGAAGGCAACCCGCAGTACGTTGCCCGTGAATCCATTACTCAGTGGCAAACGATGGACGGCCGCACCTGCAAAGGGCCGAACATCATGCCGAAATTTAAAAACAACCCGGGGAAAATCTGGCGTGGCATGCCGTCACACGGCATGGATACCGCCGCCATTCTGAAAAACATTGGTTATAGCGAAGCAGACATAAATGAGCTGGTCGGCAAAGGCCTGGCCAGAGTTGAGGAATAAACGCGACGCGCTAACCCGCTGGTTGGTTAGCGCTCACGCCTGATTTCAGTGGATAAAGCATTATGGATATCGTTGGCGGACAAAACTTACGTCAGATGTGGGACGACCTGGCCGGGGTGTACGGAGATAAAACGGCGTTAATTTTCGAATCCTGCGAAGGAATCGTTCGGCAGTATAGCTATGCCTCGCTCAATGAAGAGATAAACCGCACGGCGAACCTTTTCCATTCCTTAGGGATCCGCAAGGGCGACAAGGTCGCATTGCATCTGGATAACTGTCCGGAATTTATCTTTTGCTGGTTTGGACTGGCAAAAATTGGCGCCATTATGGTGCCGATTAATGCCCGCTTGCTGGGCGAAGAGAGCGCCTGGATCCTGCAAAACAGCCAGGTGAGCCTGCTGGTCACCAGTGCCGAGTTTTATCCTATGTACCGCCAGATACGGCTGGAAAATACCACTCCGCTAAATCATATCTGTCTGATTGGCGAGCAGCTTCCGGTTGACGACGGCGTGAGCCACTTTACCCAACTGCAAGCCCGCCAGTCGACTAATCTGTGCTATACGCCTGCGTTATCCACTGACGATACGGCGGAAATTCTGTTTACCTCAGGCACCACCTCGCGGCCTAAAGGGGTGGTGATTACCCACTACAACCTGCGCTTTGCGGGCTACTACACCTCCTGGCAAATCGCTCTGCGCGATGATGACGTCTATATGACGGTGATGCCCGCTTTTCATATCGACTGTCAGTGTACGGCTGCCATGGCTGCCTTCTCCGCAGGCAGCACCTTTGTGCTGGTGGAGAAGTACAGCGCCAGGGCGTTCTGGGATCAGGTGCGTAGATATCAGGCGACGGTCACCGAATGCATCCCGATGATGATCAGAACGCTGATGGTCCAACCCGCAGCCCCAACGGACAGACAGCATCACCTACGCGAAGTGATGTTCTATCTCAATTTATCCGAACAGGAAAAAGATGCCTTTATCGACCGCTTTGGCGTCAGACTGCTGACCTCCTACGGTATGACCGAAACCATCGTGGGCATTATTGGCGATCGCCCCGGAGACAAACGGCGCTGGCCCTCTATTGGTCGCGTGGGTTTTAGCTATGAAGCTGAAATCCGTGACGATCACAACCGTCCCCTACCCGCCGGAGAAATTGGCGAAATCTGCATTAAAGGCGTGCCGGGAAAAACAATCTTCAAAGAGTACTACGCGCAACCCGACGCTACTGCCAAAGCGCTGGAACCTGAAGGGTGGTTACATACCGGTGATTCGGGTTACCAGGATGCGGACGGTTTTTTTTATTTCGTCGACAGACGCTGCAACATGATTAAACGCGGTGGGGAAAATGTCTCCTGCGTCGAGCTGGAAAATATTATTTCTGCGCATCCGAAAATTCAGGACATTGTGGTTGTCGGTATTAAAGACTCGATCCGTGATGAAGCCATTAAAGCTTTTATCGTCCTTAATGAGGGTGAAACATTAAGCGAAGCTGAGTTCTTCAGCTTCTGCGAAAACAATATGGCGAAATTCAAGGTTCCTTCTTTTATGGAGATAAGAACCGACCTGCCGCGCAATTGTTCAGGAAAAATAATCAAAAAAAATCTGAAATAACCCTTCCGGTCGGAATTCCTCCGGCCGGGAAACCTAATTATCTGGAGATGAACTATGAGTGAATCATTACATCTGACCCGTAACGGCCCGATCCTGGAAATTACCCTTGACCGGCCTAAAGCCAATGCCATTGACGCTAAAACCAGCTTTGCAATGGGGGAAGCTTTTCTTAATTTTCGTGATGACCCGGAATTACGCGTAGCAATTATCACCGGCGGCGGAGAGAAATTCTTTTCTGCGGGCTGGGACTTAAAAGCGGCGGCCGAAGGTGAAGCGCCAGATGCCGATTTTGGCCCAGGCGGCTTCGCCGGTTTAACCGAAATTTTCGACCTCGATAAGCCGGTCATCGCCGCGGTAAACGGCTACGCGTTTGGCGGCGGTTTTGAGCTGGCGCTGGCGGCGGATTTTATCGTCTGTGCGGAAAATGCCAGCTTCGCGCTGCCGGAAGCAAAACTCGGGATCGTGCCTGACAGCGGCGGCGTACTGCGTTTACCTAAACTGCTGCCACCGGCAATCGTTAACGAAATGGTGATGACCGGCAGACGAATGAGCGCCGAAGAAGCACTGCGCTGGGGCATCGTCAACCGCGTTGTCAGCCAGAGCGAACTGATGGATAGCGCGCGCGAACTGGCGCAGCAGTTGGTGAATAGCGCCCCGCTGGCTATCGCCGCGCTGAAAGAGATTTACCGTGCAACCAGCGAAATGCCGGTGGAAGAAGGCTACCGGTACATCCGCAGCGGTGTGCTGAAGCACTATCCATCGGTGCTGCACTCGGAAGATGCGCTCGAAGGACCACAGGCATTTGCGGAAAAACGCGATCCGGTATGGAAAGGTCGTTAATGTGCCTATGCCGGATAAGGTATTTACCCCGCAATCCGGCATTAAAACCGAGATAAGACAATGAGCTATTACGCCTTTGAGGGCCTGATTCCGGTGGTTCATCCGGATGCCTATGTCCATCCCAGCGCTGTGCTGATTGGCGATGTCATTGTAAGGGCCGGGGTTTATATTGGTCCACACGCCTCATTGCGCGGTGACTATGGTCGCCTGATTCTGGAAGCCGGTTCTAACCTGCAGGATAGCTGCATTATGCACGGCTACTGCGACACCGACACTATCGTGCATGAGAATGGACACATCGGCCATGGCGCAATCCTGCACGGCTGCGTGGTGGGCAGAGATGCACTGATTGGCATGAACAGCGTGATTATGGACGGTGCGGTGATTGGCGAAGAGAGCATTGTCGCTGCCATGAGCTTTGTCAAAGCCGGATTTCAGGGAGAGGCAAGGCAGATGCTGGTTGGTTCACCGGTTCGCGTGCTGCGTGAAGTCACGGACCAGGAGCTGGACTGGAAACGGCTGAACACCAAAGAGTATCAGGACCTTGCAATCCGCTGCCAAACAGGACTACACGAAACCTTGCCATTAACGCAGGTCGAAAAAAACCGACCGCGCCTGAAAGGCACGACGGACGTAAAGCCAAAATCAGCACGGTAACTTATGCCGGAGAAGCGCTCACGCCTATCCGGCAAATCACCATTATCGACGCATGCTCTTGGAGAGCATCATCTGCCATTTCTGCTCACGGTTAAGCTCTGTTGGGGGAACCGCTGGCAGTCGCGGCGTTTTCGCCACACTCACCTTTTTTTCCTGCAAATTGTGATTCAAGCGTCTGTAGAGATGAGAATCAATACTGATGACTTTCACCAAACGCTGGCACTGGCAGCCGCGGCCTGCAATTTGATTAGGGATCATCTTAACTTCACAAACAATTTCTCCCACTTCCGACAGAATATAAGAGAGCGTATTAATTGCTTTGCAGTGTTCAATATCAAAATGGCGGGAAATTTCCTTTGCTGTGATCCAACGATCTTCAGCCATCATCCAGTCAGCAATTAACAAATAAAGCGGTCTTTCAACATATTTTTCACACATAAGCACACCATTTCACAAATTAAAAATCTGGCTACGGCCTGTCCAAATTAATAAAAACTAAGCCATATTAAAATTGTGGATATAATGGATAGTATGCGACTTGAATGTTGATTAGTGTGAGCAACATCGTGCTTATTACATTGAAAATGTGGTTATGAAAGCACGGTTGGCCAGGAATGACCTTATGAGAGATAAAAAAAGGATTTCTTTACAGAAACCCTTTCCCAATTATATTGCAGGCCCGGTTAGCGCAATTATCACCGGGCCTTTTTTTTATGACTTTTTGATCTGCGCGTGCATTTCCTGAACCGAGGTCACCTTCTCGGTAGCATCGGCATTCAGCGCCATCGCCGTTGCGAAACCGCCGTTCAGGGTGGTGTCATAATGCACTTTGTACTGCAGTGCGCTGCGGCGAATCAGCTTGGAGTCTTCAATAGCCTGACGGCCTTCGGTAGTGTTGATGATGTAAGTGTACTCGCCATTCTTGATACGGTCCTGAATGTGCGGACGGCCTTCATGCACCTTGTTCACCAGACGTGGATTGATACCGGCTTCGCCCAGCACAATCGCGGTGCCGTGCGTCGCATCCAACTCGAAACCAAACTTCAGCAGCTTCGCCGCCAGGTCAACCACGCGCTCTTTATCGCCTTCGCGAACGGAGAGCAGCGCACGCCCCTGTTTTTTCATGGTGGAGCTGCTGCCGAGCTGTGCCTTGGCGAACGCTTCCGCGAAGGTACGGCCCACGCCCATCACCTCACCAGTAGAGCGCATTTCTGGCCCTAACAGCGGATCAACGCCCGGGAACTTGTTGAACGGCAGCACCACTTCTTTTACCGAGTAGTACGGCGGGATAACTTCTTTGGTGACGCCCTGCTGTGCCAGCGTTTTCCCGACCATCACGCGCGCTGCAACTTTCGCCAACGGTACGCCCGTTGCCTTGGAGACGAACGGAACGGTACGCGCCGCACGCGGGTTCACTTCAATCAGGTAAACTTCGTTATTCTTCACCGCAAACTGGACGTTCATCAGACCGCGAACCTGCAGTTCGAAGGCCAGTTTCTGCACCTGCTGGCGCATCACATCCTGAATTTCCTGGCTCAGGGTATACGCAGGCAGAGAACATGCGGAGTCACCGGAGTGCACGCCCGCCTGTTCGATGTGCTCCATAATACCGCCAATCAGCACCATTTCGCCGTCGCAGATGGCGTCCACGTCCACTTCAACCGCGTCATCAAGGAAACGGTCCAGCAGTACCGGCGCATCGTTAGAAACGCTGACCGCGGTCTGGAAGTAGCGACGCAGGTCGGCTTCGTCGTAGACGATTTCCATCGCGCGGCCGCCGAGAACGTAGGACGGACGCACCACCAGCGGGTAACCAATCTCTTTCGCCTTCTCAACCGCCATTTCAATGGCGGTCACGGTGGCGTTCGCCGGTTGTTTCAGCTTCAGACGGTCAACCGCCTGCTGGAAGCGTTCACGGTCTTCCGCACGGTCGATAGCATCCGGGCTGGTGCCGATAACCGGCACGCCTGCCGCTTCCAGCGCGCGCGCCAGCTTCAGCGGAGTCTGGCCGCCGTACTGCACGATAACGCCTTTCGGCTTCTCGATGCGCACGATTTCCAGCACGTCTTCCAGCGTTACCGGCTCGAAGTACAGACGGTCGGAGGTATCGTAGTCGGTAGAAACGGTTTCTGGGTTACAGTTGACCATGATGGTCTCGTAACCGTCTTCGCGCAGCGCCAGCGAGGCGTGTACGCAGCAGTAGTCAAATTCAATGCCCTGACCGATACGGTTTGGACCACCGCCCAGCACCATAATCTTGTCACGATCCTGAGTTGGATTCGCTTCGCACTCGTCTTCATAAGTGGAGTACATGTAAGCGGTGTCGGTGGCAAATTCTGCCGCGCAGGTATCCACGCGCTTGTAGACCGGGTGCAGGTTATATTGGTCACGCAGCTTGCGGATTTCCGCTTCGCGTACGCCGGCCAGTTTCGCCAGACGCGCATCGGCGAAACCTTTGCGCTTCAGTACGCGCAAGAAGTCAGCGTCGAGGCCGTTGATGCCAAGGTCTGTGACTTTTTCTTCCAGGCGCACCAGTTCTTCAATCTGCACCAGGAACCAGCGGTCGATGTTGGTCAGGTTGAACACGCCATCGACGGACAGGCCAGCACGGAAAGCATCGGCGATGTACCAGATACGCTCGGCGCCTGCGTCTTTCAGCTCGCGGCGGATTTTGGTCAGCGCTTCCGGGTCATCCAGACTTACTTTCGGGTCGAAGCCGGTCGCGCCCACTTCCAGACCGCGCAGCGCTTTTTGCAGAGACTCCTGCTGGGTGCGGCCAATCGCCATCACTTCACCGACAGATTTCATCTGGGTGGTCAGACGGTCGTTAGCGCCAACAAATTTCTCGAAGTTGAAGCGTGGAATTTTCGTCACAACGTAGTCGATGGACGGCTCAAACGAAGCCGGAGTCCGCCCGCCGGTGATGTCGTTCATCAGTTCGTCGAGGGTGTAACCTACCGCCAGCTTGGCTGCGACTTTAGCAATCGGGAAGCCGGTTGCTTTGGACGCCAGAGCCGAGGAGCGTGAGACGCGCGGGTTCATCTCGATAACAATCAGACGACCGTTTTTCGGGTTTACCGCAAACTGGACGTTAGAACCACCGGTTTCAACGCCGATTTCACGCAGTACCGCCATCGAGGCGTTACGCATGATTTGATATTCTTTGTCGGTCAGCGTCTGGGCTGGCGCAACGGTGATGGAGTCACCGGTATGGATGCCCATCGCGTCGAAGTTTTCGATGGAGCAGACGATGATGCAGTTGTCGTTTTTATCACGTACCACTTCCATCTCGTACTCTTTCCAGCCAATCAGCGATTCATCAATCAGCAGTTCGTTGGTTGGGGAAAGATCCAGACCGCGTTCGCAAATTTCTTCAAACTCTTCGCGGTTGTAGGCGATACCGCCGCCGGTGCCACCCATGGTGAAAGACGGACGGATAATGCACGGGAAGCCGACGTCAGCGGCAACCGCCAGCGCTTCTTCCATGGTGTGAGCGATGCCTGAACGTGCGGTATCGAGACCGATTTTTTTCATCGCAATGTCGAAGCGACGACGGTCTTCCGCTTTATCAATGGCATCCGCCGTCGCGCCAATCATGGTCACACCGAACTCAGCCAGTACGCCCTGACGTTCCAGCTCCAGCGCACAGTTCAGCGCCGTCTGACCGCCCATGGTTGGCAGCACCGCATCCGGGCGCTCTTTCTCAATGATTTTGCGTACCACTTCCCAGTGAATCGGCTCGATGTAGGTGGCATCGGCCATTTCCGGGTCGGTCATGATGGTCGCCGGGTTGGAGTTCACCAGAATAACGCGGTAACCCTCTTCACGCAGGGCTTTACACGCCTGCGCGCCGGAATAGTCAAACTCACACGCCTGACCGATAACGATCGGACCCGCGCCCAGAATCAGGATACTTTTTATGTCTGTACGTTTTGGCATGGCTCTTTTACTCCTGATTATTTCGCGGACTGACGGTATTGCTCAATTAACTCGATAAAGTGGTCGAACAGCGGCGCAGCGTCGTGTGGACCTGGGCTTGCTTCAGGGTGCCCCTGGAAGCTGAACGCCGGTTTGTCGGTACGATGAATCCCCTGCAGGGTGCCGTCGAACAGCGACTTGTGGGTCACGCGCAGGTTGGCAGGCATGGAGGCCTCATCGACCGCAAAACCGTGGTTCTGAGCGGTGATCATCACGGTGTTGTTATCAATATCTTTTACCGGATGGTTGCCGCCATGGTGGCCAAACTTCATCTTAATGGTCTTCGCACCGCTTGCCAGCGCCAGCAGTTGATGGCCGAGGCAGATGCCAAATACCGGAATATCGGTTTCGAGGAATTTCTGAATCGCGGTAATCGCGTAGTCGCACGGCGCCGGATCGCCAGGGCCGTTGGACAGGAAGATACCGTCCGGATTCATCTTCAGAACATCTTCAGCAGAGGTTTTCGCCGGCACAACCGTCAGGCGGCAGCCGCGATCCGCTAACATACGCAGAATGTTACGTTTAGCGCCGAAATCGTAGGCCACTACGTGGAACGGCAGTTCATCGGCAGATTTAGCTTCCGGCAGGTCACCGGCCAGCGTCCAGCTACCTTGCGTCCAGCTATAAGGCTCCGCGGTGGTCACTTCTTTCGCCAGATCCATGCCGTTCAGACCCGGGAAGGCTTTCGCTTTTTCCAGCGCCAGCGCCGCATCCGGGTTATCACCCGCGATAATGCAGCCGTTCTGTGCGCCCTTTTCACGCAGCAAACGCGTCAGCTTACGGGTATCGATATCGGCAATTGCCACAATATTATTGCGTTTGAGGTAAGAAGAGAGGTCTTCGGTATCGCGGAAGTTGCTGGCAATCAGCGGCAGGTCGCGGATGACCAGGCCTTGCGCATGTACTTGAGAAGATTCTGCATCGGCTTCATTGGTGCCGACATTACCGATATGAGGATAAGTAAGAGTGACGATTTGGCGGGAATAGGAAGGATCAGTGAGGATTTCTTGATAACCGGTCATTGAAGTATTGAAAACGACTTCCCCAACCGCCGAACCTGTTGCCCCTATGGCCCGACCGTGAAACTGGGTTCCGTCTTCCAGAACCAATAGCGCTGACTTAATCAAAACACCCTCCAGAGAATATTCACTCACTTTATTTGCATATTAATTCATTAACACCTCATGAATCAATGCAAATTTGCTTACCTATGGATTTCTGGCAAACGGCGGCATTCTAGAGATAGCCCACGTAAAAGTCTACCCAAAAGGGCATTTTTTATTATTATTTTACGCCACTGGGATAAAACACACGATTTAACAGGCAAAAAGATCAGCTAACTTGGGGTAGAAAACGCTTGCGGAAGATAAAGAGTGTAAAAACAGGAAGCGCGATAGATAAAAGTGGACCATTTGGTCAAAATTTACATTGAAATAACAAAATAACCCTGAAAAACACCAACAAACAGGCCATTAAATAAAAAATCAAATTAAAAAGCGAAAAAATAAAAGGGCAATAAAATATTGCCCTATGTAATCAAATATTTATGATTACAATAACCACATCACGAAGGGTAATAAAAGTTATAAACTGCGTAAATCAAGCACATCTTTCATATCAAAAAGACCATTTGACTTTGATTTCAGCCAAATTGCCGATCGTACTGCGCCATTGGCAAAGGTCATGCGGCTGGAGGCTTTATGCGTGATCTCAATGCGCTCGCCAATATCGGCAAACATCGCGGTATGCTCACCAACGATATCTCCCGCCCGCACCGTGGCAAAACCGATCGTACCGGGTACGCGCTCACCGGTGTAACCTTCACGCGAATAGACGGCACACTCTTTTAAATCTTTATCCAGCGCCCCGGCAATCGCCTCCCCCATCGCCAGCGCAGTGCCTGACGGCGCATCCACTTTATGACGGTGATGGGCTTCAATAATCTCAATATCGGTGTAATCACCCATCACTTTCGCCGCCTTCTCCAGCAGCTTAAGCATGACGTTAACGCCAACGCTAAAGTTCGCCGCGAAAACGATAGCAATGTCCTGCGCAGCATCACGAATAGCCTCTTTGCCCGCGTCATCAAAGCCGGTGGTACCAATCACCATCCCTTTACCGTGCTGGCGGCAAAACGCCAGATGCGCCAGCGTGCCTTCGGGGCGAGTAAAATCGATGAAAACATCAAAATCATCTTTCACCGCCTCAAGACTACTTTGCACGGTAACGCCCGTTTTACCGGCTCCCGCTAACTCTCCGGCATCGCTTCCCAGCAAAGAAGAACCTTCGCGCTCCAGCGCCGCGCCGAGCTGTACGCCATCCATGCCAAGAGTGGCCTGAATCAACTGACGCCCCATGCGCCCTCCGGCTCCCGCGATGGCAACGCGGATTTGTGCATCATGCATAGCTATTCTCTTTTGTTAATTTTACGTAAATCGTTTTCAGATTAACCAGCACATCGCTGCGCCGCCAGCCGAAAACGTCGATAATTAGAATTTAATGATAAACAGGGAGAGATATCAGTAAAAGGCATGACGATCAGCAAAAACCACATGATTCTCTGACCACCAGCGCAGGTGGCAGAATAATGCGTTTCGGAGGTTCGTCATTTCCCTGAATGCGACTATAAAGTAGCTCCCCAGCCTTGCGACCTATCTCTTTTGCGGCCACCGACACGGTGGTGAGCGCAGGTTGTACCAGCGCCGCTTCGGTGATGTCATCGAACCCCACCAGCGCAAAATCGCGCCCTGGTTCACGCCCCATTTTACGTAATGCCTGCATAACCCCAAGCGCCACAATATCCTGATAACAAACGGCGGCGGTAATTTCCGGGAACCGCATAAGAAGCGACTCTGCCACTTTTGCGCCGTCAATCTGGCTGGCCTGCGTCGCCACTATCCATTGCGGATTCGGCGATATTCCCTGCTCCAGCAACGTGCTGGTGAATCCACCGATACGCTGTGCCCGGCTCCCGGAACTTGGGCTACCACCGATAAACGCAATATTCTTATGCCCCATTTTGACTAAATGGGTGGTGGCCATTTGCGTACCGAGAAAGTTGTCGGTTCCCACAAAATCAAAATCAGGGTCGCTAAGAGGGCGGACCACCATGATGGCGGGAATATTGCGCCTTTTCAGCGCCTCGAAGAAGGAGGTCGGTGTTTCGCGCGCCGCGCAGAGCACCATGCCGCAGGCATTATTGCGCATCAACGAGTCGACAAATTTTTGCTGCCGCTCCCCTGACTCTTCACTGTTTGCCAGAAACAGAAGCAGGTCATGCCGCTCCATCTCATGGCTTAACCCTGCAGTCATCTCACCGTAAAAAGGGTTAGTGATATCGTGTAACAACAATCCGACCTGATTACTGCTCCGGTTACGCAGGTTAGCGGCGGTTTGATTATAAACGTAGCCGGCATCGTCCAGCGCTTTGAGCACCCTGTCACGTGTGGCCTGAGAAATGCGCCCCCGGTTACGCAACACCATTGAAACGGTTGCCGTGGAGACTCCCGCGCGTTCAGCAACCTGCGCCAGCGTGACTGTAGTCATGACCTCTCCTGTTTATTTCGAAGGTTAATCGAATAACCGAAATTTTGCCTTTTTACGTGTGATTCACATCACGCTAACGTGCTTTTCACCGCACTGGATTCTGATTATGGCGGGTTAATCGCGTTAACCACACTATGAAAATAAGGTTAATCGATTAATCTTAAATAAGCCAACACGGAGACAGAATATGCGTACAACCTATAATAAATTCCCTGAGGTTAACGTTCAGGGCTATGACAACCACGCCTGGCAGGGTTGGTCGTCAATTCATTCAGTGCTTAACACCAGGGTTTCTACCGCCGCCAAAACCGTATTGATCGTGGATTGCTATCCGGGCGTGCGGCTTGACGAGCTGGAGCAACAGCTTGTTACGACATTAGATACCGCACTGGTGCTAAATATTGAATCCGCCCGCCGCGATGAGCAGGCCCTGCATGATTTACTGGCGCGTAACCTTACCGACGATCGCGTATTCGGCGTTCTCTCCTGTCATCACCTGGATGAATTTTTTGATAGCGACAAACTCAGCCAACTCCGCCAACAGATTGATGCCGTTACCACAGGGCTGGTTGTCGTGTACGGCTCGGGCGCTGCGCTGGCACACCCTGGTGACGTACTGGTTTATGCCGATCTTCCGCGCTGGGAAATTCAACAGCGTATGCGTCATAACGGGCTGGGTAACTGGGGTGCAGAAAACCAGGATGAAGATATTCTTCGTCGTTACAAACGTGCTTTTTTCATTGAATGGCGGGTATTCGACAAACATAAAACGCCGTTACTCAAACGCGCCGATTATTTGCTCGATACCACGGTAGAAAATAGTCCCGCGATGGTCAGCGGCGACGCGTTACGCGCCGGTCTGCAACAAACCACCGAACAACCGTTTCGCGTTGCCCCTTTCTTTGACCCAGGCGTCTGGGGCGGGCAATGGATGAAACAACGCTTCGATCTCGATCCCTCAGCCCCCAATTACGCGTGGTGTTTTGATTGCGTGCCCGAGGAAAACAGCCTGTTACTGCGTTTTGGCAACGTGCGGATCGAGATCCCCTCTCAGGATCTGGTGCTGACCTGTCCCCGCCCCCTGCTGGGTGAAAAAGTTCACGCGCGCTTTGGCGCGGAATTCCCGATCCGTTTTGACTTCCTCGACACTATTGGTGGCCAGAATTTGAGTTTTCAGGTTCATCCTCTCACGGAGTACATTCAACAGCAGTTTGGTATGCACTATACCCAGGATGAGAGCTATTACATTCTCGAAGCCGAGCCGGACGCCGTGGTGTATCTCGGGACCAAAACCGGGATCGCACCGCAGGATATGCTCGACGACCTCCGGGCCGCGGGTCGTGGCGAAAAAACCTTTGATGATGAACGATTCGTTAACCAGATCCCTGCACATAAACACGATCACTTCCTGATCCCTGCCGGAACCGTACACTGCTCGGGTGCAGGAACCATGGTGCTGGAGATCAGCGCAACGCCCTATATCTTCACCTTCAAGCTGTGGGATTGGGGCCGCTTAGGGTTAGACGGCTTACCGCGTCCGGTGCATCTGGATCACGGTCAGCAGGTTATTGACTGGCAGCGCGACACGCAATGGGTGCACGACAACCTCGTCAACCGTATTGAACCCCTGGCTGAAGGAGAGGGTTGGCGGGAAGAAAGAACCGGAATGCACGAACGCGAATTTATCGAAACGCGTCGCCATTGGTTTACGGCACCGGTCACTCACCATACCCATGGCGGCGTCAACGTCCTGAACCTGGTCGAAGGTGCGCAGGCCGTTGTTGAAAGCCCGAGCGGCGCGTTTCCCCCGTTTGTCGTCAACTATGCAGAGACCTTTATCATCCCTGCCGCCGTCGGAGAATATCGTATTTCGCCGTTTGGCAAAGGCGTCGGTCAACAGCTCGCCACGATTAAAGCCTGGGTTAGAGGATAAGCGCATGATTAACGTAATTGTTGCCACCCATGGTCCCCTGGCGGACGCGCTTCTCGCCAGCGGTCGTATGGTTTATGGAGAATTACCGCATATTTACCCCGTCACGCTGAGTGAACAGGCAGGTATCGAAGGGTTTAAAGCGACGTTCTCACAGGTTCTCACCAGTGCCGGAAAAGACGCTGACGGCGTACTGGTGCTGTGTGACATGCAAAGCGGTACGCCGTGGAATGTCGCCTGTCATCATGCTTTTTCTTCACAAACGGTTCCTCCCGTTGCCGTCGTAGCGGGGGTCAATTTCCCGATGCTGTTACAAAGCGAGGAGATTTGCCATTTAACGGATGTTCACGCCGCAGCCGTCGAGCTGTTGGCGCTGACGATACCCACGCTGATTAAAGCCGCCCCGGTTTTATCCGTTCAGTCCGACGATTTTTAAAGGAAAACACTATGAGTATTTCTTTTGTACGTATCGATGACCGCGTAATCCATGGGCAGCTCGTGACACGTTGGGCCAAAGAGCTGCCCTGTGATGGGATCGTCGCTATAGACGACGCCGTCGCGGCCGACCCTTTGCTCTCTTCGGTGATGAAAGGCGCCGTACAGGACACCAAAGTTTGGTTGTTTGATACGGCCACCGCGATTGAAAAATTGCCAAAAGTCATTGCCAGCGAGAAACGTTATTTCGTCATTGGCAAATCACCCGTCACGCTCAAACGCATTGAAGAAGCAGGTATCAGCCTGAAAAATGCCAACGGCAAGATTAATGTAGGTCCGATGAGCGCGCGTGCTGATACCACCACCATCGGCCCGAATCAGTCGGTCAACGGGGATGAAATTGCCGCCTTTGACTGGCTGACGCAACATGGGCACCTGGTTGAGTTTCGCCTGGTTCCTGATGCCAGTTGCTACAGCTGGCAGGACGCACGTCAGAAGCTGAAATAAGGAGCGCACGATGATTATCGAAGCTACGTTGATTGGCATACTTTGCTATCTCGGCGCCCTCAGCAGTCCCTGGCTTCTGGGGCTGACCGGCGGCTGGTATCTGATCACCCGCCCGCTGATTTCTGGAATGCTGGTCGGGATTATTCTCGGCGACATTAAAACCGGGATCATGATTGGCGTCGCGGTTCAGGCGGTGTATATCGCAATGGTAACGCCAGGCGGTTCGATGCCGGCCGATCTCAACTTTGTCGCTTACCCCGCAATCGCCTTAGGGATCCTTTCAGGAAAAGGCCCCGAGGTCGCGGTCGCGCTGGCGGCGACCATCGGTATCGCCGGAACCATTTTGTTTAACGCGATGATGGTACTGAACTCTTTCTGGAATCACCGGGCAGATGTGGCGCTGGAACGGGGCGACGAACGCGGTATTTACCTGAACAGCGCCATCTGGCCACAGGTGACAAACTTTGTCCTTCGTTTTGTACCAACTTTTATTGCGGTTTACTTCGGCGCGCAATACATCAGCGGTTTTATGGATAGCTTGCCGATAATAGTTCTGTCAACGATGAACGTACTGGGCGGCATTTTACCCGCCGTCGGGATCGCGATTTTGCTGAAGCAGATCATCAAAAACTACACCATGCTGATCTACTTCCTCGTCGGTTTTGTCTGCATCGTATTTTTAAAACTCAACATGGTCGCGCTGGTGATCGTCGGTTCGCTGTTGGCGTTGATCCATTACAACTACAAACCGGAACCGCCGCAGGCCGCGAATGCAAAGTCGGTAGCCGATGATGATGAGGATGAATTCTGATGGAAGAACGTACACTTACGCGTAAAGATCTTCGCCGCTGCTGGCGCGCATGGATGATGCACAACTTGTCATCGATGAGTTTTGAACGTCTGGAATCTTTTGGCTTTTGTCTGAGTATGCTTCCGGTGGCGAAAAAGCTCTATCCCGACGCAGCCCAACGTACTGAAATGCTGCGCCGTCATGCCTCATTCTATAATACGGAGCCCCAGATAGGCGCGATCGTAAACGGTATGGTGCTGGGGCTGGAGGAGAAAAAAGCGAACGGTGAACCGATCGATGGGGAGACCATCAATACCCTGAAGGTTGGCCTGATGGGCCCTATTGCCGGGATCGGCGATTCAATGATCCCTGGCATGCTGATCCCTATCCTGCTCAGCATCGGCATGGCCCTGGCGGCCGGCGGTAACATTCTCGGGCCGCTGTTTTATACCGTTGCCTGGCTGGCCATCATCATTCCCGGCTCGTGGTTCTTGTTCCTGAAAGGCTACAAAATGGGTTCTGGCTCGGTGGAAATGCTGGTGAGCAGCAAGTCTGCCCGTCTGCGTGAAGCGTTATCGCTGCTGGGTGTGTTTGTCATGGGGGGCGTGGCGGCCAGCTACGTTAAGCTTGGCACCGGGCTGGAGTTTATTACCAAAGATGGGGTGAATATCCATGTTCAACAGATGCTGGACGGTATCTTCCCGCAGTTACTGCCGCTGATTGTGGTGCTTGGTACCTGGTATCTGATGGCCAAGCGCGGTGTGTCACCAGTGAAAGCGATGATTTTACTGTTGATACTGGCCGCCCTCGGCGTTGCCACGGGCCTGTTTGCGGGATAACACACAGAAAACGGTACAACCGGGGCTATGCCCTAATGTCAGTCAGTTAAGCATTATGGAGAACATGTGATTTCGGCTCAGGGTTCCGTTCACCTCAGTGGTATCACTTTTCTGAAGCGCAGATACCCGTGAACGTGCAAGAGAGGCTCACCGCCGCCTCCCTTGCATCCCAGGCTCCCGGCGGGAAAATCGTCGCTACGCGATTCATTCGTCTTATGCCGTCTGCCTGTCGGGCCGGGGCCGAGCCTGCGTCCCTGCAGGCCGTCCCCTCTGCCCGCATCCCTGCGGGCAAACCCGGTCAGCCGTCAACGCCTCATCGATTTTCAGCCGGACCGGGGTCATCGCTGCAACGCACTGACTTCCAGTTAAATCTGTTTTGCTGTTCAGATAAAAAACGCAGGGGGTCAGGTGTGGGCTGGTCCGGCTGAAAATTGCCGACGTGTTTCCGTAAGGCCGGGAGAACCCGCAGGGATGCGGGTTCAGGGCGCGTTTTGCAGGGACGCTACCTCGCGCCCGGCCCGGTAGCCTGGAGGAATAAACGGAGGGGACCGCGGAGCGGCAATTTTCCCGCCGGGAGCCGGGATTGTTAAGGGTACGGCGATAGTACCCTTAACACGTTCACAGCTCGTATTGTCTCAGAGAAGTGATATCACTAAGGTGAACGTAGCAATACGCCGGAGGCAACAGATTCATTACCTCCGTAGGGCCACTCATCATCGTTAACTGACAAGCATTAGGGCTATGCCCCGGTTTTTTTATGGATGAAAGTTTTGCCATAGCTCGGGGTGCTTGTCCGGGCGTGAGATAAATTGGAAACGCGCCGGGTCCTCGATGAATTGCTGATAAACAGGTGCGGAGGTAATCGAGAATTCCGTATATTGTCTGGGCGTAACGGCCTGCAGTCGTCCAGGGATGTAACGCGGATTATGCTGCCAGATAACGTTGTTGCCCTGCAGCAGCGGATACCATGCCAGTCCTTTATGCGCACGCACAGCGTCGTACTCAAAACCATATTCACGATCGCACCACGCGCCAAAGGTTAACGGTACATCCGGGTCTGCGGATATAGTCGCATGCCCCCAACCGGGTGGTACCAACACTTTCTCACCGGGTCCGGCAATTACAGCAAAACAGCGGCCTGGGTCGTCCTCAACATATTCCTGCATATAAATGATCGCTTTTCCCTGCCAGATTTCATAAAGCTCCGGCGGAGACCAGCCGCTGTGCTGACTAATACGATGAATATGTCCCTGACTACGCACCGGCTCTTCTCCCAGCCGTCCCGCCGCATAGGTGACCACGCCAAACAACAGCATCCGCTTTTTCAACTCTTCGCGATCCTGCATTCGCGCCACATCCATCGCTATGGCATACACCTCTTGCGGCCCTTCACAGTGCGGATCGCGCAGCGAGGCGCGAATCTGGTCGAGTTGACGAATCTCCGGCATCGGCCCGGTAACCTCATCCCCATAGCTAAAACCAAGCGGATGATGATGGACCGTCATATCCAGGCCGTAAGAATGCGCTAAGTCAGCCATTCTGTACCTCCTTCGCCTGAACCGTCTTATTTTCCTCAAAGACCCTTATTCTGAAGCCGCTGGCAAGCGCTGCATAATCATGACCCGCAATCCCTGGCCATACGGCGAGCGCCGACAGAACCTCTTCCCCGGTGTTGATTAACCGATGCGCGGTAAAGCCGGGGATAATGTGGACAGATCCCGCGAATACTTTTTCCAGCCTCGCGTCGCCCTGCTCAGTTTGCAACAGCAGCAAACCGGTGCCACGCAGACCAAAATAGACTTCCCCCTGTTCGCGGCGCGCATGGAAATGCCCGCGGGTCATAAAATACTCACAGCCGACCCGGCCAGGATAAAGATGGGTAACGCCGGTGTAGAGTTCACCTTCAGCGGGAGACGTATCCAGCATCTCAACGTCATACACGACCTGCTCGCCAGTCAGCTGTTGACGGGCGTGTTCATCGGCAAAAACGTCTGGAAGATCCTCAATACGGGTGGATTTACGCAATAACAGGCCATCAGCTAAAGCGCCGCTTGCCCACGCCACCTGCGGTGGCTGGATAAAAGAAAGGTTCATATGTGTCTCCGGCCCGAGGAGAACAACAGGATCAGATTAGCAGATTAATCGATTAACCTGCTATCGCTATCTGCATATTGCGGACCGGATCACAGCCTCAAGGTGCCAGCGTCAGTACCTCTGCCACCCACTGCTGGAACCCCTCAACGTCCAGCCCCAGCGCGACCTGGGCATTTGCCGGATGCCCTAAACGTCCTTCAATGTCCACCACCGTCGTACCCGAGGTATATTCCCCCTGGGTTTCAACCGCCACGAAGCACGGCTGCAGGGTAAACAGTTCCGGGCGCACCAGCCAGGCAATAGCGCACAGGTCGTGCATTCGTAGCCCCGTATTCATACTGCCGCTACGGTAATGGCTAAACAGCGCGTGCAGCATTTTTCCCGTCTGGTTAAGCTGCGGCAACGTCGCCAGGTAGTCAGGGGTGAGCATGGCCTGATTAGTGACATCCAGCCCGCACATCACAATCTCCAGCCCGCTCTGGAAGACTTTTGCGGCTGCCTCGGGATCAATAGCAATATTAAACTCGGCGTTTGGCGTGAAGTTCCCGCGCCCGGCAGAACCGCCCATAATCACCAGACGGTGAATGTTGAATATGCATTCAGGATAATGAGTCAGCAGCAGCGCAATGTTGGTCAGGGGGCCAATTGCCACCAGCGTCACAGGCTGCGGGGCATGCATCAACGCATCGCGAATGGCCTGGAAGGCGGGTTTTGCCATCACCTGGCGGTCGTGTTCGACAAATTCATACCCTTCCATACCTGATTCACCGTGTACGGAAGCGGCATCTCGCAGCGGTCTCACCAGCGGCATCGATGCCCCCTGCGCCAGTGGAATATCCGCATTCCAGAAGTGCAGCAGTTGCAATGCATTACGGGTGGTTTTTTCCACCGACACATTACCTGCTACCGTGGTCATCAGTTGCAGATCCAGCTCAGGGGCAAACAGCGCGGCGGCAATAGCGGCAGCATCATCAATGCCGGGATCGGTATCAAGAATGATCGGTAAGCGCATGGTTTCTCCATAAAAAAATGCCAGACGTTAAGTCTGGCATCTTCTCATAATCGTAACCGGAAAGACTTACTCTACTTCACGAACATCCACACGCAGCTCTTTCGGTACTTCGAAAACAATGTTTTCTTCACGCCCTGCCAGCGGAATAGCTTCCCCACCGCCAAGCTCCTGCAGGCGAGCAATCACGTTTTGCACCAGGATATCAGGCGCCGAGGCACCGGCCGTCACGCCCACGCACCTGGCTTCTTTCACCCACGCTTCCTGGATATCGGTCGCATCGTCAATCAGATACGCCGCTTTCCCCATTCGTTGGGCCAGTTCAGCCAGACGGTTGGAGTTAGAAGAGTTTTTCGAGCCGACCACCAGCACAACATCGGCCTGCTCCGCCAGCGCACGGACCGCTTCCTGACGGTTGGTCGTGGCATAACAGATATCGTCTTTGCGCGGCCCGACAATTTTCGGGAAACGGCTTCGCAGCGCGTCAATAACGTCAGAGGTGTCATCAACGGAGAGAGTGGTCTGCGTCATGAAGGACAATTTACCTTCATTTTTTACATTCAGTTTCAGCACATCTTCAGGTGATTCGACCAGATACATTCCCCCCTGCGGGTTACTGTACTGGCCCATCGTGCCTTCAACTTCCGGATGCCCGCCGTGACCAATTAAAATTGACTCTTCACCGCGACGGCTGGCGCGGGCAACTTCCATATGCACTTTCGTTACCAGCGGGCAGGTCGCATCAAAAACCGTGAGGTCGCGGCCTTTGGCTTCGTTACGCACCGCCTGAGACACGCCATGAGCGGAGAAAATCAGGATCGCGCCATCCGGTACTTCGCTGATTTGCTCAATAAAAATAGCGCCGCGCTCGCGCAGGCTATCCACCACATAGCGGTTATGCACCACTTCATGACGGACATAAATCGGTGCGCCGTAAATAGCCAGCGCGTTTTCCACAATGCTGATAGCGCGGTCTACGCCAGCGCAAAAACCGCGCGGGTTGGCCAACAGGATCTGCATTTTACGCCTCCAGTGCCGGTTCGACTTCCAGCACTTCAATATCAAAATGAACGGTATGCCCGGCCAGCGGATGGTTGAAATCAACCGTGATCGAGTCACCATTGATTTCGCGGATCACACCAGGCATCTCACTGCCGTCCATTGCGGTAAAGAGCATGATAGCGCCAATTTCTGGCTCGCCCGCGTCCATAAATTCCCGACGCGAGAAATACTGAATTAAGTCCGGGCTGGACACGCCGAAGGCGGCATCCGGCTCCAGAGCAAAAGTGGTTTTATCACCTTCTTTTAACCCCAGCAGGTGTTGTTCCAGTCCTTCAGACAGAGAACCGTCGCCCAGGCGAAACAGCGCAGGCTTGCCGTTATTGCGGGTTGACTCTGCGGTGGAGCCATCGTCGAGCTTAAGGGTGAAGTGCACCAGCACCGCACTGTTACTCTGTACTGATTTAGACATGCAGGTTGCTCTTTAAAATTGCTGCCGCCTGTTTGCCCGATAGCGCTACGCTTACCGGGCCCACAAGAATCGCAGTATATTGTAAGCCGGATTAGCATAGCGCCATCCGGCATTTTTTTATGCGGCTTTTTTCTCTTTCGACGGTAAGAAGCCTTCGAGGACAATCAATGCCGCACCGATACAGATCGCCGTATCGGCAAGATTGAATGTCGCGAAATGCCAGTCACCGACGTAAAAGTCAATCATATCAACCACGAAGCCGTGCCACAGGCGGTCGAACAGGTTGCCCAGCGCACCGCCAATGATTAACGCATACGCGATGTTGTTTAGCTTCTGCGTCGCCTTCGAGCGATACATCATCACCATCAGGATAACGCAGATACCAATGGCGATACCGGCAAAGAACCAACGTTGCCAGCCACCGCTGTCGGCTAAGAAGCTAAACGCCGCACCATAGTTACGCGCATAGTGCAGATTAAGCGACGGGAACAGCGACACCGTATCCCCCAGAGCAAAGTTCTGGAGGATCAGGTATTTGCTGCCTAAATCGATAATCAGCACGACTACCACCAGCCACAGCCAGCGTAGTCCTGTTGAACATAGAGGCTTACTCATCAGGCAAACTTACGTTGTTCGCCATCACCGGCGATGTTGCTGACACAGCGTCCGCAGATATCTGCATGTTCCGCCACCTGGCCGACATCGGTAGTGTAATGCCAGCAGCGCGGACATTTCTCACCTTCGGCTTTGCTCAGTACGATTTTCAGACCTTTAAGCAGTTCGCTCTGCTGAGCGTCAGCAGGAGCCGCTGCATAATCCGCAACCGTCGCACCGGAGGTCAGCAAAACAAAGCGCAACTCTTCGCCCAGCGCGGTCAGTTTCGCCGCCAGCTCTGGTTCAGCGTACAGAGTAACCGCCGCTTCCAGCGAACCACCGACTTTCTTATCCGCACGCGCCTGCTCGATGACCTTGTTCACTTCGCCGCGCACTTTCAGCAACTCGTCCCAGTAGGCGTCATTCATCGCTTCGGTTTCGCCTAAGCCAAACAGACCTTCGTACCATTCACCGGTAAAGACGTACTTCTCACGCTCGCCCGGCAGGTAACCCCAGATTTCATCAGCGGTGAAGGACATGATCGGCGCCATCCAGCGTACCAGCGCTTCTGCAATATGGAACAGCGCAGTCTGGCAACTACGACGCGCCACGCTGTCCGCTTTCGCGGTGTACTGACGGTCTTTGATGATGTCGAGGTAGAACGAACCCATTTCTACAGAGCAGAAGCGCATCAGGCGCTGTACTACTTCGTGGAAGTCATAGGCTTCATAAGCTTTCAGGATCTCTTCCTGCGCCGCTTGCGCACAACCTACCGCCCAGCGATCCAGCACCACCATCTCTTCCGGTTTCACCATATCTTTTACCGGATCGAACCCGTTCAGGTTCGCCAGCAGGAAGCGCGCGGTGTTACGGATACGACGATAGCTGTCGGCAGCACGTTTCAGGATTTCGTCAGAAACGGCCATTTCGCCGGTATAGTCGGTAGAAGCGACCCACAGACGCAGAATATCCGCGCCCAGTTTGTTCATTACGTCCTGCGGGCTTACGGTGTTACCGATAGACTTGGACATTTTACGACCCTGACCATCAACGGTGAAACCGTGGGTCAGTACCTGACGGTATGGCGCTTTGCCCTTCATTGCAGTGGAGATCATCAGAGAAGACATGAACCAGCCGCGGTGCTGGTCAGAACCTTCCAGATACATATCTGCCGCATGGCCTGCAAACTCAGGACGCACGTCCACAACGGATGAGTGGGTTGAACCGGAGTCGAACCACACGTCCAGCGTATCCGGGACTTTGACATACTGGTCAGCTTCATCGCCGAGGATATCTTTCGGATCGAGATCCCACCACGCCTGGATGCCGTCAACTTCAACGCGTTTGGCCACTTCTTCCATCAGTTCGATAGCACGCGGATGCAGCTCTTCGGTGTCTTTGTGAACAAACAGAGACATCGGCACCCCCCACGTACGCTGACGGGAGATACACCAGTCAGGACGGTTGGCAACCATCGATTCAATACGTGCCTGGCCCCAATCCGGGATCCATTGCACGCCTTTGATCTCTTTTAGCGACTGTGCGCGCAGACCTTTCTGATCCATGCTGACGAACCACTGCGGAGTCGCACGGAAGATGATCGGCGATTTGTGGCGCCAGCAGCACGGGTAGCTGTGCTGCATCTTCTCAACGTGCAGCAGAGCGCCTTTATCGCTCAGCAGCGCAACGATTTTGTCGTTGGCTTTAAAGACGTTCACACCGTCCAGATCCGGATAGGTACCCGCCAGATATGCGCCGTCCGGGCCAACCGGGTTAGCGATTTCCAGACCGTATTTCTGGCTAATGACGTAGTCATCCGGACCGTGGCCGCCGGCGGTATGGACCGCACCGGTACCCGCATCCAGCGTAACGTGATCGCCAAGAATAGCCGGCACGTCAAAGCCCATAAACGGATGGGTAAAGCGCAGCAGTTCCAGCTCGGCGCCTTTTACGGTGCCCAGAATAGTGTATTCAGCCGCACCAATACGCTGCATGACGCTTTCAACCAGATCCTTCGCCAGAATCACAGCCTGCCCGTCAATCTGCACCAGCGCATAGTCAAAATCAGGCGCCAGAGAGATTGCGCGGTTCGCCGGTAACGTCCACGGGGTGGTAGTCCAGATAACCAGTGAGATCGGGCCATTGACGTCAGAAACGCTAAATTTCGCTTTTACCGCGTCCTGATCGGCGGCGTGGAACGCAACGTCGATGGACGGGGAGGTTTTGTCATAATACTCAACTTCCGCTTCCGCCAGCGCGGAACGGCAATCAACGCACCAGTGCACCGGCTTCGCACCTTTGTGCAGGTGACCGTTGCCGATGATTTTACCCAGCGCACGAATGATGTTGGCTTCAGTTTTGAAGTCCATGGTCAGGTACGGATGCGACCAGTCGCCCAGCACGCCAAGACGGATAAAGTCTTTACGCTGACCGTCAACCTGCGTCGCTGCGTATTCACGGCATTTGGCGCGGAACTCAGCGGCGGTGAACTTCTCGCCCGGCTTGCCGTATTCCTGCTCTACTTTCAGCTCGATAGGCAGGCCGTGGCAGTCCCAGCCCGGAACGTAAGGCGAGTCGAATCCCGTGAGTCCTTTGGACTTCACGATAATGTCTTTCAGAATCTTGTTAACCGAGTGACCAATATGAATGCTGCCATTCGCATAAGGAGGGCCATCATGCAGAATGAAGGTTTTTTTGCCTTTTTTGGCCGCACGAATGATGCCGTACAGGTCATCATCAGTCCAACGCGCCAGCATTCCCGGTTCACGCTTGGCGAGATCGCCGCGCATCGGGAACCCTGTTTCCGGCAAATTCAGGGTTGATTTATAGTCACTCATCAGATTCTCGGTTCCGTATTTAAAACTCGTATAGGCATTAAGCCGGTTTTGTTAGCCCAAAAAATTCACGGGCAGTCAACTCATCACGCGCAATCTGCGCTTTTAGTTCATCCAGCGAGGCAAATCGCTGTTCGCTGCGTATTTTTTTACGCAGTACTACATCTATATGGCGACCATACAGGTCCATTACAACGTCCAATAGATGCACTTCCAACTGTTGGCGTACGCCTGCTACCGTCGGGCGTGTGCCGATGTTGGCGACGCCGGGGAAAGGTTTGTCACCCAGCCCCATTACTTCAACCGCATAAACCCCTTTCACCGGAGAAACCTGGCGACGAAGCGGTAAGTTTGCCGTCGGAAAACCGATAGTGCGCCCTAACTCGTCACCGTGAACTACGCGTCCTGAGATAGTAAAAGGATGCCCAAGCAGGCTTTCGGCCAGTTGCAGGTTATCTTCCGCCAGCGCCTGACGTACCGCGGTACTGCTGATGCGCACACCGCCTTCACAGAAGGTTTGAGTGCTGGTGATATCAAAACCATACTCAGCGCCCGCTTCCTGTAATAACAAGAAATCGCCCGCACGGCTAGCGCCAAAGCGGAAATCATCACCAACGGCAAGAAATTGTACACCAAGGCGCTTCACCAGCAGTTCGCCGATAAAGGTCTGCGCCGTTAATGCCGCGAAGCGCCTGTCAAAACGCACGCACAGCACGTAATCAACGCCGCACTCCGCCAGATAACGCAGTTTTTCCCGCAGGCGGGTGAGGCGCGCAGGTGACTTGTCCGTCGCAAACAGCTCCAACGGCTGCGGCTCGAAAATCATCACCATCACCGGTAAATTGCGTTTGCGCCCTTCTTCCCGTAAGCCCTGCAGCAACGCACGATGGCCACGGTGCACGCCGTCGAAATTACCAATAGTCAGCACACACCCATGCGGGGCCTGACTGAGATTATGTATGCCTCGTATCAGCTTCATGTCTGGCTCAAAACAGTGAAAATCGTGAAAGTATACCCTGTACCGCGTTCAACGTTAACCGGCGATTGTTTCTACGAAACAGAAAGAGGATGGTTTTCATCGTTATGAAACAAATTGACGCCCTTCACGGGCACACCAATGCAATTTTTCTCGTGGAAAGGCTGTATTCACGCCCCGCAAGCTGGTAGAATCCTGCGCCATCACTACGCAACGAGTGCTGCAATTTAAACGGCGCTTATTTGCACAAATCCATTGACAAAAGAAGGCTAAAAGGGCATATTCCTCGGCCTTTGAATTGTCCATATAGAACACATTTGGGAGTTGGACCTTGGCTAATATCAAATCAGCTAAGAAGCGCGCCGTTCAGTCTGAAAAGGCCCGCAAGCACAACGCTAGCCGTCGCTCTATGATGCGTACTTTCATCAAGAAAGTATACGCAGCTATCGAAGCTGGCGACAAAGCTACTGCACTGAAAGCATTTAACGAAATGCAACCGATCGTGGACCGTCAGGCTGCTAAAGGTCTGATCCACAAAAACAAAGCTGCACGTCATAAAGCAAACCTGACTGCACAGATCAACAAACTGGCTTAATCGCCTGCTTGTTGTCGCTTTGTGAAAAAACCCGCGTAAGCGGGTTTTTTTATGCCCGTCGTTTGCAGCCGGATTCGACAGCAACCGTCATTCACTAGGCATTGAGCTGATAGTCTCTGTCTGGCCGAAGGTGGATAACCGCCCCAAGAGATATCGAGAGATGCGTGAAAACGGCTGGCCACGGAACAGAATTCCGGTATTTATCCGCGAAGGTGGTCAGTACCGGAATTTATTAAAGCAGTAGAATCCTTCCGGCTGTAGGCAACCACCGCAGCCGGAAGCATTACGACGATCAGGCTGATTGCAGCTTAAATAATGCCGAGTAGTCCGCATTGCAAATACGCTGCACCGCTGGATGCTGGATCATTCTTTCCGCAAATATGGCGTGATACTCCTCCATCACATTCTCTACGCGTCCAATTTCAACAATTGAATCATCGGCATAGAAATTGTGGGAGTAAAGCGTAGGCGCAACAAAAATAGCGTTATGCGTTGCGCCGAACGCTTTCATCAGCGCGGCATCATCAAACTCGCCAAGGATTTCAACGTTCAGCCCTTGTGAGTTAATCCAGTTCAACAGCTTACGCCCGAGCATCGAACGGCGTCCAGGGATCAGCAATCGACGCTCTTCTAGGCAGGCCGGAAATGGTTTCTCAGGCAATGGCTGGGTGCACCAAAAGCTCACGCTGCATTCGCCAATCCGCACTGAGAACAACCCTTCCTGCTGCGTAGAATCGATCGGGCAGTCGGAGATAATCATATCCAGTTTATGCTGGCTGAGCTGATCAAGCAGCATCTCGTGCGTTGATTCAAAACAACGCAGATGGATTTGTTCATCTTCAACGACTGCAGCATTCAGCACGCTGCTGACCAGCTGTTTGGACAACGCATCCGCCACGCCGACATCGAACAGTAAATTCGACTCTTTGCGATAGTTCACGATATCCAGCATTTCCTGGCTTAACGTGAACATCTTATCCGCATAACGAAAAACCAATTCACCTAATTCGCTGGGCTCCAGTCCACGCCCCTTCCGCTTGAACAACTTTCCCTGTAAGCGTTCCTCAAGCGCTTTAATCTGCCCGGTAATGGTCTGCGGTGTCAGATAAAGCGCCTCTGCTGCACCAACCACCGATCCTTCTTTATATACATGCCAAAAGTAGTACAGGTGGTTGTAGTTTATATGAGACATACACTCTCCCTGAAAATTGTCACGAAAGGGTTATCCCGTCAGGCTGCTGCGTTCAACCGGGTGCGTAACCAGCAGTAACCTATTACCGCCGACAGCAAAGAACCGATCAGGATCCCCAGTTTCGCCCAGTTAATCAGCTCAGGATCGACGGTCCCAAACGCCAGGCTGGCGATGAAAATCGACATCGTAAAGCCAATGCCGCACAGAATGCCGACCGCCATAATTTGCTGGAAATTCGTTCCCTCCGGCAATTGCGCCATCCTGAAGCGTAACGCCAGCCAGCAAAAGAGGCTGATACCCAGTGGTTTCCCGATTAACAGGCCAGCAATGATCCCCAGCGGTAACACCGAGGTCAGTCCATCAATGGTGACGCCCTGCAGTGAGACACCCGCGTTAGCGAAGGCAAACAACGGTAGGATCAGGTATGCCACCCACGGGTGCAGAACATGCTCCAGACGCTTCGCCGGTGAACGCCCGTGTTTTTCCTTCAACGGAATGAAGAAACCGACGATCACGCCCGCCAGAGTTGCATGCACGCCAGACTTCAGTACGGCCGTCCACAGCACTACGCCAACCAGAATATAAATACCGGTACGTCTTACACCGCACAGATTCAATGCTGCCAGGACAAGGATCGCACACGCGGCAACGCCCAGCGACAACAGCGAGAGATCGCTGGTGTAGAACAACGCGATGATCACAATAGCGCCGAGGTCATCGATTATCGCCAGCGCCATCAGGAAGATTTTCAACGCCAGTGGGACACGGCTGCCCAACAGCGCCAGCACGCCTAATGCAAAAGCGATATCCGTTGCCGCCGGGATCGCCCACCCCTCACGGGTGATAGGGTCAGCATAGTTGAATGCCAGATACAGCAGCGCCGGGACAATCATGCCCCCGATAGCGGCAATGATCGGAAACGCCGCCTGGCGCAGACTGGCCAGCGAACCTTGCATTAACTCACGCTTCACTTCCAAACCGATCAACAGGAAGAACACCGCCATCAACGCGTCATTGATCCACAGCAGCATATTTTTGTTGATCTCAAGCGCGCCAACCCGCAGTTGAACGGGCGTTTCCAGAAAGGCGTGGTACCATCCACTGGTAACCCCGATATTTGCCATCAGCATAGCAACCACGGCAGCGATGATCAGAATGATGCCCCCCGAGGCGTCACTACTAAAAAAACGATGCAGATGTTTCACTTTTATTCTCTCTATTGGGTGAATACTTCGTAAATACTATCTTACACCTTCAGAAAGCTCGTTAAAATTAGATTATTCATGATGAATAGATCGGTTTTTACGAATAAAAAAAGCCCGAACAGATGTCGGGCATAGAGCGCAAAACACTGAGACCTAATCAGGCATACAGTCCCATTTTATAAACGCGGAAACTGGTGATGTCATAGCGATAGCCTACGCCATTCACTTCCTCGTTTTTATAGTAACCAGAGGTCATTGTCGCCTCAAAAAGCACCGACTTGGTTACCGGTTCAATTTCTTGCAGAAGCAAATTCCCCAATGCTTCATTTCCTTCCTGCGGGTCAATAATGTCGCTATCCCCCGGCTGGCAAGAGATAGCTCGGCCATTTTCGTCAAATGTGCAATCGCCGAAATGCACAACGATGTTGCCATTCTGCAACACCTCTTTGGCGCTTACACAACTACTATAACCGCGAGCTCCCAACTCCTTACCGTATTCAAAAGGGCGCATTACCGTCATTGCGTTCAAATCAACGATAAAGTGTACAACCCGGCTGTAATTATCTGGTGGAAGCAGGCTTTTACTATCAACACGAGAGCGATAGTTACCATTGTCGAATACCATAAATTCGACCATTCCTGGTTCGTCATTAGCCACTTCAGTCACATTGTGTTGTCCCCACGACCAAAAATCACGGTTTGCCGCATCCACATCATCCTGATTGCTGAAGTCATAAAGAGGGACACCATCACTGTCGACCGGAGTCAGAAGGTAAGGCTTATACTCCTCGCTCCAATCTTCATGCGTGGACATAATAAACTGCAGCGATTCAGTCTCGAGGCTGATGCCAAAAACAGCGCTCTGATGACGCCCTGAAGCGATCAGCAAACTATTCGTTTCATTAACATAGCTTTGGTTGATATGCAGCCAGTCCTGAGCGGTCGGATCTTCACCAGGTGCCGTCCCCGTTGGTCTCGCTGTACGTGAGGTATCAAGAATAGCGGCCATGTCGTAATAGGCAATTTCCAGCCCGGTAGATAAATCCACAACTGAGACGCCATCTTCATTAGTCTTCAGTGAATCTGGTCTGCCCGAGGTATATTCGGAAGGCGCGACGATGGTATTACTGTCCCATTGCCAAATTGAGTGGTGGAATTGGTTATCCAGAATATAAAAAGTATACAGCCGTCCCATCATGTCGAACTCATACATCTCAAGGTAGGTGTTTTTAGCTTCTGATGTAGCCAAGAAATGACCGTTATCAATGCGCACCAAATTGAATGACGGGAAGTCCTGTGTCACGTACCAACGCACCACACCATCCTGATCCAGAGCATAGTTATAGCGGTCGAAATGCGTAATGAAATAGCAGCCCGGCGCAATCAGGTCGGCGTCAGTCACTGGTTGAGTCACATTGATAACAGGAAACCCTAACTGCACATCTGCAGAATCCGTTGCAGGTAAAGGTTGGGTTGCTATCGTATAAGTGGCGATAACGACTTCATCAACCAAAATAGCCAGTTGGTTATCGACATCTGCCACTAGGCCAAGTACAGGCAGCAGATTCGCCCCCACATTCAACGTAAAATCTTGCACGACTTGTATCGCGCTTTGCGCCAGATCCTGAATTTTCAGCGTTACAGTACGTTCTTCAGCACTCCAAACACCGGCATATGCACTTAAAGGGGCTGTACCATAAGGGTTTAGAACAATGACCGCATTTTCCAACGTATTCTCATCAGTGATCCGAGCCAGACAATCTTGATAAACAGCTGTATGACTGAGAACCATCTCATTATTGCTGTCAATCTCCTGATTAACAGCGGGACGAGGTGTAGGCAACTTAATATCGGGGGAAATAATCTTTTTCATTATGCGTGTCCAATGTATTCATTTCATCGTTCCACAGCGGAACAACAAAATAAATACACTGGGGATATATCAATTAGGCAATCAAAAAACATCAATTAATATCAATAAAAACATTCCGTTATCGCATTATATTTTTATTATATTCAAATTTTAAATAATTCAGTACAACCGTAACATTGGCAGGAGACAGGCGACTAAGCTGAAAGAAAAACGGATGCGTATGCAAAAACTGAATAAATTTAGTGCTGCCCGTTAAGGTAGCGTAGCGTAGCATACTCGTTTTTTTATTTCCTGTGAGGTTACATACGGCTTTAGAGTAACCGCGTGTTGAGAAGGCTCGCCAGACATTATTGCGTATTCCGCCACTAAAGAACACTCGATAAGGAAAGTCTTTATCCGGAGGTGAAACCCCCATTTCTCTTACAAATGATATATGACAACGACCTTGCCGCACAGATTGCAGATTAGCCATCATACATCCTCCTAATATAAAACACTCATGATCGATGTCGTGCTGAACATTGAGGGAGTGCTCATCCGTAAGCTCTTTGACCAGCTCAAAATGCCGGTACGCGGGAAGAACTGGTTTTACCAACATCCCGGGATCGTTTTTGTAAAGCGTGGCGGGACCATAGTCGATATCAAATAGGGTATTTCGCCGCATCGTCATGAGTTCTTTGCGTTGGACAAGATGCGCTAACGTCCCAGGCGGCAGACGTTCCTCGTATTCAGAAATGTACTGATATTCGTTTTCGACAGGCTGCGTGGAATAATTAGTTGTCACAGCGATAACCCTGCCACTGCTCTCTTCTGCCGTAACCAGAACATACAAACTGTTGTCGCCGCCATTAAATTTAACCCGAAAAGCGCACGTACTCATCGCCAGATCAAACGCAGGAAAAACGAACTCTCGTTCAGCCTCATTTACCTTGCGGGATAATTTTTGTAGCGCACGGTTTAGACCCGTGCTGTCTAATGAAAGTGTCGCTCTAATATCAGACAACGAAGCGCCTTCCTGGATAAGTCTGGCAAGGTTTTCCTGACGGATATCTGCCTTATGTTCTCCCGGGGAAACAAACGTTTTGTGGCACTCAAGGCAGTAAAGTCGCGCCTCTCTTTGAGCGGAAAATCCATATTTTTTCAGTGATGAACTACCGCAGCCAGGACAAGCTTTAATCAATCCCTTCCAGGCCTGGTTTGCCGACTGACGGAAGAGATTGAGCGAGTACTCAGAAATGATGGGGAACAAAAATCCACATTCTCTACACAGAATCTCCTTCCCTTGGGTTAAATAATCCGGACTATTTAATATACCCATATTTTTACAAGTAGGTGTTTTACAGGCATCAACATTGATTCGAGAAAACATATTCACTCCCTGCGAATATTACTATCACACAAATATTGTTTTTATCTCTGCTGGCGAAATATTATTTTCATAGAGCGTTTTCATCGCCCCCATCGCTAGTGCAGTATGGGAAAAAAACAACTGATAACCAGCACATAAAAAGTTCTGATTCGATACTCCTGAGACTGAGGGGAGAAATCGGTGTTTAGGACATCCCCCATTGCAAGCAAACCGCCACTGACAGGAGTAACATTCTTGCGCCATGGTACGGCTTTTATCATTGCCGAATTGCCGATTTTGCTCACTATTGTTCATCGCACGCACCGTTGTATGCTGAATATTCCCTAGTTTGTACTGCGGATAGACAAAGTGATCGCAGTTATAAACATCACCATTCATTTCCATTGCGAATGCACTGCCGCACGTTGGAGAAAACACGCACACATGCGGAGGTAATCCGCACCAGGCAGCCAGCGTCTGCTCAAATATCTGTATGCCAATATTACCAATATCCTCACGGATCCAGATATCAAAAATAGCATTGAGAAAATGGCCGAATTCAAGTGAGTCAACGGACCACGGCATCATTTTCGTTTGTTTATCACAGGGTGCAGCCAACTCGGCATCGCTGCTGTCACTACGCCTCTCCACTAATGGAATAAACTGCATATACTGGCTACCAATGCTTTTCAGATATTGGTAAACCTGCAGTGGATGAGACATATTAGTGTGGTTAACCACCGTCAGCGTATTAAACTCAACGCCGTGACGTACCAGGCGTTTAATGGCCTGCTCCACTTTCTCATGTGTTGGTTTACCCGAACGAGTAACACGCCATTCATCATGTAGCGCAGCGTCACCGTCAACAGAAATCCCCACCAGAAAATCATTCTTCTTGAAAAACTCAGCCCATTCTTCGTCGATCAAAACGCCATTAGTCTGAAAGGTATTTACTATGGTTCTGCCCTCAGCGTAACGCTGCTGAAGTTCAATCGCCCGCTGATAAAACGCGCGCCCCATCAGAGTCGGTTCTCCACCTTGCCATGCAAAAATGACGTCATCCACATCCTGTGCGGCAATGTGTTGCTTGATGAATAATTCAAGCATTTCATCTGACATTTTGAAATTTGCTTTTCTGTCTGGATAGAGCTTCTCTTTTTCCAGGTAAAAACAGTATTTGCAGTCCAGATTGCATACTGATCCTGTCGGCTTAACCATTACCTGACAACTTTTCCTTTGCATCACGGAGGTCCATAAATAAAAGAACCCGGCTCAGCATAAAAATACTGAGCCAGGCGGGCATAGCCCTAAGTGGCATACTCTATTTTTTTGTTGTTATCCGATTAACCCCAGGTTACTGGCGTCGGTTTTTCACCTCGGGCTTTCATTAAGGAATCGTTATCAATATCCTTTTTGTACTTCAGGAACTTACCGTACAGCTGTTTTTCGATATCAGGCTGCTTGCCAATCTGATTAAGGGTTTCAAAACGATCTTTTTTCAGGTTGTAGAGGTATTTAGGTTTATTTTCGCGATTGATGATCATTTTCCAGTCACCATCGCGAATAGCCCACTCATCCGTTGGATCATCCTGGAATGGCATATCAATACCAAAAATGAGTGGCTTCTGACGCGCTAACGTTTTCTGTTCCAGTAATGGCACCAGAGACTGCCCATCGTAGGTACGATCTGTTGGCAGTTTAAAATCCATCATATTTGCCAGCGTCGGCATCCAGTCGAGACCATAAACCGGCGTATCCGTTACCATCCCCTGCGGAATATGTTTACCATACTTGATGATTGCCGGAACACGGATGCCGCCTTCCCACAAATTGTCTTTACGACCGCGAAGCCCATCCGTTTCGCCCGCCAGGTTCAGTTCATACACTTTACGAGCCTCGCGTGTGACCGGTCCGTTATCGCTGGTAAAAATGACAATGGTGTTATCTTCTTCACCCATTGCCTTAATCTTGTCCATTACTTTACCGACCTGGGCATCCATATAGCTGATATTGGCGTAATATTCTCCCGTGCCGCGCCACGGTTTATCAGCCCAATCTCCGTAGAACAGATCCGGATGCTGTTTCTGGTAGTCGCTCATGTTTTGTGAATACATATCGAGATACTTTTTCGGCGATGCCAGTGGGCTATGAACTTCTGTGAAGGCGACGTATAAGAAAAACGGCTTATCATCTTTCTTATTGTCCAACCAGTTCACAACTTCAGAGCTTACTAATTCTCCACTGAAGGTCTCTGCTCTACCAATCGGCTTGCCATTACGCACAAAACCGGTTGGATGTACCATGCCATGACGCGGGCGCTCTGTTGCGGTATCTAAAGTTGAGTCCGTTACGAACCCGGCAGCATTCACCAGGGTGTAATCGAATCCCATATCGTTCGCTTGCGGCTGATCGGTGCGATCTCCTCCGGCATTCAGGTGTAATTTGCCCATTATCGCCGTGTCGTAGCCCTGCTCTTTCAGCAGATTGGCAATCGTCAATTCATTGCGTCCTAATGCGACGTCTTTCCCTTCAGGGATCCATGAGCGTATCCCGGTACGAAACGGCATACGCCCCGTTAATAAACCAGCACGAGAAGGAGAACACAGCGGCGCAGGTGCATAGTAGTCGGTAAATTTCACCCCTTCCTGCGCCAGCTTGTCGATATTAGGGGTTTTGACGATTTGATGGCCATAAGTCGCGAGATCGCCATAGCCTAAATCGTCAGCAAGAATGATGACTAAGTTAGGACGTTTATCCGTAGCAGCCTGCGCGGTTGACGATACGCTTCCGGCACATAAGGCCAGTCCGATCATACTGGCAACAACAGTTCTTTTCATTTCAACTCCTTTGAATTATCACATCACCAATTACGCAATAAACTTGCCAAAAGGCTTAATATTTTCGGTTGATTTCTGGCACTCACTATTACATCAGCATGCAATAAAGAGTGATTGAAAAAAAATAAAGAAACAAATACATTCGCAGGCGCTATATTAATAATTAAAGTATCATTTTTATTTATATAAACTTACCAGAAAATTCTATTAAAAAACTGCACAATAACAAGTGACGAAGATCCCAAACACCTCCCTCACCCTCTCTATATCTCGTTAATGTCAGCATATGTTGTTTTCTCGGCACTAAGTTGCTAATAGCGAATAAGTCATACAAAAAGAATATCAAAAGCATCGATAAAAAATATTCGCGTTACTCCGGTAACACGCCTTATATTCAAAAAAACATAAAGTTAGCATAAAAAAAACAACACCTCCCGACACTTTCTCAAATTAATATTCGAACACTGGTATTTTTGCGACACCTATCACTCACAAACAAAACATCAACCAATAGACTTCCTTTTTTTCAAAAGCATTACACTTTATTATTTTCTTTACCTCACGGAGCTGAGCATGAACAAAAAATACATTAATAGTCTACTTGGTGCATGCCTTATCTTAGCCTGTTTTAATGGTCATTCAGCTGAACTAAAACGCGTATATGGGAAAATTAGTCTCGGGTATGGTGACTGGAATAAAGGTTTCGTAAACGTCGATCGTGGTGAAGTGTGGAAAGCGGTGGCTGATTTTGGCGCCGTTTTCGACAGAGGTGAATTTGCTTCATTTTACGAAATGAACGTTCTCAACCATCCAGTCGAAGGACGGAACCACGTTACTCAGTTTCTCGGACATTATCGTCCGATAGAAGGTTCTGATTTTACGTTGATGACCAAACTCTATATGTCGATGGAGAACACGTTTGGTGATGAATTGAATATGATGTATGGGGTCGGCTACCTTGGTCTGGTAGAAAAATCATGGTTCATTAAACCCTATGTGGCTATACACAATTTATCCAACGACTATACGTCAAAAAAATACGGTCAGGCTACTGGCCTTAACGGATATGTACTTGGTTGGGTTGCGGCATATAATTTTGAAATGTTTAACGAAAAATTTGCTGTTTCCAACTGGAATGAAATTGAAATGGATCGTAATGATGCCTATGCAGAGCAACAAGGTGGACATACTGGTCTGAATGGCGCAGTGACTTTCACATGGAAATTTATACCTAGCTGGACTGCATCGGTATCCTATCGTTACTTTAATAATAAATTAGGTTATAAAGATTATGGTGACCGTATGAATTATATGATTGGCTTCGAGTTCTGATTACTATCAAAATAAATAAAAAAGAAATAACCCAGTTTGAAACTCTGCATCCGATATATCAGATGCGGTGAGGTGTAATTGTCAATATATCGAATAAATGGAATATGAATATGAATGTGAAGAATAAATTCTCGCTGTCCCTCTTGTCTTTATGTATTGGTTTATCATCTGCTATAACCTTTACTGCAGATGCCAGAGACATTACCATTTACTACACAAATGATTTGCATGCTCACGTTACACCAGGGATTATTCCTTCTGTGTCGAAGACACGTGAGGTAGGAGGATTTGCTCCTATCTCTAAAATAGTTAAGGATGCCAAAGAAAAAGATAAAGATGTTTTTTTCTTTGATGCAGGTGACTATTTTACTGGCCCTTATATCAGCACCTTAACCAAAGGTGAAGCAATTATCGATATTTTGAATACCATGCCCTATGATGCCGTTTCGGTAGGAAATCATGAGTTTGACCATGGACATGAAAATCTAGTCACACAACTGAGTAAACTTAAATTTCCGGTACTGCTCAACAACGTGTTTTACAGCAATAGTGATAAACCATTAATTAAAACACCTTATACCATCGTCGAAAAAAATGGTTTGAAAATTGGTGTTATTGGGATGCACGGCGTTTCGGCATTTTATGAAGCAATTGCCGCAGGCGTCCGTGAAGGTGTTGACTGCCAGGATCCCGTACCGTATGTGAAGAAACAACTGGAAGAATTGAAAGGGAAAGTTGACCTGACAGTACTGCTCGCGCATGAAGGTGTACCGGGTCGTCAATCCAGCGGTGGTGATGAAGACGTTGCCCGTGCGCTGAAAGCTGACGTTGAAATGGCTAAAACGCTTGAAGGCTACGGGTTGAACGTACTGATCACCGGCCATGCCCATAAAGGTACTCCAGAACCCATTAAAGTCGGCGATACGTTGGTGGTTTCAACTAATGCCTACACGATTGAGTTAGGCAAGTTAGTCCTCGACTGGAACCCTGAAACCAAAAAAGTGGATAGCTACAATGGTAAGCTAATCACGATGTACGCAGATACCTATAAGCCTGATCCGCAAACACAGGCAAAAATCGATGAGTGGAACAATAAAGTTAAGAAAATTACCGACAGAGTCGTCGCCTACTCACCTGAGATTTTGACCCGTTCTTATGGTGAATCTGCTACTACAGGTAATTTAATTACTGATGCTTTGATGTATAAGGTACCTTACGCCGATGCCTCATTCTATAATGCTGGCGGTATTCGTTCCGAATTACCCAAAGGCAACATTACATATGGTGATGTATTGAGCATGTATCCATTCACTAATGATGTAATGAGTGTGGAGATCAGCGGTAAAGATCTCAGGTCAATTATGTCTCATGCCGCAGATTTGAAAAATGGGACGCTACACGCGTCAAAAACGGTACAGTTTAAATACGACAGCACAAAACCGTTGGGGCAGCGTATTGTTTCGTTTAATATTAAAGGAAAACCGGTAGAAGACAGTCAATTTTATACTATTGCTCTGGATTCTTTTATCGGGAAAGGCGGTGGTGGATTTAGTTTCACCAATAGTAAAAATGTTAAATACATTAAGGGATTACAAACCGCTCAGGCAATAATCGATTACATGGAACATGTGAAGAACATTGTTCCTGATCACACAATGCGTGTTGACGATATTAGCAAATGATTTTTTAGTAAGATCATTTAATACATAATGCGGCCACAATCATGGCCGCATTCATTTTTACTTATCAAAATAATGGCAGTTTATAAACTCTGAAAGCAGAAATATCATAACGATAATCATCACCATTTACTTCAGCATTTTTATAATAACCTGACGTTACCGTCGCCTCAAAAAGAAGCTGTTTCGTCTGCTTATTGATCTCTTGTAATACCAACATCCCCAGCGCCTGACTTCCATCTTGCGGATCCACAATATCACTGTATCCCGGTTGGGCAGATAGAGGACGACCATTTTCATCCATGGTGCTTGCACCAAAATGGATGACCAGATTACCATTGCTCAATAAATGCTTGGCACTTACGAAGCTGCTGTAGCCCCTGCTACCAACCTCATCTTTCCCATATTCATACGAGCGTGTTACCGTCATCGTGTTTAGATCTATTCTAAACTGAACTACCCGGCTAAAGTTATCCTTTGGCAACAAGCTCCTTGCATCGTCTCGAGAACGATAATTTCCATTGTCAAAAACTAAAAACTCCAGAATACCGATCTCAGCATTTGGAATCTCTACGATATTATGCTGCCCCCATGTCCAGAAATTACTGTTCGCTAAATCAATTCCATCTTGAGTAGAAAAATCAAACAGCGGATTACCTGACTCATCGACAGGTGTCAGCAAGTATTCCTCAAAGTCGGAGGCCCAGTCTTCATGATCAGCCATAATAAAACGCAGTTGGCCCGAGTCGACATCAACACCGAAGATGGCACTTTGGTGACGCCCTGATGAAACCAGCACATTATTGGTTGTATTAATATAGCTCTGGTTGATATGCAGCCAGTCATCCATCGTAGCCGATTGACCCGGTGCACTTCCTGATGGACGTGGCGAACGAGAATAGTCCATCACTTTTAACATGTCATAATAAGCAACCTCAAGCCCTGAAGTGAGATCGATAATGGAAACACCATCTTTACCTGTTGAGTAATCATCTGGACGTCCATTAGTATATTCCGAGGGGGCAATAGTCAGATTGTTCTCTAATGGCAGAATGGAGTGATGAAACTCATTATCAAGGAGATAGACTGCATATACTCTGCCCATTACGTCAAATTCGTACATATCCAGGCAGTGATTAATTCCTTGTGACGTAGCCAGGAAATGCCCGCTGTCTGTTCGGACAAAGTTATAAGAAGGAATTGCCTGAGAGACATACCAACGAACGAGGCCATTTTGATCAAAGGCAAGATTATAGCGATCAAAATATGTTGAAAAATAAAGGCCATCTGCAACTAATGAGGAATCGTCAACTGACTTTGTCACAGTGATGACAGGGAAGCCAAGACTGATATCAGCAGAATCCGATGGCGGCAATGCTGATGGGGTTACCGTGTATTGCCCAACAATCTGCGCACCTGAGATTAAGGTAACGACGTTATCCTCCCCGGCAACCAGACCCGAAACTGGAATCAGGTTTGCACCGGTCTGCATGCTGTAGGTCCAGGATACAGCTACCGTTATCCCCTTGCTATCCTGCACATTAATTTTGATATCTTCATTCAATTTCCCCCAAATACCCAGATACAGGCTTAAAGGTGCCGTACTATAAGGATCTAACGTAACTATGGCATTATCATAATCATTAGTTTCCATCACTGCAGAGAGGAGTGTTTGATAGATTGCATTATGCGAAAGCACCGTTGCGTTATCAACATCAATTTTCTGGTTAACTGGCATACGAGGTTCTGGTTGACTAATTTGTAATTTATTAATTTGCATATCTCTATCCTTTCACAAAAAGTTTTCATTTCCAATCGGCTATATAATCCCGATAGCTGGTAAGATAAACAGAACCGTAGTATTCGTACAAATAACTAGTAATAAAATAATCTAAAAAAACATCTTTATGAAGAAACAAAAAATTTATGTGACTATAAAACCATCTATTAATATGCTATGCCATATATCCCCAAATAAAAGTCTATAAATTGCCATTCAGCCTATGTCAAAAAACTCAATAATGCCTCCCTACCCCCCTAATGGCCAATTAAATAAATAACTCCTATTTAATTTAAAATTAATACAAACTAAAAATATCATAACTTATGTGACACGTATCGTTTTTACATGCAACAGGTATGCATATGTATTGAATAACAGAAAATTTGTATTTAATATTTCTGAACACATTAAACTAACCATGGTATATAAATGACCATTTACATTATTAAAAATAGTTGTATGTATGATAACGCCAGCCATGAATTAAAAAGTAAAGATGGGAAGCGAACTATAAAACTTACTCATATGCGTTCTAAATGTTTAAATTTCATCCTAACTCATGCGCAAGAACTGGTGATAAGGAAAAATCATATTGCGGAAGCATTATGGGAGGACAGGAGTACATTTATAAGTGATGCTAATCTGACTCAACTACTCTATCTGGTCAGAAAAGACCTGAGAATTTTTGGCATTGACAATTTGTTCATTACAATTCCACGTCAAGGAGTACAGATTAATGAAAACATAGAAATAAAATGCTTAAATAGCAAACATCATTTCCTGCAGAAACCGTTTCTGTATTATTATGCAATGATTTTATTTATTACAATAATTCTATATATCACACTAAGATTTTACTTGCTTTAAGTATGGTAATGCCCATGGACGGGCAATACAGCTCACTTAGCAAAAACCTGTGCCAGTTTATCTTTCAACATTTTCAGTACGGGCCCAGCAAAAACCCCTCCCAGCCCTGACAATATGAGTATCATATTTATACCAGCACCTTTATCAAGAGCAATGCCAGAGAGTAAAAAACCTGTAAAACATGAAATAATGACTTGTTTTAAACATCCTGCTATATTTTTTTTCTTTCGTCCCCGGGCTTCTCTCATGAGATAGCTAACGACTCCCCCCCAAGCACTCACGATAATAATCGCAAGAATAGTCTCTAGCTCTATAATATATTTTAAGGCAGGTTCTGAACTTATTATCACTGACATAAATTATCCCGATCATTTATAGATGAATATTTAGATTGCAGTATCACTATCCACTCTCTAAGCACAACATAATATTTGCTTTTTTTATATAAAGATGCATAAACAGGGATTGTTTTAAAAAATATTTCATCAGGCAGTGATAATATTTTAATATTATACCCTCTGGTATATTTAAAAAATGAAGCCAACTCAAGAGGTACAATGCAGATCATATTTGTTGTTTCTACTATATTGACTACCCCTAACATAGAATCGCTGCGATAACCTATTTTACGTTCTGTTCTATGATCAACGCTATTGGTATAAACCATTACTTCCGGAGAGAACATATCAGATTGATATACCGCATGTGAAAAAGTATAAAAATGGTGTAGTGAGATTTGCTCTAAGATTGATAGTGGATTGTCGTTGCCACAAATACAAACATATTGCCTAAAAACGTCAATAAGATGGACTTCAATATCAAAGTTTTTTGGTGGTGAAAGATTAATTAAAATATCACCCACTCCAGAAAGTAACATTTCAGCCAAAGTATCTTCGCTATTTTTATTTACTGCATAATGATTTATTTCATACTTTTCAATTAATTCATCATTCCTAATAAAATGATGGAGATAATAATTCTCTACAATATCACTCCCTAATAAAGTTATTGCTGGAGGATCGTAGTTAATCTTTGAAAGTGAATATGTAGCGTTGATTACATTCACAACATGGCTATAGGCCTTATGGAGTTCCAATCCTTTTTTCGTAGGCGTCAACCCTTTTCGGGTTCGTTCAAAGAGCTTAAATGAATAAATATTCTGTAATCGACTTAACGCCTGAGAAACAGCAGCTGGTGTTATGGATAATCTCTCGGAAGCTCGAGAAGCGTTTCCGGATTCCACAACGGCATTAAATATCTTAATTAAATTGAAGTCAAAATCATTTTCGCGCACAAGCATTTCACTCACCTTTTCTTCTATTAACTGAGCAAAAAATAGAAGAAAATCTTTATTTTAAAAAATCATTTCTCATCATTTTTCCTGAAGATTTATTCTTGATATCTAACTCATTATTTTTGTATTCGATACAAAAATAAAAAGCCCAGGATTCTTCAATCCAAGGCCTTTTAATTAATAAGACAGCTGTAAATTAGCGCGTCAAATCGTCAAAAAATTTCTTCACACCGTCGAAGAAGCTTTTAGAGCGCGGACTGTTTTGCTCGCCGGTCGGGCCGCCAAAGCTGTCCTGCAGATCTTTCAGCAACTGCTTCTGCTTGTCGTTGAGGCCTACCGGGGTTTCAACCACCACACGGCACAGCAGATCGCCCTGTGCGCCGCCGCGTACTGACTTAACGCCTTTACCACGCATGCGGAACAGCTTGCCGGTTTGCGTTTCGCCCGGGATTTTTAACTTCACGCGACCATCCAGCGTCGGCACTTCAATCTCGCCGCCCAGCGCTGCCATCGCAAAGTTAATCGGCACTTCGCAGTACAGGTTATTGCCTTCACGTTCGAAAATTGGGTGCTGTTTTACCTGCACCTGAACGTACAAATCGCCTGCTGGCGCGCCATGTTCACCGGCTTCACCTTCACCCGCTAAACGAATACGGTCGCCAGTATCAACCCCTGCCGGGATCTTAACAGACAGCGTTTTGCTCTTCTCAACGCGACCATGACCATGGCATTTGTTGCACGGGTCTTTAATCAACGTACCGCGGCCCTGACAGTGTGGACAGGTCTGCTGTACGGCAAAAAAGCCCTGACGCATCTGCACCTGACCAGAACCGTGACAGGTTGGACAGGTCTGGGGTTGCGTGCCCGCCTTCGCACCGCTGCCGTGGCAAACATCACACTCTTCCAGAGTCGGAATACGGATCTCTTTGGTGACGCCACGCACGGCTTCTTCCAGAGTGAGATCCATGTTGTAACGTAAATCAGCACCACGTGAGGCGCGCTGACGACCGCGACCGCCGCCAAAGATATCGCCAAACACGTCACCAAAGATATCGCTGAAGTCGGCCCCGCCGCCAAAACCGCCGCCGCCGCCCATACCGCCTTGCTCAAACGCTGCATGGCCGTACTGATCATAAGCCGCACGTTTTTGCGCATCGGTGAGGATCTCGTACGCTTCTTTGATCTCTTTAAACTTGGCTTCGGCCTCTTTATCACCCTGGTTGCGGTCCGGGTGATATTTCATGGCCAGGCGCTTGTAGGCCTTTTTGATTTCACGCTCTTCCGCTGATTTGGAAACGCCTAAAATCTCGTAATAGTCTTGCTTAGCCATCTCTTTTTATCTGCCCCTAACATGCGTGCACGGGCGGAGAGGAAACCTCTTCGCCCGTGCCAGTAATTACCCGTTCAAAGGGCGATTATTTTTTGTCTTTCACTTCTTCAAACTCAGCGTCGACAACGTCGTCATCTTTCGCGTTGTTTGCAGAAGCATCAGCACCTGCTGCGCCAGCCTGCTGCTGTGCGTGCTGCTGCTGAGCGATTTCCATCAGTTTCTGGGAAACCTGTGCCAGCGCCTGCATTTTCGCTTCGATATCCGCTTTGTCTTCGCCTTTCAGAGAAGTTTCCAGCGCGGTCAGTGCAGACTCGATGGCAGTTTTGTCATCAGCCGGCAGTTTGTCGCCTGCTTCTTCAACCTGCTTGCGAGTGCTGTGCAGCAGATGGTCACCCTGGTTACGGGTCTGAACCAGCTCTTCAAACTTACGGTCAGATTCTGCGTTCGCTTCTGCTTCACGAACCATTTTCTGAATTTCTTCTTCGTTCAGACCAGAAGAAGCCTTGATGGTAATCTTCTGCTCTTTACCGCTATTTTTGTCTTTCGCGGAAACGTGCAGGATACCGTCGGCATCGATGTCAAAAGTAACTTCGATCTGCGGCATACCGCGCGGAGCCGGGCTGATGCCATCCAGGTTAAATTGACCCAGATCTTTGTTATCAGCCGCACGTTTACGTTCACCCTGCAGCACGTGGATGGTTACCGCAGACTGGTTGTCTTCAGCGGTAGAGAACACCTGGCTGTGCTTGGTCGGGATAGTGGTGTTTTTCGCGATCAGTGCAGTCATCACGCCACCCATGGTTTCGATACCCAGAGACAGCGGGGTAACGTCCAGCAGCAGCACGTCTTTCACATCACCGGTCAATACACCACCCTGAACGGCAGCACCGATTGCCACAGCTTCGTCCGGGTTAACGTCTTTACGCGGCTCTTTACCGAAGAACTCAGCAACTTTCTTCTGTACCATCGGCATACGAGTCTGACCACCGACCAGGATAACGTCCTGAACGTCGGAAACAGACAGACCAGCATCCTGCAGAGCAACTTTCAGCGGCTCGATAGAACGGTTAACCAGGTCTTCAACCAGGCTTTCCAGTTTCGCACGGGTCACCTTGATGTTCATGTGTTTCGGACCAGTCGCGTCTGCAGTGATATACGGCAGGTTCACGTCGGTCTGCTGAGCGGAAGACAGTTCGATCTTCGCTTTCTCAGCGGCTTCTTTCAGACGCTGCATCGCCAGCGGGTCGTTACGCAGGTCGATACCCTGATCTTTCTTAAATTCGTCAACCAGGTAGTTGATCATACGGCTATCGAAGTCTTCACCACCCAGGTGGGTATCACCGTTGGTTGCCAGAACTTCGAAGGTTTTTTCACCGTCAACTTCGTCGATTTCGATAATAGAGATATCGAAAGTACCACCACCCAGGTCATAAACCGCGATAGTACGGTTGCCGACTTCTTTATCCAGACCGTAAGCCAGTGCAGCTGCGGTTGGTTCGTTGATGATACGTTTTACTTCCAGACCTGCGATACGGCCGGCGTCTTTGGTTGCCTGACGCTGAGCATCGTTAAAATATGCAGGTACGGTGATAACTGCTTCAGTTACCGGTTCACCCAAGTAATCTTCAGCCGTTTTCTTCATTTTTTTCAGCACTTCAGCAGAAATCTGCGGCGGTGCCATTTTCTGACCTTTTACGTCAATCCATGCATCACCGTTGTCAGCACCGATGATTTTGTACGGCATGATGGCTTCATCACGCTGCACTTCTTCGTCCTGGAAGCGGCGGCCAATCAGGCGTTTAATCGCAAACAGGGTGTTTTGCGGGTTTGTCACTGCCTGACGTTTAGCCGGCTGACCAACCAGAGTTTCACCATCCTGGGTATAAGCAATGATAGAAGGCGTGGTGCGATCGCCCTCGGCGTTCTCCAGCACACGTGCAGTAGTGCCATCCATAATCGCTACACAAGAGTTGGTAGTACCCAGGTCGATACCAATAATTTTACCCATCTAAACGTCTCCACTAAAAATTCGGTCATCATGTGGTTGTGAATCTGTAATAAGGGCGAAACGTGCGGTTTCAACTACCCTGAATCGTTTTTTTTCAGACTCACCACTGCGGTTGTCTACAAGATGGGGTCGTAACCCACGTCATCAAGGGGGGCATGAAAAATTTTTTTAGCCTTGTGGCAATAAATTCGCAGAAAAAAGGCAAAAAGAGATAAAAATGAATAGTCGCCAACCAGAATTAATTCATACAACCAATTAAATCAGGAAAGCCATTCACATGAAAATTGCAATAAAAAGAAAAGATTACGAGCATGAATCGTTTTTATGACGACGGTAATATGGTCTGAAGTCACACACTTTTGCAGCCGTCAAAGAGAAACTCCATGAAATCCGTGTTAACCCTTTCCGCCAGCCTGCTTATGGGCCTTCTGCTGAGCAGCACCGCCGTAACTGGCTAGCGTGATGCCCATCACAGGGAAAATAATTCATTTACCCTTCGTTAGATCATAGACAGTGCCCTCTCCCCTGATTATCATGCCGCGCCCCGAAGACAGCGATCGTTATTCGGGGAAACTATTTCACCATTCAATCAATGATGATTTTGAGGAATTATGGGCAACACTAAGTTGGCTAATCCGGCACCGCTGGGCCTGATGGGCTTTGGCATGACCACCATTCTGCTTAACCTGCACAACGCGGGTTTCTTCGCTCTGGACGTTATTATTCTGGCGATGGGCATTTTCTACGGCGGTATCGCGCAAATTTTTGCCGGACTGCTGGAATATAAAAAAGGCAACACCTTCGGTTTAACCGCCTTTACCTCCTACGGTTCGTTCTGGCTGACGCTGGTTGCGATCCTGCTGATGCCGAAAATGGGCCTGGCGGATGCAACCAATAGTCAGTTCCTGGGCGCTTACCTCGGTCTGTGGGGCGTGTTCACTCTGTTCATGTTCTTCGGTACGCTGAAAGCGGCGCGCATGCTGCAGTTCGTGTTCCTGAGCCTGACAGTGCTGTTCGCCCTGCTGGCCGTGGGCAACATTGCGGGTAACGAAGCGATCATTCACGTTGCTGGCTGGGTAGGCTTAGTGTGTGGCGCAAGCGCCATTTACCTGGCGATGGGTGAAGTGCTGAACGAACAGTTTGGCCGTACCATCCTGCCAATTGGTGAAGCGCACTAATCTGACGCTATCCCCCCTGACGGGGGGATATTCCTTACAAGCGCTGTAACTCTGCCTGTACGCTCGAATCGCGATGATAAAGATCCTGTCGCAGCCAAATCCCCAAACCTAGCCCTACCAGCGATAACGCCAGCACATACCAGGCCGGAGCCATCGGCGACACGCTCATTAACATCGTGACGGCGATTGGCGTCAGACCACCAAAAATGGCGTACGACACGTTGTAAGAAAAGGATATTCCGGTAAAGCGGACTTCCGCCGGAAACGCGCGCACCATCACATAAGGCACAGCCCCCACCACGCCAACGCATAACCCCACCAGCCCGTATAACAGGAACAAATGCTGGGGATGGCTGCCGGTCAGGTGATAGAAAAACCAGCTTGAACAGGCCAGCATCAGGCTGCCGACAATAAAGGTTTTGCTGGCGCCGACCCGATCGACAATAAACCCGGCCAGCAGACAACCGACGCACAGCATAATGGTAGCGACACTGTTGGCTTGCAACGTTAGCGCCGGCGCAAAGCCATACTGCTTCTGCAACCAGACTGGTGACATCAGGATCACCACCACAATCCCGGCGGAAAGCAGCCAGGTCAGCAGCATTGAAATAACCACCGCTTTTTTATGTTTGCTCACCACTGACTTCACCGGTAGCTCTTGCGCCAACGCTTTACGTTGCTGCATTTCGAGAAATATGGGCGTCTCCTGCAGCCAGCGACGCAGGTACATCGCCACCAGCCCAAACACGCCCCCCAGCAGGAAAGGAATACGCCAGCCGTAATCATGCACCGCCTGCTGCGTCAGGCTGGTGTTCACCAGCGTCGCAACCACTGACCCCAGCAGAATTCCCACCGTCAGGCCGGCAGTCAGCGTTCCGCAGGCAATGCCGATGCGACGCTCCGGTACATGCTCCGCCACGAACACCCACGCGCCCGGAACTTCTCCGCCGATGGCAGCGCCTTGCAAAATACGCATCAGCAGTAACAGCAGCGGCGCGAGGATCCCCATTGAGGCGTAAGTAGGCAACAGACCAATCGCCAGCGTCGGTATCGCCATCAGCAAAATGCTCAGGGTGAACATTTTCTTGCGCCCGACCAGATCGCCAAAGTGCGCCATGATGATGCCCCCCAGCGGACGCGCCAGATAGCCGGCGGCAAAAATGCCGAAGGTTTGCACCTGACGTAGCCATTCAGGGATGTCTGCGGGGAAGAAGAGCTCGCCAACAACAGCGGCAAAGAAGACAAAGATAATGAAATCATAAAACTCAAGCGCACCACCAAGGGCAGCAAGCGTAAGGGTTTTATAATCCTGGCGATTCAGCGGTCGAGTGTGTTGTGACATAGCAAACCATGAGTCAGTGAAGTAATTGAATCTGTTCGTTGATATATGTAAAGCAAAAATTACTATATCGTAAACAATTCAATACTCCACTGTCATTGGTACTTATGCCACGATCGGGCTACTTTCAGGTATTTGTTTCGCGTATTGCGCTTTTAGGACGAAAAGATGCTACAACAGTCGGTGCGGTTTCCACATACGGCCCATCCAATAGCTGTATACAATACGGTACACTTGCAAAAATACCCGGCACGATAACCTTACCGTCGGCATCTTTCACGCCTTCCAGCGTCTCTTTGATCGATTTTGGCTGCCCAGGCAGATTCAGGATCAACGCCTGCTTGCGAATCACGCCAACCTGACGGGAAAGAATCGCCGTTGGCACAAAGTGCAGGCTTATCTGGCGCATCTGCTCACCAAAGCCCGGCATCTGACGGTCGGCTACGGCAAGCGTTGCATCAGGCGTTACGTCACGACGGGCCGGACCCGTTCCGCCGGTAGTCAGCACCAGATGACAACTCATTTCGTCTACCAGCTCGCATAAGGTCTGTTCGATGATCGCCTGTTCATCCGGGATCAACCGCGTTTGCAGCTCAAAAGGGGTGGTAAGGGCAGACGCCAGCCACTCTTCAAGGGCCGGGATACCTTTATCCTGGTAAACGCCGCTGGAAGCACGGTCAGAAATGGAAACCAGGCCAATGCGTAAAGTATTCATGATTATTCCGTTTAAACAGTCTCGTTAAACAGAATGATACACTGCGAAGGGAAGGACAGACAGGTTTCAGAAGAGGTAGCGTGACCCATATCAGGGCCACGCACTAACGATTACAGCAGATCGCCGATCATTTTTTCCAGTTTACCCTGGTCTACAGCAAACTTACGGATACCGTCCGCCAGTTTGTCTACAGCCATCGGATCCTGGTTATGCTGCCACAGGAACTCAGCTTCGGTGATGCGTGCAGGGCGCGCTTTCACTTCGCCGGAGAAAGACAGTTTACGTTCGATAGCACCTTCGCTTTCCGCCAGTTCTTTCAGCAGTGCCGGAGCAATCGTCAGACGATCGCAGCCTGCCAGCTCAATGATTTCGCCGATGTTACGGAAGCTCGCACCCATAACTACGGTTTCGTAACCGTGCTGTTTGTAATACTCGTAAATTTCCGTTACGGAAACCACACCCGGATCTTCTGCCGGTGCATACTCTTTCTTGTCGGTATTGGCTTTGTACCAGTCAAGAATACGGCCAACGAACGGAGAAATCAGATATACGCCAGCTTCTGCACATGCACGTGCCTGCGCGAAGGAGAACAGCAGAGTCAGGTTACAGTTGATGCCTTCTTTTTCCAGCTGCTCAGCGGCACGGATGCCCTGCCAGGTTGAAGCCAGTTTAATCAGGATGCGATCGTTGCTGATGCCAGCATCGTTGTACATTTTGATCAGGCGTTTTGCTTTAGCGATGGACGCGTCGGTGTCGTAGGACAGACGAGCGTCAACTTCAGTGGAGATACGACCTGGGACCAGTTTCAGGATCTCCAGACCGATATTTACTGCCAGCTTGTCGGTCGCGTCGACGACCTGCTGCGCACGGTCGTTGCTCTGCTGCTTAGCCCAGGCTACAGCGTCATCAATCAGCTTGCGGTATTCCGGGATCTGCGCTGCGTTAAGAATGAGAGAAGGGTTAGTTGTGGCATCCTGAGGCTGATACAGCTTCATTGCCGCGATGTCTCCGGTGTCGGCCACTACTGTGGTGAACTGACGAAGGGAGGTCAATTTGTCCGTCATGATAGCGATTCTCTTTAAACAGCTTGTTAGGGGGATGTAACCGATCTTCCCTGATGATAGCACGACGCACTCTCAGCGCAACCGCCTGGATTGTCCGACCAGCCGCTCAGCCCTGATTACGCATCGCCAAGCCTGTGATGCGCAATTAAGGGATATAACGATTGTTATGATAAACTCCCGCAATCAATCACCCTATAAGGTATATACTGGTCGATTATTGGTAGCGCTTACATGGGAATATTCGCGCTTACCGGCATCAACAAGAGGGATGTTAATGCCTGATTTTTTCTCATTTATTAATGAAATACTCTGGGGATCGGTGATGATCTACCTCCTGCTTGGCGCAGGATGTTGGTTCACCTGGCGTACAGGGTTTATTCAGTTTCGCTATATTCGCCAGTTTGGCAAAAGTCTTAAAAACAGCATCAGCCCGCAGCCGGGCGGTTTAACTTCCTTTCAGGCTTTATGCACCAGTCTTGCCGCACGTATCGGTAGCGGAAATCTGGCGGGCGTGGCGTTGGCGATTGCCGCTGGCGGCGCGGGAGCCGTGTTCTGGATGTGGGTCTCGGCGATCATTGGTATGGCGACGTCATTTGCCGAGAGCTCTCTTGCCCAATTGTATAAAGAGCGCGACAGCAAGGGACAGTTTCGCGGCGGTCCTGCGTGGTATATGGAGCGTGGGCTGGGCATGCGCTGGATGGGCGTTCTTTTTGCCATCTTTTTACTCATTGCTTATGGTCTGATTTTTAACAGCGTTCAGGCAAATTCGGTCTCTCATGCGCTGACCTTTGCTTTTGATATCCCTCCCCTCTTTACCGGTATCGCACTGGCAATAGTGTCATTATTGGCAATCATTGGCGGCATTAAAGGCGTTGCCCGCCTGATGCAATGGTTCGTTCCGATGATGGCGCTGTTGTGGGTCGGTTGCAGCATCGTCATCTGTCTTTGGCATTTCGGGCAGCTCCCCGGCATTATCATGACCATTATAAAAAGTGCCTTTGGCTGGCAGGAAGCCGCAGCCGGTGCCGCCGGGTATACACTAAGCCAGGCCATTGCCAGCGGCTTTCAACGCGGTATGTTTTCTAATGAGGCCGGAATGGGATCAACTCCGAACGCGGCCGCGTCAGCAGCATCCTGGCCTCCGCATCCTGCGGCACAAGGCATTGTGCAAATGATCGGAGTATTAGTTGATACGCTGATTCTCTGTACGGCCAGCGCGATGATTGTTCTGTTGGCTGGTAATGACGCCAGCTATGTACCGATGGAAGGCATCCAGTTACTCCAGAAAGCGATGGTTTCAGTGACGGGAGAATGGGGTGCCGGATTCGTGGCGTTAATTGTGATTCTGTTTGCCTTTAGCTCTATCGTGGCCAACTATATCTATGCGGAAAACAACCTCGTTTTCCTGAAGCTGGACAATATCCGCGTCATCTGGCTATTACGGATCGCCACCGTTAGCACCGTTATCGGCGGAACGTTAGTCAGCGTTCCGCTGATCTGGCAGTTGGCGGACATCATTATGGCGTGTATGGCCATCACTAACCTGACGGCGATTCTGCTGCTTTCACCGGTTGTGCAGACTATCGCCTGCGACTATCTACGCCAACGCAAACTCGGGGTGCGCCCAGAATTCGATCCGCGCCGTTATCCTGATATCAGACAACAACTTGCGCCCGAAAGCTGGGATGAGCCGCCGCGCGGATAGCGCGGCAATCGCAACCATCGATCAATTCTGTCGTTTTTTTTGCTAAAGTCGCAGTAAATTTCCTGCAAGGACTGGATATGCTGATTCTGATTTCACCTGCAAAAACGCTCGACTACCAAAGTCCGCTGGCAACGACACGTCATACATTGCCCGAACTGCTGGATCACTCTCAGCAGCTTATTCACGTGGCGCGCCAACTCTCTGCTCCGCAAATTGGCAAGCTGATGGGAATTAGCGACAAGCTGGCGGATCTGAACGCCACGCGTTTCCATGACTGGCAGCCTGATTTCACGCCGGAAAACGCGCGCCAGGCCATTCTGGCGTTTAAAGGCGACGTGTATACCGGACTGCAGGCTGAAACCTTCAGCGAAGCGGATTTCGACTTCGCTCAGCAACACTTACGGATGTTGTCCGGGCTGTACGGCGTTTTGCGTCCGCTGGATTTGATGCAGCCTTACCGTCTGGAGATGGGTATTCGTCTGGCCAATGCGAAAGGTAAAGATCTCTACCAGTTCTGGGGAGATACCATCACCGATAAACTTAACGAAGCGCTGGAAGCGCAAGGCGACAGCGTAGTGATTAACCTCGCCTCGGATGAGTATTTTAAATCCGTGAAGCCGAAAAAGCTCAATGCGGAGCTTATCAAACCGGTCTTCCTCGACGAGAAGAACGGCAAGTTCAAAGTCATCAGCTTCTATGCCAAAAAAGCGCGCGGCCTGATGAGTCGCTACATTATTGAGAACCGCTTAACGCAGCCAGAACAGCTGACCGCCTTTAACAGCGAAGGCTATTTCTTTGATGAAGAAGCGTCAGGAAATGGCGAACTGGTGTTTAAGCGCCAGGAGCAGTAGTAAAAAGGCCGGATGGCGGCGAACGCCCCATCCGGCCGACAGGTTTTGTAGGCCCGCTAAGCAAAGCGCCAGCGGGCACAACCGTTAACCGCGGGTCATCATCAGCTTGCGCAATTCAGCAAAATCAGCAGGCAGGTGATGAGAAAGCAGCGGCAGGTCCGCGCGTTCCGCCAGCGCTTTTGGCAGAGCCAGCGTCAGGTCAAGAATCTCTTCAACGCTTTCTTTAAACTTGGCCGGATGCGCAGTGCCGAGGAACAGGCCGTACTCGCCAGGGTTCAGTTGGTCACGCAGCGCACGGTAAGCCACCGCCGCATGCGGTTCTGAGGTGTACCCCATCTCATGCAGCTCACGCATCGTGTCCTGAGTAGTGGCATCGTCAACAGCGGCATAACCCAGCTCATTCAGACGCCAGATTTTACGGCGGAACAGTTCTTCCACCCGCGGCCAGTTATTTGGCTGGCTGACATCCATCGCATTCGACAACGTCGCCTGTGTCGCTTTCGGCGCCCACTCACCTTGTGCAAGAAAGCGTGGAACCGTATCGTTGACGTTGGTCGCCGCGATAAAACGCTTCACCGGCAAGCCCAGTGATTTTGCCAGCAGCCCGGCAGTCAGATCGCCAAAGTTGCCGCTGGGAACGGAAATAACCAGCTGATTACGCGCCTCTTGCGGCAGTTGAGCCACGGCCTCAAAGTAGTAACAGATTTGCGCCAGCAGACGGCTAATGTTGATTGAGTTAGCCGAATTCAGCCCCAAAGCTACCTTCAGCTCTTCGTCATCAAACGCCTGTTTCACCAGCGCCTGACAGGCATCAAAATCGCCATCAATCGCCACGGTTTCAATATTGCCACCCAGTGTACAGAACAGTTTTTCCTGTAATGGGCTAATCTTGCCGTTCGGATAAAGGATCACCACGCGCACATTTTTCAGACCATAAAAGGCATGTGCGACTGCCGCACCAGTGTCTCCAGAGGTCGCCGTCAGAATGGTGACCGGTTTGTCGCCGCTGATATGCGTCAGCATCTGCGCCATAAAGCGCCCGCCAAAGTCTTTAAATGCAAGCGTTGGGCCGTGGAACAGCTCCAGACAGCCGATATCCGCGGCAACCTGAGCAACCGGCGCCGGGAAGGCAAACGCCGCACGCACGCGCTGTTCCAGAATCTCCTGTGGGATTTCATCACCGATAAATGCGGAAAGGATCTTCGCGCTGCGGCTAACGAAATCCTGGTTCAACATCTCATCGACTTCTGACAGATTGAATTCCGGCAAATCGTGCGGAAAAAACAATCCCTGATTCTTGCCAAGCCCTTGCGTGACGGCCTGTGCAAAGCTGACCTGTTCGTTATGATCTTTCAGATTATACAGTTTCATTGATTATCCCAGTACCCGTGCACCCGCCGTGTCCAACCGGCAAATATGAACAAAGCCTTCCTGATTTTGCAGATAATTTTTACCCAGCCAGTCTGCTACACGCTGCGCCGTATCCGGCTTGTCGCACAAAGCGAACAGCGTCGGCCCCGAACCGGAGATGCCGCTGGCCAGCGCCCCGATTTCCGCTACCGCCTGACGCGCCTGGCTAAAGCCTGGCAGTAGGCGGGTACGGTACGGCTCAGCAATGACATCTTTCATCAGCTTCGCGGCAAGCCCTGGCTGACGGGAATAGCAGGCATGGATAAACCCAGCCAGATGCCGCCCGTGGGCGATACAGTCCTGACGGCGATACTGCGCAGGTAAAATCGCCCGCGCTTCTGCCGTCGACACTTTAATCCCCGGATACGCGAGGACCCACAGCCACTCATCAAAGCCTGGCACCTGCTGGCTGATAATGCCGTTTTCTTCGATCATTAACTGCATGCCGCCCAAAAAGCACGGGGCGACGTTATCGTAATGAATACTGCCGGAGATACGCCCTTCCAGCTCACCCATTATCGCCAACAGGCGCGTATCGTTGAGCGGTTTACCGCAATGCTCGTTCATGGCGACCAGCGCCGCTACAACGGAACAAGCGCTGGAGCCTAACCCGGAGCCAATCGGCATATTTTTTTCCAGCGTCATCGCCACCGGAACGCTTTTACCCAGCTCCTGACAGAATCGCTCCCAGCACTGGTAGACAATATTTTCTCGCGGCTCAGGCGGCAGCTTATTGGCAAAGCGACCGAGGTTGTTGAGGCTGAAATGGTCAGCCGCCTCAACGGATACCACATCGCCTAACAGCGAACCGTCCACCGGAGTTACCGCTGCTCCGAGCACATCGAACCCGACGCTCATATTGGCGCTGGAAGCCGGGGCATAAACTCTCACCATGTCAGACTCCTAACTTCCATGAAAGGGTGCGTAGCAGGTCAGCAAATACGCCCGCTGCCGTCACGTCGTTACCCGCGCCGTATCCGCGCAGAACCAACGGTAGCGGCTGATAATAGTGGCTGTAAAACGCCAACGCGTTTTCACCGTTTTTCACTTTGAACAGCGGATCGTTGCCGTCTACTGCTTCTATTTTTACGCGACAGACGCCATCCTCTTCAATATTGCCAACATAGCGTAATACTTTCCCCTCATCACGGGCTTTCGCCACACGCGCGGCAAAGGCGTCATCCAGCTGCGACAATTTAGCCATAAACGCGGAAACATCACCGGAATCATCAAACTCTTTTGGCAGGACCGGCTCAATAACAATGTCAGAAAGCTCCAGCTCACGACCGGTTTCACGGGCCAGGATCAACAGCTTACGCGCCACGTCCGTACCGGATAGATCGTCACGCGGATCGGGTTCGGTATAGCCCAGCTCACGCGCCATGGTGGTGGCCTCGGAGAAGCTCATTCCTTCATCCAGCTTGCCGAAAATAAACGACAGCGAACCAGAAAGAATACCGGAGAAACGTTGCAGTTCATCGCCCGCGCTGAGCAGATTTTGCAGGTTCTCAATTACCGGCAAGCCCGCGCCTACGTTGGTGTCGTACAGGAATTTACGACGAGACTTCGCCGCTGCAAAACGCAGCTGATGGTAGTAATCCATCGACGACGTGTTGGCCTTTTTGTTCGGCGTGACCACATGGAAGCCTTCGCGCAGGAAATCCGCATACTGATCCGCGACCGCCTGACTTGAAGTACAGTCGACAATCACCGGATTGAGCAGATGATATTCTTTCACCAGACGAATTAAGCGCCCCAGGTTGAAAGGCTCTTTCGCGCTTTCCAGCTCCGACTGCCAGTTTTCCAGATTCAGACCATGGACGTTGGTCAGCAGGGCCTTCGAGTTCGCCACACCGCACACGCGCAGATCGATATGCTTCTTTTTAAGCCAGGTTTGCTGACGTTTAAGCTGCTCCAGCAGCGCACCGCCCACGCCGCCAACACCAATGACAAATACTTCAATCACCTGATCGGTGTTGAACAGCATCTGATGGGTCACACGCACGCCAGTGGTCGCGTCGTCGTTATTCACCACTACCGAAATGGAACGCTCAGACGAGCCCTGGGCGATTGCCACGATATTAATGTTCGCGCGAGCCAGCGCGGCAAAAAATTTCGCCGAGATGCCACGCAACGTGCGCATACCATCGCCAACGACCGAGATGATCGCCAGACGCTCAGTCACCGCCAGCGGCTCCAGCAAGCCTTCTTTCAATTCGAGATAGAATTCATCCTGCATGGCGCGTTGCGCACGCGCGCAGTCGCCCTGCGGGACGCAGAAGCTGATGCTGTATTCAGAAGAGGATTGGGTGATCAGCACCACCGAGATGCCTGCGCGCGACATCACGGCAAAAACACGCGCCGCCATCCCCACCATGCCTTTCATCCCAGGGCCGGAGACGCTAAACATCGCCATGTTATTGAGGTTAGAAATCCCTTTTACCGGCAAATCGTCATCATCACTGCTGGCACCGATAAGCGTGCCGGGCGCTTGTGGATTGCCGGTATTTTTAATCAGGCACGGGATCTGGAACTGGGCAATAGGGGTAATGGTGCGCGGGTGCAGCACTTTAGCGCCGAAGTAAGAAAGCTCCATCGCTTCCTGATAAGACATCGACTTCAGCAGTCGGGCGTCGGGTACCTGGCGCGGATCGCAGGTATATACGCCATCGACATCGGTCCAGATCTCACAACAATCGGCGCGCAAACAGGCGGCCAGTACGGCGGCAGAGTAGTCAGAGCCATTACGCCCCAGCACCACTAACTCACCTTTCTCATTCCCGGCGGTAAATCCTGCCATCAGAATCATATGGTCCGCAGGAATACGGCTGGCGGCAATGCGGCGCGTAGATTCGGCAATATCAACGGTAGATTCGAGGTAATGGCCTACCGCCAGCAATTTCTCTACCGGGTCGATGACCGTCACGTTGTGCCCGCGCGCTTCCAGCAGGCCAGCCATGATGGCGATCGACATTTTTTCACCACGGCAAATAAGCGCGGCATTGATGCTGTCCGGGCACTGACCCAGCAGGCTGATACCGTGCAGGACGTGCTTAATCTGTGCAAACTCTTGTTCAACAAAGGCTTTGAGCGGAGCCTGCGGGAAACCCGGTTGCGCGGCGGCAAGACCCACCAACAGCTCAGAGAAAATGCGTTCGGCGTCGCTGATATTGGCTAAAGCATCCTGACCACCGATGGTCTTCTCAATCATCGCCACCAGATGGTTGGTAATTTTTGCGGGGGCAGAGAGAACGGTCGCGACCTGCCCCTGTCTGGCATTGCTTTCCAGAATATCGGCAACCCGCAGAAAGCGCTCTGCATTTGCCACTGATGTACCGCCGAACTTCAACACTCGCATGGTTTACCTCATTGCCTTTGGTCGAAAAAAAAGCCCGCACTGTTTAGGTGCGGGCTTTTTCTTGTGTTTCCTGTACGCGTCAGCCCGCACCGTTACCTGTGGTAATGGTGATGGTTGTGGTAATAGTGATGCTGATGCGTTTCATGATGTTGTGTGCTCTGTAATTATTTATTATCTGTCCTGTATTCTTTTAGGGTTAAAGTATCTGCTGACCTAAGTCAATAAATTTTTAAATTGGTCACATTCCGAAACTTGTTCACGAGCGACTGCTTGCCCTTTTAGTTTCGACCAATACAGTATGTCACCCCTACTTGAATCCAGAGCAAAACACCACGCAACAAATGTAGGTCGATATTTTATTTCGTGATGCTTTTTTCTATATCATGTAAAAAACGGTGCAACATTGCCGTATCTCGCTGCCCTAACAGACCCATTCGCTGTTGCAGCCAGTCCGTCAACTTGATGTCGTCAGAAACGTTCAGCGTGGCTAATAAACGCAAAACGCGCGCGCGCAATGCCTGTAGCTGAAGCTCATCCGTCACCTCAATGTTTTTGACGGGTTGTTGTATTAAACCTGCTAATTGATAGCAATACACCATCACCGCCTGCCCCAAATTGAGTGAAGGATAGTCAGCCACCATAGGTACACCGGTGAGTACATCCGCCAGGGCCAATTCTTCGTTGGTCAGCCCTGAATCTTCACGACCAAAAACCAGCGCGGCGTGATCCATCCACGTTGATTTTTCCTGCAGCAGAGGAACCAGTTCGACCGGCGTAGCGTAGTAATGGAACTTCGCCCGACTACGCGCAGTGGTCGCGACGGTAAAATCTACGTCGTGCAGCGCCTCCGCTAACGTTGAAAAAACGCTAATATTATCAATAATATCGCCAGAACCATGCGCGACCCATCGCGTGGCGGGTTCCAGGTGGGCTTCGCTGTCAACGATGCGTAATTGGGTGAACCCCATGGTCTTCATAGCGCGGGCAGCCGCACCAATATTTTCCGCTCTGGCGGGGGCAACCAGAATAATTGTTAAACGCATTTCGATACTCTTTTTGGCCAGTCTGCAAGGAATAATGTGACGTGCTTCAACATATTACGCAGTGCGAATTTACATATTTTTAACAGAAATCACTGAAAAAGCATTTCGCATCCATTAAAAAATGCTAAACTATTTCCCGGGTGTACTATTGCTTTTTATGTTAACAAAAGTTGCATATCCCTCTGTTTATCCATGATAATTTAATTTAAAATGGATCGCACCGGTTGGATTCATTACATTTATTAATTTGCTCGTGCAACTAGTTGTAATATTGCAATTTTGTGATGAAAGCAAACATTTGGATACGTTGATTTCATCAAACTGTTAACGTGCTACAATTGAACTTGATATATGTCAACGAAGCGTAGTTTTATTGGGTGTCCGGCATGTCTTAGCCTGTTATGTTGCTGTTAAAATGGTTAGGATGACAGCCGTTTTTGACACTGTCGGGTCCAGAGGGAAACTACCCACGACCAAGCTAATGATGTTGTTGACGTTGATGGAAAGTGCATCAAGAACGCAATTACGTACTTTAGTCATGTTACGCCGATCATGTTAATTTACGGCATGCATCAGGCAGGTCAGGGACTTTTGTACTTCCTGTTTCGATTTAGTTGGCAATTTAGGTAGCAAACATGCAGACCCCGCACATTCTTATCGTTGAAGACGAGTTAGTAACACGCAACACGTTGAAAAGCATTTTCGAAGCAGAAGGCTATGATGTATTCGAAGCGACAGATGGCGCGGAAATGCATCAGATTCTCTCTGAATATGATATCAACCTTGTGATTATGGATATCAATCTGCCTGGGAAAAATGGCCTGCTGTTAGCGCGCGAACTTCGCGAACAAGCTAACGTTGCGCTGATGTTCCTGACGGGCCGTGATAACGAAGTCGATAAAATTCTCGGCCTCGAAATCGGCGCAGACGATTACATCACCAAGCCGTTTAACCCGCGCGAACTGACTATCCGTGCTCGTAACCTGCTGTCCCGTACCATGAACCTGGGTACTGTCAGCGAAGAACGCCGTAGCGTCGAAAGCTACAAGTTCAATGGCTGGGAGCTGGACATCAACAGCCGCTCTCTGATTGGTCCTGACGGTGAGCAGTATAAACTGCCACGCAGCGAATTCCGCGCCATGCTTCACTTCTGTGAGAATCCGGGCAAAATCCAGTCTCGCGCAGAACTGTTGAAAAAAATGACCGGTCGCGAACTGAAGCCGCATGACCGTACCGTTGACGTGACGATCCGCCGCATTCGTAAACATTTCGAATCAACGCCGGATACGCCAGAAATCATCGCCACCATTCACGGTGAAGGCTACCGTTTCTGCGGCGACCTGCAGGATTAATTCAATCCTCACTGGTATAAAAACGGCGCTTTATGCGCCGTTTTTCATTTCCCCTACTGCCCTATTTCCACAAGCGAAATTCGTCGCTCTGCGCAGGCTGAAGCTCTGGAAGTTCTGGAGATTTTGGCTTTGCTTTTGGCTGTGCCAGCGAGTGCCAGTCAAGATGACGCGTCAGGAACATTACCCCACACAGCGCGAACAACAGCACGCCGGTTCCCAGCAGTAAAGAGCTATCCTGTGAACGTAGCAGCACCCACATCACACCATCCAGCCCCAGCAGCGCCACGGTGAACAAAATACTGTTCCGCCAGCCCTGCAATATCGCCTGCAGATACACACCGTTCATCAACGCCCCCACCAGACTTGCCGTTATCCACGCCGCCGTAAAACCAATGTGTTCCGACAGTGCCAGCAGCAGCAGATAAAACATTACCAGCGATAGCCCCACCAGCAGATACTGCATCGGGTGCAGGCGCAGATTGGTCATACTTTCAAGGACGAAGAAAGACATAAAGGTCAGCACAATCAGCAGGATGGCATACTTTGTTGCCCTGTCCGTTAACTGATACTGATCTGCAGGCGTGGCGACGGCGACGCTAAACGCTGGCATGCCCAGCCAACCAATCTTTTCGTCGTTAAAGCGCTCGCCGAGGTTGTTCGCAAACCAGCTGCTTTGCCACTGAGCCTTGAATCCTGATTCGCTAATTTCGCGCTTAGCCGGGAGAAAGTCCCCAAGAAAGTTGGGATGTGGCCAGTTGCTGGTTAAGGTCATTTCACTGTTACGTCCAACCGGAACGACGGAGAAATCGCCGGTTCCGCTCAAATTAAGCGACAACGCCATGCTCAGATTTTGCTCAGCCCAGCTCGCATCGGGTAGCGGAATGTGGATCCCCTGCGCACGTCCATCCAGCCCCGTCCCAGGCTCAACGGCCAGCGACGTTCCATTGACCTGCGGCGCTTTTACCACGCCAATCCCGCGCGCGTCCCCCACGCCAACCACAATAAACGGTTTGCCAATGCTGATATTAGGATGATTTAAATCACCCAACCGTTCGGCGTTAAACTCAGCCTTCACCGAAACATCATTGTGCCAGACCTGGCCCTCATAAATACCGATTTTACGCGCTTCAACGTTCTGATTCCCCTCAACTACCAACGACTCCGGCAGCCAGAAATGGATATAGCTACGCTTACGCTGGATTTCTTTGCCATCCTCCAGTGAGGTGTAAAGTTCCGTTAGCGGAATGGCTATCAACGGTCCTACCATCTTTTGCGGCCCGCTGGTGCTCTGTCGGATAGCATCTTCGACTTCATCGCGGTAATCCGATCGCTCCACGATGATCTGCCTGACCATCGTCAGCGGAATTAACAGCAGCAGTATTGCGCCACCTAAGGTGACTATTTTCCAAAACAGGGGTGATTTAAACATAGCGTTCTCCTTTGCAATATCAGCAAGGTAGAACAGCTATGTGCGGAGAATTTGAAGTTATGTGAAGTAACCGTGAAGCGTAAACGAGGCCTGTGCGCCGCCTTGTGGTCGGTTGCACAATGTCACCGTCCCCTCGTGCAGTCGCGCAACCTCACTGACAAACGCCAGCCCTAAACCGCTGCTCTTATGCCCATTTTCACGGGGCAGCGAATAGAAACGCTCAAAAATACGCGGCAACGCGAAGTCGGGGATCCCGCTGCCGCTGTCGATTATCTGCAACGTGACCAGTTCATCCTGCTGATGCGCGCTCAGCGTAATCGTCCCGTCCTGTGGCGTGAAGTCGATAGCGTTGTCGAGCAAATTCCCCAATGCCTGCTCCAGTAACGCAGGATCGGCGGCGACGCTAAGCGATGAAGGCATAATGGTAAGCGTGATGTTTTTTGCCGCCAGTTGCACGCTACGCGCCTCTTTGAGCTGAGCAAACAGCGCATCTACCGCCACTGGCGTCAACGTAATGTCCTGTCGATTCTCCAGCCGCGCCTGGCGTAACAGGGTTTCGACCAGCGCCTGCATGCGCGCATTTTGCGTCAGGATATTATCGGTAAAGCGCGCAACCACGTTCGGCGGCGGACCTTCGCGCAAAATCTCAGCCGCGCCGCGAATGGCCGCCAGCGGACTTTTCAGTTCATGCGTTAACGCATAAACATACTGCTCAATGTAGTTTTTGCCCTCCAGCTTCAGTCGCATACTTTCCAGCGCCTGCGCCAGTTTACGTAGCTCGCTGCTACCTAAATCAGGCAGTGGGACGGGGCGATTCTCGGTAACGGAGTCGGCATAGCGCGCCAGCCGGGCGATGGAGCGGTTTATCCACCATACCATCCCGATGCCAATCACTAAGGCAATGCCCAGCAATACGGCGCTGGCCCACAACATCCGCCGTTCACTGCGTTTAATCACCGGCGCCATCGCCGCATTCGGTTTACCGACGCTAAGCACTCCGATAATACGTCCGCCGTCTACGATCGGCGCGGCCACGTACATCACTGAACTTTCCGGATCGTTCGGGTTTTGCGGCGTACTGCGGGCGCCATATTGCCCACGCAGGGTTAACCACACGTCGTTCCAGCGAGAATAATCCTGACCGACAGCCTGGTTTGCGGAATCAAACAACACTTTACCCTGCGCGTCCGTCATGTAGACATGGTATTCATTACGGACTTTGTTAATGCCGCTGATATTGGCGCTGAATGGGCGGTTATGCAGTTGCGAAAATGCCTGCGCCAGCTTGCCGTTGGCGGGAGAGTCAGAGAGCAAGTCATCGCGCGCCAGCGCAGCCAGCAGCGTGGCGGTATCAATCAAAGTGCCTTCGGTTGCCCGGCGGACGCCTGGTTTAATTTCCTGTACAAAGATCGACAAAACGAACCAGGCGGCGACGGCAACAATCAGAAAATAGCCGAGCAACAAACGCATGCCAATGCGCATCAGACGCTCCTCAGGCTATATCCCATACCGCGATGCGTATTGATGGGGGAAAGCTCAGGGTTGATAGCCCGCAGCTTGGCGCGCAGCGTTTTAATGTGGGTATCGACCGTTCTGTCAAAGGTGTCCTGTGCATCGGCCCAGACTAAATCCATCAACTGCTGGCGTGAGTAAATGCGCCCCGGCGACAACAGCAGCGTTTTCAGCAACAGAAATTCATAGCGCGTCAGGTTTAACGGCTTGCCGAACCAGGTAATCTGCGCGGCCAGCTCATTAAGTTCAAAATCGCCGCAGCGCGTCGTCGATGAAGGAGCAGAGAATTTCTGCACCCGCCGCAGCAGCGTACGCACGCGGGCGCACACCTCGCGCGGTGAGAAAGGCTTGGCAACATAGTCATCCGCGCCAATTTCCAGCCCCAGCAGGCGATCCACCTCATCGCTACGCGCGGTCAGAAACAGGATCGGCAACGCTGGATGCCGCTCCAGCAGGCGTCGACACAGTTCAAAACCGCTGATATCTGGTAGTCCGACATCCAGAATAATTGCATCAGGACAACGCTGGCGAGATTTCTCCAGCGCAGGTAACCCGCGCTCAAACGCTTCCACGCTAAAACCTTCCTGCTGCAGCATGTAGATGAGCGTATCGGCGATGCCCTGCTCATCCTCAACCAACCAGATCAACGGTTGTTGCATTTTGCTTCCTTGTTATTCCCGCCACGGCATGATGGGCACCGCGCTGATGGCATTTTTGGGCGATCCATCGACCACTTTATCTGAATAGGCCAGATAGGCGAGTGCATTACGTTTCGCGTCGTAAAAACGCACGACCTGTAAGGATTTAAACACCAGCGAGGTACGTTTTTTAAATACCACTTCGCCCTGCGCTTTGCCGTTCTTGATTCTGTCGCTCAGTTCTACCGGCCCCACCTGCTGACAGGAAATGGCGGCATCGGAGGTATCTTCCGCCAGCCCCAGCCCACCTTTGATGCCGCCGGTCTTCGCCCGGCTCACGTAGCAGGTCACGTTGGTAACATCTGGATCGTCAAACGCTTCGACCACAATTTTATGATCCGGCCCAAACATTTTGAACACCGTATCGACAGATCCAATCTGCTCCGCATGGGCGACCTGCGCTAACATCAGCAGAATTGAGGAAATGATTAAGCTCTTATATTTCATATTGTTACCATTTTTAAAAGTTACTCTGTGTAATTATTCGACATTCTAAGATAAAACGTATACAGATCACAGGATTACAATAATCACGCTTTCGAATGATCGAAAAAAGCATTTATGAGCAAAAAAAACACTGAATGCTAAAACAGCAAAAAATGCTATTATCCTCATACCTGACGTCAGGTACTCGTTGTTGAAAGGATGAGGATATTTTATGGATCAGGCTGGCATTATTCGCGACCTATTAATCTGGCTGGAAGGTCATCTGGATCAGCCTTTGTCGCTTGACAATGTGGCGGCAAAAGCAGGCTATTCCAAGTGGCACCTGCAGAGAATGTTTAAGGACGTGACGGGCCATGCTATTGGCGCCTATATCCGCGCCCGTCGTTTATCGAAATCCGCAGTGGCGCTGCGCCTGACTGCACGCCCAATTCTGGATATTGCGCTGCAATATCGCTTTGACTCTCAACAAACCTTTACCCGCGCGTTCAAGAAACAGTTTTCCCAGACGCCTGCGCTGTATCGCCGTTCGCCGGAATGGAGCGCGTTTGGTATTCGCCCGCCTATGCGACTGGGTGAATTTGCCATGCCTGCGCACGAGTTTGTTACGCTGGAAGATACGCAACTGCTTGGCACCACGCAAAGCTATTCCTGCTCGCTGGAGCAGATTTCAGATTTCCGTCATGAAATGCGAATTCAGTTCTGGCGCGACTTCCTTAGCCAGGCTCCTGCGATCCCACCGGTGCTGTACGGGCTGAACGAAACGCGTCCGAGCATTGAAAAAGATGACGAGCAGGAAGTGTTTTACACCACAGCACTGACGCCGGAACAGGCCAATGGTTATGTGCCGTCGGCACAGCCTATCCTGCTACAGGGCGGCGAGTATGTGATGTTTACCTATGAAGGGCTGGGGACCGGTGTACAGGAGTTTATTCTGACGGTTTACGGCACATGCATGCCAATGCTGAACCTGACGCGCCGTAAAGGGCAGGATATCGAGCGATACTACCCGGCAGAAGATGCCAAAGCGGGAGATCGCCCGATCAACCTGCGCTGCGAATTCCTGATTCCGATTCGCCGCTAGCGCTGCAGTTCGTCTAACGCAGGGGCGTCCAGATGTGAGATGTCCCCTGCCGTTTCAACTACCCATCCCGGCGCAAGCCACAAACTTTCCTGGTAATCGACGCGAGAAATAGAACAGTTGCGCAGACGCAGGCGACGTTCAGCCCATGCCGGTAATCCCAGAATCGTACTCACCAGACAACCCAGTGCAATACCGTGACTGACCAGCAGCGGACGACTCCCCGGCGGCAACTCCAGACAGGATGCCAGCGCCGCGTGGACGCGATCGCTCAGTTCCTGCATCGATTCCCCTTCCGGAATACGACCCTCCACCGTACCGTTCACCAACTGGCGACGCCAGCCCTCTTCTTCCGACGTCAGCGTATCGATATGACGTTGCTCCAGCACGCCCATATTCAGCTCGCGCAAACGTGAGTCATAGGTGATATCACAGCCACAGGCCTGGGCGATGATTTCTGCGGTGCGTCGTGTACGACCTAAATCGCTACTGATGACATGCGTAATACCAAACGTGCGGGCGCGTTCGCCCACCTGCATGGCTTGCTGTTCACCTTTAGCGGTCAGTGGGCTGTCTGACTGGCCTTGAATACGTCGCTCGGCGTTCCACTGCGTTTCGCCATGGCGAACAAGGTATACCTGTAACATGCTTTTTTTCCGTTATACTGCGATGCGATGAATTTTCAAACTGAGCTTAATTATGCACAAGGTTATCTCTGCGACCACCAATCCTGCCAAAATTCAGGCAATTCTGCGGGCATTTGAAGAGATTTTCGGGGAAGGATCCTGCCATATTGAACCCGTCGCCGTCGAGAGTGGCGTGCCGGAACAACCTTTCGGAAACCAGGAAACGCGCACTGGCGCACGAAATCGCGTTGATAATGCGCGCCGTCTGCACCCGCAGGCTGATTTCTGGGTCGCTATTGAAGCGGGAATTGACGACGATGCGACCTTCAGTTGGGTGGTGATTGATAATGGCGTCCAGCGCGGCGAAGCCCGTTCAGCCACGCTGCCATTGCCAGCTGTCATTCTCGACAGAGTCCGTCAAGGCGAAGCGCTCGGTCCGGTGATGTCGGACTACACGGGTATTGATGAGATTGGCCGTAAAGAAGGCGCAATCGGCGTCTTTACCGCGGGCAAGCTGACGCGCTCAAGCGTATACCACCAGGCGGTGATTCTGGCGCTCAGCCCATTTCATAACGCAGTGTATTTATAGCGTTGTGCCGGATGGCGGCTTCGCCTTATCCGGCCACAACCGCGCCACATCCTTAGGCCTGATAAGCGAAGTGCCATCAGGCATTTTTTAGCAGCACCTGCTCCAGCCAATGACGCAGATCCACCGGTGCAGATTTGAGGCTGTTCGACCCCCGTGTAATGGTGGCGATCCCCGCCCCGAGCTCGTTTTTAAGCTCGCGCTGACTCATCTCGCCGCGCAGCAGCTCTTCAATGATACGCACGCGCGTGCCCAACGCTTCGCGCTCATCCGGCGTTAACATCAAATTGAGCAGGGGCAGGTGTAAGTCTTGTTCATAGGCGTGTTTAAGCAGATCGACAAAACGTAACCACTCCTGGTGACGCTGTTCTGCCATCTCTGCCGAATAGGGTGATTGCTGAGTCATAAGTTATCGCCATCGTTGCGGGGGAAGCGTGCTTGCCTCCCCCTTTTGTACTCTTTAACGAGTACGATAGCATAACACAACCGACACGATCAGTAACGACGTTGCCATTCTGCGTCGCTCATCAACTCCGGCTTATCACCAAGGAAATAGCGATAGTACGCATCGTAAGCCAGCACGTTCTTCACGTAGCCACGCGTCTCAGAGAATGGAATGCTTTCGACAAACGCGACAGCATCGATACGACCCGCGCTATTGCCAAGCCAGGTGCGAACGCGCCCCGGTCCGGCGTTATAGGCCGCCGACGCGAAAATGCGGTTATTACCGAATTGCTGATAGACATACTGTAAATAGCTGGTACCAATGTTGATGTTGGTATCAGGATCCAGTAGTTGGCTCGGGCTGCTGTAACCTGGAATCGAGAACATTTTCACCGTATGCGTCGCCGTGCCCGGCATAATCTGCATCAGCCCGCTGGCACCAACCGGCGATTTTACTTTCGGGTTCCAGGCGCTTTCCTGACGCGCTATCGCCATCGCATAGCTTGGCGGAATATCCTTGCCGCTGGTGTAGCGTGTAAACAGATCCTTGTAGGCCAGTGGGAAACGCTCTTCCAGATGATCCCACAGCTTACCGGCGATCGTCGCTTGTACGCTCAGATCCCACCAGTGATTGTTGAACGCATAACGCGCCAGTTGAGCCTGCTCAGACTTCGTGCGACTGGTGACCAGATTCGCCCATTCACTGCGCGCGGTATTGTCCAGGTTCCAGTACATTAGCTCGCGCACACGTGCCATTTCCGGTCCCTGAGTCAGCGCAGAGTCAACGTTTGCCGGGGCTTTATCCACTTTCAGCTCGTACTCTTCACCCAGACGCTGTGCCGCCACCATCGGATAGAAACCGCGCTGCTGCATGAGCTGGTGCAGGATCTCTTTGGCTTCCGCCTCGCGCCCGCGCTCAAGCAGCAGATCCGCCTGCCAGTAACGCCACTCATCTTTCTCTTTTGCTTCCATTGGCAGACGCGCCAGCCAGGTATTCAGACCACGACGATCGCCGGTTCCCAGCGCCATGCGCACACGGCGCTCCACAAGCGAGGTGGAATTCGAGCGCATAATGGCGTCATCGCGCCATTTGGCCTGCTCATCGGTAACGTCATTACCCATCAGACGCCAGGCGACGATGTCGCGCAGCTCCTGGGTTTGCTCGTCATTCAGCTGTTGCGCCTGCGCCAGAGACGGGATCATCAGGCGGGCATTTTCCGCGTCCTGACGCGCCACGCTGGAAAAAGCCACCGCCGCCATCTGTCGGGTGAAATCCGTCGCGCCAGTGGTGCGTGCAAAGGTCATCACCGAATTCGGATCGTTGGCCAGCGCGATGATCGCCGAAGCGATAGTTTGGTATTGCGCGGGCATTTGTCCAGCCAACGCCGTGACCAGACCGGTATTCCCGGCTTTCATCGCCAGACGAATACGCTCCAGATACGCCAGCGGATCCTGAGTTCCTGAGGCGCGCCATACGCCGAATAATTTGTCACAGGCGTTCGGCTGGCTTTTCCCGCTCAACCACAGTTCTTTCGCGCCCTGCCAGGCCTCTTCGGTTTGCCCGGTGCTCCATTTCGCAAAGTAATAGTTGCATTGCGCTTCCGTGGTACCCGGTTTTTCTGGGCTGAATGCTAGTAGTCCACGCCAGTCCTCCCGTCGCGCCAGTTCATTCACGAAACGTGATTGCAGAGTACGCGCGGGGGGCAGCGTCGGGTTGGCGCGCACAAAATTGGTAACGGTAATGGTGGGCTGATTCATCAGATCGTCAGTAATCTGACGATATTCCAGATAAGGATACAGAGGATAATTCTTCAGGCCGGGCATCATCTGCTCTACGACATCCATCTGTCGGTTATCCCAGGCCTGTTTAATTTGCGCATAGCGACTGCGCTGCTCATCCAGGGAATCGGCTCGCGCCACTTGACTGACCGTCAGCAGACATACGCTGGCCGCCAGCAGGCGCCAGGTAAATTGATTGGCTTTGTCCACAAGCTCTTCCTCTTCTCATGTTACGTCTGTGCGGCATCATGCCGCTTAATTAGTTCATGCTAACCAGACATTGCAGAATGCGCCACGTCACGGACACTTTTTTACTTTTGTTGCGAGTGAGATCTGCTGGCTGGGATTGGGCAATGAAAAAGGCTACACTTCGCCTTTGATAACTATTTACCAATAATTAGCCCTAAATAATTCAAGTTGCAGCAAGGCGGCGAGGGAGTAAATCCCCTGAGCGTACATAGTGCGTGACTGGGGGGAACGACAAATCTGTCAGGAACAGATTTGAACGCTGCGGAGCAGCGGCCCGCAAGGGCGAGGCTCATGGATGAGCCGAGTAACTCACAGCCAACGCATCTGCGGCTTGAAGTATGACGGGATAAATAAAGAGGCGAGTCCAACGTGGCCCAATTTGTTTATACCATGCATCGTGTCGGCAAAGTCGTTCCGCCGAAACGTCATATTCTTAAAAACATCTCACTGAGCTTCTTCCCTGGCGCCAAAATCGGTGTTCTTGGTCTGAACGGCGCGGGTAAATCGACCCTGCTGCGCATCATGGCCGGCATTGATACCGATATCGAAGGTGAAGCTCGCCCACAGCCTGGCATTAAAATCGGTTACCTGCCGCAGGAACCAAAACTGAACCCGGAACATACCGTTCGTGAATCCGTGGAAGAAGCGGTTGCCGAAGTGGTTAACGCGCTGAAAGGTCTGGATGAAGTGTACGCAAAGTACGCCGAGCCGGACGCCGACTTCGATAAACTCGCTGCGCAACAGGGCAAGTTTGAAGAGATCATTCAGGCGCACGACGGTCATAACCTGAACGTGCAGCTTGAGCGTGCCGCTGACGCCCTGCGTCTGCCGGACTGGGACGCTAAAATTGAGAATCTCTCCGGTGGTGAACGCCGCCGCGTCGCGCTGTGCCGCCTGCTGCTGGAAAAACCAGACATGCTGCTGCTCGACGAACCGACTAACCACCTGGACGCCGAATCCGTTGCGTGGCTGGAACGCTTCCTGCACGACTTCGAAGGCACCGTGGTGGCGATTACCCACGACCGTTACTTCCTCGACAACGTTGCGGGCTGGATTCTGGAGCTTGACCGCGGCGAAGGTATTCCATGGGAAGGCAACTACTCCTCCTGGCTGGAGCAGAAAGATCAGCGTCTGGCGCAGGAAGCGTCTCAGGAAGCGGCTCGCCGTAAATCCATTGAGAAAGAGCTGGAGTGGGTGCGTCAGGGCGCTAAAGGCCGTCAGTCTAAGGGTAAAGCCCGTCTGGCACGCTTTGAAGAGCTGAACAACACCGAATATCAGAAGCGTAACGAAACCAACGAACTGTTTATCCCACCTGGAGCACGTCTGGGTGATAAAGTCGTTGAAGTCACCAATCTGCGTAAATCCTACGGCGATCGCGTTCTGATTGACGACCTGAGCTTCTCCGTACCGAAAGGCGCCATCGTCGGCATCATCGGTCCGAACGGCGCGGGTAAATCTACCCTGTTCCGTATGATGTCCGGTCAGGAACAGCCAGACAGCGGCACCATCACACTGGGTGAAACCGTCAAGCTGGCTTCCGTTGACCAGTTCCGTGACGCCATGGACAACAGCAAAACCGTGTGGGAAGAAGTTTCCGGCGGGCTGGATATCATGAAGATCGGCAACACCGAGATGCCAAGCCGCGCCTACGTAGGCCGCTTCAACTTTAAAGGTGTTGATCAGGGTAAACGCGTAGGCGAACTCTCCGGCGGTGAGCGCGGTCGTCTGCACCTGGCGAAGCTGCTGCAGGTTGGCGGCAACATGCTGCTGCTTGATGAACCAACCAACGACCTGGATATCGAAACCCTGCGCGCGCTGGAAAACGCCCTGCTGGAGTTCCCGGGCTGCGCGATGGTCATCTCGCACGACCGTTGGTTCCTCGACCGTATCGCGACCCACATCCTGGATTACCAGGATGAAGGTAAGGTTGAGTTCTTCGAAGGTAACTTTACCGAATACGAAGAGTACAAGAAACGCACGCTGGGCGCAGATGCGCTGGAGCCGAAGCGTATTAAGTACAAGCGTATTTCGAAGTAATTACCGTTAAGCGCCGGATGGCGGCGTTACGCCTCATCCGGCCTACGAGGTGAGTCCGACTTGTAGGCCGGATAAGCGCAACGCCATCCGGCATTTACGCTATCTCTGCTCGCCCATCAACTCTTTCACCAACTCCACGCAGCGCAGAAATCGACCGTCATAGTCGGGCTCCTGAACGTGCACAAAATTGATATTGTTTTCCTGCAGCATCTCGACCAGCAGCGACTGAAACGCTTTTCTGTCAACCGAACTGCCGAGACTGCGTAAGCCATCTGCCACCCATGGAGTGTTATTCTCCAGCAGGATCACCAGGTCAAAGCGATACTCGTCAATCAGGGCCTGCACAAACGGGTGTTCACGCCCTTCATACTTTTTGCAGAAGGCCTGAGTGGTAACGAAATCGGTGTCGATAAACGCCACTTTATTGGCATACTTGACAGCAAAATCAATGTATTGGGCTTGTCCCAGGGCGATTTTATCGTAGTCGGAATACTGCAACGCCATCTCATCACCGCCCAAATGGGAGAAGACGTAATCACGCCCATATTCCCACGCACTGGTAGTGTTAAAGATATTGGCGAGCTTGTTCACCAGCGTCGATTTTCCGCTCGACTCTCCGCCGAGGATCGCCACGGTGCGCACGAAAAACGGCTTCACTTCTGTAGGAATATACTCCCAGTAGCGAAACGGGTTCTCACGGATTTGCCCGCCGCTGATGTTCATAAACGTTCGTTTGGGATCCACCAGCACGGTTTCGATCCCCAGATGTTCCAGATACTGCGGGGCATCTGACTCTTCAGAGGTGTAAATCCAGTTAGGCTGGATCCCTTTCTCCTGCATAAACGTTTTGATCCCGTTGCTCCACACATCCCAACCGTGTGGATACGGCTCCATACCCTCTTCGTTGAAGGCGTGAATACGGATATTTTTCTGATACTTAAAGGTTTGCAGCAGCCAGCGTAGACGATCGGGCACCGTGGGCTGTTGCGACATAGCGCTGTCTTCAAACAGGCTGCGATCGCGCGTGTCGTCATACCCCATGATGATATGCAGTTCATCGACCTGACTACACGCGCGCTGGATAAGATAGATATGGCCGGTATGCAGCGGATAAAACTTACCGAATACCACACCGATATTCTTCTGCTGGCGCGGAAACTCCAGCCCGAGAAACCGGTGCAACGCCTCCAGCTTTTGCGCGCTGGGACTTTTAATTTTGGCATTCAGCAGTTGACTTAAATATCCCTTGGTCATGCCACTGGCATCTGCCACCTGTTGCAGGGTACAGCCCTTTTGCTTAATGGCAGTTTTCAGATAATCAAATGACACAAGAGCCTCCTGCTGTAAAAATAAACGTAATACCCAATACCGCCGGAAAGACGGCGGGTATTTTATTATAGGTCGTCAAACACGCTTAAAGCATCCGTAAGCTTCTTAACGCCAAAGACCTGCATCCCTTCCGGCACTTTTTTCGGCACGTTGGCGGCAGGAACAATCGCCCGACGAAAGCCGTGCTTCGCCGCTTCGGAAATACGCTCCTGGCCGCTGGGTACCGGACGGATTTCGCCCGCCAGTCCCACTTCGCCAAAGACCACTAAGTCCTGCGGCAGCGGTCGGTCGCGCAGGCTGGAAACCATTGCCAGTAGCAGTGCCAGATCGGCGCTGGTTTCGGTAACCTTCACGCCGCCAACCACGTTGACGAACACGTCCTGATCCGCCATCTGCAAGCCGCCGTGACGATGCAGCACGGCCAGCAGAATCGCCAGACGGTTCTGCTCCAGACCGACCGCCACACGACGCGGATTCGCCATCATCGAATGGTCGACCAGCGCCTGAATCTCCACCAGCAACGGGCGCGTGCCTTCCCAGACCACCATCACCGAACTGCCGGAGGTGACTTCATCGCCACGGCTTAAGAAGATAGCGGAAGGGTTGCTAACTTCACGCAGCCCCTGTTCGGTCATGGCAAAGACGCCCAGCTCATTCACCGCGCCAAAGCGGTTTTTATGGCTACGCAGAGTACGGAAACGAGAATCGGCGTCGCCGTCGAGCAGCACCGAGCAGTCAATACAGTGCTCCAGCACCTTTGGACCGGCCAGCGAGCCGTCTTTGGTGACGTGGCCGACCATGACAATCGCCACGCCTCGCGTTTTGGCAAAGCGGGTCAGGTAAGCCGCGGTTTCGCGCACCTGTGCCACGCTGCCCGGCGAAGACTGAATGTCCGCCATGTGCATCACCTGAATGGAGTCGATAACCATCAGCCTCGGCTGTTCTTCTTCGGCAATCAGGCAAATTTGTTCGATACTGGTTTCCGACAGCATATTCAGATTCGCCGTCGGCAGACCGAGTCGATGCGCGCGCATCGCCACCTGTTGCAAAGACTCTTCGCCGGTGACGTACAGGGTTTTCATCTGCTCAGCGAGCTTGCACAGCGTTTGCAGCAGCAGCGTTGATTTCCCTGCGCCGGGGTTACCGCCAATCAGGATGGCGCTGCCGGGCACCACACCGCCGCCCAGCACGCGGTCAAACTCTTTAAATCCGGTGGAAAAACGCGGCAACTCTTCAAGGCTGATATCAGACAGCTTCTGCACTTTTGCGACGCCCGCATTCCCGGCATAGCCGCTGAGCCGCTCGTTACGCGCCACCGTTGGTGACGCGGCAAGGCGTACCTCGGTAATAGTGTTCCAGGCCTGACAGGCGCTGCATTGCCCTTGCCAGCGCGGGTAATCGGCCCCGCATTCGTTACAAACAAAGGCGCGTTTTGGAGCTTTGGCCACGTTTTACCTCTTTCGTTAGCGCGTTTACCGGACAGCGTGGGCGCTTATCCGGCCTACGGTCACTTTGCCATCAGGCAATTAAATCATTTCTGGTTCATGCTGCCAGAGAGAATGCAGAACACGCCCATCAGGTCAGCGTGACGGATCGTAATCTCCGTCTTTTCATTCACTTTGGGTTTGGCATGATACGCTATACCCAGTCCAGCCGTTTTGATCATCGGCAGATCGTTGGCGCCATCGCCGATCGCCACCGTCTGCGCCATCGGGATCTCATACTCCTGCGCCAGGCGGGTCAGGGTGTTGGCTTTGTACTGCGCATCGACGATATCGCCGATCACGTTGCCGGTGAATTTACCGTCCATGATCTCCAGCTCGTTTGCCACAGCCGCCGTCAGACGTAGTTTGTTACGCAGATAATCGGCAAAGAAGGTAAAACCGCCGGAGGCAATTGCCACTTTCCAGCCGAGCGTTTCCAGTTTTAACACCAGTTGAGTCAGGCCAGGCATCAGTGGTAGCGTTTCGCGCACCTGGTGCAAAATATTGGCATCAGCGCCCTTCAGCGTCGCCACGCGGCTGCGCAAGCTGGCGGTAAAGTCCAGCTCGCCGCGCATCGCGCGTTCGGTGACTTCCGCAACCATTTCGCCGGTTCCCGCCAGTTTGGCAATTTCATCAATACACTCGATCTGGATAGCCGTTGAATCCATGTCCATCACCAGCAAACCCGGCGTGCGCAAATGCGGAATTTTACCCAGTGGCGCAACATCCAGTTTGGCATCATGCGCCAGTTTTGCCGCACGCGGCGTTAACGAGCCCGCCAGACGAATCACCTGATAATCCTCAACGCACCACGCCGCCACGATCACCATCGCCGCACCCAGTTTGCTCTGGTATTGCGTTAACCGTTGTTTATCCAACCCACGACCGTACAGCAGCCAGCCACTGCGGCCCGCGTGGTAATCCAGCGGCATGACTTCATCACCGCTTAAAGAGAGAGGCAGACCTGGCCACAGAGAAACATCTTCAGGTAGATCGCACCAGGTAATGTTAGGCATTAAAGCTCCTGTAAAATCGTTCGGGTCGGAATCATCAGGGGAAAATAACGCATGAGGCTACCCTGTAACCAGCGCTTCTGGCAACATTAAGTCTCAAATTTTCAGCAGGTGGAATATGGCTCGCACAAAACTGAAATTCCGACTTCATCGTGCAGTGATTGTATTGTCCTGCCTTGCGCTGCTCGTTGCTCTGATGCAGGGCGCGTCCTGGTTTAGTCAAAGCCACCAACAGCAGCGTAATCCGCAGCTCGAAGAGCTGGCGCGCACGCTGGCTCGCCAGGTCTCCTTGAACGTCGCCCCGCTGATGCGTACCGAAACGCCGGATGAAAAGCGCATTAAAGCGGTACTCTCGCAGCTCACGGAAAGTAGCCGTATTCTGGATGCGGGCGTCTACGATGAAAAGGGAGACCTGATTACACGCACCGGTGAGAGCGTCAACGTTCGAGACCGACTGGCGTTGGACGGCAAAAAAGCCGGGGGCTATTTTAACCAGCAGATTGTCGAGCCCATTCAGGGAAGAAATGGTCCACTGGGCTATCTACGCCTGACGCTGGATACCCACACGCTCGCCACCGAAGCCAAGCAGGTGGATAACACCACCAACATCTTACGCCTAATGCTGCTTCTGTCACTGGCAATTGGCGTGGTGCTCACCCGTACCTTATTGCAAGGCAAGCGCACCCGCTGGCAGCAATCCCCTTTCCTGCTGACCGCCAACAAACCGGTACAGGAAGAAGACAACGAGAAGAAAGAGTAATAACAGAAAGGAAATCGACCATGACGACACTACGCCTGCTTATCTCAGACTCTTACGATCCGTGGTTTAACCTCGCGGTCGAAGAGTGCATTTTTCGCCAGATGCCCGCCACGCAGCGCGTCCTGTTCTTGTGGCGTAACGCCGATACGGTGGTGATTGGCCGGGCGCAAAACCCGTGGAAAGAGTGTAATACCCGCCGTATGGAAGAAGACAGCGTGCGGCTCGCCCGTCGCAGCAGCGGCGGCGGCGCGGTGTTCCATGACTTAGGCAATACCTGCTTTACCTTTATGGCCGGTAAACCGGAGTACGACAAAACCATCTCTACCGCTATTGTCCTCCATGCCCTGAACGCGCTGGGCGTAGACGCCGACGCCTCCGGGCGTAACGATCTGGTCGTGAAAACGCCAGACGGCGATCGCAAAGTTTCCGGCTCTGCTTATCGGGAAACGAAAGACCGCGGATTCCACCACGGCACGCTGTTGTTGAACGCCGATCTCAGCCGCCTGGCAAACTATCTCAATCCGGATAAAAAGAAACTCGCCGCCAAAGGCATCACCTCGGTTCGCTCACGCGTAGCGAATCTAACGGAGCTGTTGCCGGGCATCACCCATCAACAGGTCTGTCAGGCCATCACGGAAGCCTTTTTTGCCCACTACGGCGAACGTGTCGAAGCGGAAATTATCTCGCCGGACAAAACCCCGGATCTGCCGAACTTTGCCGAAACCTTTGCCCGTCAGAGCAGTTGGGAGTGGAATTTTGGTCAGGCGCCTGCGTTCTCGCATCTCCTGGACGAGCGTTTCACCTGGGGCGGCGTTGAGCTGCATTTCGACGTGGAAAAAGGTCATATCACCCGTACGCAGGTCTTTACCGACAGCCTCAATCCCGCGCCGTTAGAAGCGCTGGCGGGTCGTCTGCAGGGGTGTTTGTACCGTGCTGATATGCTGCAACAGGAGTGCGAAGCGCTGCTGGTTGATTTCCCAGGGCAGGAGAAAGAGTTACGCGAGCTATCAGCGTGGATTGCCAGTGCAGTGAGCTAAACGCTGGCCTGAAAATGCCGGATGGCGGTCCGGCATACATCGATTGTAGCCCGGTAAGCGCAGCGCTACCGGGCATCACAACACTTACTCTTTATCGCCCAGCAGAACGGATTCCAGTGCGATTTTGATCATGTCGTTGAAGGTCGTCTGACGTTCAGCGGCAGTGGTCTGCTCGTGAGTACGGATATGGTCGGACACGGTGCAGATGGTCAGCGCTTTCGCACCAAACTCAGCCGCAACGCCGTAGATACCCGCCGCTTCCATTTCCACGCCCAGCACGCCGTATTTTTCCATTACGTCGAACATTTCGCCGTCCGGAGAGTAGAACAGGTCAGCGGAGAACAGGTTGCCCACGCGCGCGTCTACGCCCAGCGCTTTTGCCGCATCAACTGCATTACGCACCATGTCGAAGTCAGCGATAGCTGCGAAGTCATGATCTTTAAAACGGATACGGTTTACTTTGGAGTCGGTGCAGGCGCCCATACCGATAACCACGTCACGCAGTTTAACGTCCATACGCACAGCGCCGCAGGAACCTACGCGAATGATTTTCTTCACGCCAAAATCGGTGATCAGCTCTTTGGTGTAGATAGAGCAGGACGGGATACCCATCCCGTGACCCATAACGGAGATCTTACGGCCTTTGTAAGTACCGGTGAAACCTAACATGCCGCGAACGTTGTTCACTTCACGAACATCTTCGAGGAAAGTTTCAGCAATATGCTTTGCGCGCAGCGGGTCGCCCGGCATCAATACGACGTCAGCGAAATCACCCATTTCTGCATTAATATGTGGAGTTGCCATCTTCAGTTCCCTTTTGATTTATTGTTTTTGTCGGGGGGGTAGCACTGCCTTACCCAACCGACAAAACGAATTCAAATACCCTAAGGATTTCGCGTTGTAGGAAGGCGACGAATTCGGAACCCCCGGGAGCATAGATTACCTATGTGACCGGGGTGAGCGAATGAAGTCAACGCATCTACAGCGCGAAAGACAACGGGTATCACAGCATGTTTTTACCGTAGTCCATCGGCGATGTACCAAAGTAGCTCGCCAGCGTCTGGCCAATATCCGCGAAAGTTTCACGGTGGCCTAAAGAACCTGGTTTCACTTTCGGGCCGTAAACCAGCACCGGAATGTGCTCACGGGTGTGGTCAGTGCCGGTCCAGCTCGGGTCACAGCCGTGGTCAGCGGTCAGGATCAGAATGTCATCTTCACCCACCAGTTCCATCAGTTCAGGCAAACGGCGGTCGAACAGTTCCAGACCTGCAGCGTAACCAGCGATATCGCGACGATGTCCCCAGGAAGAGTCGAAATCAACGAAGTTAGTGAAGACGATGGTCTTATCACCCGCTTCTTTCATCTCTTTGATGGTGGCGTCGAACAGCGCGTCCAGGCCGGTAGCTTTCACTTTTTTGGTGATGCCGCAGTTAGCGTAGATATCCGCGATTTTACCGACGGAAACCACGTGACCGTCTTTCTCGTCGACCAGTTTCTGCAGCACGGTCGGTGCTGGCGGCTCAACGGCCAGATCGTGACGGTTACCGGTACGCTGGAAATTACCCGCTTTATCACCGATAAACGGACGCGCGATAACACGACCGATGTTGTAACCACCTTCGGTCAGTTCTTCACGAGCGATTTCACACAGTTCGTAGAGTTTATCCAGGCCAAAAGTCTCTTCGTGACAGGCAATCTGGAACACGGAGTCTGCGGAAGTATAGAAAATCGGCTTGCCGGTTTTCATATGCTCTTCACCCAGTTGATCCAGGATCACGGTACCGGAAGAGTGGCAGTTGCCGAGGTAGCCCGGCAGGTTGGCACGTTTGACCAGTTTATCCAGCAGTTCCTGCGGGAAGCTGTTGTCATGATCGGAGAAATAACCCCAGTCAAACAGAACCGGAACACCCGCGATTTCCCAGTGGCCAGACGGCGTGTCTTTCCCGGAAGAGAGTTCATGCGCCCAGGCGTAGGCACCAATCACTTCCGCGTTACCGTCCATACCAGCAGCAATTTTACCGGTAGAACCTTCGTGAGCTTTCACCAGGCCCAGACGGGTCAGGTTAGGCAGATTCAGTGGACCTTTGCGACCCTTGTCAGCTTCGCCTTTCACACAGGCTTCTGCAATGTGTCCCATAGTGTCTGAGCCTACGTCGCCAAAGCGATCCGCATCTTCAGTCGCACCAATACCAAAGGAGTCCAGCACCATAATAAATGCACGTTTCATCTTGTTCTCCAACATCTGCGCCGCAAAAAAGCGATCAGATCAGTATACAGTTATTCGGTAATACGACGATAGACTGTCGGTGTAATTTCTGGCGCTTTATCGTCAAGGCTAATTGCCGCTTTGACCGCTTTCGCCGCTTCCTGCCAGCTGGCTTCGTCTTTGGCGTGGATCACCGCCAGCGGACGCTGTCCGTCTACGCTGTCGCCCAGACGCGCCATGTCGCTAAAGCCAACGCTGTAATCAATGGTGTCCGAAGCCTGACGACGACCGCCGCCCATGGAAACAACCGCCATTCCCAGCGCACGGGTATCCATAGCGCTGACAAAACCTTCGGTATCAGCATATACCGCTTTGCTGAGCATTGCCGTCGGCAGGTACTTCGCATAATTTTCGACGAAATCGGTCGGGCCTTTCTGCGCTGCAACCATGCGACCAAAAATCTCTGCCGCTTTGCCGTTATCCAGCACCGCCTGCAATTTCGCACGGGCTTCGGCATCGTCTTTCGCCAGATTGCCGGAGATCAGCATTTCCACGCACAGCGCCATCGTGACGTCTAACAGACGTGGATTGCGGTATTCACCTGTCAGGAACTGCACCGCTTCGCGGACTTCTACCGCGTTACCTGCGCTGGATGCCAGTACCTGGTTCATATCGGTTAACAGCGCGGTGGTACGTACACCCGCTCCGTTCGCCACGCCGACAATCGCTTCGGCAAGCGCTTCAGAAAGCTCATAGGTCGGCATAAAGGCGCCGCTGCCTACTTTCACATCCATCACCAGCGCATCCAGCCCTTCCGCCAGCTTTTTCGCCAGGATAGAGCCGGTAATCAGCGGGATGGAATCCACCGTCGCGGTAATATCGCGGGTGGCATAAAAACGTTTGTCCGCCGGTGCGAGCGAGCTGGTTTGCCCAATAATCGCCACACCCACGTCTTTAATAATTTCACGGAAACGCGCATCGTCCGGGAAGATGTCAAACCCTGGGATGGCTTCCAGTTTATCGAGCGTACCGCCGGTATGACCCAGACCACGTCCGGAGATCATCGGAATATAGCCGCCACATGCAGCGACCATCGGGCCTAACATCAGTGACGTTACGTCACCCACGCCGCCGGTAGAGTGTTTATCCACAATCGGGCCGTTCAGCTGCAGGCTTTTCCAGTCCAGCACGGTTCCTGAATCACGCATTGCCATGGTCAGCGAAACACGCTCAGGCATTGTCATATCGTGGAAGAAAATGGTCATCGCCAGGGCGGCGATTTGCCCTTCAGAGATGGTGTTGTCGCGAATCCCATTGATAAAGAAACGAATCTCTTCATCGCTCAGCGCATGACCATCACGTTTTTTACGAATAATTTCTTGTGCGAGAAACATGGTAACCCCCGATAAATCAGGTTAAATGCAGCGGAAAACCCACTGCAATGAATGATTACTCTAAACAATTCGAGTCGCAGGAAGCGGCAAGGAAGCTCATCCCCAGGCGCTTACTACAGTAAGTGACTGGGGTGAGGGAGTGCAGCTAACGCACCTGCGGCTTGAAGTATGACGAGTAATTAGTAGCTGCTTGCGCTCTTACCATCGCCGTGCCCCAGCGCTTTCAGCAGGCTCGCCAGCAGGCTGGATGCCCCAAAACGATAGTGACGGGAATCGGCCCAGTCAGCGCCAAACAGTTCGTCGGCAATCGCCAGGAACTGCTGTGCATCTTCTGCGGTACGCACGCCGCCTGCCGGTTTGAAACCTACAGTTTTAGAAACGCCCATGTCGCGGATCACTTCCATCATGATACGTGCGCTTTCCGGCGTCGCATTTACCGGCACTTTACCGGTAGAGGTTTTGATGAAATCAGCACCCGCTTTGATGGAGATTTCAGACGCTTTACGGATAAGACTCTCTTCTTTCAGCTCACCGGTTTCGATGATCACTTTCAGCAGCACGTTTGCCGCCGCACACGCATCTTTACATGCTTTAACCAGATCAAAACCAACCTGCTCGTTACCGGCGATCAGGGCACGGTAAGGGAACACCACGTCAACTTCATCCGCGCCGTAGGCAATCGCCGCGCGGGTTTCAGCCAGCGCAATCTCGATGTCGTCGTTGCCGTGCGGGAAGTTGGTCACGGTTGCAATACGGATGTCCGGAGTGCCTTGCTCTTTCAGCGTCTTACGCGCGATAGGGATGAAACGCGGATAGATGCAAATAGCGGCAGTGTTGCCTACCGGGGTCTTCGCCTGATGACACAGCGCGATCACTTTTTCATTGGTGTCGTCGTCATTCAGGGTGGTCAGGTCCATCAGTTTCAGTGCACGCAGGCTGCTTGCTGTTAAATCGGTCATAACATTCTCCAACGGCATCGCCGTATAAAATTTCACCTTGCGAGTTTGTTAGTATTCTAACATCCGCTCGCTATTACACTTCGATATACATCACAGTTAATGAAAACCACATACAGATTTGCATTACTCTAATGAGATCTACTTCAAATAAATCACCTTTCAAGAAGGGATGCGGTGGCATCAGGCGCATCCGGATCAAAGGTTGTGGCGGCGTTGCTTTCTACAATGGCGTTACACCTTCGGGATAAAAAGGAATCAACGATGCCCACTTCAAGCGAACTCGCGCTGCAACAGCGTTGCCAACAAATCGTGACCAGTCCGGTGCTCAGCCCTGAGCAGAAACGCCACTTCCTGGCACTGGAGGCTGAAAACGCGCTGCCTTACCCGCAACTACCTGCTGAGGCTCGCCAGGCGCTGGATGACGGGGTGATCTGCGATATGTATGAAGGTCATGCCCCGTTCAAACCGCGCTATGTTTTACCCGACTACGCGCGTTTTCTGGCCAACGGTTCCTCATGGCTGGAACTGGAAGGAGCCAGGGATCTTGATGACGCGTTATCCTTACTCACCATCCTGTATCACCACGTTCCGTCAGTCACCTCGATGCCGGTCTATCTCGGCCAGCTCGACGTTCTGTTGCAACCGTATGTTAGAATTCTAACACAATATGAGATCGATATTCGAATAAAACGTTTCTGGCGTTATCTCGACAGAACCCTGCCAGACGCATTTATGCATGCCAATATCGGCCCCGCAGATACGCCTGTCACTCGTGCAATTTTACGCGCAGACGCAGAGTTAAAGCAGGTTTCGCCTAATCTGACGTTCATTTATGATCCGCAAATTACACCTGACGACCTGCTGCTCAACGTGGCGCAAAATATCTGCGAGTGCAGTAAGCCGCACATTTCCAACGGCCCCGAAAATGATAAAATTTTCACAAAAGGTCAGTATGGCGTCGTCAGCTGTTACAACTCGTTGCCGCTCGCCGGGGGTGGAAGCACGCTGGTCAGGCTCAATCTGAAAGCCATCGCAGAGCGCAGCACCTCTGTCGATGACTTCTTTACGCGCACCCTACCGCACTATTGCCAGCAGCAAATCGCCATCATTGATTCACGATGTGAATTCCTCTATGAAAAATCACATTTCTTTGAGAATAGCTTCCTGGTGCAGGAAGGGTTGATTGATCCCGAACGTTTTGTCCCTATGTTCGGCATGTATGGCCTGGCGGAGGCGGTGAACCTGCTGTGCGATAAGGCGGGGCAGAATGCTCGCTACGGAAAAGACGAGGTCGCCAATCAGCTCGGCTATCGCATCAGCGCCCAACTGGCGGAGTTTGTAGAAAGTACCCCGGTGAAATTTGGCTGGAAGCAGCGCGCAATGCTGCACGCACAGTCAGGGATCAGTTCTGACATCGGCACCACGCCGGGCGCGCGTCTGCCCTACGGCGATGAGCCGGATCCGATCACTCACCTGCAAACCGTCGCGCCGCATCATGCGTATTATCACGCTGGGATCAGCGACATTCTCACGCTGGATGAAACCATCAAGCGCAATCCTCAGGCGCTGGTGCAATTGTGCCTCGGGGCGTTTAAAGCTGGGATGCGTGAGTTTACCGCCAACGTGAGTGGTAACGATCTGGTCCGCGTCACCGGCTATATGGTACGCCTGTCGGATCTGGAAAAATATCGCGCCGAAGGTTCACGCACCAACACCACCTGGCTGGGCGAAGAAGCCGCGCGCAATACCCGCATTCTGGAACGACAACCTCGCGTGATTAGCCATGAACAGCAGATGCGCTTCAGTAAGTAAGATCATTCCTTTCTCCTGCGTCGACGGGCCGGGCAGTCGCCTGGCTCTGTTTCTGCAAGGATGTAACCTGCGCTGTAAAAATTGCCACAATCCGTGGACGATGGGACGCTGCAACGACTGCGGGGAATGTGTCCTGCATTGCCCGCATGAGGCGCTGAGCCTGAGTGCGGGGAAAGTGAGATGGCAATCCGACGTATGTCAGCAGTGCGATACCTGCCTGCACATGTGCCCACAGCAGGCCACGCCGATGGCGCAAACCCTGAGCGTTGATGAAGTGCTGCAGCATATTCGCAAGGCGGTGCTGTTTATTGAAGGAATTACGGTCAGCGGCGGCGAAGCGACCACCCAGTTGCCGTTTATCGTGGCGCTGTTTAACGCGATCAAAACCGATCCGCAACTGCAACACCTGACCTGCATGGTAGACAGCAACGGCATGCTGAGCGAAACCGGCTGGCAAAAACTGCTGCCGGTATGCGACGGCGTAATGCTCGATTTAAAAGCCTGGGATAGCGCGTGTCATCGACAGTTGACTGGCCGCGATAACACGCTGATTAAACAAAGCATTACCTTTTTGTCCGGGCAGGGAAAACTTGCGGAACTGCGCCTGCTGGTTATTCCTGGCCACGTGGATTATCTACAGCATATCGATGCACTGGCGGCGTTTATCAAACGTTCAGGTGATGTACCAGTGCGGCTAAATGCCTTTCATGCGCACGGGGTGTACGGCGAAGCGAAGGACTGGCCGAGCGCCACGCCTGAGGATGTGGAGCAACTGGCGCAAGGATTGCGCGAGCGCGGAGTGGATAATTTGATCTTCCCGGCGCTGTACCTGTAATTGCCGGATGCGACGTATCCGTAGTCCGGCAATTAAAAATCAAATAACGCCGTCGTATTGCGATACAGCGAATCAGCGATAACATCCGCAGGTTCCGGGCGCAGCTCGCAGAGGACATCAAAGACTCTGACCACCTGCTCCGGGCGATTCGGCTGTCCCTGAAAGCCGTTGAGCGGCATATCCGGCGCGTCAGTTTCCAGCAGCAGTGAGTCCAGCGGCAGTTGCGCCATTACCTCGCGGGTTTTACTGGCGCGCGGATAGGTAATGGTGCCGCCCACGCCAATTTTGTAGCCCAGTTGCACAAAACGTTCGGCCTGCTGCACGCTCCCGGAAAATCCATGCACCACGCCGGTTCGCGGTAAAGCATGGCGTTTCAGGTGCATCGCCAGCTTGTCATGAGTGCGCCGCGAATGCAGGATCACCGGCAATTCGTAACGCTTCGCCAGCTTAAGCTGCGCTTCCAGCAGCCGCTCTTGCTTATCGAATTGCGGATCGTCCCGATAAAGATCCAGCCCAATCTCACCTACCGCCACCAGCTTTTGCGGACGCTTATCCAGCGCCTGCTGCAACTGCTCCAGGCAGTCATCGCTATGTTGCTCAATAACAATGGGGTGCAGCCCCAGGGCGGCAAACAATGGAGGGTAATTTTCCGCTAACGCCAGTACACGGGAAAAATTTGCCGCCTGGGTGGCCGGAACGATAATGCTTTGCACGCCGACGTCAGTCGCGCCCTGAATACTGGCAGATTCATCGCCCGTAAACGGCGGAAAATCAAAGTGACAATGCGTATCAATAAAACGATAACTCACGCCAAATCCTCATTATTAAACGTCGTGTCGTTAGCCTGAGGCGCATTGGTCACCACGGGGGCGTGAGCGTCGTTAGCCACCGGCGCAGGTGGAACCACGACCGGTCCCGGCACCATAATCTTCGGCGTCTGACGAGGCAACGGCGCATTTTTCGCCAACAGCTTGCCGACGGTTGCCAGGAAGTAACGACCACACAGGCGTCCGGTCTTGTAATCTTCCCGCAGCGCCGGAATACGGCTTCCTAATGCCATGCTATGGAGCGGTTTGGGCGGGTAGATCTCAAAGATACGCAGCTTGCCCGGCGGTTTCTCAATAAAACTCTGAATCGCGCGATAGCTGGCTTCATGGTGCTGGACCAGATTCAGCAGCGGTTGCAGGCTGCTTTCGCCCAGCCAGCGTTCCATACGCTTGAACCACTGCGGGGTGTAATACATTTGCGAAGGCACGGTGCGGATAACCACCAGCGTTTTTGCCCCCTGCTTCGCCGCTTCCTGCACGGGAATGGCGTCGCTGACTCCTCCATCGAGATAATTCACACCATCCAGCGCAACCCCGGCGCGGTAGAACCCGGGAATCGCGCTGGAGGCACGAATAAGATCGAGCCAGTTTTGCCGGTTCGGCGAAAAATAGCCTGGCGTGTAGTCATCGCCCCGACAGGCGCACATATAAAACGATTTCCCTGCGGCAAACAGGCGCTCGGCGTTATCCATCGCCAGCGGCATCTGGGACGCGGTCGAATCCACTAGCCAATCGAGATCGATTAAATTTCCCCCGCGCACAAAGCGCACCGGGTCAAAAAATTCACGTCGGGTAGTGTAACGCATGATGACTTTACGACCGTAACCCGGCTGGTTACAAAGATAGGCTGAAAGGTTTTGCGCACCAGCGGAGGTCCCGTAGAAGAGATCAAAAGGATTGAACTGCGCGCGCATGAATTCATCCAATACGCCAGCGGTGAAGATGCCTCTTTGTCCGCCGCCCTCACACACCAGCGCCATACTGCCTGGTTGAAACGGACGTAACGATAACGGCGCAATATTACCGAGCGTGACGGGTATTCTCTGCCCCACCTCTGCCTTCCTGTTGTTTTTGTAATAGAACAACAAAGTAACGCAAATTGCCTGATGCTAAAACCGTAAAAGCCAGTCCGGTGGACTGGCTTAGTAGCAAGTTATCTTTACGGTTAATCCCCAAAATAATTCGAGTCACAAGAAGGCGGCAAGGGCGTGAATCCCGACCAGCTTACTCTGGTAAGTGATACGGGCGAGCACGCGTAGCCCACGCACCTTTAACTTGAAGAATAAAGGGGATGTCGCTAGGGCCGTTTACGACCTGTAAACAGGCTGACCAGAAACAGAATGATCCCCACCACAAAAACAATTTTCGCTGCGCCAGCAGCGGTACCCGCCAGTCCACCAAAACCCAGTGCAGCGGCAATTAACGCGATAACCAGAAATATGATGCCCCATCGAAACATGCGCTTCTCCTTTACCATAGTTAATGTCACCGCTTGATATGAGCACTCAGGCTGCCCATCGGCGATATTTTCAGTGTGGTGCACAACACGCCTCCCGACAAACGTCGGGAGGACGAATTAAGTCTAATTAGTGAGTTTTAAGATCGTTTTTGACGCTTTTCACGCCATCAATCGCTTTGGCGATGCTCTCAGCGCGATCGCTTTGAGCCTGTGATTCAACGGTTCCTGAAAGCTGTACCACGCCATCGGTGGTTTCAACTTTCACTTTGCGGGAAGGGACAATATCATCGGCCAGCAGCTTGGCTTTTACCTCACTGGTGATTGCCGTATCGCCCGCATAGCCTTTTACAGAAGTGTCTTTGCTATCACGTACGTGCAGTTTGTCGCTAACGGAGGTCACACCCTCAACGCCTTTGGCGACTTTAACTGCCTCTTCGGCCTGTGCCTGGCTTTCAACAAACCCGCTTAGCGTCACCACCTTCTGGTCGGTTTTAACGGAAATGTCGGTGCTCTTAATGCTATCGTGATCCACCAGCGCGGCTTTTACTTTCGCAGTGATGGTGCTGTCATCCATGAAATTACCGACTTTGTTCATGGAGCTATCGACTTTCTGCCCCGCACTTTCGACGCCGGATTGCGTTTTATCCGTCGTGGAGTTTTCTGCATAAGCAGAACCCGTTGCAACAGCGGAGGTCAGCATCACGGCCAGCAGCGTTTTAGAAATCTTAAGTCCTGTCATTGTCATCGATGTATTCCTGTATGTTTGCTAAAAGCTGCGCTCTGCCGTAAAACGGCTTGAGCCAGCAACTAATCTTGTAAGTGGAATAAATATCAGCAATAGAAGCTGCAACAGGCAGCCTAAAAAGCATTTAACGCCGACATTTATGTCATCACATTGTTAAATATAGTTCAGGATTTCGTGATCGCAGTCCAGATTGACTAAAAAACGTGCAAACAAAAGAAAAACGAGAGGTTTTAAGAACATTCCGCAAGGGATTTAAAAGACAGGAAAAGTTGTAGGGCACGGCGGATACCGTGCCCTGAAGGTCGATTAGTGTTCGCGCGTTTTGCGGAACTGAACGTCAGGGTAACGTTCCTGGGTGAGATTCAGGTTAACCATGGTCGGCGCGATATAGGTGAGGTTATCGCCGCCATCCAGCGCCAGCTGAATTTCGTTTTTACGCTTGAATTCTTCGAATTTCTTCACGTCAGAACACTCTACCCAGCGTGCTGTCGCTACGTTGACCGACTCATAAATCGCTTCAACGTTGTATTCGCTCTTCAGGCGTGAAACCACCACGTCGAACTGCAGCACACCAACAGCGCCCACGATCAGATCGTTATTAGCGAGCGGACGGAAAACCTGCACTGCGCCCTCTTCGGACAGCTGAACCAGCCCTTTCAGCAGCTGTTTCTGCTTCAACGGATCCTTCAGACGAATGCGACGGAACAGCTCCGGCGCGAAGTTCGGAATACCAGTGAACTTCATCATTTCGCCTTGGGTAAAGGTATCGCCAATCTGGATAGTACCGTGGTTGTGCAGACCCAGAATATCGCCCGGATACGCCTCTTCCACGTGAGAACGGTCACCGGCCATAAAAGTCAGCGCATCGGAGATAACCACGTCTTTACCAATGCGCACCTGGCGCATTTTCATACCTTTCTCGTACTTGCCGGACACCACGCGCATAAACGCCACGCGGTCACGGTGTTTCGGGTCCATGTTGGCCTGAATTTTAAACACGAAGCCGGTGAACTTCTCTTCTGAGGCTTCAACGACACGGGTGTCGGTTTTACGCGGCATCGGCGCAGGCGCCCACTCCACTAAGCCATCCAGCATATGATCAACGCCGAAGTTACCGAGCGCGGTACCGAAGAATACCGGGGTGATTTCGCCCGCGAGGAACAGCTCATGATCGAACTCGTTAGACGCGCCCTGCACCAGCTCCAGCTCGTCGCGCAGCTGCTGCGCCAGGTCTTCCCCCACGGCGGCATCGAGTTCCGGGTTGTTCAGACCTTTAACAATGCGCACTTCCTGAATGGTGTGGCCTTTACCCGTCTGGTACAGGTAAGTTTCGTCTTTATATAGGTGATAGACGCCTTTGAACAACTTACCGCAGCCAATCGGCCAGGTGATCGGCGCACAGCCGATTTTCAGTTCATTCTCGACTTCATCCAGCAGCTCCATCGGATCGCGGATGTCACGGTCGAGTTTGTTCATAAAGGTCAGGATCGGGGTATCACGCAGACGGGTAACTTCCATCAGCTTACGGGTCCGGTCTTCAACACCTTTTGCGGCGTCGATGACCATCAGGCAGCAGTCCACCGCCGTCAGAGTACGGTATGTATCTTCAGAGAAGTCTTCGTGCCCTGGGGTGTCCAGCAGGTTTACCAGGCAGTCATGATATGGAAACTGCATCACAGAGGTGGTAATGGAGATACCACGCTGTTTTTCCATTTCCATCCAGTCAGATTTCGCATGCTGGCTGGAGCCACGGCCTTTTACCGTACCGGCGGTCTGAATCGCCTGTCCGAATAACAGTACCTTTTCAGTAATTGTCGTTTTACCGGCATCCGGGTGAGAAATAATGGCAAAAGTGCGGCGTTTGGCCACCTCTTGCAAATAAGGAGACAACGTCATAGTCAAATCTTCTTAGGTAAGCACGGCAACAGGCCGTGCAAGTTGAATACGAAAAATTGCGGCTATTTTACCCATCAACGGGGGGGAGGCAATCAGTGTTTACACAGGAGCCGCTCCAGTTCACTTAATGACGCTACGGTCCAGGTCGGCTGAATGCCCGCTGGCTGCTCGCGGTGGTGCGTATTTAGCCAGCAGGTGGATAGCCCGGCGTTAATGCCGCCAAGAATATCGGACTCTGCGGTGTCGCCCACCATCAGTACGCGAGAACGCTCAGGATTGCCCGCCTGCTCCAGCGCATGGTCAAAAATACGGGGATCGGGTTTTGCCACGCCAACCTGCTCAGAAATCACCAGCAGGTCAAAATAGTCGCGCAGCCCCGTCCGCTCAAGGCGGATTTGCTGCAACGCCGTAAAGCCGTTAGTAATAATACCGATTTTTGTTTTATCACGAATCGCATTGAGCAGAGAAACCGCCCCTGGCAACGGCGAGCAAATCTCCGCCATCGCATTGATAAAGGCGTCATTAAGCTGGCCTGGCTCAACCTTCAGGCGTTCAGCCCAGCTCTGAAAACGAGCGTGCTGGAGTTGTAATGAGGTAATCGCACCGTTTTGATAATCCACCCACAGCGGTTTATTTACGGCCTGGTAGTCCTGAAAATCTTCAGCGGTAAAGGTAATGCTATAGTCGAGAAACATCCGCTGTAAGCCGGTAAACGAGTCAAACGTAAACAGCGTTTCGTCGGCATCAAAGAAAATCCAGTCCCACTTCTTCATCATTACACCTTGTCTTACATGCTGATTGGCAATGCCATTATAATGGCGTCTTCATGACCATCGGCCGTCGGATAGTAATTGCGCCGGATCGTCGCCTCGTTAAAGCCCAGGCTTTCGTACAGCGCGATAGCGGCAGCATTTGAGGCGCGCACTTCAAGCCACAGTGTCAAAATGCCACGTTTTTCCAGCTCATCGATCAGGTATTCCAGTAGCTCACGCCCCAGGCCCCGGCGCTGAAAGTCAGGATCGACGGCAATATTGAACAGCGTAGCTTCATCCAGCACGACCTGTGTAATCGCAAAGGCGGCCATTACGTCGTCAACCCTCAACTGAAAATTGAGGTAGCGATCGCCCTGGTTGCTGGCAAATGTTTTTTCACTCCACGGAAAAGCGTGAGCGCGTTTTTCAATCTGAAATGCTGCAGGTAAATCAGTCGGTTCGAGGGAAGAAATCGTGTTCATATGCGCAGATTTGTTGCCATAACGCGGCGCGGGCCGCGGGGTTTTCCCGTAATTCATTAAACGCAGGACTCTCGACCTGAGCGCCCTCCAGCAGCAGCGGCTCTTCGGTTCCCAGCCGCCAGCTATTACAGCGACTGCCCTGCGGCAGCATGGCGACGCGGTCAGGCGTCAGTTGTAAAACCTGATCCGGGCTGACGGTTAATGCGCGTAAAATATCGCTCATCAACGGTTCAGTTAGTGCGGGTAATTGTGCAGCAACCATCACCAAACGGACGTGCGCAGGAATTGAAATCGCGATCTCGCCCTGCAGTGCGCCGGGACGACGCAATGACCACTGCGTAATGCCCAATTGCTGTAACTGCCAGTCTCGTCGGGATGTCATAGCGAAACACTCCTGTCTATCAGGGGCGCAAATATAGCAAATTTGTCGAATCCGTGCCATCAAACAACTATAATCCCCCGCTGTACAATTTAAGGAGCACTCCATGTCTGCTTTTACCCCGGCAAGTGAAGTCTTGCTGCGCCACAGTGATGATTTCGAACAAAGCCGTATTCTTTTTGCCGGTGATTTGCAGGATGACCTGCCTGCCCATTTTGAATGCGCCGCCAGCCGTGCGCACACTCAGCAGCTTCACCACTGGCAGGTGCTTAACCGCCAGATGGGTGACAACGTTCGCTTTAGCCTCGTCGCGCAGGCCGATGACGTTGCCGATAGCGATACGCTGATCTACTACTGGCCGAAGAATAAGCCGGAAGCCCAGTTCCAGTTGATGAACATTCTGTCGCTGTTACCGGTGGGCACCGATATTTTTGTTGTTGGTGAGAACCGCAGCGGCGTTCGTAGCGCAGAGCAGATGCTGGCCGAATACGCGCCGCTGAACAAAGTCGACAGCGCGCGTCGCTGTGGCCTGTACCATGGTCGTCTGGAAAAACAGCCGGTCTTTGATGCAGAAAAATACTGGGATGAATACCAGACCGAAAATCTGACCATCAAAACGCTGCCGGGCGTATTCAGCCGTGACGGTCTGGATGTTGGCAGCCAACTGCTGCTCTCCACGCTGACGCCGCACACCAAAGGCAAAGTTCTGGATGTCGGCTGCGGTGCAGGTGTACTCTCCGTCGCCTTAGCCAGCCACTCGCCAAAAGTGCGCTTAACCCTGTGCGATGTTAGTGCCGCCGCCGTTGAAGCCAGCCGCGCAACGCTTGCTGCCAACGGTATTGAAGGAGACGTAATCGCCAGTAACGTCTTTTCTGACGTGACGGGTCGCTTTGATATGATCATCTCCAACCCACCGTTCCACGACGGGATGCAGACCAGCCTCGACGCCGCGCAAACGCTGATTCGCGGCGCAGTGCGCCACCTCAACAGCGGCGGTGAACTGCGTATCGTGGCGAACGCCTTCCTGCCTTATCCGAAGGTACTGGATGAAGTGTTTGGCTTCCACGAAGTTATCGCGCAGACCGGTCGCTTCAAGGTCTATCGCACCATCATGACGCGTCAGGCGAAGAAGTAGAACGGCCATCCCATGCCGGATAAGGTGCCTGCACCGCCATCCGGCAGGGTTTGCTAAATGCGGGGTGGCACTTCGTTTACACGGCCTGCGTTTAGCGCCCATTTTTACATCAATTAAGCGCGTCCTGGGCAATTAACTATTGACGAAAAGTTGAAAACCACTAGAATGCGCCTCCGTGGTAACGATACTTTTTTGAGTGTCGATGGTATGCGAAGGTGGCGGAATTGGTAGACGCGCTAGCTTCAGGTGTTAGTGTCCTTTCGGACGTGGGGGTTCAAGTCCCCCCCCTCGCACCATAATCCACGTTGATATTGCTCGCACTGGGCGAAGGTGGCGGAATTGGTAGACGCGCTAGCTTCAGGTGTTAGTGTCCTTAGGATGTGGGGGTTCGAGTCCCCCCCCTCGCACCAACGAGGCGATATCAAAAAATAAGATGACTGTGCGAAGGTGGCGGAATTGGTAGACGCGCTAGCTTCAGGTGTTAGTGTCCTTAGGATGTGGGGGTTCGAGTCCCCCCCCTCGCACCAATTATCTTATTTCCCTCTTGATTTTCTTCCCTGTTTTGTTCATCCCTGATTCCCGTTCATCATCACCAGAACAATGCCGCCGATCAGCGCCGCACATGAAGGCAACAGGACAAAATGCCGCAAACGCTTGTGGTACAGCATGAGTGAAGTCAACAGTAATCCTAATACAATCATCGCCTTCCATACGTAGACCGACAGGTCGCTAAATGCCATCCCGGCAATCAGTATTCCCGGCAGCAGAACACCCCATCCACTGCCCAGCGTACGTTGCAACATGGTACCACCTATGACATTGATAATGATAACCAATATCATATGATAAATTTTCTCATTTGTCAGCTGGGAGGCACTATCAATTATATGAGTTTTACTTAACGATTGATGACATGAATAATTTAAGGTGATAAATTGCTCGCCGGTTAGCTTTTCAACTAAAAACAATAAAAACCTCTGCGAATGATACCCCGTTCGTTATTTGTTTTATTTACCAACACAGCTTCGTACATTGCAGATAACTAACAATATTTACCTATGACAGTACAATCCTGGCGAGCTCTGCGCACCAAAAAATACCAACTCTCTTTACGATTATTTCTGCTGCTCAACGCAGTCTCCGCACTGTTTACGCTTTTTTTTCCCCTGTTTGCCGTCAAAGCGTTGTCAGTACCGGCATTGCTGATTCTCGTGATGAGTACATTGTTGCTGGCATGGCATAGGAAATATGTGGATAAAAGAATTAATCTTCCTTTTATTTCAATCGTTTTTGGTTTGCTATGGGCATTACATATTTTCCTGAAATATAACGCTCTGGGTCATAATGATTATTATTTTCTATTAATCGCGCTTCTCAGCGTGCTGTTTATTGGTTCTATCGCTTTTGCCAATAATATCATCGCGTTTACGCTTCACTCATTGCCTTCCGTCGCCGTCTGTTTATGGCTGAATGGCAGCGAGCATGGTTTGCGAATTATCTATTTTATGGCGCTGCCCATGGCCGGGATCGCCATCCAGCATGTGATACAAAAGCGCTACGATGGCTTCGCCCAGCAGCTGATGTATAAACTGCTGGAAGAACGGGAGACCCTGAACGGGCTCAGCATGCTCGACCCGCTAACCGGTTTGTACAATCGTCGGGGGCTGCAACACCGACTCGATACGCTGTTGGCCTTGAGCAACGCGAAGCACTACGTCTTGCTGCTGGATATCGACCACTTCAAAGCCTATAACGATCACTACGGTCATATGATGGGAGATCAGGCGCTGATCCGCGTCTCTGCCGCGATTCGTGACTCCGTGCGCTCCCGGGACGTGGTGGCGCGCTTTGGTGGGGAAGAGTTTATGGTTTTGCTGACCGCGGTCGATCCCCAGCAGGCCCAGGCTGCCGCCGAACGTATTCGCCAGAAGGTGTACGACCTTAAAATTCCTCACATGTTTAACGAGAGCGTGGCAACCAACGTAACCGTGAGTATTGGTATTGCGCCTCTGGTCGAGCAGGATATTGATGCCGCTGTTGCCCGAGCGGATAAAGCCCTTTATGAGGCCAAGAGCCTTGGGCGCAACAGTACGCTGGTCTGCGATGACCTGCGGGTAAACTGCCCTTCTGCCTGAGCTATCTGTGCGGTGTGGCCCGGGATGGCGACAAAGATCTTGCCATCGCTCAATGTCAATTATAGGATTAGCAATCATTATCATTAAGATTAACATCCTTATATCGACATGGCTTATCGTTCCGCACCGATCGTTGAAGATGTCATCTGGCGTAGCCCTCTGCCTGCAAAGATGCCCTCGCTGGCTGCTGCCGTACGCGCAACGATAGCCAACACCCGTGAGCACCTGCTGGACTTCATTCGTCTTGACGAAACGCCCGTGCCAGGTGCGATGACGCTACATGAATGGACGCAATCAACGACGCTAAGTTCATTGCTGGCTGTCTATTCAGACCATATTTATCGCAATCAGCCCACGCTGCCACGCGAAAATAAGCCGCTGATATCTCTCTGGGCGCAGTGGTATATCGGCCTGATGATGCCTCCGCTCATGGTGGCCCTGCTGACGCAAAAAGAGGCCATCGATGTCTCTCCTGAACACATGCACGTAGAATTCCACGAAACAGGCCGTGCTGCCTGCTTCTGGATCGACGTGCATCAGGATCACCAGGTCACGGCCCAGTCTCCTCAGCAACGCATGGAAACGCTGATTCTCTCGGCGCTGACGCCGGTTGTGCAGGCGCTGGAAGCGACAGGCGAGATCAATGCGAAGCTTATCTGGAGCAACACCGGATATTTAATTCACTGGTATTTAACGGAAATGAAGCCGTTATTAGGTGAAGAACTGCTGACCACACTGCGCCAGACCTGTTTTTTTGAGAAGCAACTCTCCTGCGGTCAGGATAATCCCCTGTGGCGTACCGTTGTTCCGCGCGAGGGACTGTTAGTGCGCAGAACCTGCTGCCAGCGCTATCGCCTGCCCGATGTCCAGCAATGCGGTGACTGCACGCTGAAGTAAGCGAGGAGCCGTAGCCCCTCGCCCGTCAGTTATGCAACCTGCTGATTTTCTTCTTCTATACGCTGTGCTTCTTCTTTTTCCTGCGCTAATAGCTGCTTTTCGTAAACCTTAAAGAATGGGAAGTAGATGACGGCAGACACCAGTGCCAGCAGGACAACCAGAATGGCCGCACGATAATCCCAGCCTAACGCCCATGCCGCGCCAACCGGTGCCGGGGCCGTCCAGGGAACCACTGAAATCACCCGCCCAATTAAATCCAGCTTCATCGCCGCCCAGGCCAGCACTGCGTTCACCATCGGGGCCAGCAGGAAGGGAATAAAGAACACTGGGTTCATGACAATCGGCGTACCGAAAATCACCGGTTCGTTAATATTAAAAATGCTCGGGACAATGCTCAAACGCCCGATCGATCGTAGATGTGCCGAACGGCTACGCAGATAGCAAATCACCAGCCCCATCGTCGCGCCGGAACCTCCAACCACAATAAAGAACGTCCAGAACGCTTCCATAAAGATATGCGGTAAAGGCGCGCCCTGCGCCAGCGCCGACTGGTTCATCCCGAGATTGGTGAGCCAGAACATTTGCAGCATTCCCGACACAATTGCCGCGCCATGAATACCCGCAAACCACAGCAGATGGCCGATCAGCACCGCCAGCAGTATCGCTGGCAGAGAATCCGCTGCAGACACCAGTGGTTTAAAGATGGCCATGATGGCCTGCGGGATCAGCATGTCAAACTGCGACTGAATCACCAGACTCAGCGGGTACAGCGTCAGTACCACCACCAGCACAGGGATCAGCAGATCGAAGGAGTTTTTGATCATCGGCGGCACCTGATCGGGTAAACGAATGCCGATGTTGTGCGCCTTCAGGAAGCGCATCATTTCAACGCAGTAAATAGCCACCAGGATGGCAGTGAAAATCCCCGTACCGCCCAGGCTATCAACCGGCATAGTGCCTTTGGTTTTCGGTGCAGCAATCAGCAAAAAAGCCATGATCGATAGCATCGCGCACATGAAGGGATCTAGCTGATGTGACTTCACATAGTGCTTGCCCAGGTTATAAGCGATAGCCGCACATATGTAGACTGACATGATCCCCATCGTCATATCAAACGGTGTGAGGATTTGGCCTTCAAACTGTTTCGCCATATCCAGCCACGCACGTGCAAACCCCCAGGTGGTATCCGGAGAGAAAGGTGGATAGGCGAAAACCAGCAGAAACGAGCCTACGATCATAAAGGGCATCGCCGAAATAAACCCATCACGGATAGCCATCACATGACGTTGTGAAGAGATGCGCCCGGCAACAGGGCTGACGTAATTTTCAACGAAGCGGAAAATCACATTAAATACAGCATGATTAGTAGACATAGCCGTTCTCCCGTTGTGCAAAACCCTGCAACCGTGCTGGTATCAACACCACCACGTAAAGCCCATTACTACTTTTCGCAACCGTGCCGGGAGGAACGCCAGCGCTACTGCATTTTGAGTTCAGTTTCATAGATGGCTCTTATTATGTAATACAGAGGAAGTGACAACTTCAGTATTAATCGCCATTTGAGCATTCTGCAACCGGTTACTGTAACCGGTTTCTTTGATTGTGAAGACGATCGAAAAACTGCCAATGTTGCCATGTTGTTACATTAAAATATTTACAGCGAGCTTGCCCCTATGACAAATTACGCCATGCGGTTTTCTGCTGGATGGAGCTGCCTGTAGGCGATTTGGAGAGAAGAATGAGTTTGCAATCAGTACGCCAATTTTTAGCGCAATATGCACCAGATATTGAGATTATCGAATTAGATCAGAGCACAGCTACCGTCGATCTGGCAGCGAAAGCCCATAACGTCGAACCAGGCCAGATCGCGAAAACGCTTTCGCTTAAGGTCAAGAACGACATTATTCTGGTCGTCGCCAAAGGTGATGCCCGACTGGATAACAAAAAGCTAAAGAGCACTTTCGGTGCCAAAGCCCGTATGTTGAGTAGCGATGAAGTAGTGAACGCGACGGGCCATCCCGTTGGCGGTGTTTGCCCTTTCGGACTGGAAACGCCGATTTCGGTATACTGCGACGTTTCGTTGAAGCATTACGCTGAAGTGCTTCCCGCCGCAGGCGCCATCCACAGCGCCGTTCGTATCACGCCAGAAAGGATGGCTGAGCTGACTTCCGCCACCTGGGTGGATGTGTGTCAGGGATGATTCACGTTCCGTGCCGATAACGAAACCCGGCACGAAACGATCTAACATTACCCGCTAAGAAGCCGCCTGTAGAAAAGGTGCAGGTTCACCTGCACGCAGGTACAGCAGGATATCTGCAGCATCCAGCAGTCCGGCATCTGAGCTCACGCCCAGCTTGGACATCACATTAAATTTATGTGCCCGAATGGTTTTAATATTCCGCTCTAACTGAGCAGCGATCTGCGGCATTGAATAGCCATTCGACATAAAGCGCAGTATTTCTCGTTCTGTTGGACTGAGCATACGGCTTTGATTGATATACCAATGGTTTTTAGAACCTTCGGTTCCCCGGTTGGGGCCGTTCAATACCGTAAATAACGCGTCCTGCAGTAGCGTTAATGAAGAAGATTTGCTCACAACGCCATCTAACGGCAACGGTGACAAAGAGCCGATTAATCGCGCTTCAGCGTCATCATCAGCAATAACCACCCGGCGAATACGCGGAAAATTTACAGCCAGTTCCGTCAGATAAGCTAACCCGGCCCTGCGATCGGTTCTGATTGCAGAGAGGGAGAAAATAACCGCCGAAAACGACGTTTTTAACATAACCTGACTAAATGCAGGCTGGCTCGAAAAGATATGTAGTTCGTATTGGTTATCCGGCATGGTATTAAACAGGCTCTTAATACCGACGCTACTCATCGCGCACTTCTCTACCAGCGCAACGTTTCTTTTGATGCTTCGGCTTTCCATTCCGTGGTTTCTCCATAAACTGAAGGTAAATTCAATTCTCGCGATCCTTGAGAACTGTTTATCCAGGCGTACATTTCTGCATTGCTATGTATCGACAAGCGACGCATAGCACTGTTCTTTTGGGCGCTGATCGTTTTATTGCTTTTCTTCAGCAATGTCGCAATCTGATTAATTCCCCAACCTTTTCCCAGGAGTCTCAGCACTTTCCTCTCCGAGAGGGTAAGTACAATTGAGCGGGCGCTATGGTCTGCTAATTCTGGCATCACGGGCGGAGAAAGCAGCGACTTGCTAATTCTCTCGGCTCGGCTATTTCCTGCGTGAATAACATTCACCAAACTTTCAATCGTCTCGGCATCAGATAACAGCGAACTGACAGGGCACATCAGCAATTCAATGGCCAGCGGATAAAAAACACGAGAAACGAGAAATACCCAGTGAATATCGCGGTATTGAGATAATAAAGAATAATACTGTTCGCAGACTGAACGTGGATGATTACAGTCTCCGGATAAATCAGCAATCACCAAATCGGCACAACGCAGCTGCAGCAACGTCAATTCTTCGACGGAGCGGCAGTAGGTAAGTTCATAATCAGCGAACTGCCCCTGCATTACACCTTTAAGTCCGGTTTGTACGATCGGTAATTTACTAATAATAATTGCGTTTTTGCAGCGTCCTGGCAACATATCTCCTCCACACTCACCAGTCCGTATTCGCACTTATTAAAAATCCCCTGATAAATTAAAAGTATTAATTAACAGGAAATCCTAAACAATAGACGAGGTGAATTGTTTATCCTTGGCTTTTATTTATAAACAAAGTTATACCGCTACAATCCCAGTAGCATCAAACTATTGAACCATCATGCCAATAATTACTCATGAATACACTCTTTGTACAATTAAAAGAACTACAATAGATCGTTAGCGTTGCTTACGTATTTTCCATCCTGATAAATAATATTACATTTTCATAAGCGCTGTCTTTATTGATAAGCAAGTGAGGTGTGCAAACGCATCAGACGTACGATCTGCATCTTTTTTCGACGCAAAGATTGATCTTAGCCAGAGCCAACAGGATCATGCTTCATGATAAAAAGAAGACATCCGCCACGCAAAGAGATCCTTTTCAGTCAGAGCGAGTCATGCAAACAGAGCAGTCGTCACAGCGAACGGTTACACGGTTATGTATTCAATGCGGTCTTTTTTTACTTCAGCATGGGGCAGAAAGTGCGCTGGTTGACGAGCTATCCACCCGCCTCGGGCTGGCGCTTGGCATGGATAGCGTAGAAAGCGCTATCTCCTCTAACGCCATCGTCCTGACCACCATTAAAGACGGGCAGTGCCTGACTTCAACGCGAAAAAATCAGGATCGCGGAATTAACATGCACGTCGTGACGGAGGTGCAGCACATCGTTATTCTGGCGGAACACAAACTGCTGGATGTTAAAGGCGTTGAGAAACGCTTTAGCCAGATTAAACCGCTGCGCTATCCAAGATGGTTGGTCGCCTTTATGGTCGGCTTGTCCTGCGCCTGCTTTTGTAAACTCAATAATGGCGGATGGGATGGCGCGGTGATCACCTTTTTCGCCAGTATGGTGGCGATGTATATTCGCCAGATTCTGGCGTCCCGGCATTTGCACCCGCAAATCAACTTCTGCATTACTGCGTTTGTGGCAACCTCGATTTCTGGTCTGCTGCTGACGTTGCCGACGTTTAACCACACTCCAACCATCGCCATGGCCGCCAGCGTGCTGCTGTTGGTTCCGGGTTTTCCGTTGATCAACTCCGTCGCGGATATGTTTAAGGGACACATTAATACTGGGCTCGCTCGCTGGGCTATTGCCAGTCTGCTGACGCTGGCGACCTGCATTGGCGTAGTCATGTCGATGACCTTATGGGGGCTGCGCGGATGGGCGTGATCGATTTCATTTTGGCGCTAATGCAGGACATGATCCTGTCGGCGATTCCGGCGCTTGGTTTTGCCATGGTATTTAACGTACCACATCGGGCGCTCCCCTGGTGCGCGTTACTCGGCGCACTCGGCCACGGTTCACGAATGGTGATGATGAGCGCTGGATTTAATATCGAATGGTCAACTTTTATGGCGTCGCTACTGGTGGGCTGCATTGGGATCCAGTGGTCACGCTGGTATCTGGCGCATCCGAAAGTCTTCACCGTTGCGGCAGTAATCCCCATGTTCCCTGGGATCTCGGCCTATACCGCCATGATCTCGGCGGTAAAAATCGGCCATTTTGGTTACAGCGAAGCGCTGATGATCACGCTGTTGACCAATTTCCTGAAAGCCTCATCGATTGTCGGAGCGCTCTCTATCGGGCTATCCGTACCGGGATTATGGCTGTATCGCAAACGCCCGCGTGTTTAGCGGCACGCTTTGTTAGCTCCTCGCAGAGAGGGGAATCGCCCCCTCATCTGCTGCTCTCCTTCTTCTCTGTGTTACTATAAAAGCAGTCCCCTTCTCGGTTGTTGTTCAGTATTGAGAAACATTATGCCCAGCAAAATTTTGACGCCGGACGTCACTAGCATTGACGCCTTACTACACGATCACCACACGGTGCTGGCCAGGTCTGCGGGCGGCGCCGTAGCCGTATTCGCCAATAACGCGCCAGCATTTTACGCGGTGACGCCTGCACGACTGGCCGAGTTGTTAGCGCTTGAAGAGAAGCTGTCACGCCCGGGAAGCGATGTGACGCTGGATGCACAATTTTATGAAGAGCCGCAAACCGCTCCTGTTGTCGTGCCAATGGGGAAATTTGCGATGTACGCTGACTGGCAGCCCGATGCCGACTTTCAGCGCCAGGCCGCCCTGTGGGGCGTGGCGTTAAGAGAACCGGTCACCGCCGAGGAACTGGCCTCATTTGTCGCCTACTGGCAGGCCGAAGGCAAAGTCTTTCACCATATTCAGTGGCAGCAAAAACTGGCACGCAGCATCCAGATTGGCCGGGCCAGCAATGGCGGAATGCCGAAGCGCGATGTGAACAGTGTCAGCGAGCCTGACAACCATATTCCACCGGGTTTTAGAGGATAACGATGAAAAACGTTGGCGACCTGATGAAACGTCTGCAAAAAATGATGCCGGCTAATGTCGAGCCAGCCTTTAAAACGGGCGAGGAGCTGCTGGCATGGCAAAAAGAGCAAGGTGAAATTCGCGCCGCAGCGCTGGCCCGTGAAAACCGAGCCATGAAAATGCAGCGCACATTCAACCGTTCCGGTATTCGTCCACTGCATCAGAACTGTTCGTTCGATAACTATCGGGTGGAATGCGAAGGTCAGATGAACGCCCTGAGCAAAGCTCGCCAGTACGTTGAAGAGTTTGACGGCAACATCGCCAGCTTTATTTTCTCTGGCAAGCCCGGCACCGGCAAAAACCATCTGGCCGCTGCTATCTGCAACGAACTGCTGCTGCGCGGCAAGTCGGTGCTGATTATCACCGTTGCGGACATTATGTCAGCCATGAAAGATACCTTCAGCAACCGTGAAACCAGCGAAGAACAGCTGCTGAACGATCTCAGCAATGTCGATTTGCTGGTGATCGACGAAATCGGCGTGCAGACCGAATCCCGCTATGAAAAGGTGATCATCAACCAGATCGTCGATCGTCGCTCGTCCTCTAAACGGCCAACCGGTATGCTGACCAACCTGACCATGGATGAAATGAATAAACTTCTCGGCGAACGGGTCATGGATCGTATGCGCTTAGGCAATAGCTTATGGGTAAACTTCAACTGGGAAAGCTACCGTAGTCGGGTAACCGGTAAAGAGTATTAACGTATTAGGACCACTCCTAAGACTGCTGGCGCTATACTGCGCTGAAAAGGCATAACACGAGTTGCATATAATGATGAAAACAACCAAACGTCTGCTGTGCTGTGCGCTTGCCGCCAGCACGCTCATCTCGACCAGCGTTTTCGCCGCCTCCTGGCAGGATTCGCTCTCCAGCGCGGCCAGCGAACTGAGCAAACAAAGCTCCGGCTCGCAGGGCGGCTCGTCACTCTCTTCCCTGACCAGTCTACTGAATGGCAGCAATCAGTCGCTGACCTCCAGCAGCATGAATAACGCCGCCGGGATCCTGGAATATTGCGCGAAACAGAAACTGGCCTCGGTCACCGACATGCAAAACGTCAAAAACCAGGTGCTGGATAAACTGGGCCTCAGTGCTCCGGAGCAGAAACAAGACACCAACTATATGGACGGCATTCAGGGGCTGCTCAACGCCAAAGATGGTCAACAACTGGACCTGAACACAATTGGCAACAGCTCGCTGGCGAAGCAGGTAAAAACCAAGGCCTGCGATCTGGTGTTAAAACAGGGTATGAACTTCATTTCCTGACGCACGACATGCCGCGTATATCCTGCGCGGCATCAACCTGCTCCCCATAAAATTCACACGTCAAATAATCAGTAAATCCCCGCAAAAAACACGCATATCTAAACCAATTCTGAATAACAACGTAATTTAATGTCACTACAATTGCAGCAATGCAACATCGCTATTACATTGTGCTTTCCCCAAATCATTAGCCTGCCAGGCGTTTGCCCGGTTTACTGAGGATCGATCGTTGTCAGAACTCATCTCCATCACTCTGTTTCTCGCTTCAGTGCTGATTTACGCCTGGAAAGCGGGTCGCAATACCTGGTGGTTTGCTGCCACGTTAACGGTGCTGGGGATTTTTATTGTCTTGAATATCACGCTGTATGCCAGTGACTATTTCACCGGCGACGGTATCAATGACGCGGTTCTGTACACGCTGACCAACAGCCTGACCGGCGCGGGAATTGGAAAATATATCTTACCTGGTGTCGGGATTGCGCTGGTCCTGACGACCGTTTTTGTCGCTCTCGGCTGGATTCTGCGCCGCCGTCGCCATCATCCGCATCATGTGGGTTACAGTCTGCTGGCCCTGCTGCTGGCGCTGGCCTCCGTAGATGCCAGCCCGGCGTTTCACCAGATAACCGAACTGGTAAAGTCGCAGTCGCGCGATGGCGATCCGGATTTCCCAACCTATTATAAAGAGCCGTCAAAAACGATTCCCAACCCGAAGCTGAATCTGGTTTATATCTATGGCGAAAGCCTCGAGCGCACCTATTTTAACAACGACGCGTTCCCGGATCTGACCCCGGAACTCGGTGCGTTGAAAAACGAAGGTCTGGATTTCAGCAATACCATGCAACTGCCGGGTACCGATTACACCATCGCTGGCATGGTCGCCTCCCAGTGCGGTATTCCGCTGTTTGCGCCGTTTGAAGGCAACGCCTCGGCGTCGGTCTCCAGCTTCTTCCCCAACAATATCTGTCTGGGCGATATCCTGAAAAACTCCGGCTATCAAAACTACTTTGTGCAGGGAGCCAACCTGCGCTTTGCCGGCAAAGACGTGTTCCTGAAATCTCACGGGTTTGATCATCTGTACGGTGCGGAAGAGTTAAAAAGCGTGGTTGCGGACCCGGCCTATCGCAACGACTGGGGCTTCTACGACGATACCGTGCTGGATGAAGCGTGGAAAAAATTCGAAGAGCTTTCACGTTCGGGCCAGCGCTTTTCACTATTTACGCTGACCGTGGATACCCATCATCCAGATGGATTTATCTCACGTAGCTGCAACCGTAAACGTTATGACATCGACGGGAAGGCCAACCAATCCTTCAGCGCGGTCAGCTGCAGCCAGGAAAACATTGCCGAATTTATCAATAAGATCAAAGCCTCACCGTGGTTCAAAGATACCGTTATCGTGGTTTCTTCCGATCATCTGGCGATGAACAACACCGCATGGAAGTATCTGAACAAGCAGGATCGCAACAACCTGTTCTTCGTGCTGCGCGGCGACCAGCCACAGCAGGACACGCTGGCGGTGAAGCGTAACACGATGGATAACGGGGCAACGGTACTGGATATTCTCGGTGGCGATAACTTTATCGGTCTTGGCCGCAGCAGTTTGTCGAGCGAATCCGTGTCTGAAGTGTTCCTGAACATCAAAGAAAAAATGCTGGCGTGGAAGCCCGATATCATCCGCCTGTGGAATTTCCCGAAAGAGATGAAAGAGTTCACCGTCGACCAGGACAAAAACATGATCTCTTTCTCCGGCAGCCATTTCCGCCTGCCGTTGTTGCTGCGCGTATCGGACAAACGCGTCGAGCCGCTGCCGGAAAGCGAATACTCGGCCCCGCTGCGCTTCCAACTGGCAGATTTCGCGCCGCGAGATAACTTTGTCTGGGTTGATCGCTGCTACAAAATGGCGCAGCTATGGGCCCCGGAGCTGGCGCTCTCCACCGACTGGTGCGTATCGCAAGGCCAGTTAGGCGGACAGCAAATCGTGCAGCACGTCGACAAAGCCATATGGAAAAGTAAAACCGTGTTTAAAGACACGGTGATCGACATGGAGCGCTACAAAGGTAACGTTGATACGCTGAAAATTGTCGATAACGACATTCGCTACAAAGCCGACAGCTTCGTCTTCAACGTGGCGGGCGCGCCGGAAGAGGTTAAACAGTTTAGCGGCATATCACGCCCCGAATCCTGGGGGCGCTGGTCCAATGCGCAGCTCAGCAAAGAGGTGACCATCGAGTACAAGGCCCCGCTGCCGAAGAAATTCGATCTGGTCATCACCGCGAAAGCCTTCGGCGACAATGCCAATCGTCCTATTCCCGTGCGCGTTGGCCACGAGGAACAGACGCTGGTGTTAGGCCATGATGTCACTACCACTACCTTGCATTTTGATAACCCGGCAGATGCCGATACGCTGGTGATTGTCCCACCCGATCCGGTCGCCACCAACGAGGGCAATATTCTCGGCCACTCGCCGCGTAAGCTGGGGATCGGGATGGTTGAAATCAAAGTGGTCGCTCAGGGCTCGTAACATGAAATGGCTGATGGCGCTTCGCTTATCAGTCTTACAGCTAGCCGCATTTATTGTCTGAAAAAAAAACAGCGCCCAACACCACACCGGGCGCTGCATGGCAACCTTATTCCAGACTTTTCACTGCCTGGCGCATACCCTGCACCAGAATCATTTCCAGGTTTGCCGTCACCTGCCCGGCAAGCCCGGGCAGCAACGTCAAATCTTCACCCCAGTGCGCCGCATCGCCGAGCACAGTATCCACCAGTTCACGCAGCGTTAAATCACAGCCAACTCGCGGCCACAGACTGGCATACAGGCTAACCCACTGCTCATCATCCTGTATCGGATAGCGTTCTCCCTCCCGCTCTGCGCGATAAAACGCCAGCAGCGCCGCGAGGGCGAACGTTAACCGCACGGGCCAGCGCCCATTTTGCTGGCCCGCCAGCAGTTGCGGCAAAATTCGGGTACGGAATTTGGTCATCCCGTTAAGCGCAATGGAAAGCAACTGGTGACGAATGTAGGGGTTTTGAAAACGCCCGCTCACCGCGTCGGCAAATTCACGCAGTTCATCCGCCGGGAGATCCAATACCGGTATAATTTCCTCGCTAATCGCCCGCTCGACAAAGTGACGGACATCGGCATCCTGCATCGCTTCGCCGACGGTCTCCAGACCACACAGCCAGGCCACCGGCACCAACGCCGTATGCGCGCCATTGAGAATGGCGACCTTACGCTCTTTGTACGGTTTAATATCGCTCACTACCCGAATGTTCAGCGGGCACCGCGCCAGATTCAGCTCCTCGGCCAGCCACTGCGGCCCCTGAATCACAAACAGGTAAAAATGCTCCGCGGTATCGAGAAACGCATCGTGATAGCCAAGCGTAGCCTCCAGCGCGGCGGCTTCTTCTCGCGGGTAGCCGGTGACAATGCGGTCGACCAGCGTGGAACAGAAGGTGTTTGCCGTCGCCACCCAGTCGGCAAACGCCGGGGGAAGCTGCCACTCCTGTGCATACCGCAGTACCAGCGTTTTGAGCGCCTCACCGTTATAGTCGATAAGCTCGCACGGGATAATGACCCAGCCCTTATCCACTGCGCCCTCAAAATGATTAAAACGTTCCAGCAGCAGACGCGTCAGTTTAGCCGGAAAGCTTACCGGCGGCACATCATCGACCCGGTCTGCCGCGTGATAGCTAATTCCGGCTTCGGTGGTATTTGAAAACACAAAGCGAATATCCGCATTGTGGGCCAGCGCCAGATACGCCGCGAAGTCCTGATACGGATTGATTTCGTTATTCACCGAACGGATCAGCCGCGCCTCGCTCACCGCTTCGCCCTGCGCGTTTAGCCCGCGAATAAGCGTGGTATACAGCCCGTCCTGGGTATTCAGCGACGGTGGAAAATCGCTATTGATCGGGCGAACGATGGTCACGCCAGCGTTCAAAAAGGTTTGCTCGTTGAGGATATCCAGTTGCCAGTCGACAAACGCCCGCAGGAAATTCCCTTCACCAAACTGGATCACGCGCGTTGGGTAACTGGTTCCCGGAAAATCACGTCGATTCAATGTCTTCATCGCATTTCCCCTCTCAGAACGTGATCACGCCTTTAATCAGCTCACGGTTGTTAATCACATCCCGTTCGTAGATTTCTGCCAGTGTGGCAAACGCGTAACGGTGCGTGAGCATCATGTCGGCGGTCAGTTTGCCTTCCGACATCAGGCGGCCCACCTTGGCGAAATCTTCCGGTGTGGCGTTGCGACTGCCCATCATGGTGGTCTCTTTTTTGTGGAACTCCGGATCGGAGAACTGCAAATCGCCTTTGAATAGCCCAACGAAAACAATGCTGCCGCCATGGCGAATCAAATTCACCGTGTTGTTCATCGCATGCTGATTGCCCGTGGCATCAATGACCTTTTGCGCCAGCGAACCACCAAACTGGTCACGCAGTTGCGCATCAAAATCTTCAGCAGACGGATCGATAACCGGGAGCCCCAACCGGGAAACCACATGCTCCCGGCGAGCCGGACTGGTATCGGCGACCACCACCTGTGCGCCATCGGCTTTGGCAATCGCCGCCGCGCCCAGACCAATCGGACCGGCACCGACCACCAGCACCTGCTCACCCGGAGCCACTGCCGCCCGGCGTACCGCATGCGCGCTAATGGCATAAGGCTCAATCAGCGCCGCCGCCTGCGGATCAATTCCCTGCGCATCCAACAGGTTGGTGACCGGTACGGACAGGTATTCGCTGAAGCCGCCATCCTGATGCACGCCAATCACCGAAATCTTCTCGCAGCAGTTAGTGCGCCCGCTCAGACAGGCCGGACACTGCTGGCAGGCCACGTAAGGAATAACCGCCACCTGCTGACCATTTTTCAGATTCTGTATATTTTTGCCCAGCCCGACAATTTCCCCACATATTTCATGACCCAGTACACGTGGATAGCTGAAAAATGGCTGATTGCCACCCCAGGCATGAATATCGGTACCGCAAATCCCGACTGATTTAATTTTTATTAATGCTTCACCCTCACCCGGAATAGGTATTTCACGCTCTTTCCAGACTAATTTTTTAGGTTCCTGGCAAATCAACGTATTCATCGTAGACATGATTCTGCTCTCCTGTTTTTTTGTTGCCTCAGATATCAACGAAAATAAAAAAGCCGGAGAAAGCAGAAACACAATCTGTGAATCCCAGCGCATAAAAATGTTTTAAATCGGGTTTTAATACGCAAAAAGGAGAAGCCATGAGCCGTTCACAGAACTTACGCCACAATGTGATTAACCAGATAATCGATGATATGGCGCGTGGTCATATCCCTTCCCCCCTCCCGTCGCAAAGCGCGCTGGCGGAGATGTACAACATCAGCCGCACCACCGTGCGCCATATGCTGAGCCACTTAGGCGAGTGCGGCGTGCTGACCCAGGTCGGCAGCCACTATGTCATCGTACGTAAACCCGACCATGACGACGGTTTTGCCTGTACAACCGCCTCCATGACTGAGCAAAACCGGATTTTTGAGCAGGCTTTTTTCACCATGATCAACCAGCGTCAGCTACGCGCAGGGGAGAGTTTCTCCGAACTACAGCTTGCCAGAGCTGCGGGGGTCAGCCCGGTGGTGGTGAGAGAATATCTTTTAAAATTCGAACGTTACAATCTGATCAAAAACGAAAAACGCGGCCATTGGAGCATGAAGCAGTTCGATCAGGCCTATGCGGAACAGCTGTTTGAACTCAGAGAGATGCTGGAAACCCATTCCCTGCAGCATTTTCTCAATCTGCCCGACGATGACCCGCGCTGGTTGCAGGCTAAAACACTGCTTGAGCGCCACCGGGTCCTGCGCGACAGCATCGGCAGCAGCTTTCGTATGTTCTCGCAGTTAGACCGTGAGTTTCATGCTTTACTGCTCTCCGCAGCAGATAATATATTTTTTAATCAATCACTTGAAATCATCTCCGTGATTTTCCATTTTCATTATCAGTGGGATGAAAGCGACCTCAAGCAGCGCAATATCATTGCCATTGATGAGCATATGACCATCCTCAGCGCACTGATTTGCCGCAGCGACCTGGATGCCACCCTGGCGCTCTGTAACCATTTGAATTCAGCCAAACAATCGATGATTCGCTCCATCAACCAAAGCCATAGCGCCGCTCATTAAGTACCGATAAAAAACAGCAAACCATTACCGGGAGCACGATTTTATAAAAATAAAAACGCCGGAAAAATACCGCTTGCCTATGCTCACGCTAAGTCGACTGCATTAAAAACTTTTGTGAGCGGTGATGAGCAAATTGATTCATCACTGGTATTTTTCAATACTGCACAGCCCGGCTGTGTGAAAATAAATTATTGAGGTTCAGGAGTCCGGCGTGGAAAAAAATAATATTACCCTCGACCCGAGTTCTTCGTTTGGCACGTCGTCATCTGCGGATATTAACGTTCCGCCTGAGGGCATGGTGCAACGCAGTAGCCGAATAAAACGTATTCAGACCACAGCAATGATTTTATTATTTTTTGCTGCGGTGATTAATTATCTCGACCGCAGTTCACTGTCGGTCGCCAACTTAACGATTCGTGAAGAACTGGGGCTGAGCGCCACGCAAATCGGCGTACTGCTGTCAGTGTTTTCTCTCGCTTACGGTATTGCACAGCTGCCCTGCGGCCCGCTGCTGGATCGCAAAGGTCCGCGCATTATGCTGGGGCTGGGGATGTTCTTCTGGTCGCTGTTTCAGGCGATGTCTGGCATGGTTCACAGCTTCACTCAGTTTGTTCTCGTGCGTATCGGGATGGGGATCGGCGAAGCGCCCATGAACCCGTGCGGCGTAAAGGTCATCAACGACTGGTTTAACATCAAAGAGCGCGGTCGCCCAATGGGGTTATTCAACGCCGCTTCCACCATCGGTGTTGCCATTAGCCCGCCGATTCTGGCTGCCATGATGCTGGTGATGGGCTGGCGTTGGATGTTTATTACCATCGGCGTGCTGGGTATTTTCCTCGCCATCGGCTGGTACATGTTGTATCGCAACCGCGAGCAGATTGCGCTGAGCGCTACTGAACAAGCGTATCTGAACGCCGGTAGCGTCAATGCCCGCCGCGATCCGCTGAGCTTTGCCGAATGGCGCAGCCTGTTCCGCAACCGCACTATGTGGGGCATGATGCTGGGCTTTAGCGGCATCAACTACACCGCGTGGTTATATCTGGCGTGGCTGCCAGGCTACCTGCAAACCTCCTACAACCTGGATTTAAAAAGCACCGGATTAATGGCGGCGATCCCATTCCTGTTTGGCGCAGCCGGCATGTTAATTAACGGTTTTGTCACCGACTGGCTGGTGAAAGGCGGTATGGCACCGATTAAGAGCCGTAAGATTTGTATTATCGCCGGGATGTTCTGTTCTGCGGCCTTCACTTTCATCGTGCCGCAGGCCACAACGTCGATGGCCGCCGTCTTACTGATCGGTATGGCGCTGTTCTGTATCCACTTCGCCGGCACCTCGTGCTGGGGCCTGATCCACGTAGCCGTCGCCTCACGCATGACCGCCTCCGTGGGCAGTATCCAGAACTTTGCCAGCTTTATCTGCGCGTCGTTTGCACCAATCGTCACCGGATTTATTGTTGATACCACCAACTCTTTCCGTCTGGCGCTGATCATTTGTGGCTGCGTCACCATGGTGGGAGCCCTCGCCTACATCTTCCTGGTGCGCCAACCCATCAGCGATCCGCGTAAAGATTAATCCTCATGATGCCCGATAACACCGCGCTTATCGGGCATGTTATGCTCGACAAATGAACATCACCTTACGCTCCACCACTCTGGCAGAAACTGCCGCTCTTCCCGCCATCGAACGATCTGCGGGGCAACGTTTTTTACTCATCCCCGAACTGGCGTGGATTGCTGACGACCAGATTATATCGGTTGACCAGCATCGGGCATTTGCCGCTGCTGGCATGAGCTGGCTGGCGCAGGTCGACGAGCATCCGGTCGGTTTTTTAGTTGCCGAAACGCTGGGGTCATCGCTGTTTATTGCTGAACTTTCATTGCATCTGGAGTGGCAGGGAAAAGGTATTGGTCGCAGATTGATTGGCTATGTTGCCGAACAGGCGCGCGAGAAAGGTTATACATCGCTCACGCTGACCACCTTCCGTGATGTGCCGTGGAATGCGCCATTGTACGCTCGACTGGGGTTCGAAATGCTGGCTGACGAGACGCTTCCTGCACTGCTGCGCCAGAAAAGAGAAGACGAAGCGGCGCACGGGCAGACGTACGAACTACGCTGCGCCATGCGCCTGATGCTGCGTTAATTGCCCGCGGGCGACTACGCCTTATCGGGCATTACCAACTTAGAACGTTTCCCAGTTATCCCCGGCATCCGTTACCGCAGCTTTTCGCGGCTGGACCGTTGAAACCGGTTTAGCGGCAGCAACGTCACGCGCGCGCTGTTGGTCATGCTGAATACGGAACACGGCAACGGCCTGGGTCAGGCGGCTGGCCTGCTCTTCCAGCGCCGCAGCGGCGGCGGCGGATTCTTCCACCAGCGAGGCGTTCTGCTGTGTCACACGATCCATCTCAGCAACGGCCAGACCGACCTGGTCGATACCGCGGCTCTGTTCATCAGAAGCAGAGGCGATTTCACCCATGATATCGGTCACGCGGGTTACCGCATTGACGATCTCATCCATGGTTTCACCAGCGCTTTCTACCAGCGTTGAACCCACATCCACACGGCTGACCGAGTCTTCAATCAGGCTCTTGATCTCGCGCGCGGCCTGCGCACTACGCTGGGCCAGGTTACGAACTTCACCCGCAACCACTGCAAAACCACGGCCCTGCTCGCCCGCACGCGCAGCTTCTACCGCGGCGTTGAGCGCCAGAATGTTGGTCTGGAAGGCAATGCCGTCGATGACGCTGATAATGTCGGCGATTTTCTGCGAACTGGAAGCGATGTCGCGCATGGTTTGCACCACGTTATCCACCACTTTGCCGCCTTTTTGCGCGGTTTCAGAAGCGCTTAGGGCCAGATGGCTGGCCTGACGCGCGTTTTCGGCGTTCTGCTTCACGGTCGCCGTCAGCTGTTCCATGCTGGCTGCGGTTTCTTCCAGAGATGCAGCCTGCTGCTCGGTACGCGAGGAGAGATCGTTGTTGCCCATCGCAATCTCGCTGGCCCCGCTGTAAATCGCGTTGGCACCGTTACGCACATCACCCACGGTGTTCATCAGCTCACCCTGCATGTGACGCAGACTTTCCGCCAGTTGGCCAATCTCGTTGGAACCTTCCACCTCAATACGCTTCACCAGGTCGCCGCTGGCGATATGACGAATGCTGTCGATCAGACGGTTCATTGGGGAGATAAGAGTCAGTTTGATGCCGAACCAGACTGCAATAATTGCCGCCAGTACGGTAATCAGCACACAGACCAGTACCCACATCGCCTGACTGTAAGAGCTGTTGTTATCTGCTACCGCAATGTCATACAGGCGATCGTTCTGCTGCATGTAGTTGATGTATGTCTTCTCAAAACCATCCTGATAGCTCTGCGTGGGTTGATCAAAGAACGCGTTGATCTTCCCGTCTCCCAGTAACTGGATCAGCTCCGCCAGCGCGCCGTGATAGATGTCATAGGTGCGGTTGATCTCCTGGAACGCGGCTTCACTTTGACGCGGATCGCGCGGGAGCGACTCGTAAATCGCCCAGTTTTTTTCCGTCAGTTTCAGCGCCGTGCTGGCTACCTGCATCAGCTCAGCCACGGTCGCACCGCTGCCGATATTGCTCTGATCCATCATGTAGCGAATACCCGCCCGGTTCAGGGTATTACGCGTTTGCAGCAGCTCAACCCAGGTGGCGTTCAGCGCAGACTGCTGCTGGCGAATGGTTTGCAGAACGGTAAAGTTCTCTTTGTCATTCTTAAGTGAGTTAAAAAACAAGCCGCCGGAGGCGAGCTGTAAAAGACCAAATAGCGCCAATACCAGCAGTAAGCTGGTAACAATCTTCATTCGTTTTAACATGTTTTCTCTTTCCGCTAGACAGATGTCAGAATTTTCGGCCTGGAAAGGGAAAACTTTATGAAATTTGTGCTAGTTGAATCGATCTCAGCATCGACGATTCGTCGATCCACGCCGTCTGCCAAAGCGCTAAGCGGGTTTATTAGTGATCTCAATCACATAAATATACCCGTTAGTCCCCATTGCTTACCGCTCACTGACACTTGGGACCGCTTAAGCTGACATACAACCGCTCACTTATTTACCTTACTTTACGCGCGTATTTCTCTGGCAAGATCCCCCCAACATAGCAGTCAATTTACCTCCTCAAACACAAGATCAAACCCACGCGGCTTCGGCCAATTATTAATTAGATACCAGGTTTTACTATGGATACGAAAAAGATATTCAAGCACATACCCTGGGTGATTCTCGGAATCATCGGTGCATTCTGCCTCTCGGTAGTGGCATTACGTCGGGGTGAGCACATCAGTGCCCTGTGGATCGTGGTCGCCTCAGTTTCTGTTTATTTGGTGGCCTATCGTTACTACAGTCTGTACATCGCCCAAAAGGTGATGAAACTTGACCCGACGCGTGCCACGCCGGCGGTCATCAACAATGACGGTCTGAACTACGTTCCAACCAACCGTAACGTATTGTTTGGTCACCACTTTGCCGCTATCGCAGGTGCAGGTCCGCTGGTTGGGCCGGTACTGGCCGCGCAGATGGGCTATCTGCCCGGTACGCTGTGGCTGCTGGCGGGTGTCGTGCTGGCCGGTGCGGTGCAGGACTTCATGGTGCTGTTTATCTCTTCACGCCGTAACGGCGCATCGCTGGGTGAGATGATCAAAGAAGAGATGGGCCCGATCCCGGGAACCATTGCGCTGTTCGGCTGCTTCTTAATCATGATCATCATCCTTGCGGTACTGGCGCTGATCGTGGTGAAAGCACTGGCTGAAAGCCCGTGGGGTGTGTTCACCGTCTGCTCAACCGTACCTATCGCGCTATTCATGGGGATCTACATGCGATTCCTGCGACCGGGTCGTGTGGGCGAAGTGTCGGTGATTGGTATTGTGCTGCTGGTTGCGTCTATCTACTTCGGCGGCGTGATTGCTCACGACCCGTACTGGGGCCCGGCGCTGACCTTTAAAGACACCACCATTACCTTTACCCTGATCGGCTACGCGTTTATCTCTGCGCTGCTGCCGGTATGGCTGATCCTCGCGCCGCGCGACTATCTGGCTACCTTCCTGAAAATCGGCGTTATCGTCGGTCTGGCGGTGGGGATCGTTATCCTCAACCCGGAACTGAAAATGCCGGCGATGACTCAGTACGTTGATGGTACTGGCCCGCTGTGGAAAGGCGCTCTGTTCCCGTTCCTGTTCATCACCATCGCGTGTGGTGCGGTCTCTGGCTTCCACGCGCTGATCGCTTCTGGTACCACACCGAAGCTGCTGGCCTGTGAAACCGACGCGCGCTTTATCGGTTACGGCGCCATGCTGATGGAATCCTTCGTGGCGATTATGGCGCTGGTTGCCGCGTCCATTATCGAACCGGGTCTGTACTTCGCAATGAACACCCCGCCAGCAGGCCTTGGCATCACCATGCCGAACCTGCATGAAATGAGCGGCGAGAACGCCCCGCTGATTATGGCGCAGTTGAAAGACGTAACCGCACATGCGGCGGCGACCGTCAGCTCCTGGGGCTTCGTCATTTCGCCTGAGCAGATCCTGCAGACCGCGAAAGACATCGGTGAACCGTCCGTTCTGAACCGCGCAGGTGGCGCGCCGACGCTGGCCGTTGGTATCGCTCACGTGTTCCACAAAGTGCTGCCGATGGCTGATATGGGCTTCTGGTACCACTTCGGTATTCTGTTTGAAGCGCTGTTCATCCTGACTGCACTGGATGCCGGTACCCGTTCTGGCCGCTTTATGCTGCAGGATTTACTGGGGAACTTCGTTCCGTTCCTGAAAAAAACCGACTCTCTGGTTGCGGGTATCATCGGTACTGCGGGCTGCGTAGGCCTGTGGGGTTACCTGCTGTATCAGGGCGTTGTTGACCCGCTGGGCGGCGTTAAGAGCCTGTGGCCGCTGTTCGGTATCTCTAACCAGATGCTGGCTGCCGTGGCACTGGTTCTGGGCACCGTGGTACTGGTTAAAATGCAGCGTACCAAATACATCTGGGTTACCGTTGTTCCGGCTGTATGGCTGCTTATCTGCACCACCTGGGCGCTGGGTCTGAAACTGTTCAGCACCAACCCGCAGATGGAAGGCTTCTTCTTCATGGCGAATCAGTACAAAGAGAAGATTGCTAACGGCGGCGAACTGACCGCTCAGCAGATTGCCAACATGAACCACATCGTCGTCAACAACTACACCAACGCAGGCCTGAGTATTCTGTTCCTGGTGGTGGTGTACAGCATCATTTTCTACGGGTTCCGTACCTGGCAGAAAGCCCGCGCCATCAACGGTCGCTCTGATAAAGAGACGCCGTATGTACCGGTGCCGGAAGGCGGCGTGAAGACCTCTTCACATCACTAACCGTATTCAGCCCCGCTTCGGCGGGGCTTTTCGCTTATCAGGATTGTTTATGTTTGGTACTTTAGGTCAGGCAAAAAAATACCTCGGTCAGGCGGCAAAGATGCTGATTGGCATTCCGGACTACGACAACTACGTCGAGCACATGAAGACCAACCATCCCGATAAGCCGTACATGACCTACGAAGAATTCTTCCGCGAGCGCCAGGAAGCCCGCTACGGTAGCGGCGGAAGCAGTTGCTGTTAGAAGGAGAAATGAATGACCCCGATTGCAGTTACCCTACTCACCGGTTTTCTTGGCGCGGGTAAAACCACCCTGCTGCGCCATATTCTCAACGAGCAGCACGGCTATAAGATTGCCGTTATCGAAAACGAATTCGGCGAAGTCTCGGTGGACGATCAGCTAATTGGCGACCGCGCCACGCAGATCAAAACCCTGACCAACGGCTGCATTTGCTGTACCCGCTCCAGTGAGCTGGAAGACGCACTGTTAGATCTGCTCGACAACCTCGACAAAGGCGCCATCCATTTCGACCGTTTGGTGATCGAGTGCACCGGCATGGCCGACCCCGGCCCGATTATCCAGACCTTTTTCTCCCATGAAGTGATTTGCGAACGCTACCTGTTGGACGGTGTGATTGCGCTGGTTGACGCGGTACATGCCGACGAGCAGATGAACCAGTTCACCATAGCCCAGTCGCAGGTGGGCTACGCTGACCGCATCCTGCTGACCAAAACCGACGTGGCGGGTGAAAGCGAGAAACTGCGCGAGCGCCTGGCGCGCATCAACGCCCGCGCCCCGGTGTATACCGTCACGCATGGTGATATCGACCTCTCCCTGCTGTTCGATACCAACGGTTTCATGCTCGAGGAGAACGTGGTCAGCGCCAAACCACGCTTCCACTTTATCGCCGACAAGCAAAACGATATCTCCTCGATCGTCGTCGAGCTGGATTACCCGGTAAACATCAGTGACGTGTCGCGGGTAATGGAAAATCTGCTGCTGGAATCCGCCGAGAAGCTGCTGCGCTACAAAGGCATGCTGTGGATTGAAGACGAGCCAAACCGCCTGCTGTTCCAGGGCGTTCAGCGTCTGTACAGCGCCGACTGGGACCGCCCGTGGAGCGACGAACAACCGCACAGCCTGCTGGTGTTTATCGGCATTAATCTGCCGGAAGACGAGATTCGAGCCGCGTTTGCGGGGTTGAAGAAGTAAACAGCCGCTCCCTTTTATTTGTGAAAGGGAGCAAATATCTCTGAAACAAATATCTCGCATCACGCTTTCTGTTTGTAATATTGTCTGTTAATGTCATTACCCATGATGAATTCATGTTTTTATTAATATCTCTCGGAATATTAATTTAACATATTTATATAATTTTCATGAATTGGTAGGCGTAACATGGCAATCATTATTCCCACAATAAGCAGTTGTAGCGAGAAAATTACTGCCGGCGAAAAAAGACTGGCAAGACTTCTTGAGGGGGGACTCAGCGAACAGTGTACCTGCTGGTATGACACCCGAATGGGAGACAAGCAAGAGCATCCGGATTTTGTAATTCTAACCCCCGAAAAAGGTTTGTTATTTATAGAAGTAAAAGACTGGTTTATTACAAAAATTAAATCTGCCAACAAATCACATATTCATTATGAAACTAAAGACGGCATTCAACCGTTCAAGAATCCACTCGAACAGGTTCGTCAATATACCTTTCACACTATCAATAGCCTAAAAAAAGATCCGCTGCTTCGCCAGCAACAAGGTGATTATGAAGGCAGCTTTATTATGCCGTATGGATTTGGTGTTTATTTGAGCAATATCACCCGAGCACAGCTAGAAAAGAGTTTTCCACCCGAAGCGATAAATGAACTATTCCCAGCCAGCCAGGTTATTTGCAAAGACGAACTCAGCGAGTTTATGACCAAGGAACAAATCTCTGCCCGGCTCGAATCCCTTCTCAGACATAACTACGCTCATCACACTACACCACAGCAACTCGACCGTATCCGATGGCATCTATATCCCGATGTACGCATTAACGCATCCGTTACGCAGGTTGATCTGAACAATTTTACGTTCCACACCCCCGATGTGGTTTGCATGATGGACAGGAACCAGGAACAACTCGCCAGAAGCATGGGTGCAGGACACCGTGTTATTCATGGCGTGGCAGGATCCGGTAAAACGCTCATTTTGCACCACCGTTGTATTGAGCTTGCCAACAATATTGAAAACACCAAGCCGATCCTGGTGATTTGCTACAACATCACGCTGGCCAAAAAACTCAAATCACAGCTTGAGCAGCACACTTTAAGACTTCCCGTCGAAGTCATCCATTTTCATGCCTGGTGTTATCAACAGTTAAATACACATCATTGTCTTCCGCCGAAAAGCAAAAACTTTATTGAGCTGATGGAAAATGCACTGACGGTGGCATTTGAAGAGGGGATTATAAAACCGGAGCAATACAGCGCAGTCCTAATAGACGAGGGACACGATTTTAAACCGGAGTGGCTGAGAATACTCGCACGTATGCCAGACAACAAAGATAACTCCCTTCTTTTCCTCTACGATGACGCCCAGTCTATCTACCAGAAAAAGAAAGCCCTCGACTTCACACTCTCTAGTGTCAATATTAAGGCCCTCGGCCGCACTACGATCCTGAATACCAACTATCGTAATACCCGGCAAATACTCCATTTTGCCAGCAACATTGCCTTTAATTATCTCAATAATCACATTGAAGAGGCGCTCAAATACCAGCAACCCGATGCTGGAGGCTTGTCCGGCACTTACCCGGCACTGGCCAGCTTTGATAATCAGGACGAGGAGATTACTCACGTGCTCGATTGGGTGACAAAGCAGCGACAACAAGGTATTGCATGGTCAGAGATCGCCATACTGTGCCCTTCAACATACAGCATTTCGGGGATGCTGGGGCCACGTCTCGCGGCGCGTAGCATCCCCTACCAAATGATTGTGACCAGCGATGACAAAAAGCACTGGTCGCCGCAAAATGATCTCCTTTGTGTAATGCCTTTACCAAGCAGTAAGGGGCTTGAATTTCACTCAGTGGCTATTATGGATGCCGCAAAGGAAAGGGATGAGGAAGATCTGAGTGACGACATCAAGCGTCTGTATGTCGGATTTACCCGCGCGCGCCAGAATCTTTTGGTGACAATGCACGGAACAGGGAGCTTGCGCGACCATCTTATCAACACCTACGAAAATAGCGCAAAGGTGATCTAACGGAGCCACGCCAGGAATCCGTAAACATTCCCCTCTCCCTACAGCGGAGAGGGGCGAATCCTATTTCAACACGCCCTGCTGCGTTACAACCCACTGTTCACTGGTGGTAATCGGTTTGTCATCTCGGCATGATGCCGCAGGTGTTCCACTAATTTGACAGCTGCGGTTATTTTAGCGGAGAACCGCAGCAGAAATAACCTCGCAGATGCCCGGTGGCGCTACACTTATCGGGCCAGGAAATTCCGCTTCCCGTAGACCGGATCAGGCACAGCCGCCATCCGGCACTCACAGTCCCTGCATATTCTGACTATTTCTTATTTTGCTCGCGCAGCATCGCTTCGCGCAAAATGGCATTGAGACGCGTCTGGTAACCCTTCCCGGGGCGCTTCAGCCATTCCATCACATCGGCATCAATGCGCACCGACGCCTGCGTTTTCAACGGACGGAAAAACTTACCGCGATGAGCTTCTGACCACAGCTCATCCTCGGTCACGGGAATGTCGCTGTAATCAATATCATCGTCCGGTTTATTCGCCAGCGCCTTCAGTTCAGCCTCATGCTGAGCACTCAGCGCGGATACGCTGCCGCGTTTATGTTTAACTATGCTCATAACGATTCCTCTCTTTACTGTCTGCCTTTCTGGCACTGATGATACGAATGACTTCAAAGCCACTTTCAAACCTAACGCTATGGGCAACCAGAATAACCACAATGCCATGAACAAGACCGATGGTCTGCCAGCGATACTCACCGTTCTCATACCTATCCTGCCGCGACAGGTGTTGGGGATCGTCGAAAACCAATATAGCGTCCTCAAAGCGAACACCATGTTTACGGTGGTTACTTTGTGCCTTGTTTGCATCCCACTCAAACTCCATTGGCATGTATTTCATCCCTAATTGTATATACAAAAATGTATCTACAATTATCTTATGATTATAGCGAAATTGTTGGAAATAACATCACATTTTGCTTTTAATAGAGTGAAGTTAGTAGGCCCGATAAGGCGCAGCCGCCATCCGGCACTGGCAGTTTTCATTCCGATAAGTGATTCATCCCATGGAATTTTTCATCTGGTATGGCAAGCTATTGCCATTGCACTCGTTAAGGGACCAACGTGAAAAAGTACAAAGTGATTACCCCGCTTTTTCCAACTTATGATCAGACCCGAGCCATGATGAATGCCGTGGCTGGATGTTCAGTCAAAGCGGTGCGTAATATGATCACCGCCATTCAGGAGCAAACGGGTACGCCACAAAACCCGGTTGACTGGTCAGAGCCGGATAACTGGATTAAAGAACGGCTCAGCGGCGAAGATGCCAAAATAGCCTGGCAGATCTGGAAGATGGATAACCATATTCTCAACCCTCGCCACAGCTATGGCTGCTACATGTTTATCAATAACCCTTTGTTCGATCTTATGCAGACCCACGAAGACGGCGGCTGGTACCCCAGCGAACAGGGGCGATTATTTCTGGATAACGATGAAGCCACACTGCGTAAACTCGACGATACAGAAGGCATGTTGCAACTACTGGAACTGCTCGCCGGCCGGGAGCAGGCCAGACGCGCTGATCTGCTACCCGAGTGGCAGGCATTCTTACATCAGCACTCAAAATTTGCCTCCCCCAGTTCAGTCAAAACTACGCTCTACGCCCGGCTGTACAACCTGGTCGAGCGCGATCTGGTAGCCCGTGAAGGGATGAGCTACAAAATTACCGAGGCTGGCCGAAAATGGCTCGGTAAGGCACTGCCTGAACGTCGAACCGATCCACGTAAGGAGTTGCTGGATACGGTAAAACGCTATAACCAGCAGCAAAAAGAGCTATTGCGCGACCAGCTCTCCACTATGAATCCGTACAAATTTGAACATCTGGTGGCTCAGCTACTTGAAACAATGGGCTACGAGCAGGTTGAAGTGACCAAAGCATCCGGCGATAAAGGCGTGGATGTGATTGGTCAGGTACAGGTGGGCATTACTACCATCACCGAAGTGGTGCAGGTAAAACGGATGCAGAACACCATCACGCGCCCGTATATCGACCAGCTACGCGGCGCACTGCCTTACCACAAAGCCATTCGCGGCACGCTGATCACTACCGGCAAGTTTGCCGCCAAATGCGCGGAAGCAGCGCTGTTCCCAGGCGCCGCGCCGATTACCTTAATCGACGGCGATCGCCTGCTGGAGCTGTTGATTGAAAACAACGTCGGCATTCGACGCAGCAACGCAGTGGAATTGCTGGATGTGGATTTACAGCTGTTTGATGAGCTGGAGATTGAATAACGTGCCAGACGCTGTAGCACAGCCATTTCTGTTCATGGCTTGCATAACAATATTGTGTAAAATCAGAGCAATCCCATTATCGGTAGAGAACGGACATGGCTGACCTGAACCTGAGTACCCTGACGGAAGCAGACATCATCACCAAACGCGTAATGCCCGCCATCCTTGACGCTGGCTGGAACGACACAACGCAAATCAGACAAGAGGTCAAACTCCGGGACGGCAAGGTCATCGTACGCGGCAAAGTCGCGTTATCCGGATTACACGCATGTTCCGACAATTATTATGAAAGGCCAGTGGCTGGAGGCAGCCGGTTTCACCACCGGCTGCAAATTCGATGCCAGAGTGATACCCGGCTGCATTGTGCTGACGGCCAAGCTGCCGGAGCCGGAAGAACTAGCGTTATTACATTCGCTGCGTCGGGTGTGCAAGCTGTCCGCACGTAAGCAACTAAGCAACAGTAGGTGCAGGAGTTTATCGACGTAATTTCGGCGAAACCTGTCAGGCAGAAATAACCGCCCGGATGCCAGACAGCGCTCATGAGTATAAGCGCCGTGTATTGATTGCATTACAGCTCTGGGTAACATCATTTTATCCGGAGCCGTTTACTCAAGACCCTAAGCGATAATCCCAATCATCATAGTGGACTATATTCCCATCATGATAGTGCCAGGTAATCTTCTTGTAACGGAGCTGAGCAAGTTCAAGATGGGTCTGTTTTTCGTAATAAGGATCCTTAACATCGTGCATCAGTGAAAAAAGCGTAACGACTTTCACATTTTCAGGGTTATCGTAAAATAGACCTCTTCCTGACCAGCATAATTTATTCGATAGAGGTCAATAACAGCTTTCCTTAATGTTTCTCCGGTACTTAATGATTTGTACAAAAGCACACTAGAAGCATCAATTTCCTTTTCAATTAAAAATGGACGATGTTGGCGTTTATTCAACACCCTCCCATTATGCAAATCAGAGTTGTAGCTCACATTATGATACAGACCTAAAATCTCGATCTGATTTTCACGGTCTTTTACCATCACACTACCTTTGATAATATTTCCAGCATCATCGATTAATGACATATACCCGGGGATAGCCATTTATAAATCCTTGTTAAATGGAATAGAATTCTCAACACTATTGATCATAACCGCAATACACCGCTTCCCTTCTGTCGTTTTGACCTTATACATTTCCCTGATGGAATTAACAAATAGCTTATTCATTTCTTCTTCTGACTCAGGGTAAGAGGTAAATGCGCATATCTGCTCAATATTCAGCAATGGTCTGTTATCGTTGAGGATAGCCAGAACACCGACTGGGTTATGTGGAATGGCTTCAGAGACCGCCCCCTGTAAATCTTCCGCCGTACTGGCATCCACTCCGAATTCAAGAGCACTTGCTACCGTTAACCAGTCATTATTACCTTTGCTAATTTCAGGAATAATATGGTTCCACCATTCTGACTCACTGTCATCATAAAGTTCGTGTACAACGGTATTTGCTCCTTTTTCATTTATCATCTGCAGAAGCTGTGCTGCAGTATGCACTGCAGCACAGGGAGCACCCGAAAGAATAAATAGAAAGGAGATAAAAATAAATTTCATTATCTTACCACCAAAATTGTGTCACCCGAATCGTAAATGGTTTGGCGCTTATCTTGTCCATTCATAATGATACATCCTGCAGATGCCGTTCCCGGTGGCTGCCCTTTTTTATCACCATGAATTTCGAAATGATCTCTGCCAAAAGTATTTGTCCCTGCAATAGGTTCGAGGATAATAGCGGAGGGACTTTTATGATTATTCCATCCAGCAATAAAATAAACGCCTCGTGGAATGGGGCCCTTGTTACGTATGTGTTCACAGTTCGGTTTATCCTTTGATTCACCAGCACCACTGTAGCAATAAGCAATTAATTTACCGTTATGGCTCAGTATACCTGTCGATACTTTATATTCCCATGTCATATGATTTACATCCTTTAAAATATAATAATTATGCTTATCATATTTAATTGTAAAATTAAATATGTTCATAAAGTCACAATTATTAAAATTCAAAATATTTATAATTCATACATCTTTATTTCTCGAACAAATAACTCGTATTCTGAATAATTAGATAACGGGGAAGCAGCAGGCAATCTGAAAACACCCGGTGGCACGACGCTTACCGGGTCTACAAATTCTGCGTCTCATAGGCCGGATAAGGCGCAGCCGCCATCCGGCATTCACTCCCCACTCACTCGGTAATCACAAACCGCGTCGCGGTAAAGCAGTTCAAAACCCGGTGTACCAGAAATACCATCGTTAGCGTTGCCACCAGCGCGACGGTAACAGAGGTGATGCGGTATAAATCGCTGAACACCAGATCGCTGTCCGGATGCAGGTTCTGGCCGAACATAATCCCGATGGTGGTGATACTGGCAAAACCCACCCCCGCGCCGACTTTTTCCATTACGTGCAGGCGGGCGCTGAACGCCAGCCCGAGGCCGATCAGCGGCATCATCAGCAGCATATGGTTGCTGAAATCATAGATAAGCAGTTGCACCAACAGAATATACAGGCAGGCCTGCACCACGCCGACCACGCGCCAGAGCGAGCTCAACACCGCGCCGCGATAGTGCATAGGAAACAGGATCAAAATGCCCGCCATCAGTGCCGACAGCGAATCGCTCAAATCACAGATCTGGAAGATAACAAAAATCATCGTCGCCACCGTACCGGAAAGCAGCGACTCGTGGCGCACCCGGGTGGCATCTTTCTCAATGCGCGGCGGTAGCTGGCGGGGTTCCACGTCCGGGATCAGATAATGCAGCAGCGCACTCAGCGCCACCGCCATGATGCAGGCTTCCATATTGGAGAACATCAGCGTGTGCCAGTTGGTGGTGGGATAGCTCATAAAGTTGAGCATCGTGCTCTGGCACACCACGCCCATCGAACCAAGCAGAAACAGCGGTCCTTTGCTCATCAAGCGAAAACGCATCACATACAGGCCAAACACCACCAGCGTCATAATCAGCGGCCACTGTGAGAGATAGCCGACGATTAGCACCATTTCGACACAGTTCACCGCCGCGCTGAACACGAACTGTTTTGCCACATGGCGGTTGAACACCGGCACCAGTGACAGCAGCATCAGCGGATAAACCACAAAAAATACGCCGTACTGTACGTTGTAGAAGGTCGAGATACTCAGTGCTATCGTCCCGGCAACGGAGATACGCAAGGTCTGGCGAAAATCATTGGCGGTGTAGACAATGTTCCCGTGCGGCGTAAAGACGTGGGCCAGAGTGTTAATAGACATAATGCAGCCAGCTGACGAGGTGGATCTGCGCCCCGGCAAAGGTACGGGCGAACATCCCCTCGCTGTTATACAGTTGCACCGTGGCGCGCGCCCCGGTCGGTAACGGCGTGTCGAGCGGTTCGTTCAGTGCTACGTGAATGCGCATACGCTGGGCATCGCGCACCCAGCGGGTGGACTGTTCCGGTTGCGACAGCAGACCGTTAACCTGTTCCTGACCCGCCAGAATACCGGCATCGCTGCTGGTGACGCGGGCAGAGAAAACTTTGCCCGGCAAGGCGTCGAACACCACGGCGGCATCGGTATCTACCCGAGTGTGGCGCAGGCTTTTCTCGCGAAAGTCGGCCACGATATCGGTCTGATGGCTGACCAGCGCCAGCAGCGGCGTGGCCGCGGTAGCGTAAAGTCCGGGACTAAGCTGAAGGTTACTCACCGTACCGTCGGTCTGTGCATACACTTTGCTCCAGCTGACGTTCAGTTGCGCCTCTTCCAGCACATTACGGTATTTTTGCAGCGTCACGTTACGCTTGTCATCGAGCTCGCCGCGCTGGATCAGCAGGTTCTGAATGCTGGCATTAAGCGCCGCCACCGACTGCTCGCTGGTTTGCCAGGCGGTACGCACCTTGTCGAGATCGGATTGCGACACGTTCTGCATGGTGGCCAGGCGCTGATAGCGGTCAAAGGTGGTCTTATCGTTACGGGCGCTGAATTGCGCGGTACGCAGGTTGGCGCGCGCGGAGGCTATCTGCGCATCCAACTGTTGATTGCTCAACTTCGCCTGCTCAAGGGCGATTTGCGCAGCCTCGACCTTATTGATAAACGGCGTCGGATCCAGTTCGTACAGCAAATCGCCCTTCTTCACCAGGCTATTATTGTGTACATGCACCTGCGAGACGTAACCGGATACGCGTGAGGAAACGGGCGTTACCACGCGCATCACCGTGGAGTCCGGCGTCAGCGGGATCCAGATATCGGCAACGATAAACCAGGCGAATATTACCAAGAAAGCGGCAATACTCACCCTTACCCAACGGGCAAATTTTTGTTCTGGGGTCATCATAGTTTTTAGTGTTGATTGTCTTCTTCGCGGATTGTCCGCAAATTGCAGGCGAGTTGATTTAAGGTCGCGCTGAATGAGGCAAGCTCCGCTTTGGGAATGGTGCAGGTGACGCGATGTTGATATGTCTCAATCACCCGGTTAAGTTCTTCAAGCCTTGAGCGGCCTTGCGCGGTCAGCGTTAGCAGACGGATGCGTTTGTCATAAGGCGATGTGGAACGCAGCAGATAGCCCTGCTTTTCCAACTGCGAAAGGGTGCGCATCAGCGGCGGCAGTTCAATGCCCTGCATTTGTGCCAGTTCACTGACCGAGACGTTGTCTCCCAGTTGATACAGTTGCATCAGTACCGTCCAGCTTGACTGCGTCAGGCCAGTATCGGTGATGGCAGCATCAATAATGGCCCGCCACTGGCGCACCACCATTGCCATGCGCATCCCCATCGGACGGCGGGCAAACAGTTCATCTTCCGTCATCTTACTTTCCCCTCATCGCTGAGAAGAAAATAATGCTTATCAGGATAAGTATCAAGAAACAGGCTATCCAGAAGCATGAATTGATAAATAATGTGAATACAAAAGAGGCCGGGTGATAACCCTCCAGCCTCTGTCGATGGAAGAAAATCACTCTATCTGATCGCGTCGCAGCCCGACGTCCCGCAGCCGCTCATTACTCATCTGTTGCAGTACGCGCCGCGTTTGCGCCCGTAACCTCCACGCCTTATATGCCCGCCAGATCAGAACAAATCCAATAAATGGCTGCTTTGCTTTATTCTCATGAAATTCCATACCTTGCCTCCCCGCCTTGTCTGAGGCTTTATCTTCACGGATTTGGCCCTAAGCAATACAGACTCACAAAGTACTTTTATTTAACATACAGATTGGTTAAAAAGAGTTCTGCATCGCTTTTTTCACGCCAATCTGTACTGGTTTTTTAATCTGTATGATACCCATGAGGGATACAGCATGACGCGTTACCAACATCTGGCCAATCTGCTGGCCGAACGCATTGAGCAGGGGTTGTATCGCCATGGCGAAAAACTGCCTTCGGTACGTAGCCTGAGTCAGGAGCACGGGGTCAGTATCAGCACCGTCCAGCAGGCGTATCAGATGCTGGAACAGCGGCAACTGATCACCCCGCAGCCGCGTTCCGGTTATTTTGTCGCCCCGCAAAAAGCGCTGCCGCCCGTACCGCCGATGTCACGCCCGGTGCAGCGTCCGGTCGAGATAACGCAGTGGGATCTGGTGCTGGATATGCTAAAAGGGCATAGCGATAAATCTGTGATCCCCTTCAGCAGCGGCGCGCCAGATGTCAGTCAACCGAGCCTGAAACCGCTCTGGCGCGAACTCAGCCGCGTAGTGCAGCATAACCTGAAGGCGGTGCTGGGGTACGACAAGCTTCCCGGCAGCCAGGATCTGCGCCAGCAGATCGCCCGTCTGATGCTGGACAGCGGTTCAGTCCTCAACGCCGATGATATTGTGATAACCAACGGGAGCCAGAGCGGAATGTCGCTGGCGCTGCTGGCGGTTTGTCAGCCAGGGGACATTGTCGCCGTTGAATCCCCCACCTACTACGGCACAATGCAGCTACTGCGCGGCCTGGGGATCAAGGTGATTGAGATCCCAACCGATCCGGATACCGGGCTCAGCATTGAAGCGCTGGAGCTGGCGCTGGATCAGTGGCCGATTAAAGGCGTGCTGCTGGTTCCCAACTGCAACAACCCTCTCGGGTTCATTATGCCGGATGCGCGTAAGCGGGCGGTGCTCGCCCTCGCCCAGCGTCACGACATCGTCATTTTTGAAGATGATGTGTATGGCGAACTGGCCACAGAGTATCCGCGCCCGCGTACGATCCACTCCTGGGACAGTGACGGCCGTGTAATACTCTGCAGTTCGTTTACCAAATCCGTAGCCCCCGGACTGCGCGTGGGTTGGGTGGTTCCCGGTCGCTATTACAACAAACTGCTACACATGAAGTACGCCGTCATTGGTACTAACGTTCCCGCTACGCAGCTGGCAGCAGCCTCCTTTGTGCGCGAAGGTCATTACCATCGGCATATCCGGCGTATGCGCCAGATTTATCAGCGTAATATGGAGATCTACACCTGCTGGGTACGGGAATATTTTCCCTGCGGGATCTGCGTCACTCGACCGAAAGGCGGCTTTATGCTGTGGGTCGAGCTGCCGCTCCAGGTCGATATGGTCTGCGTCGCTAAGCAGCTCTGTCGCCTGAAAATCCAGGTCGCACCGGGATCGCTGTTCTCCGCATCCGGAAAGTATCGCAACTGCGTGCGCATCAACTGCGCGTTACCGCCAAACGAGAAGCACCAGCAAGTGATGCAAAAGCTCGGCGAGGCGGTAAAGATGGCGATAGAGTAAACCGGACCGCCCGGTGATTCCGGGCAGGCGATTATACGATTTAAGTCATATCTAATGACTTAAACCCTGAATATCTTCTGCGGAAAGCCGGGTAATTTTTTGTACCGTGCAGATATCAATACCGTCTGCCAGCATGGTGTGGGCAATACGGAGCGCCTCATCACGTCGCCCTTCTATAAGCCCTTCTTGTCGTCCTTCCTGTAACCCTTCCAGCCTGCCTTTTTGTAGCCCTGCCTCATGCAATCTGTCGGCGATCGTCATCAAATGCTCCTTATACTGCGGTGAACGTTCGGCAACCTCACGAATAAACTCACTAAATCGAGGTGCATCGCCAGTTCGTAAAATATAATTAAACAGCGTCTTTATCTGGCTGTCATTAGTCAGTCCGGTAAGTAGCAGGGAAACAATTTGCTCGACCAGCCCCATAAGTTCGCGCAGCGAAGCGGGAAGATGTATATGTAGAAAATCCCGAGCTGTCTCAGGGTGGCGCAAAAACGTTTTAAAGACCGCATCATGCGGGGTGGAAGTCGGTGCTTTGTTCATGGCGATCCATCACCTGGAAATAAGATGCCGTGACTGTAGCGCTGGTAAACCACACCCTCACCTGTAACTTTCTCTCTTTGCGAGGCGATTTCCGGGATAAAAACGCCCCTTTGTAACGTCTGCATTTGTCTGGAACGCATCACGCAGAATCACGACCTCAATGCACATTCCCGCTTTTTCACCGCAGGGCCTGTGCTATAACAAATCATCACTTTCATGGAGGACACGATGTGACGCATACCCGAGATATTCCACAATCGTTCTGGCGTGATGAGCAACTGCCGTGGCTGGAGCTTCGCAGCACCTGGCAAAGTCAGCAGGCCTATAAGCGCCATCACCACTCTCAGCTCTCGATTGGGGCAATTCTCGAGGGAGGAACCTGCTGCCTGTGCGATGACAAGGAATACCATCTGAAGGTGGGCGATCTCATTGTGATCCCACCACTGGCACCTCACAGCTGTAATCCCGTCAACGGGCAATTTCGCAGCTATCACATGCTTTATCTTGATACCCGGTGGTGTCTTGCCCATCTGCCTGCGCTGAACAGCAATCAACGGCTTTGTACGCGCACTCCTGTTATCCGCGACCCGCAATTATTCCAGTGCTACATGCACCTTGTGGCGCTCATGCCGCAACGGCAAACGACGCAGATAACTGATGCTGCACAAGCATTGCTGCGCTCGCTGCCATTGCAGTCGGTAACACCGGAAAACCTAAGCGTCACCAGCCAGTATCTGCGCGAGCGGTTGCAGTCCAGTCTGCACTCCCCACCCTCGCTGGATGAGCTGGCAGATGAGTGTCACATGCGTAAAGAGACGCTGATTCGGACCTTTAAGCAGGACACCGGGCTGACGCCGGGAAATTATCTGAACATCATGCGGATTGACTATGCCCGTCAGCGGCTACGGGCCGGGGACGAGATTGTCGATGTCGGCTATCAGAGCGGGTTTGCCGACCAGAGCCATTTCCATCGCACCTTTGTTCGCTACACAGCAGCCACACCGCGCCAGTACGCACTGGGACGATCAATATCAGACAATAATTAGCGTTGCGTCAGGCGTACGCTGATCTCTGATTCATTTTCTGAGGTCGCTATGTCGCTGCTTGCTGAACTTTTTCCGTCTGCTTTTCCCGCGCTGGCGCTGGCGCATTTTGTTGCACTACTCAGCCCAGGGCCGGACTTCTTTTTACTGGTCGGTTACGCCGTACGTTACCGAATGCGCGGCAGCGCCGGGCTGTGCGTGGGGATCGCCATCGGCAACGGGCTGTATATTCTGCTGGCGATTATTGGTTGGGGGATCCTGCGCCAGCTTCCCCTGCTGTTTACGGTTATTGAGCTGCTGGGCGCGCTCTATTTATTATGGATTGGCAGCCTGCTTATACGCAGCCGCCCGCAAACCCTGACCGGAGCAGACGCCCAGTCTACCTGTCCAGGATTTGGTAAACAGCTACTGCTGGGATTAGGCTCGTCGCTGCTCAACCCAAAAAATGCGCTGTTCTATCTGGCGCTGATGACCGCCCTGCTCGGCCCGTCGGTGACGCTGCTGCAACAAACCATGAGCGGGATCTGGATGACCAGCGTGGTGTTGTTCTGGGATCTGCTGATCGTGATGTTCATCGGCTTACCGCAGATCCAGCGACGGTTAACCAGAGGGATATTGTGGATCGAGCGTATCGCCGGCGGCGTATTGATCGTCTTCGGTTGTGCAATCGCGCTGCGTTTTCTGCAGAGCGTCACTTTCTGATAAGCGTGACGATTTTCTGCAAATAAAGCGGATAAACTCGTTTAATTAATATCCAATCCGCATTACACTTTGGGTGGCTATTATCCATTCAACCAATTCTTCCCGAGGTGCGATGTGCTGATTGTTACCTGTAATCGTTACGTTTTCTGACCCGAGTCTGAAAACGTTTCTCCTGTTTGCGCCTCGCGCAGGCAGCGTTTTTGATTACATGAAATTCAGTACATTTGCAGTCTGCTTTTTTCTGTCATCGGTCTGACGTCTCAAAGACGGTATTGAATTTCGCTATTCCCGTTGAGGGTTTTCTCCCGAAAAGGAGCTGTTTTATGCAACGGATTCTCGCGTTTTTCTCCCAACGCACCACGACGCTATTTTTTCCTGTCGCGTTGATTTTATATGACTTCGCCGCCTATCTGTCGACGGACCTGATCCAGCCAGGCATCATCAATGTGGTGCGTGATTTCAACGCCGACGTCAGCCTGGCCCCCGCTGCGGTGAGCCTCTATCTGGCTGGCGGTATGGCGCTGCAATGGCTGCTGGGACCGCTCTCCGACCGGATTGGCCGTCGACCGGTGCTGATTGCGGGGGCGTTAATTTTTACGCTCGCCTGCGCTGCCACGCTATTGACCACCTCAATGACGCAATTTCTGGTCGCCCGATTTGTACAGGGCACCAGCATCTGCTTTATCGCTACCGTTGGCTATGTCACGGTGCAGGAGGCGTTTGGGCAAACGAAGGCCATTAAGTTAATGGCGATAATCACCTCCATTGTGCTGGTTGCGCCAGTTATCGGCCCGCTCTCCGGCGCAGCGCTGATGCACTTTGTACACTGGAAAGTCCTGTTTGCCATTATCGCCGCCATGGGGCTTATCGCCCTGATTGGGCTAGCGTTAGCAATGCCGGAAACCGTTAAGCGCGGCGCGGTGCCGTTCAGTGCACGCGGCGTACTGCGTGATTTCCGCGACGTTTTCCGCAACCGGGTGTTCTTGTTTGGCGCAGCCACGCTGTCGCTAAGCTATATCCCGATGATGAGCTGGGTAGCAGTCTCGCCGGTGATCCTGATCGACGCTGGCGGTATGAGCACATCAGAGTTCGCCTGGGCGCAGGCACCGGTCTTTGGCGCGGTGATCGTCGCCAATATGGTGGTTGTTCGTTTTGTGAAGGATCCAACCCAGCCACGTTTTATCTGGCGGGCGGCACCCATTCAACTGAGCGGACTGGCGGTGCTGATTGCCGGCAATTTGCTGTGGCCGCACGTCTGGCTGTGGTCGGTGCTGGGAACCAGCCTGTATGCGTTTGGCATTGGTATGATCTTTCCGACGCTGTTCCGCTTTACGCTGTTTTCCAACAACTTACCGAAGGGTACGGTCTCGGCGTCGCTGAATATGGTCATCCTGACGGTAATGGCGGTTTCTGTCGAAATCGGACGTTGGCTGTGGTTTAACGGCGGCAGGATTTCGTTTCATCTGCTGGCGGTTGCGGCGGGTATTGCTGTCGTCTTTACCCTGGCAGGCTTACTGAAGCGGGTTCGCCAGCATGAAACAACAACGTTAGCCACTGAAAACTAACCTGCCGGATGGCACTGACGCTTATCCGGCCTATGTCGTAGTGATAGGCCGGATAAGGCGCTTGCGCCGCATCCGGCAACCATCACATTGTCTTAAGCAATGCGCGCAAACCCTGCTTCCAGATCGGCAATCAGGTCGCCAATATCCTCAAGACCAATATGCACCCTGACCAGGGTACCGCTGAAATCCACCTCTCCGGCTGGGCGAATGCTGTTCAGCTCTTCCGGCTGATTCGCCAGAATAAGCGACTCAAATCCGCCCCACGAATAGGCCATATGGAACAGCGAGAAGTTATCGAGGAAATTCGCCATCTGCTCGTCGGTCAGTCTCTTTTTCAGCACAAACGAGAACAAGCCTGAGCTTCCGGCAAAGTCACGCTGAAAATACTCGTGCCCCGGGCATTCCGGTAATGCCGGATGATTCACCCGCGCCACTTCCGGCCTTGCCGACAGCCAGCGAGCAATATGGATGCTGCTCTCCTGATGCTGCTTAAGACGTACCGCCAGGGTGCGCAATCCACGGCTGCCGTTGTAGGCCGTATCGGCATCCAGCGTTTGCCCCATCAAATAGGAGTTCTCGCGCAGACGATCCCAACAACGCGCGTTGGACACCGCCGTGCCCAGCATGCCGTCCGAATGACCGATGGTGTACTTCGTTCCCGCCTGAATGGAAATATCCACGCCATATTCCAGCGCTTTGAACAGCACACCCGCCGCCCAGGTGTTGTCGATCATAATGACAATCTCCGGATTAACCGCGCGGATAGCTTTCACCATCCCCGGAACATCCTGGACTTCCATGGTGATCGAACTTGGCGATTCGAGGAATACAACTTTCGTTTCCGGACGCAGAAGATCAACGATACCAGCACCAATCAACGGATCGTAATACGTTGTTTCCACATTGAATTTACTCAGGATCTTATTGCAAAAATCCTGGGTTGGCTCGTAGGCCGCGCCCGTCATCAAAATATGATCGCCCCCCTGAACAAACGCCAGAATCGCATTGGTCACCGCCGCAGCGCCGCACGGGTAAAGCGCGCAGCCAACGCCGCCTTCCAGTTCGCTCATTGCCTTCTGGAAGGCAAAGTGGGTGTAGGTTCCGCGGCGACCATAAAACAGCTCGCCATTTGCGCGATTGGCGGTGGCAAATTTTTTGTCTTTCACGGTATCAAACACCAGCGAAGAAGCGCGCTGGATAACCGGATTCACCGCTCCCTGGGTGTAGCGTTTGTCGCGACCCGCAACAACTAATTGCGTCTCAAGCTTCATTGCGTCTTTCATAACATCTCCTGTTCTTAATCCGTGTGAAACCTATACCACCGCAGCAGTAGAGTTTATTTCAGTGTTGGTCTGCTTTTTTCCAGCGAACCGTTCAACAATCTGCGCCGCATTCAAATCATGGATAACGTTAATCAGTGTGGCAGGCGCATCGGTAATCGTGCCCAGCACTACCAACATCGGGATCGCTTCCATTGGCAGGCCCAGCGTAGTGACGATAAAGATTTCACCGAGGAATGCCCCGCCCGGTACGCCGCCGACGATAATGGCGGAGAGCACCGCAATCAGCATGGTCAGGAAGAAGGTCTCGGTGGTGAACTCCATGCCCAGCACGGAATAGATAAAGACAATTTTCAGTGCGGCAATCATCGCCACGCCACCTTTGTTCAGGTTAACCAGTAGCGGAATGGAGACATCAACGATTTCCGGGTTAATCCCCATCGCCTTACCGGCACGCAGCGTCACCGGGAGTGTCCCCAGCGAAGAGCAAGTCCCCAGCGCAGTCGCAGACGGTTCAATCGCATTACGCCAGAAGGCTTTGACCGCCGGAATACCGCCGCCAATATACGAATAGAGAATCGAGCCAAAAACAAAGTAGACCAGCGTGGCCACCATGAACAGGCCGATGGCGCGAGCAAAGGTCAGCAGCAGTGCAGAGTCCTGACTGGCCATAGTGGCAGCGAAATAGCAGCCCAGGCCAATCGGCGCGACCTTCATAATGATCGAGACGATCTTCATGATCACGGTATTGGCATCTTCCAGCAACGACGCAATACGCTTACCGGCCTGATCCGATTGACCAATCGCCACACCAGCAATAATCGCCATCACAATCAGCGCCAGAATATTGGACTTAGAAAACAGCCCGATAAAGTCGCTGGTCGTGATCATGCTGACAAAATCCATCTTACCGCTGCCCGCCTGCACCGACTGCGAAAGATCGATAGTGACGCCCTGCGCCGGGTTATACCATAGCGCCAGCGCAACGATCCCGGCGGCCGGAATAAAGGCCATTGCGATCGAAACAATAAAGATAATCGCCATAATGCGCCCCAGCCTTTTCAGGTCGGTCATACTGGCGATCGAAGACATGACGCTGATCCCCACCAGCGGCACAATAATCATAAATAGCAGATTTAAGAATATCTGGCCGATTGGCTGGAGTTTACTTGCAAACGAGGGGGCATAAATACCTAATAAGCCGCCAATCACCAGAGCAACTAATAAAATAATCGACGATCTGTAGGGTTCGAGTCGTGACCACATAATCAGTACCTTTAGAATAATATTTAATGAGATTAAATTCACAATGTGATGAGTTTCCGTTTCGCCTCCTTTTATTTTGTGACGTAACTCACCTAAGTTGTTATTTTTTCATTTTGCCAGCAAGTTGTTTCCTGTGATTCAATAGTTGCATGTTTAAAACGCGAATGTAACGGCCTATTCGTACCGTTTTTGCAAATCACTTGTGAATAAAAGGAAACTATGAGTACGCCGATTTCACTCAAGCATCTGGAGTTTTTCATTAAAATCGTCGACTGCGGAGGATTGTCAGAAGCCGCGGCGCAGCTCAACGTCTCGCCATCTGCGGTCAGCAAAAGCCTGGCGGCAATGGAAGATACGTTAGGCACGACATTAATTAAACGTACCACCCGCAGTATTACCCTGACCGATGCCGGGCAATATCTCTTTAACCGCGCCAATAAGCTTTTGAAAGAATTCGATGAAACGCTGAATACCACCTCCGGTTATTACCACAGCCCGCAAGGTGAATTACGCATAACCTGCTCAATTGCGTTTGGTTATTCCCGGCTGGTGAACCTGGTGGATAAATATCGTTCCCAGTTCCCAGATGTGAATCTGTATATCGATCTCAACGATAACTTCGTGAATCTGAACGAAACAGATTTCGACATCGCCCTGCGAATCTCCACCGCACCACCGCAGAACTACGCAATGCGCAAGCTGGTGCCTGTCCGCTGGGCGTACTGCGCCTCACCCGGCTACCTTGCCAAAAAAGGCATGCCCCAGCGTCGTAGCGATCTGGTCGATCATGATTGCCTGGTTTACCCTGGTCTCACGCCGGTGCTGAAGGTGGCGGATGAACAGGATCGTCTGCATCAGTTAAAACTGCATATGCCTATCCAGGCCAACAGCAGTCTGGTATTGCTGAAATCGGTGTTAGAAGATCAGGGAGTAGCGTATTTGCCCACCTATCTGATTGGCGATCATATTCAAAAAGAAGAGATAACGCCGCTGATGCTCGACGGCACCATCACCTGCGAAACCCACGCCCTGTATGCGCTCTATTTTCCCAGTAAGTACAGCAATCCGAAGGTGCGATCGTTTATCGATTTTCTGGTGGCGGAACTCGGCCCGTTACCCGCCTGGGATAACTGGATCCCGGAGTAATCTTTGCACGTCTGAAAATGGGAGGCGCTCCACATTTTTTGCGCGATCCCCCCGTCTGGCTCTATCCTTAAGCCTATGAATAAAATTGCTGAACTCAAACGCGCCAAGCGACTGGCGCTCTCATTGCTGCTGATGGCCGCCGCTACCTTCGTCATCACGCTGTTTCTGCCGCCTAACTTCTGGGTGCTCGGGATCAAAGCGATCGCCGAAGCGGCGATGGTCGGCGCGCTGGCGGACTGGTTCGCCGTGGTGGCGCTTTTTCGTCGGGTACCAATCCCGTTCATCTCGCAACATACGGCGATTATCCCGCGCAATAAGGATCGGATCGGGGAGAATCTCGGTCAGTTTGTGCAGGACAAATTTCTCGACACCCAGTCCCTGATCGCCCTGATCCGCCGCCATGAACCGGCATTGTTGATCGGTAACTGGTTCAGCCAGCCGGAAAACGCCCAGCGAATTGGCCAGCATCTGCTGCAGATCATGAGCGGTTTTCTCGAACTCACCGACGACGCCCGCATTCAGCGGCTGATCAAGCGGGCGGTGCACAAAGCCATCGACAAGGTCGATCTCTCCGGTACCAGCGCGCTGATGCTGGAAAGCATGACCAAAAACAACCGCCATCAGGTGTTGCTCGACACATTGATCGCCCAACTTATCGCCCTGCTCCAGCGCGACAGCTCGCGGGCGTTTATCGCCCGACAGATCGTGCACTGGCTGGAGACCGAGCATCCGCTGAAAGCGAAGATCCTGCCGACTGAATGGCTGGGCGAGCACAGCGCCGAACTGGTGTCTGATGCCGTTAATTCCTTACTGGATGACATCAGCCACGATCGGGCGCATCAGATCCGCCACGCCTTCGATCGCGCCACGTTTAAGCTAATCGATAAGCTCAAACACGATCCGGAGATGGCCGTGCGGGCCGAAAGCATGAAAAACTATCTGAAGGAAGACGAAGCCTTCAACCGTTATCTTGGCGAACTGTGGGCAGACCTGCGCCAGTGGGTGAAAACCGACATTAACGCTGACGATTCGCGCGTGAAGCAGCGCATCGCCAGCGCCGGACAGTGGTTCGGCGAAACACTGGTTGCCGATAGCGCCCTGCGCGCCTCACTGAATGGGCATCTGGAGCAGGCCGCGTATAAAGTTGCGCCGGAGTTCGCCACCTTCCTGACGCGCCACATCAGCGACACGGTGAAAAGCTGGGATGCGCGCGATATGTCGCAGCAAATTGAGCTAAACATCGGTAAAGATTTACAGTTTATCCGCATCAACGGCACGCTGGTCGGCGGTTCTATTGGGCTGGTGTTATATCTGTTGTCGCAAATTCCTTCCCTGCTGACGCTGGCGAATTTTTAAGGAGAAAGTAAAATCCCTGTTTTTATTTTACTTTTCATTATCATTTGCACATGTAATATAACAATTATCAAACTAACAGCGTGAAATGAGAGTCCGTATGTCCCAGGGAAGCCCCGATTCAAATCGTCATGCCATCAGCGTCGCGCTCTTTGGCATGCTGGTCTTAACGCTGGGCATGGGAATTGGACGCTTTCTGTATACGCCGATGCTCCCGGTACTGCTGTCGGAAGGTCAGTTTACGTTTGACCAGCTCTCCTGGATTGCCAGCGCCAACTACGCCGGATATCTGGCGGGAAGCCTGCTCTTCTCCTTCGGGCTCTTCCATCTTCCCTCACGTTTACGCCCGATGTTGTTAACTTCTGCGCTCGCTACCGCAGGGTTGATTCTGGCAATGGCAAGCGTTAAGCAGCCCACGCTGGTGATGCTGATCCGTTTTCTGGCAGGCATCGCCAGTGCCGGTATGATGATTTTTGGTTCGATGATCGTCCTGCATCATACCCGGCATCCCTTCGTGATCGCCGCATTGTTCTCCGGCGTTGGCGCAGGCATTTTGCTGGGCAATGAATATGTCATCAGCGGTCTGCATTTTGCGCTGTCATCACACACGCTCTGGCTGGGGGCAGCGGCAGCCTCCGCGCTGTTCTTTGTGCTACTCGTTATGCTCCTGCCATCTCGCGACCATGCGCTTCCCGCCGCCACACCGGTAAAAACAGAGCATCAGCCTATGTCCTGGTGGCTGCTGGCGCTACTGTATGGGTTGGCCGGATTTGGCTACATCATTGTCGCTACATACCTGCCACTGATGGCGAAAAGTGCCGGGTCGCCGCTGCTGACGGCCCATCTCTGGTCGTTGGTCGGCATATCGATTATTCCGGGTTGTTTCGCCTGGCTGTGGGCTGCCCGACGCTGGGGGGTATTGCAATGCCTGACGGCGAATTTACTGATCCAAAGTGCCTGCGTGGTCATGACGCTCGCCAGCGACTCCTTGCCGCTGCTGGTGATAAGCAGCGTGGGTTTTGGCGCAACGTTTATGGGGACCACTTCGCTGGTCATGCCGCTCGCCCGTCAACTTAGCGTACCGCGCAATATTAATCTGCTGGGCCTGGTCACCCTGACTTACGGTATTGGGCAAATACTCGGGCCGCTCTTAACCAGCCTGCTAGGAAGCGGCGCTCAAGCGATCGTTAATGCCACGCTATGCGGTGCCGTCGCCTTGTTTATTGCGGCACTGATCAGCCTCACACAATTATACAAACAGCATTTCGCCTCCCCCAAAAGGGTATAATCGACAACCTTATAAACAGGTATCTTAGGATTAGTCCGCAATCAAATGTCAACATTTAATAAACCACAAATAATCGGCAATTACCCGCCAGACAATTTATAATCCCCGGCTGTTCATTTATAAACTCAATTTAAAATGCGTAAAAATGGACATATTAACTCAGCATCAACACTATCTTCGGGAAAAGTACATGTCATGGTTTAAAAAAATACTACTGGGGTTAATTATTTTGGTGGGTTTAATTGGCACGCTAAAGGATTATAAAGACTTTGGCCTGTTTGGCGCGTTAGGATTGTTTCTTATATTCCTGTTAACAACAACATTTTTATGGCAATGGGCCTCTGGCAGGTTACCAGAGATAACCCAGCTTCAGGCCGTATTTATTTTACTGGCCAGCGCGGTAGCCTCAATTTTTGTTATCAATATGGCAATTGCCGGAAATTTGCATGTGGATTTAATGGAGGTCATGTACGTTACCATTACGCATAATCCACTTTTTTACCTGATTCTCTGCGTGGTCGCATGGGTAAAAGTGGGCATCTGGCAATGGCTGTTTAGCGGTGGACAGGTGAAAGAGAGTCAGCCAGTTTAAACACGGCAGAGGTAAAAAAGGCGTCTTAACTAAGACGCCTTTTGCATATCAGTACAAAAACCTAGAACTGATAGGTCAGACCCGCAACAACCTTGTTGTCGTCGTCTTTGCCATCGAGCAGGTTAATTTTGTAACCCACATCAGCCACGATGTTTTTGTTGAAGTAGTAATCCGTGCCCAACGCAACGTATTCGGTCAGGTCATTATTGTTGTTGTCACGCGCGTGAACGTAACCCACGTTCGGACGCAGACCAAAATCAAACACATACGCAGCCATTGCTTCAAAGTGCTCAGCTTTATCCGCCTTCTGAATCAGGTTGTGGGACTCGCCGTACATGGTCGCGACGTAGATGGCATTAGCATCATATTTCAGACCCGCGCCCCAGAACTCTGCGTTCTCGCCATCCCAGCCGCTTCGTTTCTGCAGAGTAGTCACCGCACTGGTGGTGTAGGCCGCAATCGCAGATACGCCGGAATCCGCAATATTGTCATAACCCAGGGAGAAGCCATAGCCATTGCCATGCTGTTTTGCCGGGCTAGTGTTAGTGTCATCCTGGCCCTGGTATTGCGCACCAATGTTCAGACCATCAACGGCTCCAAAGAGATTTTTGGTGCGGAGTGTTGCAACGCCAGAAGTACGTGAAGTAAGGAAGCGGTCAGCATCTTCAAAGGAGTCGCCGCCGAACTCTGAAAGAGTGTCAGTGTAAGCTCCCACGTCGTAAGCGATACCGTAGTTACGACCGTAGTCAAAGCTAACGTCATGGCCATAATCCAGGCCAGCAAACGCCAGACGTGTATTGACGCCATTCTGAGAACCTTCTGCTTTAGAGGCATCAAACTGACTTTCAAATTGGCCATAACCGGTCAGTTGATCGTTGATTTGTGTCTCACCGCGAAAACCCAGACGCGCGTATGTACCGTCGGCATCGGTGCCGCCAGTCCAGGAATGGACCGCTTTTACTTTGCCGTACAGATCCAGTTTGTTGCCATCTTTATTATAAATTTCCGCTGCATGAACGGAGGTTACCCCTAATACCATTACAGCTAATGCCATTGCTGACTTTTTCATGTTATTACTCACTTTTAATTGTGAATTTTGCTATCAACTTTGTTATGAAGGCAGAATACCCGCATAAAAAAGCCCCCTATGGAAAAGGGGAAAACCTCTAACACACCAATGAAGGTAATAATAAAGTGGCAAGACACATATCATTTGGGGTTAAATAAAACCCGAACAGAGAGTAATTACTTGGATTCTTCGTTTACGCTCTCATTAACAGAGCGATATAACATTATTGCTTCGGCAATAATATCTTGTTTACTTTTACGGGTTTCAAATGCCAGCGTACGAACATATTCCCACAGAGAGGTATCGACACGGGCACTTAAAAGAACCATATCTTTTGAACGGGTACCCCTGGCCTTTCTAATATCGGGGTAATCTCGAGAGGGCATTATCATCTCCTGAACGCAAACACGCTTATGGCGATGAAATATGCAGTCAGTGTAAAAACATGTCAACGGCAAAATACAGTGACAATAGTAATGAAACTGTTAATAACGGACAAAAAACTGGAACAGCATTTCAAATGAAAGACAACTTGATTATAGAATAATGTGTAATTTTAACTTTACATATATTCACTTTTATTCATTTGATTAAAAAAGCCATAACTATTGACAATAAGCATGACCTCAAATCAAAACATCATTACAGCCAATAAGTTACGTGCCGTTATTAATGTCTACATTTCCGTGAAGCGCCTGTTTTTATGCACTGTTATTCCGGGCTGCCTCGCTCTGACCACCGCGGAAATCAGTTTGATTCTCACTTAACACAGGCCCATTTTGTCTAAAAATAAGCACGGAAAGGTAAAAATAAGGTAAACAATGCATTTTTTCGCATGCAAAAATAAGTTGTTCTTAATTGATATAAATCAATTTTCACCGCGTAACGACGGAGGAAAAATCATCATCTGAGGTGATGGAAAGCTTTTTTTACGTGACGTTCATGACGAGGAAAAAGCGTTGTTATGCAATAAGCTTTTGTGCTGAAAAGTGTCGCGCGGGCTGCAACAGCCCGCATGGGAGAGAAAGGAAAATCAGGCGTTAACTTTATCCAGCGGCCAGGAATCAAACAGATAGCCATCAAAGTCGATATCATCAACATTTGAAAACTCCAGCAGGCGCTGTTTGACGTTTTCCAGATGCTGCCACATTGCCAGCTTGGCTGCGCGGGCATCCTTTTTGATTAATGCCGCCAGGATCTGTTTGTGGTCACCCATCCACTCTTTACGGTAATGGGTATCGTCGAGGTGGCTATGGAGCTGGATCCACATCGGGTTGTTTTCACGCCACTGCCATGACTGGCGAAACAGCTCCACCAGCATGCTGTTATGCGTGGCTTCGGCTATGGCGAGATGGAACTGCATGTCGCCGCTTTCAGAACCGTTCGCTTCGCTGGAGGCCAGCTCCCGCTCTTCCAGCTGTAACGCCTGGCGCATTTTAACGATATCTTCACGCGTAGCCTGCAGCGCGGCGAATTCGGCGATATTGCTTTCCAGCAGCTGTCGCGCCTGCAGCAGCTCAAACGGACCCGCGTCATTGCAATGATTGACATCCGTACTGTCGATGGTCTGCGCATCTGCATTGTCGAGTACGTAGATCCCGGCGCCGCGACGCACGTCCACCAGACCTTTAATTTCCAGCATAATTAACGCTTCGCGAACCACCGTGCGAGTGACGTTGAGCATCTCAGCAATTTCACGTTCCGGCGGCAAACGCTCCCCGGGCTGGTACGGCGTCTGGACAATCAGATCGCGGATCATTGCACCCACTTCCTGGTAGGGTCTTTGTTGAGAAGTGTTCGATTTCATCGTGTTATGTCCGTCAGATGCGTCAATTCAGATCCGTAGGCCGGATAAGGCACATGCGCTGCCATCCGGCACCTGTGCCGTTGGCTGATGGCGACGCTGACGCATCTTATCAAGCCTACAAAAAACGTTTTTTCGCCTGAACTATAGCATTTGCGGGAAGCCAAAAACAGAAAACGGGTCAACCAAATCAGCATTTTGATTGACCCGTCATACTTCGGGGATTATGCGTCAGCGCCTAACGCCGCAACGCACTCGCGTGCGCCGTGTTCACACAGCTGTTGATACGTCGCGATAATTGTCTCCACAAAATCAGCGTTTTCCGCCAGATCATGGCCAAAAATGCCGCTCAGCCCCAGCAGCGCCGTCACGCGTTCGGCCCCCTGGAACTGTTGGTTAATGCGCTGGAACTCAGCCAGCAAGGGGTCGACAACATCAATGGCCTGCCCCTGTTCATCCACGCCACGGGTATAGCGCATCCAGCCCGCCACGCCCAGCGCCAGGTGACGCCAGTCGCTGGCGTTTTGCAGATGCAGACGCACCGGATCCAGCAGGCGCTGCGGCAATTTCTGGCTGCCGTCCATCGCAATCTGCCAGGTGCGGTGATGCAGTGATGGGTTGCTGAAACGCTCGATGAGCAGCGTCGCATAGGCGTTAAGATCGGTGCCTTCCGGCATCGACAGCGTCGGCGCTTGCTCCTGCATCATCAGCGCGAACGCCGCTTTGCGGTACGCCGGATTTGTCATGGTATCAGCGATAGTTTCATAACCGCCGAGATAGCCCAAATACGCGAGGAAAGAGTGGCTGCCGTTGAGCATACGCAGTTTCATCATTTCAAACGGCACCACATCGGCAACGAACTGCGCACCAACGTTATCCCAGTCAGGGCGACCGTTGACAAAGTTATCTTCGATAACCCACTGACGGAATGGCTCACAGGCGATAGCACACGGATCGTACACGCCCAACTGGTCGGCAATCTCTTGCAACGTTTCTGGCGTCGCCGCCGGAACAATGCGGTCAACCATGGTGCACGGGAAAGTGGCATTAGCCTCAATCCACTGCGCCAGCTGCGGGTCGCGCGCCTGCGCCAAACCCAGCACCGCGACTTTCGCCACATGACCATTTTCACGCACGTTATCGCAGGACATCACGGTAAAGGCCGCAAGCCCTTGCTCACGACGCAGATGCAGCGCCTGTACGATGTAACCAATCGCCGATTTCGGCGCGCCTGGATTCGCCAGATCGTGTTTAATCAGCGGGTTATTGAGATCTAACTGTCCGCTGGCAGCATCGGTGCAGTAGCCTTTTTCCGTGACCGTCAGCGAGACAATTGCCGTCTGCGGGCGCGCCATAGCCCGTAAAATACCATTACAGCCGTCAAGCTCCGGGTGCAACGCTTCTTTCATCGAGCCAATCACTTTCAGCACGGTGTTGTCCGCGCCTTTTTCCGCCACGGTATACAGCAGTTGCTGTTTGCGCAGGTTTTCAATCAGCACGCGGTCGTTACCCGGCATCAGGTTAACTTCACAGATCCCCCAGTCGCTGTCGGTGGTTTCCAGCAGATGATGGGTGTACAGCGCCTGATGCGCGCGGTGAAATGCGCCGCATCCCAGGTGAACAATGCGGGATTGCAGGCGCGAGCTGTCCCATGCAGGTCGAGCTACCGGCAGGTTGCTATTGGCAATTGTCGTTGTCATCGTGAACTCCAGAACCCGTTGAATGACCAACGGAAGAGAAAAGAAAAAGCCGGCCAGACAGGTGACCGGCAACTCGCTTTAGCGGCTAAAGAAAGCGCGCTGGATAGCCATCTCAACGCCACGCACTTCCGCCAGCCCTTTCAGGCGACCAATCGCGGAGTAGCCTGGGTTGGTTTTCTTTTTCAGATCGTCAAGCATCTGATGGCCGTGGTCCGGACGCATTGGGATCAGGTCCTCTTTACCCTCGGCTTTACGGCGCTGCTCTTCCTCAACGATCGCTTTCACGACTTCGTACATATCGACGTCGCCGTTAAGATGCGCCGCTTCATGGAAGGTTTTCGGGTTATCTTCACGCAGCGTGGAGCGCAGGTGGGTAAAGTAAATGCGTGGGCCAAACTGTTTGATCATGTCGACCAGATCGTTGTCCGCCCGGACGCCGTAGGAGCCGGTGCACATGGTAAAACCGTTCGCCATGCTGTTAACCGTATCGACCATCCATTGCATATCTTCCACGGTGGAAACAATGCGCGGCAGGCCGAGGATTGGGCGTGGCGGATCGTCCGGGTGTACCGCCATCCGCACGCCTGCTTCTTCCGCCACAGGAATAATTGCTTTCAGGAAGACGGCAAAGTTCTCGCGCAGTGCGGCTTTATCGATATCTTTATAACGCGCAAGATGCTGGCGGAACTGGTCAAGCGTATAGCCCTCTTCCGCGCCCGGCAGACCGGCGATGATATTGCGGGTCAGACGCGCTTTGTCTTCATCGCTCATGGTGGCGAAGCGTTCATTCGCCTGAGCAATCTCTTCGGCGGTGTAATCCGCTTCCGCGCCCGAACGTTTGAGGATGTGCAGCTCAAAGGCGGCAAATTCAATCTGGTCAAAACGCAGCGCTTTGGAGCCGTCCGGCAGGACGTATTCCAGATCGGTACGGGTCCAGTCGAGAACCGGCATGAAGTTGTAGCACACGGTACGAATGCCGCACTGGGCCAGGTTACGCAGGCTTTGCTGGTAGTTGGCGATCCACTGCTGATAGTTACCAGAACGGGTTTTAATATCTTCGTGGATCGGTACGCTTTCGACGACCGACCAGACCAGGCCCGCCTGCTCAATAATGGCTTTACGTTTTAGGATCTCATCAACCGTCCACACTTCCCCGTTCGGGATATGGTGCAAGGCGGTGACCACGCCCGTGGCACCCGCCTGACGTACATCCGCTAAGGTGACCGGATCGTTAGGACCATACCAGCGCCATGTCTGTTCCATCTTTTATTCCTCATTTACGTTATGGACTCGACGATATGGCACATAAATTCCTCCTTTTGGTATGACATGTCAACCTGAAGGAATAAATTGGTTAACCAAATCACGATTTTTGCTGATTAGATCGCCATTTTACGGCCATAAAGCGCAGTAAAGATGTAAACATGTAACGCAATGTGACATTCATCGCATCAATGGTTAACCAATACATATAACATCTCAACCAAAATCATAATAGCTCAACCAATAAAGGTAGACGTTATATGCATGTTCTCAATATTCTGTGGGTCGTATTCGGCATCGGTCTGATGCTGGTGCTCAATCTAAGATTCAAAATAAACTCGATGGTCGCCCTGCTGCTGGCGGCGCTCTCGGTCGGCATGCTGGCGGGTATGGACTTAATGGCGCTGCTACACACCATGAAATCCGGCTTTGGCAGCACGCTGGGTGAGTTGGCGATTATCGTGGTATTCGGGGCAGTCATCGGTAAGCTGATGGTCGATTCCGGAGCGGCGCATCAGATTGCTCATACGCTGCTGGCTCGACTTGGGCTGCGCTATGTGCAGCTGTCGGTGATCATTATTGGTCTGATTTTTGGCCTGGCGATGTTCTATGAAGTGGCGTTTATTATGCTGGCGCCGCTGGTGATCGTCATTGCCGCGGAAGCGAAGATCCCGTTCCTCAAGCTGGCGATTCCTGCCGTTGCCGCCGCCACCACCGCCCACTCTCTGTTCCCGCCGCAGCCAGGTCCGGTCGCGCTGGTTAACGCCTACGGCGCTGACATGGGTATGGTCTACATCTACGGTATTCTGGTGACTATTCCGAGCGTGATCTGCGCCGGGCTTATCCTGCCGAAGTTCCTCGGCAACCTCGATCGCCCGACGCCGTCATTCATGAAGGCCGACGTACCGGTTGACCAGAACAATCTACCGTCTTTCGGCATCTCTATTCTGGTTCCGCTGATCCCGGCGATCATCATGATCTCCACCACCATCGCCAACATCTGGCTGGTGAAAGGAACGCAGGCGTGGGAAGTGGTCAACTTCTTAGGCTCCTCGCCAATTGCGATGTTTATCGCCATGATTGTCGCCTTCGTGCTGTTTGGTACCGCGCGTGGTCACGACATGCAGTGGGTGATGAACGCCTTTGAAAACGCGGTGAAAAGCATCGCCATGGTGATCCTGATCATCGGCGCGGGCGGCGTACTGAAGCAGACCATTATTGATACCGGCATTGGCGATACCATCGGTATGCTGATGTCGCACGGCAATATTTCTCCGTACATCATGGCGTGGTTGATAACCGTGCTTATTCGTCTGGCAACCGGTCAGGGCGTGGTCTCAGCCATGACGGCGGCGGGGATTATCAGCGCAGCCATTCTCGACCCGGCAACCGGTCAACTGGTGGGCGTCGATCCGGCGTTGCTGGTACTGGCGACGGCGGCTGGCTCCAACACCCTGACCCATATCAACGATGCCTCGTTCTGGCTGTTCAAAGGCTACTTTGACCTGTCGGTGAAGGATACGCTGAAAACCTGGGGTCTGCTGGAGCTGGTGAACTCCGTGGTTGGCCTGGTAATCGTGTTGATCATCAGCATGATTGCATCACGTCGATACCGCTCTGGCCCACAGCCCAGAGCGGTTCTTTCTCCTGCCTTAACAATCCTCAATAATCAGATACACCGCCTTCACCGGGCCATGCACCCCAACCACCTTGATAAGCTCAATATCCGCCGTCGAGCTGGGTCCACTGATAATGTTAATGCACGACGGCATACGCTCACCGGCCTGCGCTTTCTGATGCAGTTTTTCTGCCAGTTGCGCCACTCGCGGCAGGATGGTGCTTTTACGCAGCACGAAAATCGAGGACTCCGGCAACAGGCTCAAAGAACGCCCGCGCTCCGGCGCGGAAAACAGCACCACGCCGCCGGACTCAGTCAGGCCATACTCGGCATACACCACGCCGACTTTCGCCTGCTCGGCCTCGGTAATATTTTCGCTGCCTCGCGCCGGATCCCAGACCACGGCGTTGCATTCCTGCTGCAAGCGTTCGGTGATGCCCAGCGCCACCAGTCGGCTGTCGCCGCTCAGCACTACCGGCTGACCCAATTCTTCACACAGACGTAGCGCTGCTTCTGCGGCCTGGTCCTCGCGAGTCAGTTCACAGCGGGCCAGCATCACTTCGCTGGCGAACTGGATAAACGCATCGCAGCGCTGCTGCGGGCTAAGTTCGGTCAGGCGCTCGTTGGCATAATTGTTAACCGGCGCGGCATCCGCTTGCGGTTCGAAACGCGGCGGGCGACCCAGCGCCTGGGCGATGGTGTTTAAAAACGCGGTACGGTTATCCATTCTTTTTCTCCTGCGCCTGATGTTTCTTAAACCAGCTGCGGAAGCTCTCGCCGTCAGCATCAGGCAGATCGCGCGCCTCCATCCAGTCACCAATCGCGCCAACCTTGAGCGGGGTTTTCCCGCCATTGATAAACCAGCTTGCCGCATGCGCGCCCGCCATCATCCCCACTTTCCACAGCCCCGGATGGCTATTGGCATAAGCGAACATTTTGATCGCACGTCGCTCGGCTTTCGGGGTAATGCCCTCCTCGGCCATCACCCGACGATGACGCAGGATCAGTTTTGACAGCGGAATACGCACCGGGCAGACGCTGTCGCAGGCCGTGCATAAGGAACAGGCGTACGGCAGGTCTTTAAAATCTTTATAGCCGCCGAGCAGTGGAGAAATCACCGCGCCAATAGGGCCGGGATAGATCGAGCCATAGCCGTGTCCGCCGATGTGGCGATACGCCGGGCAGGTGTTCATACAGGCCCCGCAGCGGATGCAGCGCAGCACATCGCGAAACTCAGAGCCCAGCACCTGCGAGCGACCGTTATCGACAATCACCAGATGGAACTCTTCCGGTCCGTCCACGTTATCCGCCTCACGCGGGCCGGTCAGCCAGGTGTTATAGCCCGTCAGACGAGCGCCCACGGCGCTGCGCGCCAGCATGGTGATCAGCACATCCACATCGGCAAAGGTCGGCGCGATACGCTCCATGCCCATCACCGCAATGTGCGTTTTCGGCAGCGTGGTGCACATGCGCGCGTTGCCTTCGTTGGTCACCAGGCATACTGAACCGGTTTCCGCCACGGCAAAGTTACAGCCGGTAATACCGATTTCGGCACTCAGGAAATCCTCGCGGATCTTCTGGCGAATGAACAAGGTCATGGCTTCCGGGGTTTCCGGGCCGTCATACCCCAGACGCTCGTTCAGCACGCGGCGGATCTGATAGCGATCTTTATGAATAGCCGGGACCACGACGTGCGAAGGTGGATCCTGATCCAATTGCAGGATGTATTCCCCGAGATCGGTTTCGATCACCTGGATTCCCGCATCCTGCAGGACATGGTTGACGCCGATCTCCTCGGTCACCATCGACTTGGACTTCACCACCTTCTTCGCGTTTTTGCTTCGCGCGACCTGCAGAATGTAGGCGGTGGCCTCTTCTTTGGTTTTGGCGAAATAGACGTGGCCGCCGTTTTGCGTCACTTTCTCGGAGAGTTGATACAGATAAGCGTCGAGGTTGCTCAGCACGTGATCGCGGATCTGGCTGGCACGATCGCGCCAGTCTTCCCAGTGGCCTAACTCATCGACCATTTTTTGTCGATTTGCGCCAATACGTTCCTGCGCATTGGCCACGGCTTTACGCATGATCGGATCTTCTATCTGCTGACGAATGCGCAGTTTAAATTCTACATCGCTGGTTTTTATCGACATCTCTTTCCCCTCAGCGGCTCATCAGCACTTCAGCAATATGCATCACTTTGACCGGCTGGCCTTCCCGTTGCAGTCGACCGCCAATGTTCAGCAGGCAACTGACGTCTGCGCCAATCAAATATTCCGGCTGCGCATCCATCAAATGTAAGACTTTCTCTTTCACCATCTCGCCGGATATCTCGGCCATTTTGACAGAGAACGTCCCGCCAAAGCCGCAGCAGGTATCCTGATCGGCAAACGTCAGCAGCTCCAGCCCGCGAACGTTTTTCAGCAGCGTGAGCGGCTCTTCCTTCACCCCCAGCTTTCGAGTCAGGCTACAAGAGGGATGATAGACAGCGCGGCCCTGCAGGCTCGCGCCGACGTCCACCACGCCCAGCTTGTTGACGATAAAGGAGGTGAGATCCTGCATACGCGCGGCGACTTTTTCGGCACGCAGCGCCCATTCCGGTTCATCGGCCAGATACGTCGGATAGCTTTTTACCGCGTAGGTACAGGAGCCTGCTGGCGAGATAATCGGATCGTCGTTGTCTTCCAGGGCGGCGATCAGGTTTTTCATCCCGGGGATCGCCTCTTTGATGTAACCGCTGTTGATGGCTGGCTGACCGCAACACCCTTGCTTCTCGGGGAAATTAACGCGACAACCCAGTTTTTCCAGCAGCAATACGGAGTCTCGTGCCATCCGTGATTTCAGTGCGTCACCAATGCAGGTAACAAAGAAATTTACATTCACAATAACTACTCCATTGCTTCATTTCTGTTTATTGCGCTTGATATCGCGATATCAAGCAAAGGTTCAGCCGTATTTCACGCCCAGTTTTTCTGTTTGCTGTTTTTACTAATACCTGGGTTCATGGTGATGCTCGGGTCGTTTTCCTTTGATGCCGACTCTCCGCTTCTTAAGTCAGGACAGTCGCATATGTCTGTATTTTCATTTGTATGACAAAACCAAATAATCCCCTAATCAACCCCCATATGCAACAACCAGGTTTATTTCTTTCGGTCTCGCTCACATTTTTATATTTAAAACCACAGCGTTATGAACACCTTAATAACAGTTTCAGGTGCTTACTATTCTCATCACCAGCATTATTAAAAAGGTTATCATATAACTATTTATAGGTATTCAACTTACTCTTAAGTATATTTACCTGGCATTGGATTTTAATTAAAAGATTACAATAGTTACAAAACTACAAATCATAATTACTTTATTCACTGAAGCGATTCAGTTTACATACTTTATTAACCCAGCAATGTAGCCTCCCCACCATAAATATAAATCAGGTTTAATGAACCAATCAGGAATAGCAATGAACGAATATTTTATGTTTGCCCTGGCACTCTCTCCTTTACTACTGATGGTATTTTTAATATTGAAATTGAAAATGCCCATCCATTATTCCGTGTTGATCTCTTTGGTATTCACTGCCGCGTTGTCGGCCATATTCTGGGAAATGCCCGTACAGAATCTGAAAGCCGCGATAGGCTATGGCGCCCTGAAGGGATTATGGCCGATTGTGATTGTGATCCTCGGCGCCATCTTCAGTTATAACGTCATGCAGGCGACCAAGGCGCTGGATATTCTGCGCGATATTCTCGCCAGCATTAGCGAAGATAAGCGTATTCAGGTGCTACTGATTTCATGGTGCTTCGGCGGATTCCTTGAAGCCGCGGCAGGTTATGGCACTGCGGTCGCCATTCCGATCGGCATTCTTATTGCGCTGGGATTCAACCCGCTGAAGGCGGCGATCGCTTCCCTCGTGGCGAATACCGTTCCCACCGCGTTCGGCGCGGTCGGGATCCCGGTTTCTATTCTGGCGGAACAGGTTAATCTGCCGGTGTATACCTTAGGCGGAACCATTATTCTGCAGCTCGCGCTGTTTAATATCCTGCTGCCGTTTGTCATTGTCTGCATTATTGGCGGCGGCCTGAAAGCCATTCGTGGCGTATTTCTGATCACGCTGGTTTGCGGCATCACCACGCTGGTTCCGCAATATTTTGTCGCCATTCATCTTGGCGCGGAATTGCCCGCCTTTGCCGGTAGCCTGGTCAGCCTGTTTGCCGTGGCGATGGTCAGCCGCCTGCGCAAAGGGAAAACCGATCCCGAGTGGCGCATTGAGGTCAGCCATACCCGCGAAACCACGCCGCGCTCGGCAAAAGTGTTGTTCCGCGTAGGCTCTATCTATCTGTTTATTTTTGTTTTTATCCTACTGTGCTCACCGCTGTTCCCGACGATCAAAGGCGCGGCGTCCCAACTGGCCTCGGTGCTGCATTTCACGCTCGCCGACGGCAACACGCTGGCGCTGAAAGTTGAATGGGTGACCACGCCGGGGATGCTGATCATCTTTGCGACCCTTATCGGCGGTTTTATTCAGGGAGCGTCCGCGCGCGGGATGCTGGAAGTGTTTATCAAAACCATTTTCCAGCTTAAAAATTCCATTGTGGCGATTATGGCGATTGTCGCGCTGGCCACGGTAATGGATCTCAGCGGGATTATCTCCACGCTGGCCCAGTCGATTGTCGATCTGACCGGCAGTTCCTACGTCTTCCTCGCCCCGGTGATTGGCGCGCTGGGCACGTTTGTTACCGGCAGCGATACCAACTCGAATATTTTGTTCGGCAAACTGCAAACCATTGCCGCCAGTAAACTGCATATCGATCCCAACTGGCTCGCGGCGGCGAATACTTCTGGTGCAACGGGGGGGAAAATGATTTCGCCGCAGAGTATCGCCATTGCGGTTTCAGCCACCAAAATGGACGGACAGGCCAACCAGATAATGTCTGGCACCATGAAATACTGCTGCGCCTATATTGTGATCCTCGGCCTGAAAGTCGGTCTCTTTTATTACTGGTTTATGGCGTAATCCATTGTCAACCCCGTCAAATTCACGGCAACCGTATTTGACGACGCGGTGACCAAAAAGGTTTACACCGCTTCAGGATCGAAACGAAGCGACTGGCTTTACGATTTGTCGGCGCTGACTAAAATAGCGCCGATGTTTCAAATCGAGGATTGTTGTTATGTTGTTCTGGAAAAAGATGGTGAAGAAGTTCGACGCCTTTTCCGCGTTGATCCCACCACGCTACTTCCGCGTGTAATGCCTGGCGCTAATGCCTGATGGCGCTTCGCTTATCGGGCCTACGTTTCACGCTCATTTGTAGGCCGGATAAGGCGCAAGCGCCGCATCCGGCAGCAGAGAAAAATGTTCTCCCCTTTCACTTACGCAGCCCGCACGCTCTTAACACCCTGACCCACAGACGAAGCCATGCAAAACGGTAGATCAGCGGATGCTGAAATCGTAGCAGTGTCAGAAACATAGAGCCTCCTTGCGGCGCTACAGCACCGTTGCCTGATAGCGAATTTGCGGCTCCATTATCTGGTGACGCGCGTCTATCAGCCGCAGTTCATACGAATCGTGCTCTTTCGTCAGCCGCATCACCGCGTCGACGACACTGGTGGTCCGCTCCAGCGCCTGCTTGTCCTCATAACCGTTGAGCAGTGAGGCCAGCATCACGCTGCAAATCAGATCCCCAACGCCCACCGGCATTTTGGCAAAGGTATACAGCGGCCGGGCGATGTGTAACGTCTGTTCCGCCGTCACCAGCAGCATTTCAAACGCCTGTTTGTCGCGCGAGCAGTCGCCGAGATGTTTCACCAGCACCTTCTTCACGCCCCACGCCACCAACTGCTGCGCCGCTTCCACCACCTCGTCAAAACTACGTAGTTGTCTGCCCGTCAGCACGCCCAGCTCATAGAGATTCGGCCCCATCACATCGGCCAGTTGAATGGCGTCATCGACAAAAAAGGACTCCACGCCCTGCGCGACGATGCAGCCTTTTTGCGGGTCGCCCATTACCGGATCGCAAAAATAGAGCGCCTGCGGATTACGCTGGCGAATGGTGGTGACCGCGAGCTTCACCTCTTCGCAATGGCGTTTGTCCCCGAGATACCCGGACAGCACGGCATCGCATTGCGCCAGTTTTTGCAGATCATCCAGCCCGCTGATGATGGCGCTCAGCTCGCCGTGCGGCATCGCCATGCCCTGCCACATCCCGTACTGGGTGTGGTTGGAAAACTGTACGGTGTAAAACGGCCAGACATCGATCCCCGAGAGCTGCATCGGCAACACGGCGGCTTTATTTCCGGCATAGCCATAAACGACTGACGACTGAACAGACAACACGTTTTTCATTTTGACTCCGTCTAGCGAAACGTTGGCAGCAGACCAAATACGTCCAGAACAACCGTCAGATAGACAACCGCCCCACAGACAATGACCAGATTGAGCACGGTGTTATTACACGGCGCGGTATAGCTGGCGGTCGGAAAACGTTTCCGCGCCGCTTTCACCAGGAACGGCGGCAGGATCACGCTCCAGATGGTAAAGGCCAGACCGGCGTAACCAATGGCGTGGACAAACCCGTTCGGGAAGAAGAAGCACACGGCGGCTGGCGGGAAGTAGGTCACCAGCGCGGTTTTCAGGCGCCCCATGCCGTCATCCGGGAAGTGAAACAGGTCGGCGATGTAATCGAACAGGCCAAGCGTCGCCGCCAGCAGGGAACTGGCTACCGCAAAGTTGCCGAAGAAGGTCAGGATCAGATCCATATAACGGCTGGTGAACAGCCCGCTGATAGCCTCGACAAACACGTCGATATTGCCGCCTTTGGCGATAATTGGCGGGAACGAGGAACGGCTGATGTTGCCCATCGTGACGCCCAGCCAGAAGATATACAGCAGCAGGGCAAACAGCGTGCCGATGATAATCGAACGCGTAATATTTGAGATCCCGCTCGTGCCATACAGCTTCACCAGGCTCGGCACGTTACCGTGAAAACCAAACGAGATAATGCAGAATGGCAGCGTCATCAGGATATACGGCAGGTACTGCGAATTGGGCAGCGCCACCGCCACGCTGTCGACGAGTTTCGCCACTTCGATATGACCCACCAGGCCAGAAAAGGTGGCAAAGAACGCGATAAACTTACCGATGATCAACACGGTAGTAATACGTCCAACCAACAAGGAGCTGTACCAGGCAATCGCCCCGACCAGCATACTAACGATCACCACCGAGATATTCGCCGGAAAGCGCACGCCGCTGTATTTGAACACGGTTTGCGCCATCACCGCCGACGAACCAGAGATATAGGCATAGGTCAGAATATACAGCACAAAGCCGAAAGCGATACCGACCACAATATTCCACTTTCGGCCTAATAAATCCTGAGTAAAGGTATTAAAACTGGCACCGGCGCCATAATGCAGGTTAACTTCGACCAGCATCAGACCGGTTAATAACATCATGATGGCGATAAACAGAAGAATAACTGACGCACCGGGGAACCATACGCCAGCCATCGCAATCGGCAGGGAAAACATCCCTCCACCCACTACGGTCGCGATAACCAACATGGTTCCGCTAATCAGTCCGGGGGTACTACTCTGTCGCTCAATGGCATTAATATCCATGATAAATGTTCCTGTAGACTATTCGTTATAATTACAGCTGTCATTTGTACATCATGCGGATAATAAAAATGTCGGAGTCAGGGTTTACTTTTGTAGTTATGTCACGGTAACGGGCACCGCAAAGGCTTCCTGTTCATGGAAAAGAAATACAAAAAAGCCCCATCCTGAGATGGGGCCATAATTATTATTTAGATATAGTCAAAGCGTGCAGTAAAGAAACGGAGCTGCTTCGGCTCGTAAATAAACTTCAGCCCGCGAATATCTTCTTTGTGCTGGTAAAGTTTAATAATACCGTCAGCCACTACATCCATATGCGCGTAAGTATAAACGCGGCGTGGAATAGTCAGACGCACGGTTTCCAGTTTCGGCCTGTGGTGTTCACCGGTCACGTTATTACGGCCCGCAGAGATAATTCCGCGCTCCATACTACGTACGCCGGTTTCCACATAGATACTGGCAGCCAGGCTTTGCGCCGGGAACTCGTCCTGCGTCAGATGCTCGCAGAAGCGACGCGCATCAAGGAATACCGCGTGACCGCCCACCGGTTCAACAATCGGTACACCCGCGGCTTTCAGCTTGTCGCCCAGATAGCGAACCTGCTTCACGCGGTGCTCGATGTACTCATACTGCATGGCTTCGCGCAGACCAATCGCCATGGCTTCCATGTCGCGTCCGGCCAGGCCGCCGTAGGATGGCATGCCTTCGTAGACAACGACTAACTCTTTGGCAGAAGAGAACATTTCGTCATCGTTCATGCACAGGAAGCCGCCGATATTCACCAGACAATCTTTTTTACCACTCATGGTACAACCGTCGGCGTAGCTGAACATCTCATGCACGATCTCTGCGATGCTCTTGTTCTCAAAGCCCTGCTCTTGCTCTTTGATAAAGTAGGCGTTTTCTACGCAGCGGGTAGCGTCGTAGAACACTTTAATGCCGTGTGCTGCAGTCAGTTCACGCACCGCGCGCATGTTAGCCATGGAGACCGGCTGCCCGCCTGCGAGGTTAACCGTGACTGCCAGGCAAATATAGGCAATATTCTCGGCGCCTTTTTCATCAATCAGTTTTTGTAATTTTTTAAGATCGATATCACCTTTAAAAGCAATATTCAGACCGGCATCGTGCGCTTCGTCACGAACGATATCGACAAACACCGCACCATTTTTTTCCTGGTGATAACGGGTAGTAGTGAAATACATATTCCCGGCAACATATTGCCCCGGTTTAATTGCCAGCTGCGATAACAGGTTTTCTGCGCCGCGCCCCTGGTGAGTAGGAACAATATGTTTAAAGCCAAACAGTTCCTGCACGGTTCTTTCCAGATGATAGAAGTTTTCGCTGCCCGCGTAGGCTTCATCACCCATCATCATGCCGGCCCACTGCTTGTCGCTCATTGCGTTGGTGCCACTGTCTGTCAGCAGGTCAATATAAATATCTTTCGAATTTAACAGGAAAGTATTGTATCCCGCTTCTTGCATTTTCTTAAGGCGTTCATCACGCGGGATCATAGATACAGTTTCAACGCTTTTAATACGGAAGGGTTCTGCCGGATAATTCATTTTGTTTCTCCAGTAACAGTGGTCATGTACGTATTAATGTGAAGTAAAGCATACCTGGTTCATCAATAAAGTCTGATGAAATATAACTATTCGCCTCCTGAGTCAGGGGGAGAAATAATGTGGAGGCACTATGCAAGATTTAATTGATTATGGAAATAGCCTGGTCAACATTAATCACTGGCAATAATTTAAAAAGCTGTAAATGTAGGTGATGCAAATCACACGTCATTTTTTTACCCGTTCATATTCAACAAGTTTTTTTTTGCGTGTTGATTTGCCATTTGCGATGGTGCCCCCGTGGAGAGGGGAAATACTGAAAACTTAACTTTCCAGTCTGTGCTCATACTGTATTGCTGAATGAGTACACCCCATTTTGTGAGAGTCGGATCACTTCACGGGTTTATATTTGTGATTCACATCACTAAAAGTGTAAAGCAAAGTGTACAAAACGGCGTTGTTTCAGAGTTTACTATTTGCTTCAGTGAGTTAGATCGCATTTTTGGTCTGATACAGATGGGCGTTATTTTCTGGAAATGGCAGGTATCAGGAGGATGGGACAGGAATGAATTTATACGGTGAATAATACTATGTTTATTGGGATAGAGAGGATTTCTATTTATTCCGAAAGCGTGCTAATCGCGCTTATTTCATCTTATTTACATCTGGACTTCCCGCCAATTACTGGGGTAATTTACAGGGGTTTTATTAGCGCGATGCGAAGGTGCGCCAACACCTCCGCATCGCTAATCACAGTAACTATTTCACGAGAATAGCCATCATGACTGATACGCATTGTATTGCAGTTTCATTTGATCCAGAAGTGTACGTCGCAGATAACCGTTGCCTGAAGGTGGGTTATGCGAGCGGTTATCCTGATTACAGCCGTTTGCCGGTGAAGTATGTCCAGTTTCCGTCCATCGTGATGAAGGGCCAGTGGCTTAAAGCCGCCGGATTCGACACCGGCACCCGCGTCGATGTGCGCGTAATGCAAGGCTGCATTGTGTTAACCGCCCGCACGCCCGAACCCGAAGAGTCAGAACTGATGAAATCCCTGCGCGCCGTGGAAAAGCTCTCCGCGCGTAAGCAAAAGCAGGTGCTGGAGTTTATCGGGGTGATTGCGGGGAAAGGGTCGAAGGGGTGAGAGCGTGATGGTAATTGAGGCGCCGAAGGGCGCCTTTTTTGGGGTATTACGCCACTTTTGCTTTATGCCGTAGTGCGTTCGTTCCAGGCGTCGGTATATTGAATATTGCCATCTACAATACACCAGGTGATTTTTTCATAGCGCAGTTGTACGCTTTCCAAATGTCCAGTTCCCGTTACCGTACGTGTGTCATGCACGATTGGTGTCACTGATACAACTTTTACACCTTCAAGCAGGGTATTAAAGTATTCCACTTCCTGGCCTGCGTCGTTTATGTGATAGAACTTTAGTTCCGCACTTTGAAGTGTCTGACCTGTCGCAACTGCTTTGTAAAGGTATGGGCTGGAGGAATCGATCTCTTTGTCAAAAAGAAATGGGCCATGTTGGCGTGTGCCGGTTAGCTTTCCAGTGGCACCATCGGTTGGAATGCTAAGGTTATGTGTTAAACCACGTAACTCAATACTGCCTTCACGTCCCTGGACATCCGAGCCTCCACGAATCATCGCGCCACCATCGTCTTTTAAAAATAAATGAACGGGTACAGCCATTTTCAACACTCCTTGTAATCAATCATATAACCAGCGGCCTGCTCTGGCTGATTCTGCGAACATACGCACAGTAAGCGGTTTTGACACTTGCTTGATGGGTTCTTTGGTAAACCATTTTCGATAGACCGATTCTCTTTCCCACGGGTAATAGGCCTCGAAATCAATCACAGAAACATCAACGTTATATTTCTCTCCAAAATCATCAATGGCATACGGTAATTCATCCCATTCAGCGTAACCTTGCAGCGGCGTATCAAGTTCAATCGGGATAGGCTTGAAAGTAAACGTTACCGCGAGAGATAACTCCCCCCGAAAAAATTCTAATACCTCATTATCCGTCACCATACGCGATCTTCCTCTCTGGCAATGGTGTTGTAGGTATTCACCGTTTTATAAACAATTTGGGCGACATCATTTGCGAGTAATACCCAACCAATCACAGGAATTGTTCGTCCAACGAATGCCCCCAGATTGTTAGTCATCATTGGTTTTAAATATTTGATACTGGCATTGGTGATGGTAGGAAGCCTGACGGACAATGTTACGTTAAGAAACTCACGAGAATATTTGGAGGCAATTGATGTGCCTTGTGTTGCCCCATATGGTTTACCCCGTGTTTTCAGCAATGGTAACCCAAGAATGATACATGACATTGTTACCACATCTTTAATTCCCCCAAATTGTTCATCAATTTTGTCGAGAAAAATCCAGAAAAATAGCTCACCTGCAGAAATGTTACAGACCCCTTTATAAAAGTATGTTCCGTTGAGTTCCTCTACTGTGTCCATCAGAGATCCTTCGATATGCAATAATTTGCATGCTTATCGTACTCCTGCGTACCCTGGTGGGGGAACGGTAACTGCCGTGGCGTATGTGTTTTTCAGAAAACATAAAAGTGATGTCGTTGATGTCAGACAACATGCCACGCATAGTGCTTTATCAAATTGATACCAATAAGTGACGTCGATAGCGCATCAACCCGTCTTTGCTTGATCAGGTGATATTTTGCGAGCATCATCGCAATTATTTACCTGATAATGAAATCAATGACTTCCAGTAAAACCCTGCAGCAGGCAATTGCCGACATCACCATCTGGCGTAAAGGCGAGCAGCGTGCGCCGCACAAACCTTTGCTGCTGCTACATGTGCTGGCGGGTTATCTGCAGGGTCACGGTCGCCTGTTTGACTACGGTTCGGAGGTTCGCGACCCGTTGCGTAGCCTGCTGGAGCGATTTGGACCACAGCGCGCGCAGTACCGCCCGGATATGCCCTTCTGGCGCTTACAGAGCGATGGGTTCTGGGAGCTACAAAACGCCGAGCAGTGCTCAACATCCGGCAGCAGTAAACAGCCCCCTGCCGGAGAACTGGTGACGCATAACGTTGCCGGAGGCTTTGATGAACAACATTTTGCCCTGCTGAAAAAGAACAAGAACCTCATCAACGCCCTGGCCCAGCAAATCCTCGAAGCGCACTTCACCGAAAGCATTCAGGAAGAAATCGCGGATGAACTGGGGTTTGATATCCTGCAAATCCGCAAACAGCGGGACCCGTTGTTCCGCCAGCAGGTTCTGCGTGCTTATAACTATGAATGCGCCATTTGTGGCTTCAATATGCGCCACGACAGCACTTCAGTTGCGCTTGAAGCGGCCCATATCAAATGGAAACAGCATGGCGGCCCGTGCGAGATTTCAAACGGACTGGCGCTGTGTGCAATCCACCATAAAGCCTTTGATAAAGGTTCGATTGGGCTGGATGAGAGTATGCGAGTTCAGGTGTCACCCGCAGTGAATGGCAGCGGCATGGTGGGCAGACTGTTCTGGGATTTCGACGGTAAATCGATAGCGCTGCCTATGATGCGCGAGAATTATCCAAAAGAAGGTTTTGTAGAGTGGCACAGGAAGGAGGTGTTTAGAGGGTGAGGGTGAGTGCGAAGGCCGGACTCGAATTTCACACCTAATAGACTGATATCAATATTGTTTATAAACAGGAATGAATAGTTATACCCGAACTTGTACCCACAAGTTAAAATCCGTACAAAAAATAGACATTGCAAGTGGGTATAAAGCCATACCAGAAGAACACCGATATGGCTATCAAAGCAAGATTCAGGCAGGAAGGAAAGTTTTCTTCAGAGGCACCAAAAGTTTGGTCTCGATATCGACTTGCTCATAGTTCTCAATAAGCGCACGGACGAGATCATCAAGCGTCCAGAGCGTCAGAGGTATCGTCGAACGGTCGGCTTCATAGCGAGCATCTTTCGTAAAGCCCCCCGTACTGACATAAAGCCCGCGATCGTCTTTATGGCGACCGCCGATAAAGCTGCGAATCTGCTGACTCCCCATTTGCTCCCTGCGATGTTTTACCTCAACGACGATACGTGGATTCTCAAATCCAAATCCATCAGGTGATGCGATGATATCCTTCCCACGATCTGGACCCACAGGAGACACCTGTGTTTTATATCCCATGCTGCGTAAAACTCCTGCAACCAGATACTCCATCTCCTTCGGATCGAGCCCATTAACTCGATCTTTAATACCTTCACGCGCCAACGACTCCACATCGCGAAGCGGATCAGAAACGACCTCATCTTCATCTGTCGCTGTTGGATTATGAGTAATAGCGTCTACAGTGGGTTTCTTATCCTGTAAAAGCTCTTCTGATGCATATTCCGGAAGCTGGAAAACCGTCAGCGTAGAGCCCAATGTGTTTTTGGTAGCAACAGACAATCGATCGCGATCGATTTCTTGAGTATTCCACTTGACCTGCCGAGCAATACCCATCCCCTCTTCCACCCATTCAGGATGATATTGGAAGTCGGATGTGACTTTGCCTAGCAAATAAGTACGGTTGGCTGGCGAATAAGTAATAACCCAATCACCCTTTTGGATCTCATTCACAAAACGCCAGACCTGCGATGCACCAGAACGCGCAGTTCCCAGCTTTGTTAAGGGATCTGCCTCCTGGTATAAGGCGAGCAACTGGGCTCGGGACAGGCCGGGTTTGACTAATGGAGCCAGCTGAGACCAACCGATGCCTACAATTTGCTTATCGCGAAAATCGTCATAGAGCTTGCCGCCGTCACCGCGAATCATCCACATTCTGTTGCCCATACCCGTCCCTTCATGAGGAAAAGAAATTAAGCTGGATCATAAGCTTGTTCGCCGCATGCGTCAAAACCATCAACAACGACGGCCCAGCATTCCCGGATTGTACTTGCGATAATGTGCCCAGTTAAAATTACAGTTTCTATTTGCATGATATTTCGTCCATATAAGTAAAAGCACCAACCAGCATCGGCAGGTGCTTTTTGGAATGAGTAAATTAAATAAGTAAGGAAAGCTGCAGTGTGAATCAGGAAGGCTATTCCCAATATTCACCGTGCCGCGCTAATACGATTTCTTTTCAATAAACCAGTTGCCTGTCGCGCCCGCAGAATATCGACTGCCCGCAGATATGGGGACTGTTCTTGCCAGTCGAATCCCCTGCGATCAATACGAACCAGCCCGTACTTTTCCACCAGAAAATTAACGGCATCGGCCAAAGATATACCGGCATCGATATGCTCCTGAATTACCGTTTCATCACTGAATGGTGTGTCGTTGAGTGTCAGGCCATAATGTTGTTCCAGCAGGCGTGCAAGCAGCATTTGCCAGACTGCCACAGGCGACAGATATAGCGTCGCCGCCTGCGGATTTGTTGCAGGTAGAGTTTTCATATTTGCTCTTGTGAAAGTAGTTAACGATGAGTGGGGTAAACGGCGATGTATACGTAGCCGCAACTGCCAAGGGTATCGGCTTCGCAGGTGAAACCATTGTGGTACAGGGTGGCGCGGTGGGCATGGCGAGGATTCATTTCACCAGTAGTCAGCATCGATTCCATCTGGCTGATAAAATGCGGGAATGCCACATCCAGCTTAAGACATTCTGCTTCGCTGAACCTACCTGTGATACTGGCCCGGTCAGCCAGGTAGTGCAGCTGGTTGCCCTCCTGCACCAGACGTGTTCCCAGGCGCGGCGTGACATCGCGATGCAGGCCCCAAGTGATGTTGCTCATTACAGTTCTCCACTATTGTCAGTTCAGGGTGATGCTCATCAGGCAGGCATAAGGCCCGTTGCGGTCCTGGCGGCGTTCGGCGTACACAGCCAGGACTCCTGTGATATCCGGAACATCCCTGCCGGTGTAATGACAGACGCTACCGTGCCACTGATATTTTCCGGTGCAGTAGCGAAAGATTCGGGACTCAGGATGCTGGCGGTATATCGTCATTGCCCGGCGTTTACTGATAATTTTCATGTAATACCTCACAGCAGACCGTGTTCTGCGAACGACAATATCTGCGTGCCACCGACGATGAGATGGTCAGGCACACGGATATCAACGAGCTGAAGCGCCTGCACCAGACGCTGCGTGATGGTCTTATCTGCCTGGCTGGGTGTGGTGTCGCCGGAGGGGTGGTTATGCGCCAGGATCACTGCTGCTGCATTGAAATACAGGGCGCGTTTCACCACTTCGCGGGGATGGACTTCAGTGTGACTGATGGTGCCGGTAAAGAGCGTTTCGTGGGCAAGCAGCTGGTTCTGGTTATTGAGGTACAGCACGATAAATTCCTCGCGCTCAAGGGTTCCCATCTTCAGCCTGAGCCAGTCGCGAGCCGCCTGTGTGGAGGTGAACGCTACCCCAGGTTCATGCAGATGGTGGTCAAGCAGACTCAGGGCTCGTTTAATGGTGCGCTGTGAGGTCAACGGCAGTTCCGGTGCAAACAGAGTCAGTTGTTTCTCCATGACAAAACTCCTTAATCAATGATGGCAAGAATGGCATGGGATTCAGGGTGCTGCAGAGCGTAATCACGCAGTCGGTAATAATGCTCTGTCATGGCATCGCACTCCGTACGACAGGCGTGATGGCTGTACTCAATCAGACACACCGCAATACCCGCCGCCTCAACGCTCATTTCCGCACTGTTGCCATTCATGTTGTTAAACAGCGCCCATTTCTCATCAATGTCAGCTTCGGGGGCCATAAACGCGCCGCCGTTACTGAGGGTGTAAAACTGCCAGATACCGCCGCTGTAGTCTTCACAGAAGCGGTCCATCCAGCCAAAGATACGGGTCTCGATAAAAATCCACTGTGGGATACGCCCGAAGTGCAGCGGCCAGAAATCCAGGCGCTGTTCATCGGGTACCAGGCTGGTTGTAATGAGGGTAGACATGTGTGAATCACTAATCTGTGAGTGGGCGGTGTCAGTTTGTGTGGTCATGGTTTTGCTCCGTAATAAAAAAGCCAGCCGGTAAGGGCTGGCCTGAAGTGATTATGGGATGCCCGCCGCCGGGGCGGGTGAATTATCAGAATGCGGCTTTCGGCACTGCCTGACCGTTGTAGCAAGTAGCACTGTTACCGCTGATACGGGTACTCACTGAGTGTCGCGTACGCAGCCCCCGCAGAGTTTGCAGCGTTCTTTACAGACCATAACATCGCTGACGGGTGAAACTTCGCCCTGAAACAGGGCGTTGCAGAGTGATGATTTACCCGCACCTGTTTTGCCCGTGATACCAATCGGTTCGTAATTTGTAAGCTGACGTATTCGCTGCATGAGCCGCTCTGAGGCCCATTGCGGTAATTCCGTAAGTGAGTTCTGCTGGTCCTCCTGATTTCTCATGACATCTCCTTAGACAAAGAAAACAAAAACGGCGAATCCTTGATGGATTCGCCGTCATGATGGTTCGTTCAAGCTTATGATATATATCTAAATTTATTTAAGATTAAGTGTCAGATTATGCGACCAAGAGTCAAGGTCAGGATGTCTATACCGCAAGGCTAACTCCAAGGCCTATCCAGTAAAAAGCTGGTAGCAAAACATGAGATCAACGACTGCCATTACTTTAGACACATAGACGAAATAGTGTCTGTTTAGTTTTGATTTTTAATGTATGCATTTGAAATAAAAGTAAATAAAAACCTGGCATGTAATTTGCTTTGTTTTATTAATCAAAGCTAATTAAACACTTATAACATTCGTTTACTTTTTCGATAGTGGGTTAAGAACTACGAATGTAGAAATAAATCCGATATTTAACCCTGAAACTAGTGGTTAGAAAATAAAAGACAGGTGTATATATGACCAAAAATGCTGCATTGTTACTTGCGCCGGGTTTTGAAGAAGCTGAAGCGATTATTGTTCTTGATATTCTCGAACGACTGGGGATTAGCGTAAAGAAAATATCGTGTAGTGATGAGAAGCATATCCAAAGCTATCATGATGTAGGTATTGTGGCAGATACTTTGCTTCGCGAACAATTCGATAATTACTTTGACGCAGTCATCATACCCGGTGGCCCAAAGGGGACAGTAAACCTTTCAGAAAATACATTGGTTATTGATTTCATAGAAAAACATGATCGCCTCGGAAAATTAATATGCCCTATATGTTCAGCGGCTGCGAAAGTGCTCGCACCTCATGGTTTACTTAAAGGAAGGAGGTATGTTTGCTCCGGGACTCTTTCTGAAGGAGTTACAGACGGAATCTATGTCGATGCCCCAGTTGTTCGGGATGGAAATCTGATAAGTGGACAAGGATTAGGAGCTGCTTTTGATTTCGCATTCAATCTCGCAGGTATACTTACCCTGGATTATGAGCGTACTTTTCGTCAGGCCGAACATATTAACTACAAGTTGACTCTGATTGAAAATAGCTAACAAACCATAGAGACTGCCAATTTAATAACCAAAGTATTCGGCTTCATATTACCCTTATATTCACAACTGAAATAAATTCGGAAGGACATGAACAGCGACTAAAGCACCAGGAACTTGGCAAGTTGTCTAGGGAGGATTGAGCAAACAACCAGTTAGTGTCGAAAGTGAATATAAAATCACATATTGATCATAAACCATACCTATCCATATCATTGTTATTGTTATTGTTATTGTTATTGTTATTGTTACGGTTTAATTGATGGTCTGTTTTTTGCATAAATGTATTCAGATAACTAATCAAGGCACTGAATATGACATTACTTTATCAAAACCCTATTATACATGCCGATTATGCCGATCCTGATGTTATCCGTACTGGTGATGATTTCTGGATGGTTGCGTCCAGTTTTAACCAACTTCCAGGTCTGCCACTGCTGCATTCTCGTGATCTGATTCATTGGCGTATTGTTAATTATATTGTAAAGCGACTTCCCTCACCTGAATACGATATTCCTCAGCCTGGAAAGGGGGTCTGGGCACCTTCTATTCGTTTCCACAACAATCGGTTCTGGGTTTTTTACAGCCTGCCTGACGATGGAATATTTGTGACTCATGCCTATGATCCTATGGGGGAATGGAGTGAACCCCATTGCCTGAAAGCTGCCCCTGGTTGGATTGATCCTTGCCCACTCTGGGATGATGATGGAAGAGCATGGTTGGTTAACGCGTTTGCATTTAGCAGAAGTGGTATCAAAAACAAACTACAACTCACTGAAATGGCACCAGATGCCTCCCGTTTGTTGGGTGAGGGATGCGTGATTTTTGATGGTACACCGTCACATCCCACGCTGGAGGGCCCTAAGCTGTATAAACGAAACGGGGAATACTGGATATTCGCCCCAGCAGGTGGAGTAAAAAGGGGGTGGCAAACGGTCATGCGTTCTCAAGAATTGACAGGGCCGTGGCAGTATCGTGATGCTCTCCATCAGGGTAGCTCTATCGTAAATGGTCCGCACCAAGGCGCATGGGTTGAACTTATGAACGGGCAGAGCTGGTTTTTCCACTTTCAGGATAAGGGCGTATATGGTCGCATCGTTCATCTCCAGCCAATGTGCTGGTCAGAAGATGGCTGGCCATGCATTGGCGAGAAACTTGATGAACATGGGAAGGGGCAACCTGTCTTGGTACAATCGTTGCCTACGCTTCCTTTGACGCCCTGCGAGTTACAGACCAGCGACAATTTCCTGGACGGTATCCCAGGGTTGCAGTGGCAATGGCAGTCAAACCCCCAGCAAAACTGGTTGCGCCCTGGAGCGCAGGGTTTGCATTTACGCAGTGTTCCTGCCGTTGCCGATCTCAGTATTTATCATTTACCACATCTGTTGCTGCAAAAATTTCCTGCAGAACGGTTTACCGTAAGCACTTTGATAGACCTGTCGTTAAGCCTTGAGGGCGATGAAGGTGGTGTGGTGATATACGGTCAGCGTTTTGCTGCGCTTTGCGTAAAGTGCTCTACTGGTCGTCGGCAACTCATATTTCGTCATGGCTGGATAAATGATAACGGTTATCTTGATGAAACATCGTTGACATTGGCCGATGTTACGGAGCTGGAGCAGGTAGAGCTTAGTTATCATGTAGATTATGGTGGTTTGGTCAGATTTACCTGGTGTTCACCAGGTAGAACATGGCAGCAGGTAGAGCCAGGGTTTTCAGCCGGAGCCGGTAAATGGATTGGAGCGAGGATGGGGATTTACGCACGCGGAGCGTTAACCGGCGGTGAAGGGGCTTTCCTTTTCAAATCATTCCGTATCATAACCGAGTAATAACAGCAGGGCAGTCAGACTGCCCTGCTGGGTAAAACATCAATCGAAATAGTAACGGATACCTACACGGAGACGTACCTGGTTATCATTATTCTGATCTTTGTCTAACCATGCGATTTCTGTATAGGGCATCCAGTTTTTATTCATACGATAACGGGCAACAATACTGGGTTCCCAGTGTGTTTTCTTTCCGTTAGATGCATAATAATCACCCGTATTAACAAAAAATTCTGGGTTTAGCTGAAGCCATAATTTATCTGTAGCCTGATAGTTTAGAAATAAGTCAATTTGGTGAGTGTCGTTATAATCCATATATCCGTTGTAATCGGTTTCTTTATGCGTCATATGATTATAGCGATAACGTGTGCTAAAACTCAGTACCTTGTTTAATTTATAATCAAGGCTAATGTAGGGGGCAATTTTCGTCCCTGCTGAGTCAATATCACTCAATCCTCCTGGGGTAATACTCCATTTGTCATTTAGCGGAACCGGATACCAGCCCTCGAACTCCTGAAAGGAACTTTTCATCTGGTCAAAATTATGGCCCAGATCATACATGGCAGACACAAGTACCCCTGCACCATTATCAAAAATATGCCCCCCACCAATTTTATACTGATTTTTTTCAGGACCCCATGTATGAGCATAGCGATTATCAACCCATGTCGCAGCAGCCAGTGCATTGAGGGATAAGCAAGACAATGGTAATCCTATAATAATTGCATGTAATTTTTTCATTTTTATTCCTGTAGATCTTGATATGATTTTTGTTAATGTTTTGATGTGAAAAAAGACATAATTAACAAAGCAATTCCTGTGCCAAAAAATAAAATCAAATAATTACATGGAGTTATATGTAAGTGTGCAAAAGTATTTAGACACTTAACTTGAAAGGTTGGTATTAATATCGTTTGAGAGGTTAATATAAACACTATTCAGGGTATTCATCACATCTTGCGAGAAATTTCGTACACTAACGGTTCACCTCTTGACCAGCGTTGAAATTCTTCAAATACGCAATCTGCGAGGCGACGCGTTTCATTATTCAGGGCACCGGCAATATGGCTGGATAACCTTACATTCGGTAAAGTATACAGCGGCGAACAGGCTGCTGGTGGCTCGGGTTTAGTGACGTCCAGTACTGCGGTTAGATCCGGTCGCTCCTGTAATACGGTAATAAGTTCCTCTTCGTTAACCTGTGACCCTCTTCCTGTATTAATAAATACGGCGCCTGGACGCATGCGACGGAAAAGATCACCATCAAGAATACCAATATTATCTTCCCGGTCAGGAAGATGATTACTGATAACATATGCGTGGGAAAATTCCTGTTCAAGGGAAATAAGACGTTTTGCACTGCGGGAAGGAACCACCATGACATCAAGATTAAATGGTTGTAACAAATGCTGTAATGTTTGAGAGATAGCTCCGGCACCGATTAATGCCACTCGTTCATTATAAACACCTGGGGCCGGGTGATGATTTGCCAGTGATTCAAATTTGTCAGAGCCAGTATATTCTCGCTGATTTCTGAAATAACCTTTGCACCCCAGTAAAATTTGCGCGAGACAAAATTCAGCGACCGGGATAGCATTTGCCATCCAGGCGCTGACTATTTTTATACCTCTGGCTAACAGCGGTCCTGAAAAATAATCTGTTTTTCCAGCAGCATAAAATACGATTTTTAATTTTGGCATCGCATCTAATTGCGCCTCAGTAAAGTTTATCATTCCCCATGTGGAAAAAATAGCCTCGACGTTCTGTAGTTCATTTCGATACCGGGAAATATTATCCGGTGTGATTAAATCAGGAAAAAATGCGCATAATTCCGAAATACTCTTAAGTACAGCGGGCGAATATACCTGAGAAAACTTTTCAGGTTGTTTTGAGAAAGCAGCGGCATACCAGGCCATAGCGTTACCTTAAATATTACTGGGTTCTTATATGCTGAATAACCTGGGGATATGGAATCCCCAGGAGAGATTTATTTGTTCAGATCAGCGCGAATAACAGAAATGAGGGAAGGGCCTGCGTAGAAACTATTAAAACCGGCTGGCTGAGCCACTGACAGATTCACTTTGGCAAGTATCAACCCATAGCTCTGATTCGTTTTATCTATCCAGGCATAGGTTCCGGCCCAGCCTGGACTGCTGATCAATGTCGGGGCCTCGTACAGATCAACCTCTTCCCGCCATTCGCCAAGGCCATAGATATCATGGCGGTTGCTTCCCCGAACCGTCTGGACATAGCGATTAACCTCGCCGGGTGCGATCTGGGCCTGACGAATCTGATCGCTTTGCATAAAGGCAATCGCTGAAGCGCTTAATATTTGTTTATTCTGATACTGACCATCTTGGGCGATCATCTTCAGGAAACGTTGATAGTCGGCAAGTGTAGTACGCGCTCCGCCAGCCAACATGGGGCTGAACCCCTGTTCCGAACTGACGGGCGTGAAGGCCGTATGCGTCATTCCCAGTGGTTTGGCGATACGTTGATAGAACAGCGTATTCCATGATTTACCGCTAGCCACTTCAGCCATTCGCCCGGCCACCTGCATTGCCAGGCCACCGTAATTGAAGGTCTCGCCAGCTTTGCTGACACTTTTGAGCGGATGGATGTGTGCGACGGATTCCGCTAAGGACTGATAGTGATCTTCAGGTTTGTCTGCGGGTTGGTAATCAGGGTAGCCTGATGTGTGTGACAATAGCTGGCGCAGAGTAGCGCGCCCTTTTTCATCAGTAAATTCCGGTAGCCATTTGCTAACAGGATCATCCCATGAAAGCACTCCGTCATCTACCATTGAGGCAATAGTGGCGGCAGCAAGCCATTTTCCGGTGGAGGCGATATGCACCTCTGTTTGTGCGGTATAGCCGCCATAATATTTTTCAAATACTGTTTTATCATCCTTGACGATAATGACGGCAGCTCCCGGGTAATATCCTTTTTCGACCCAGCTTGTAATCTGTTGATCTACTCCCGCCAAAGAGGACTCTTTTGCCAGAGCATTTTGTCCGCTGAATGCCAAACAAAGCGCGCAGCCGATTAAGATATTCTTCATAGCTATCCTAAAATAATCCCCTCTTGCGAGGGGATGTGGATTAAATAATACCGATCCCGGCAGCACCAAAACCAATCGCAATCAGCATAATCAACACCCTATTAGGGCTGACTTTTTTGTTGAGCAGTTTCAGACACAGCAGGACCAACGCCAGAGGAATTAGACCAACACATATTTTGTCGAGAATTTCCTGCAAAACAAACGGCTGCCCGGCAATGGTTGTTTTGAAGGTGGTGGTGAATTTCACCATACTTGCGCTCATCGCGCCGACCATCATAAGCCCCATAATTGACGAGGCCTTAGTTATGCAGCTGAGTAACCCTGACTGGGTGGCTTCTGCGATGTACTTCGAGCCGAGTCGGTACCCCATCACACCACCGTAATAGCGAAGCAGGTAGCTCGGGATGTTATAAATCAGCAGGAACAGCAACGGGCCAAGGGGGTTACCCTGCGAGGCCAGACCAATTGCAATGCCTGTCGCGATGATACGCAGTACGCCATAGAAGAAGGAGTCGCCCACGCCGGCAAATGGCCCCATTAACGCTACTTTAATCCCGTTGATACTTGAGGTATCAAAATTAGGGTTGGCCGCATTCTCTTTTTCCATAGAAAGCGTCAGACCCATGATGAACGGGGCAATATGCTGGTTAGTGTTAAAAAACTGACTATTTCGTTTCAACGCTTCCAGATAACGATGCGGGTCACCAGCATAGATTTTTTTTAACATTGGCGCTAACGCCCAGCCGTAGCTTAGCCCTTCCATGCGGGTGAAGTTCATGGAACCCAGCAAAGGAAACTGGCGAATAAACAGCTGACGAAACAGTTTCTTTTCACTTTTATCATCGCTGTATGTACTGACATGTTTCATATGGATATCAGTCATTGAAGAACCCATCCTTATCATCAGCCGACGCAGGCGTTGCTGCTGTGGTCGCGGCTTGTCTGTTAGTTTTAAGTTGATTGAATTCATTGAAGCAGAGGTAGACTGCTACTGAGCCTGCAATTATTGCGATACCCATTATTGGCAACTGCAGATATGCAGCCATCGCAAAGCCAATGAAGAAGAACGCGGCGATGTTACGATTCCATAGTGCTTTCAATAGGATAGCAAAACCTAACGCGGGTAAAATACCGCCGACGGCCGTCATGCCTCGCATTACAGTCGCAGGTATACTTTCCACCAGGCTGCGGATCACATCCGTACCAAACAGGATGCCGAAGAAAGCAATTAACGCGAACGGAACCCCATAGAAAAGGGTCATTCCGAGAGTCAAACCTAGTGCTGCCCGGTCACGTCCTTCCTCAAGGAGCGCATCGTATTTCTCAACCAGCGCGGTATAAACCAGCTTCAGTACCTGGTAGACAAAGACGGCCAGCAAACTTATAGGTAATGCCAGAGCGACTGCGACGGCAGGTTCTGCGTGAGTCAGAATGGTGAATGCTGTTGCCAACACTGACCCAACAGCCAGGTCCGCTGGAACAGATCCGCCGATGGTAATGGTGCCGAGAAAAATCAATTCCAGTGAGGCGCCGATAATGATCCCCTGCTGTAAATCACCGAGCACAAGCCCAACGAGGGCTCCACAGATTAATGGACGTTCAATCAGAGGCTGTCCCAGCGTATGATCTGCGGTTTTCACCAGGAACATCACCAGCGCAACAAGTAAAGCTGACGTTAACATGGCATTCTCCTTAACGAGCTGAGTTTTCCAGCATCTCAATCAGGTTTTTAACTGGATGAGAAGGGAGAACCTGATATTCAACACCGACGCCACGCTCCGCTATCGCCTTGAAATCAGAGACATCTTCAGGAGTCACATAGACGGTGTCACTGATGCGTTTTTTGGCGGCCAGGTTATCGGTGATACGCCCGAAGTTAGCCACATTGAGCGTTTTTATTGCGGGAACCTGCTCAACAAGACGGCGGGCATCAGCGGCATTGTTGACGATGACCATGATCTTCATGCTTTCAGAACGCGGGTCATTGAGCACCTCACCTGCATCTTTTACGGCCATAATGGCGCATTTGGCTGTGTCCGGTGCCGCCATACGCAAAGACATCTTCTGCACCTCGTTATTCACTATTTGATCGTTCGCGACCAGAATGCGGTTGACACCCAGGTGTTTTGTCCAGACAACAGCCACCTGGCCATGGATAAGACGATCATCAATTCGAACTAAAGAAATCATGTGTAGCTCCGGTTAACAGAAATAAGGGGTCCAGATGCGGGAAAGACGAACAAGGGCTTCGAAATAAAAATAATCGCCCCATAAATTGGGTTCGTTGATCCCCATATTGCGGCCAAAGTTATAAACACCTTCTCGCAGCAGGCCGTCTTGCTGATATGCAAAGTAATGTGCGCGCAGGTTATGCATCATGAGTGCAATTGCATTGTTATAGGCTGGACGCATTGGGTCGGTCAGGGGCAAGACTTTTAACAGTTCAGCCAACCCGCAGGCAGCGATAGCTGCTGCTGAAGTATCGCGGTAGGCGTTGTCCTGTTTTGTGAAAATCAAATCCCAGTAACAGACGTAATCGTCCGGTAAACGGTTGAGGAAGTAATGGGATAATCTGCGTGATAGCTCAGGTTGAGAGGCATCGCCGGTATGATTAAAACTTAAAGCGAATCCGTAAATTCCCCATGCCTGGCCACGCGCCCAGCATGATGAATTACTGAATCCCTGGTGAGTATCTCCACGAAGCGGCTGACCGGTATGAATGTCCATATAGTAGGTGTGAAATGTGGAGGCATCTTCCCTAACCAGATAGCGAGCAGCCTGTGTCAAATGACGTGTGGCCGCTTCACGATAGTGGGTGTTACCCGTCTCATCCGCCGCCCAGAACAGTAGCGGAACGTTAAGATTGCAATCAATGATCATGCGACCCTGTCGGACGGGGTCCTTTAAATCCCCCCACGCCTGAATCACACCGGCAGTGGTATTAAAACGTTGATAGAGCAGTTCAGCGGCTCGCAGTGCCAAACCGCGAGCGCGAACATTCCCTGTCAATTGCCAGGCATTCACACAGGAAAGCAGATAGAGAAAACCAAGATCGTGCGTGTCGACTTTAATGTTTTTATCCAGTCGCTCTTCAAAACTGTCGAGCAGTGATTCCGCCACATCCCGGTATTTGTTTTCACCTGTCACTTCCCAGGCCAGCCACAACATTCCGGTCCAGAAACCTTCAGTCCAGTCGACTTTTTCCACCGCCGGGTATATGTCGCCTTTCGCACTGGCCGCAGGGAACGTCGACATGAAGCGTGGCAGCATGGCATCGATTTTTACCAGTACTTCAGAAATGGCTTCATTCAGCCAGGCTTTGCTCATTTCTACCTGTTGTATCGAATAGCGGGTATCAAGTTTCTCGAGGGTTATCGTCACAGACTGTTCTCCCCAGAAAAGAAATCATCACTATCATTGCGGACACTTGATGGCATCGCCTGACGAGCCGAGATAATTTCTGGCAGAGTATTCATGTACTGCATCGCGTTAGTGGCTGCATCAATCGCATCTGTCAGTCGCTGTGCTGTATCCGTGTGTTCAGACATGCAAAACTCCATCAACATAATTAGATTTGCACCGCTTATCACATGAGCATGGGGATATTTGACCATCATCTGTACGGCCGTATTGTTGACGCTGCCACCGGCCATATCGGTAAACAACACCAGTTCATTACCCCTGTCTGCTGCCTGTTGAGCAATGTCTTCAAAGTAAACTGCCAGTTCCGATGTAGAACCAATCTCACCGCAATAAGCACAGATTGGAGTGACGCCATGAGCCTCGCCAATCAACAAATTCAGACCTGAAACAATGCCTTCGGCATACTGGCCATGAGTAGCGATATACATCTCTCGCATTACGCGTTCCTTTAAAAAATTAATTTAGCTTTCTCTGTTTATGCATTCTTTGTGCCATAATTTTATCTATCTGATTTTAAATGAATAAAAGGCAATATCAGACACAGCGGATAGTGTTGAAAACAGCGGAGTTGAGTAGTGTCGACGTGGCCTGTTAGTGAGCCTGACAGGCCGGAATAGTCAGATGAATTCTTCAGTCGAAATCCACGGTTCCATAATTTCAAATATCATGAGGATTTCGGTAAGGGGCAGGGTAATACGGTATTTGCGGTTCAAAGCCTGGAAAAAAGTATCATGTACAGCGACAAATGCCTGCTGCTGAAGTGTTAATTCCACTTCTTCCCGGTGACGTACACCATTGTTCACCATCACCCGTTCAATCATCAGGGCAATATGCATAAACAGATTAATTCGCAGATAGCTCTCAAAATGAATCTTATAAAAACCTTCATACTGTTTAATGACGGCTTCAACTTCATTAATGATGACGACAGGATTCAGGAAAGTTAACCGGCTGGCGATCCCTTCAACTGTAAACAGTTTTACTATCTCTTCCACCATCGGTTCAAGTGCGTCTTCCGGAAGCAGACCATTAAAATAATCACGTTTCAGTACCTGTGTTTTTTCTTTAATCAGCTGTTCGACACTGAGCAGAGGAATGTAGCCGGCCTCAAGTTCAGTTGTGGTGATGATAAGCCGTGTGCCGTTAAGCGCGGGGTCGGCATGCGTGATTTTCCATTTTAAATCGTCATATTCCATGGTGATGACATCGATATCCATCTGCCCCTGATAGCGCTGAACAATATCTTTTAATTTGCGGGAAATCCCTTCGCCAGAAATACAGGAGATAATTATTTTATTACCGGGTAATACCCCAGCATAGTAGCGAGTTTCTACTTCGTATGCGCCGCGCGCACTCTCAATAATTTCCTCTATTGACAGGCGCCCCTGAATTTTAGATGCGATATCCAGTGCCATCATGGTGGATACATTGTTAATGACCAGCAATTCGCCATGCAGATGAAGCTTAATCTCTTCGTATATTTCTTTGAGTGAGCCCATGTCGACCAAAATAATCAGCCCCGCACCTTGTTTCAGGCGGGAAACATGCGCTATCAGCAAATCGATAATCTGACGCGTGGAGGTCGAATTTGGCATGTCGAATGCTTTAAAATAATAACCACCAGTTAGTTGGTTCGCAATGCCCGCTATGCTGGAAGCAGTGGAACGGCCATGCGATACGATAATTCCCTGAATAGGATCGTCCTCACCGGCCAGTGTGTGGAATGCACAACTTAGCAATGGCTGTAATAACGCAAGTGGCTGCTGAGATACGTGTTTGACCAACTGGCTGATACACGCTTCCGCAAGTAAGATTGCTTTACCTGAAACATATTCGGAAATGCTTTTCAGTTCATTCAGCGATTCTTCTTCCTGATGAGCATTCAATGCATAGCTCAGGCACAACCAAACCGTTTTCCTGATTTCAGAATTAAATTCAATGCCGCTCAGGCTTTCCAGTTCATTGATTGCCTGCATTGTTTTTTGCCAGGTATAGCCGCTGTACAATGCGTCAGGTAAAAGCGTGCCATTTATCGTAGTCAGCAGTTGCTCCATCTTACGGTTCAGTAGCATTACGTTTCCGCTGTGACAGAAATCCCGGAAAATGACATCATCGCGCATGGCTTTAGGTAAAAGGGAGCCGATATCCAGCGCTTCCGCGCCTGGCGAGGATGAAACCACCAGCAATTCTCCTCCCGAATTCATCCCTTGCAGCGTAATAATCTCGCCATGAGGCGTATCACTCCAGGCAGTGGCGCACATTACTTTGATTTGATTTTTTAACTCACCCACATTTCCGCGTACGGGGGAAGTGGCTAGCTGGTGCATTAGTTGTGTATCGAAATAAATATCGCGCTGCAAACTGAGCGCTTCTTTATGTAAGAAACAGGTTATCTGTGCGATGCGCTCGGTCAAAGGGCGGGAGATATAATTGGGAATAGTCAAACGGACCGGAATACGTCTGCGAAATGTATTCAGTAAAACCGTGTCGATATTTTCAGTGGTGGCGAATATAAACCGTATAGAGGCTGGATGTTGAGTTCGACTATCACCAAGACGATAGAAATATCCCTTATCCATAAATAGAAATAATTTTTCCTGATTCTCCGCCGATAAACGGTGGACTTCATCAAGAAATAGAATGCCGCCATTTGCATCATCAAATACACCCTGTTTTTCGCGGTCAGCCCCGGTAAATGCGCCACGTGTATACCCAAATAACGTAGCTGAAAGTAACTCAGGGTTGTTTGCGTAATCAGCACAGTTGAGTTCCATGAAAGGTTTATCCATAGCGATAACTTTTCTTTCGCGCGCATACTGGTGAACCAGCGTGGCTAAGTAGCTTTTCCCCACACCGCTTTCCCCTGCCAGAAGTACGGGCAACCCTCCCCCAGGATAGTCCACTGCTGAACGACATAGTGCTACAGCTTCAGCAAGGCTGCCGTTTACACCAATCAGTTGCTGAAACGCATCCAGTTTCTTTGCGGCGACCGCTTGTGACGGCCCGGTTCTTTGAATATCACTGAGCACAAAAAAACGTACCGGGCGGGTATTTTCTTTCTTCAACCGTCCATCATCACATAACCTATTCAGATAATGGCTTACGACACTACGATTAACCTGCATAAAATCTGCGCAGTCGTGAGCTGTAAATCCTGATGAACTGGAAGAATAATGAGTGATAATTTTGTTAAACAACTTTTCTTTAGCCGACAGTGCCATATTTTCAAAGACCTGCGTGTAGAGTAGAAACTAGTGTCTAAAAAAAATAAATACCAGACACTGAAAAAACCATTAGACACTGAGCATTGTACGCCTCAATAAAAAAATGAAATGCCATTTTGATATTTATGTGATCTTGTTCTCGTTATTGATGCGGCTTCCAGAGTGTAAAGCAAGGGACATGCAGAAAAGAATGATGAATTGTGTACTGCCGTGACTATGTAATAAGCATGTTATTAATTAGACACTGTGGTTTTTAGCCAGGGAACATATATTCCCTGGCTAAAAACCGATTTCCTATTAAAAGCTGCGTACTTCCCCATTAAGTTATCCCAATGTACCAACCATTGCCGTTTACAATGACGATCTCCGGTATGGTGATGGTGCTACCGGCGTGGCGGTGAGAATTAGCTGTGGCTCGTTAGCTGAGGTAAAGGTGCGCATATTCTTGGTGTTCTCCGGGAATAAAAACGCCAGCGTGTCTGGCTGGCGTGATGGGAAATAATTAATGTGCGTGCTGCGTGCTCACGGCTTTTGCGTGAGAAATTAATGTGCTGATGTCTCCTTCAGAAGGCCGTACTGTCGGATATACGGGTTAAGCCCGGCTCCGGCGTCCGGTTCAAAGTTCCATGCCCGCCAGGCCATCCGGCCTTCGCGGTCACGAACGACCAGGCGAAAATGGCTGTGCTGATCATCTTCAATGGTGATATTGCGGTACGTTGCCGTGACAGCTTCCGCCTGTGCCCGGGTGAAAGGACCCGGTGGCAGTAACATTGACTGGAACATTTCAGGCTCCTGATAAAAGAAAACTCCGGCAGCCTGGTGGCTGTCGGGGTTGGATTGCATGTCGAAAATGAATGTATCAGTCGTTAGTGCAGTCCGCTAACGTTGGCAGGACCTTTTGTGCATTCTGCACATCAGGTTTAAACGTTCCAACTTTGCGGTCATTGACGTAGACCTCGAACTGCGAGGCCTTGCGAATATCCATGATGAAGCTGTACCAGGCGTTATCCCCGTTACGCCAGCCCAGGCTGAACGGAATGGGGTATTGCTGATGGTTCATCACCACCGTGATATCGGTACCGTCATCATGCGAACTGACCGTTTTATCTCCCGCGAGGGTAAGAAAAACCGAGTGCTGGTAGATACCGTTCTGGTCCGGATTGCCCGTACAGTTGATGGTAAACATCTTCCCACTGGCGTCCGTCACGCTGTATTCCGCATTGCCCTGGCCGTAACCCTGCTGCCAGAGTCCGGGAACCGCAGAAGCATTAAAGCTCGCGAACAGTACGCCTGCCAGCGCAAACCGGCTGAGTGAATGTGTGTTCATTCCTGTCTCCTTTATCTTTGTTTTTATTCCTGATTATCAGGATTTGACGGTATCAGCAGCCGCCCCATCAGTTTGCCGTCATGGGAGTATTCGAAGTATTTTTCCTTCGTATGCGGGTCCGTGACCTCGTGGTATTCCAGTTTGATGTTGTCGGCAATACACAGCGCATTCATCAGCGGCTGCACGGTTTTTTCCTCCATATCCACCAGATAGTAGTAACTGCCACCCTCGCAACCTTCCGGCGACTGGCGGGTACGTAAGACCTGCAGGGTGATACCGGTGGAGAAGCCAATCTGTGTCCATTCCTCACTGACATCATCCTGGTGGCTGACTATGTCACTGAAGCGCGGAGGCGTGAGGTCCTTAAATTTGCTGATGGCTTTCAGGTCATCACTCCTGTCATCGCAGGCGCTCAGCAACAGGGTGGTGGCAACCAGTGCCAGCAGAGGGAGTGTTTTACGTTTCATGATTTTTTTCCTGAAATCAGACGAACGACTTTGGCAAAGACATAAATCCCCACGAAAATGCCTACCGGAACACCGACGAACGGCGTCAGCGCAACACTTGCGGCACCGGCTGCGCCACCGCCCGTCAGCAGTGCAGCAACGGTGCCAAGTGTCAGGGCCGTGAGGCTGTCAGACACCCCGGTTTTGTTCAGAATGATGACGATGACAACAATGGCGATAATGACAATAACGGGCATAGGGCTCCTCCCTGTTGCCGGGTTGATAACAAAGCCTGTGCTATTCCGGTGAGTTGTCAGCCGGAATAAACGCAAGCAGTGACTGCTGGATAAAGCGAAAATGGGGCAAGGCCTGAATGAACACAGGGTCTTCAGCCAGGCGGCACAGACTGTCATTACGGCGGAACGTCTCCTGCAGGGGCTGAACCAGATGGATTTCATCCAGGGTGAATACGGCGATATGTCCGCCGTGCTCACCCACCAGGTACCAGGCCTGCTGGTGGATGAGCAACCGACAGGGAGCCAGTCGCTCACAGCGCTGTCCATCCGCAATCAGCATCACCCTCCTGCGCCCGGTAATAGCCTGAATCAATCGCCAGAAAGACAATGAGCCAGACGGTGAAGAGAGCGGACTGGCGGGCGATATCACGCAGGGAGACTCGTCACACATCAGCAGTGCGTTCACCAGGTGGCGGTCAAGGCCAGGAAAAAGCCCAGCCAGCCCGCTCCGGTGGGCAAAGATAAGCACATCTGGCACCATCTGCATCTCACTGCCAGCAGTACGTAAGCGGCAGTAGCCGGACTGATATTCCAGGTCCAGATACATCAGCCGCTCACGAAAATCCCGCCGCAGTGTGCGCACTGACACGCCAAACTCAGCGGCCAGTTTGCGTACGCTCAGCGTCTCCCCCGCCACCAGACGGCTGATTATCAGTGACAGCCTGACAGCCAGCCGGTCATGGCGGCGTTCTGCCTGTGTCATGAATGGTTCTCCGTGAAAGTTAACTGACTGAAAATGATGTGAATACTTTAAAGAGGGGGGCGGACAGGGTATGGACACTGCAGAAACTATTTTTCATTTCTGCAAAAGTCAGATGTGGTGGGGGTTACAGGTCATCTTCGAGGGAGTGAGATCTGTCAGTACGTTGCAATGCGGACAGGTGGTGTCCGATATTAACAACATGGCAACAAAGGTAATGACTACTGCAGTTGTGTAAGCAATGTTTCCGCCATCACCCACAGTGCCCGGTTAAGCTTCACATCCCCGTCAATGCCACGTACGGCACGGGTGTGCGTCCGCCCGCCTTTAACATTACGGCCACTGAGTCCGCCCTTAATCAGATTCTCCTGAATACGCTGGTACGTGGTCCACAGGTCGTTACTCTCATCCTGCCAGCGGCGCGGGGAGAGCACCTGTGACGGCGCAACCGGTTGATGGTCCTCCCCGAACCGGTACATCAGTGCAGCCTGTGCCAGAGCCTGTTGTGCAGGTGGCGGCAGCATCAGCGACTGCATGGCATCCCGCTTCTCTTCCACACGGTCAAAAATCCCCAGCACTTCATACGCACCCTCAATCACCTGACTTACGACATCTCCTTTGTGCGGCACCCGCACCTCGCCAAACGACTCACCGCAGACGAGCCCGTTCTGGCATACCGCGCGGAATAATCCCGGCAGCATCTGATACGAACTGGAGCCATCGTGGGAGTTAAGCAGAATGATTTCCGGTACCTGCTTACCAGTGATTTGCCCGGTACGACGCAGGCGCAACATATGTTTGGTGTGCTTGCGACGCTCAGGATCACGAACCTGGGTCTGGCAGGCAAAGAAGGGCTGAAAGCCTTCGCGCTGCAGGTTTTCAAGAACGGTAATGGTTGGTATCCAGGTATATCGTGCGCTGCGTGACGCATGCTTCTCCTCGCTGAAGACACTGGGCACTACACGAAACAGCTCTTCGTGGGTTAACGGACGGTCACGACGGATAAGATTTGCTGCGCCAAAGCGCGAAGCCAGACGGGTCATAAGCAGACTCCTCATGATGGAAAATTAAATACAAAAAGCCCCGCCGCAAAATCGCGGCAGGGCTCAGGAAACTACGGGTTAGAAGGGTTAATGTTCAGAAGAAGAAATTCCAGACTGCACGGGCGACTGATACCACGATGTCACGCACAGACTGGATGACTGTCCGAACCGGGGCCGGAATCAGGGGCATGGAGCTTACTGTATCCAGTACCGAGCCGACCGTTTCACCAAAATCGTCACGGGCTTTTTTATTAACAGTGTCAGTACGAAGCGGCGCACTGAGCTGTACCGCTACAGGACTGCTGGCCTCACGCGGCAGACAACGAATCATCCGCTCGGCCATCACCCGCAGTCCCCACTTAGCCCGCACCGACACGGCACACACCGGATGCACGGGCCTGAACAATTCATGCAGCATGCAGATTTTACGGCTGATGTTCTGCTTTTGCTCTGTGGATAATAGCTCTCCACTGCTAGTAGGCTCTGCTTTATCTGCCTGACTGATAACAAACAGCACCTTATGCCGGTAAGCCTCCCCAATCACCTGATTATAAAAGTGCTCATCCACCCCCAGTGCCCGGTCATCAGCCTTAATCAGCCACAGCACCAGGTCGAGGCGGGGAAGCTGTTTGCGGTACAGTGCAGCATACTCCGTATCCCGGTACTCAGACTCCCCGACACCAGGTAAATCCACTAGCGTCATATTTCTCTCTCCTACCTGCAGGCTAAAACATAATGGTTCGCGGGTACAGGCAACCACATCACTGATCGGTGATACTTCTCCAGCAAACATGGCATTACACAATGAAGATTTTCCAGCTCCGGTTTTACCCATAATGCCTATCACCGGCTCATAACTTATCAGTTTTTGTATCTTCAGCAGCACCTGTGCACTGACCCATGCAGGTAATCCGGAAAGCACTTGTCGCAAAGGCTGAGATGGATCTTTATGTTCCATAACATCTCCTCAGATAAATAAAAAAGCCGGATCGCAAGGATCTGGCCAATAGTTGGGTACGTTCATGGATGTAATATCTATCTGAAAATATTTTAAATCTGTAATCAGCTATCAATTCAATTTTTAAAAATTTCAGTTGTTATTTTAGATAATTCGGTCTAAAACGCAGCCGCGGCAGAAGACGGATTTAAATTTTCGGAATGGAAAAAGCAAATGCGTCAGTTGCAGGCACAACCAATGCCCAGAGAAAATCAGTGCGTGACAAAGGAGCCTACGGCAGAAGATATTCTTACATGACATTTTTTAATTAAGCAGTTCATATCCCTTTACAGAACTATTTGGGTAAATAGGTTACAACACTATCACCTGTCGGCAGTTTTTACTTTTTGGGATTATAACGAACCTGAAAAAAACAAGATCTACATCTCATAATTCAAAATATATTGTTCGTTTCAAGTGAATTATTTATTCAGTATTAATAGATAGCAGAACAAAGCCATCCAGCGTTATAAATATATTCCTCACTTGTATTTTAGTTGAATATTTATGGGGGACGTATGAGATTAAGTAAAAAAGTAATGATAGCAACGTTTATTCTGTGGTCCGGGGTATCATCAGCAACGGGATATGCTGCCAGACTGACGTTGAGAAGTTCGGTTTTGCATAATGGTGAAAATATCTCTGTTGATTTAATGGCAAATGATTTCGGATGCAAAGGGAAGAATATCCAGCCTGAATTATCATGGCAATCGTCCCCTGAAGGGACACGCAGTTATGCCATCACTTTATACGATAAAGATGCTGATACAGGCAGTGGTTTCTGGCACTGGATGTTAATTGATATTCCCGCAGCACGCAATCATCTCTCACGAAATGAAATACCGGATAGCGCAACAATAAAAGCAAATGATACCGGCAAGCGCAATTATCTCGGTCCTTGTCCTCCCGTGGGAAAAGTCCATTCTTATATTTATACACTACACGCTCTTGATGTTGAAAAACTCGATGTACCGGATAATTCAACCGCACCACTGACCGGATATTTTATTAATCAACATACACTTGCCACATCCACACTTACGCTCAAAGTTGTCAGAAATCAGTGACCATTAGTATTTCTTAACAGGCGGCAAATAAATGAAAGCTAAAATTTATTATTTAACCTTTATTACCGGGCTGATTTCTTTTATTGCATCGGTGACATACCTGAATCATTTCGATGGGACATGGTCTGCAATCGTGATGGTTTTGTTTTCATTCCTGATCCCACTGACAGCACTCTTATGGCGTAAAAACCGCCTGATAAGTTTTATGTTAACGTTGTTCTTTACGTTGATTGTTGTGCGAAATGCAGATCAGCATGACTGGTCACGGGTGGGTTGGTTAACCGCCATCACATTCATTCCTCTGCTGCTCCAGGCCATCATTATCTTCAGGGAGGGGATACGTCAATATGGTCACCAGGAGGTCGCACTCTCCTTTTTAAGAATGTTTGTTGGATTTAATTTCCTGACGCATTGTACTGAAAAACTGTTTTTGTCGCATCATGATGCCGGTCTGGTTGGTTTCTTTCAGAATGTCGTGGGTATGCATACTTTCGGTACCGTGCTCAGTGAAAACGTTGCCGTTACAATGATTATTCTCGGTGGGCTCGCCGAATTCACAGCAGCAGTATCGATTGGTTTCGGTTTTCTGACCCGTGCTGGCGCGTTTATTGCAGCAATTTATCTTATTGCGGCCGAGTTAATGAGTGGACATTTTGGTATCGGTTACACATGGATGATGCCAGGTGGCGGCTGGGAATTTCCCTTCTTTTATTTTATGGTCACTATTCCTTTTTTACTGCCTAATTCCGCAGGTAAATTGTCACTGGATTTCGAATGGAAAACGGCTTTCCAGCCCATCATTAATCTCTTCTCGGGCGTGGATGCCAGTTTAAAAGACCGCTAATTAAAGACAGTTTGCAACGGCGAGCCTGCTCGCCGTTTTTTTGTGCTCTCCCACAACAGGCTATTCCTGATAGTGGTGTTGATGCCAGATTTCAGCGGCCTGACTGGGTGTTTTATTTTGCCGGCAGATGAGATAATCCAGCTCGCTGATGACGGTATTACCGGGTGATAAAGCCTGAAGCTCAGCAAGTAACTGGGGTTCGAATGTCTCTGTTATCGATTTGGACGCTATCAGCGTAGCTTCATCTTGTCCGCCAAGTAACCCTTTTGGCTCTTCTAATGCCCGGATGGTATATCTGTGATGCAGGAACTGCGGATGCCACAAGGGAATAACGAGCCAGCGCTGTTCGCTGACAGCCTGCTCAAAAGTGCTGTAGCACGCCGATTCACTGCCATTTTCAAAATAATAGCCGGAATCGGAAAGTTGATATTCCTCGATCATTGTACGAGAAAAACGGCTGATCCCGGCCCCCGGGTTAATACCCAAGATCCGTTTTTCCATTTTTAACAGGACATCGGGTCTGAGTAAGTCTTCAACAGAGGTCACATCGCTGACGGGGACATAATCAGGGACTCCCCATATACAGTAAGGATGATACAGGACTGTTAATTTAACCGTATTATCCTGATAAGGGGCCAGATAGACATCGTGGCTGGCAGGAAGCCAGGCTGAAACGAGCATGTCCACTTCTCCTTTCCCATAGCGCTTAAACATCTCTTCATGAGGGCTGGCTGTCATTTCAACCTGCCAGCCATATTTTTCAAATACAGTACAAACCAGCGCTGCACTGGCCGCGTGGAAACTTAAATCAATATGACCGATACGAAGTGTTTTTTTCATGCTCGTCCTCAAAGGAATAGAGTGGGATAAAAAAAACGCTATGCTGTATTAGCCATAGCGTAAAAGTAACATTTCTGTTACTACGTCGAACTTTAATACCGGGGCGCGGCTGAATGATATTTTTGATTCAGTATGCGGACTCACGGGAACCATCACCAACAGAGCAAATCCGCTCTGGTCTTTATCACTGTGTAGAACCCAATATAACTATCACAGCAGTGATGCCTGTTAATTTATAGTAAGAGACAGAATATCTTATTAATGCCATTAAAATCTCAGGTTATAAAATAGCGTAAATCGAACCGCTTAAAAATAATGACTGAACGATAAGACTTATCTTTCAAAAGTGAAAATAAGCGGGATAACTGGCCCCCAATTTGCCCGTTATCCCTGCACAGTTGTATTTTGGTTCGCTATCCTGCCGTACTGCCTGCCAACGGATACCACCATAAACCGGGCGCTGACAGTAGAGTGACATGCGTACAGATCCGAACTGCTTCAGAAAATGGCATTGTCCTTCAGGTTGATTCCGGTACAGGTTCACTGAACACCGCTTCTACTAACTGCCCTCCGGGGGCTCGTATAAAAACTCGCCGCTCCTGAATATCAGCCAGGTCCATCAGGGAATAATGTATCCCAAGACCCTGGAGTTTTTCCCGAAAGGCACCGTAACCTTCGAGATGAAATGCCACATGGTCAATACTCTCTTTTAACGCCGCAGCGGGTAACGGGTACCCTTCATCGCCCGCAGGAATAATATGCACCAGCGGTTTTTCCTGCGCATATAACCAGTAACCGGGAATGCGGTTGCTGATAAGACCGGGGCGCACCCCGGGCTGTAAATCAAAGACTGCGATAAAAAAGTCTCGCGTGGCGTCCATGTCACTGCTTCGGAATGTCGCATGGTCGATGTACATAGTTACCTCGCGGCCTGGACTTTCAGGCCAGTGTTACGACGGTTAAACAGCACAAACGCAATGCCGGCCACAGGGATCAGTATCGCCACCCACGGAATACCTGCCGCGCCGAGGGCACTGTCGACGGTCAGACCACCGATAATCCCACCCAGTGCATTCGCCAGGTTAAAGGCTGAGATATTAGCGGTACCCGCCAGTTCCGGTGCAGTGCTGCCATGTTTCAGTACGCTCATCTGTAATGGCGGGACATTACCGAATGAGGCAATGCCGAACAGGAACGTCGCCACCATAAACAACCAGTAATGGCTGCTGACCAGGCCAACAACAATCAGTGACACGACCATCAGGACCGGCCATAAAAGCTGCGCCTGGCGCAGGTTGCGGTCCGCCGTCATCCCTCCGATATGGTTACCCACCACCAGACCAATACCCACCACAAACAGCAGTACGGTTAACGCCTGTACGCTGTAACCTGCCACCTGCTCTGCCAAGGGTGCAATGTAACCATACAGCGTCATAAAGCCCGTCCAGCACAGAACGGTAATCGCAAGGCTTGCCAGTAACGGGCCATGACGGAATACCGCCAGCTGCTGACGCACACTCTTACCCGGCTCAGGAGGCTGGCGCTGAATGGTCAGCATAATAGCAACCAGCGCCACCGCCCCCAGGGCGGAGACAACATAAAACGTCACGTTCCAGCCGAAGATATTGCCAATCCAGGCACCGAACGGCACACCCAACACGTTTGCCAGCGTCAGCCCGGCAAACATTTGCCCCACAGCGCGACCCGCAAGATTCTCTGCCACCAGTCGCGTTGCGACCACCGCACCGATACCGTAAAACGGCCCCTGTACCAGGCCCGCCAGCACCCGGCTGACCAGCAGCACCGAATAACTGGTGGATAAGGCGCTGACTAGGTTGGCGGCAATAAACATCACCATCAATCCGGCCAGGACATTACGTTTTTCAAAACGGGCGAGCCACAGCGTCAGCACCGGCCCACCGATTACAATCGCCATGGCGTAAGCGGTGATCACATTTCCCGCCTGACCGTCGGTGATATTGAGGGTGTGCGCCATGGTGGTGAGTAATCCGGCGACAACAAACTCGGCGGTGCCAATAGCAAAAGCGGATAAGGTCAGTATCCAGACCTGTAATGGAATACGCTGCGATTTCATAAGTGACTCTGACAGATGAATGATGTGTGTCATTCTGGATTAAAGAATCACTTTTGATAATTACAGTAAAATAGAATTGATTATTTTGTTTTTGTGAATAATTCGTTGTTTATTTCGTCATTCATTATCCAGCCAGTTGATAAAAAACTCGCTGAATGCTGTCACCTGTAAAGGTTGAAAACGCCGTTGCGGGTAGACAAACTGGAGACCAACCTGTTTTTTGTCATGGCGACTGAAACCAATAAAGGTATCGGCAAATAACACTGTGAGCCGGCCCTGTTCCACATCCCGCTTCACATCCCACCATGATTTGCTGGCGATACCGGCACCTGCCAGTACCCACTGACGCAGCAGAGCGCCATCATCACATGTCATGGCAGGTATGATCTGTACGACAACCGGCTCATCTTGCTCTTCAAAACGCCATTCGTTCATCAGCATTCCGCGTTGTTCCATTACCAGGCAGCGATGCTTATGCAGTTCTTCTGGATGTATGGGTTTCCCGTGTGTTTCAAGGTATTGCCTGGACGCGACCAGCACCCGGTGATTGGGGCGGATAAATTTGGTCACCAGATTGCTGTCCGGGAGGTTGCCAAAACGCACGCTCATATCCAAACGGTTGGCGATTAAATCCACCACACTTTCACTCAGATAAACCGAGCTTCTGACTTCAGGATGCAGGCGGGAAAAATCGAGCAGTGCGGCCGAAAGATACTGCCGGCCAAAATCTGATGGCGCTGAAATACGCAGACTGCCACTGAGCATCCCCTCTTTCTGTGTCAGTTTCGACTCGGCCTGCGCCATTTCCTCCATCACGCGAAGTGCGGCGTGGTAAAAATCCTCACCGGCGCGTGTCAGTGCAATTGCCCGGGTGGAACGATTAAACAGCCGGGTCTGATAGCGTTCTTCCAGTGCCTTTAACCGGGCCGTCATGGTGGCAGGAGAAAGATTCATCCGCCGTCCCGCTGCGGCCAGTCCACCCGCCTCCACGACTTCCACCAGTAACGTCATATCTTCAAACTTGCCCATTATTCCGTTTTCCTGAAAATAGAATCTGTTATTCCTGCCATTATCAAAGCGACGCGCAGGACGTAAAGTCAAGCCATAACTGACTGCCCTGGAGAACAGAACATGCAACAACACCCTCTTTTTGAAACCACACAGATTGGCCATCTTGAGCTAAAAAACCGTATTGTGATGGCGCCGATGACCCGTGCACGTACCGCGCAGCCGGGCAATATCCCCACTGCATTGATGGCGGAGTATTACCAGCAACGCGCCAGTGCAGGTCTCATCATCACCGAAGCGACGCAGATTTCTCCGCAGGGTCAGGGTTACTCCTGGACGCCGGGTATTCATTCCGCTGAACAAATCGCAGGCTGGCGTCTGGTGACCGATGCGGTTCATAAAGTGAACGGCAAAATCTTCTCTCAGTTGTGGCATGTGGGGCGTATGTCTCATGAAAGTTTTCACCCGGATGGCAAGCCTGTTGCTCCTTCAGCGTTGTCGCCGGAGGCACAGGTGTGGGTAGTCAACAGCGAGGGTGTGGGTGAAATGGTTGACTGCCCGGTCCCGCGTGAGCTGACCCATGGCGATATTCAGCAGGTGATTGCGGATTACCGCCAGGCGGCCATCAATGCTATGGAAGCCGGATTTGACGGTGTGGAAATCCACGGTGGCAACGGGTACCTGATTGACCAGTTCCTGCGTCGCTCCTCGAATAAACGGACCGATGAATATGGCGGCAGCCTGGCAAACCGCGTGCGTTTCGCTCAGGAAGTGCTGGAAGCCATCAGCGACGCCATTGGTGCAGAGCGCACCGGTATTCGCCTGGCGCCATTTATCACCCAACGTGGCATGGACGACCCACAGGCCATCGAAGCGATTCTGGCGCTGGCGGCCTGGTGTGAAACAAAGGGCATCGCCTTTATTCATCTGGCTGAAGCTGACTGGGATGATGCACCGCAGGTGCCTTATGAGTTCCGTGAAACCCTGCGGGCAACCTTCAGCGGCGCCATTATTGTGGCGGGGAATTACACGCGTGAAAAAGCCGACAAACTGCTGGCGGCGGGTGTGGTGGACCTGGTGGCCTTCGGTCGCCCGTTTATTGCCAACCCCGACTTCCCGAGCCGTCTGAAACAAAACCTGCCGCTGGCAGAGATGGGCAATCCGGCGACACTGTTTGGCGGTACTGAAGTCGGTTATACCGATTATCCGTTCCTGACGACTGAGGTCTGAATCATGACACAACGCACACTCATTATTGGTGGTGCTACCGGTATTGGTTTCGCCGTGGCACAGCTTCTGGCAACCCGTGGGGAGCATATTATTCTTGCCGGTCGCCATCACGACAAACTTCAACATGCCTGTCAGCAACTTCAGACAACCGGTGCGTCAGCGGAAAGCCTGGTACTGGATATCGCCGATGAAGCGCAACTTGAGCGCCTGGCCCGGACGCTTGAACCGGTGGACAACATTGTGGTGACGGCGGGCTCCCAGGCGCCGGGTGGCGCATTCACCACCCTGGATTTGAAGACCGCAAAACAGGCGTTTGATACCAAATTCTGGGGCAGTCTGGCAGTTGCCCGTCATCTGAGCGGGAAAATTAAACCCGGAGGAACACTGACCCTGACCAGCGGTTTTCTTGCCCGTCGTACCGTTCCCGGTACCCTGGTGAAAACCACGATGAATGCGGCTCTGGAAGCTGCAGTGAAAATGCTGGCAAAAGAGTTATCTCCCCTGCGCGTTAACGCCATCAGTCCGGGGCTGACAGATACTGAAGCCTACGCAGGCATGGCACCGGAAGCACGTGAACAGATGCTGGCGCGGGCGGCAGAAAATCTACCGGCCAGAAGGTATGGTCGTGCAGAAGACCTGGCAACAGGGTATCTGTTTGTCATGGATAACCCCTTTGTCACCGGCTCGGTAGTGGATATTGAGGGTGGGGCCCTGATTAATTAACCCGGAGAAATGAAGATGACTCACCTGGATGTGGTTAAAGCCTATTTTAAATACTGTGTAGACGGAAAAGATGTCGAACGCGTGAATGAATTTTTTGATGAAAACGTGGTGATTCATCGTCCTGACTGCCCCGGGCCACTAGTCGGTCTTGAAGTTTTTAAAAAAGGGCTGCGCGAGAATGTGACCGACCGCTATGAAGCCATTGTGACGACATTTCAAAAAGAGGTTGTTGCTGACGACCAGGTTGTTGTCGCCCTGACTCATGTGGCGACAGGATCTAATACGTGGAACGGTTTTGACGTCAGTGGCAGGGATGTCACCTGGACCAGCCTGACCTATTTCAGGTTCAATACGTCCGGCAAAATTGTTGAGGAAATAGTGGAGCGCAATGAATTAAATATGGCGCGTCAGTTAGAACTCGTTGATTTTTAATCGGTAAGCTATAAGAGAAATACAGGGGCTGTTTTATGTGAAATGGTAAAGCAGCTCTTTTTTTGCTACTGCAGATATGTACATTTTTCTTATTGAATACACACATGCACAAGCATCCGTCCTGAATAACAAAACGATTAATCTGGCCCAAGCCCTACAGGGCCTGGTCTTTTTACTGATATAAAAGGATCGGTAACTACCGACGGAGAAACAGGCTCTAAGAATGGGATCGCATGCTCTGAATCTAAATTAGAGTTAGTCAATACAGGAGATGCATCTTTCACAACTGTCACGCAGAATGGAACAATTGAAACACTAGCTTCCGTACATTATAAAACACAGGTCCTAATACTTTCTGTGGAAAAACTTGTCTGCCGGTTACTGGTGGCTAAAGCTCTAAATTAAAGATTTGCAACCTCCTCCTCAGGAGCGTAATAATAATTCCCCCTTGAGTCCACATGCATCATCAGTTCCTGTTTCCTGATTTTTGACTGTTTTCGGCTAAGTGCTTTGGATTTGGATTTGGATTTGGATTTGGATTTGGTCACAAGATCTGCGCTTACGATTCCCATGGCCAGGCTGCCTTCAACGTTTCGCACTCCAAAATTACTCGTGACGTGTTTCTGGGTAGAGAACGCCTGGTTAAGAGCAGATATCTTTGAACTGGTCGAAACAATCACAGGGGTAGCCTTGTATCGCATCACAAAATTCTGAACCAAGAACGACGACACAAGGTGACAGATTAATTATTTTTTACCACTGTAAATTACCGTAATTTTGTCTGGTTTCCTCAGCGTTGGCGCAGTGTGTGGATCAATCCGATATACAGGAACAATGACGGCATTTTTTCCGCTGAACAGGATGGGTACCCAGCAGTGAATGCGCGGGTCTTTCGTCGTCTCCGGAATGCCATTTGAACCAAAAGACATGAGGTCAATCACGTTGATAAAAAGGGCATTCTTCAGGTCAAAAAAGAATTCGTTATAGATCACATCTTTGGCCATTAAAATTACCGCATCACCCGCTGCCAGTTTTAAAGGGGATGAGTCTTCCTCTTTCGATCCCTCATCTGTAAAAATGATTCTATCCGTGTAGATGAAACACGCATATTGAGCGGCCAAATCGGTCATGTCCAGGAACGACTGGCAGAGATCATTGATATATCGGTTTTCTACCCTTCCAACAGCCTTATCCTGACGATAATGTCGCTTCCGCTCACGAACATGCATCACGCCATTAACGCTGTCAAAGTCATACACTTTTCTAACCTGAAGCTTACTTTCCCAAATTTCCAGACAATACTTCTCAGCCATGACAACATTACGTCTGCGTGGCAGGTCTTGTTGGTAAACACCTGCCAGCAACCGTGACTTCAGTTCATCAGCAAGTTGATAATAGCGATTAACGTCATTAAGAACAGGAACAGTGGCATCCAGTAATGTAGTAATGACCTGCGATCGGGAAATCTTCTGTGTCCTGCTGTATTCATCCAGGACTCGTAATGTCTCAGAATTAGTGATGCTGAAGGTGATACGTTCCATCATGCCCATCCCTTGTTAATCATATTTGCATTTTTGCATAACTTTTTATCTTAATTTCTTAATTATCATTGTGGTAATTTTTATTACTACTCACAACACGCTACCTTATTAATATCATTTTATCCTACTGCCAGAGCCCCTTCTTGGCACTACTCTGGCAGTCTGGATAACCAGAAAAGATATTTGGGTTTTTAGTATAATTATATCCTCCTCTTTTCTAATCCCTCCTTTCTTGCCATAGTCATCATGTCCTCCATATCGCTTCTCACCAATCATCCTCACCATTATCACGATAGTGGTGTATCACGAAGAATATCGTGATCGCTTACATCATCTTAAAAAATACATATCACCACATTCCTTTGTATACCCATCACAAAGGACTCAACCATGGATTTCCCATACACTTATAACAACCGCTACACGATGAACTGGTTCCTGCTGTCGCTACTGAACCACCATCTTAATCAACTATTGGAACGCTACTCCCGTCTTCAGCCTCTCAGAATTGATCTGTTCTATCAGAAAGACACATGGCGTTATGACCACCACGGATGGCACGAAACGGAGTTGGAAGTACGTCAGTTAGTCGAACGTATGATGCGCGAGAGCAGAATCGTGGGTTATTTCTGGGTGCTGGAGTTTCCCCCAAAGCATAAATGCCATTCTCACATCGTGATGTATCTCGATGGTCACAATAATCAATCCACATACCCGGTAGCAGAACAAGCGGGAGGGATTTGGCTGGAGATAACGGAAGGGCAGGGTTACCACAATCGTTGTGATCACAAGGACTGTTACGAAGCCGATATCACCCGTCCTGTTAATTACGATGATGCCGAAGCTATCAATGGACTGCGCTACATCATCAGCTATCTGGCTAAGGAGAAGTCAAAACACGGACAAATATACTACGGTGCCAGCGAGGTACCGCCATCAAGTGGATTAGGCAGGCCCAGAGGTCTTTAACATCGGTTCTGCACTTTTTTACATATCACCCCATTGATGTGGAAGGGCTGGAGGTAACAGGCAATCAACCACCAGCTCAGGATAATCCCACAATGGAAGATAGCATTATGACAGAACAAATTTCTTTGCTTGATGACCAACTGGTGGATATGCGATTCATCACGAAGCTAACGGGGCTGACGGATAAATGGTTCTATAAGCTGATAAAAGATGGATTATTTCCGAAGCCAATAAAACTGGGTCGTTGCTCCCGCTGGTTACAGAGTGAAGTCGAAGACTGGCTAATGCAACGTATTGCGGACTCACGAGGCGGTTGATACGATCAACTCCCTCTGAATTATATTGTAGTGAGCCCTTTCTCTTACCAGTTTTCTCTGACACAGCTCATCTGAAGTCACCAGATATTACCAGTAGCTCCCCTTCAAACGCCCTAACTTGATAAACCTGCCAGACTACACGTACTGGGACGGCTGGCGTCTGCGTATCGTCTGGTGGTAAGGAGCCCAAATATGTTTACCAAATCTTTTATCGTACTCGACGGTAATTGTCGCCTGACCGGTGCAAGAACGACAAAACAGTATCCGTATGACCATAACAGCGGCCCCCTGTGTGGCAGTGCGCTGCAATTCAATCCTCAATACGACACAAAACGGCCGTGGTTTGAATACGGTGCAGAAGATCTCACGAAGAGCTACGGCGAGCAGTACTGCTCATATGTAAAGCCCGGTGTGACGGAGACCTGCCATATCCGGCAAATGCAACATTATGTACAGGATGCACGACCGTTGGTTTTCTTGGCTGTTTGGCACTGTTACGACTGCGACAGCGATTACCACTGTGAACGCCACTGCCTGACCTGCCGAACCAGTGAGCATAACCATATGTTCTCTGATACTGAAACCCGGCCTGCGGAGGTGGTGATATGCGCATGCTGAAATGTTATCTAGCAAATAACCGTGGAGGTCACTTTGTGACGGCTGACGAAGCCATGAGCGCACCGGGGCAGATATGGAGCTGCGCCTCATGTGGCTGTCGTCTGGCGCTGCATGCAGGCTCTTCCTGTGATGCAGCCTGGTTTGAACACGACCAGCGCTCAGTGGCGCAACATGTACTGATGAGCTGTGCCCATCTGGATCCGGAAGTCAACGCGGAAACTCGCCACAGAAAGTTACGCAGCATTATCGACGGATTGGATGTACCGGTGATAACAAGCTCCTGGTACTGTGTCTGGTGCAGTGCTCATTACAGTGGGGATAAATACTGTGCTTCATGTGGGACGGGCATTTACAGTATTGAAGAATCCAGTTGGCAACTCAATTACTGCTGCGACATCGGTCTTGAATAATGGCTGTCAGCTTGGAAGACCCGCGTGATCTGTATTGTATTCCTGCCGCTGTCTTTATACGTTTCAGATCCTTATCGGATTGATGCTCATTCCGTTGAATATCAGCGTTGTAGCTACCTCTTCTTAACGTCTTCTTTGATGTTGGTGCTCACTGTGATGCTGAGCTGATTACAAGAGCAGAAATCAATAACTCCCGACTTTTCCGCGAAAGAACTGAACACAAGTGTGCTTTACAAGACCCTTATTATCTATCAGAACAAAACTTTTCCTGAAAGTGCTGTCGGCATTCAGCTATTGCTGAACATATATCTCGTGCAGGGCGCATGTGATTGGTTATTGCTGTCTGGAATCCCTTACCGGTTTGAAATCCCAAGTGTTCAAGACTTATAACATCGTCAGTCTTGATCCAGCCACGCTCGCCATGCTCATCGATATTTCCCTCACGATAAACGATGATTTTCTCCGGGTAGTCAGGATTTTCACCTTCCTTCGAGAAAATCTCATAGCGGACATCGCCGGTGCGTTCATTGCTCAACAGCAGTACTTTTGCCAGATTGAGTTGTACCATTGTTGCCTCCCGGTCCTCAGGACATACGTTGTTTTACGGATTTGAAGAACATATCCCACAAATGTTCTGCCATACCTTCATTAGTCAGTAATGTGTTATGACTGTTTCCGGAGAACCCCATCATCGTGCGAAAACCCAGAGACTGACCGTTATCCGCCAAACTTAAACTTTCGTTGTAGCTGTTTCGAACCATGCCGTCATGACTGAAACAGACTGAGCCTACCCCATGGAGTCTGTCACCACGCCAGACCCCACACTGCCCCGTCCGGGTACCGTGTAAATAAATCGCGCAGGTGAACGCGCTGGAGTCAACCGGTTGAAATTCCACTTCTATACCTGGGTTGCGTTGTTTTAGCTCGAAGAGAGAGTTTTCGAAATAGCGTGCAACATACTCAAAACCTTCACGGCTAGCCCGATCTTTATCGAGATCGCTGAATGCTTTTGGAAGCGAGAGATTGCCGGATCGGGGCTGTAAAACTGTATTTACCGACGGTGATAGTTGAGCCTTTGATGAAGTTGAAGCGTGGGGCACTTGGGTTGAATTGTTGGTATCAATACGGGCAGCAGCCTTTGATACTGCATCAACAACCTGCACAAACCCGTCATCATGACTGGGAAACTGAGTAATCGGTTTCCCATCTTTGGTTGCGGCCAGTAGCTTACCAAAAGGAAGATTGTGCCATGCACAATTGCGCAAAATCACCGGGATGACTATCGCTTCCCCTCTTTCATGCCGCGCCATTGCATTCTTAATTTCAATATTCCAGCAATAATCCGATGCAATGAAGTCGCTACTGACTAACAGCAGAATAATATTGGCTTCGGCGAAATAGCGATCTATTTCATGCTCAAATTCCTGCCCAGGAGCAATACGTCGGTCATGCCACGCGCTGATTGTTCCCATACGTTTTAACGGTGAGAGATGCGTTTCGAGCTCGTTACGCAAAGCTTCATCTGCATGAGAATAGGAAAAAACGAGGGTAGCCATAAACGTTAATCTCTCCTGAAATATCCTTGATATACAGCTATTGTAGTTAGTGTAATAAGGGGCAAACAGCCCCTATGCGATTAACATGCACTCATCCCATCAGGAGGCATCTTAGGGTTGGTTGCAGCTTGGTTTACCAATTTAAGGATCGCTTCCTTGCCAAACTCCTTGCATAGACGAGCAATGTCCCTTTGTGCATGTGAGCGTTTATGTTGCGCGTGTAGCCTTGCGCATTTCCTCATAATCTTCTCCGGATCGGACTTCAGAGAATGAAGATCTTCTTTACTGATGAAAAAAACCGCCTGATTGGTGATTCCACCAACATCAGAGCCCGTTGAAACGGAATTTGTTGAGACAGGGAGATTCTTCTGCTTCAAGGAGTGAATGACCGCAGAGGCTCGTTTAACGCTAAAATCGGCATTAATTTCATACCCTGCAGTAGTGATCGTTTTTCCATCACATAAGGCTGCAAATACGCACAGGCTTGATTTTTGCAAACGTTTTATCACGTCAAGCATGATGAAATTACCTGAAAAATAAGCATTGAGCTTATGCCGCGCAATTTCGGGTGAATACTGGTCGGTTACTTTTTCCATCAGTTACTCCAAATCGGTTTATTGGTACCGTTACTGGAGCCAGGCTTGTCGATTACGTTGTGAATAACGTATACTCGAAATGCGATTAGCAGGGCTCAAGTGGCGGATTATTCCTCCGCAGAGGTTTTGTTTTTCTGGTGAAGGTTGTTTGCAGACAACCTTCACCATCCCTTCCAGAAGAAATACTCATACAGAACAATTGTTCTATCCAAATATTCCTCCAGAACGATACTGCTGATGATCAATTTATCAACAGATGTCAATGCTAACTCATTGCAAGAAGTAGATCAACATGTGATAATGAACAGTATACTTAATGTATCATCTATTGGAGTGTTACGATGGCAGAATTTCATGACGTTCATTTGGAACTGCTTGTTGAAGCTTATTCGCTTCCTCAGGCAGAGCGACTGGCGTACATCGATTTGTGTATACGCTACCTCGGCAGCATATCCAGGGCCGAAATTATGGCTGAGTTCAAAGTTGCACAGGCTGCAGCCTCAAAAGATCTTGCTTTATATCGGGAACTCAAGCCAGGTAACTGTAGTATTGATACGGCAACCAAAAGGACGATTATTTCTCATGGTAGCTATACACCATTGGTGCAGATTAGTGTTCATACAGCGCTGAATCTGATCCAGTATGGTTTTTCTCGTTCGGAGTTGATGCAAAAACGTCCGATGCTGCCGATTGATGAGATAGACCCACTTTATCTACCCGAGCGTTTGAAAGAAGAACAGGTCTATGTTGTCACCAGGGCAATAAAAGGCCGCTATGCGATCAAATGCTCATATGGCTCAGAAAGTGGCGAGCATGGCAAACGGATACTATTTCCATCAGCATTATTTGTAGATCGGAAAAACTGGTACTTCAGAGCTTATGATCGAAACGATTCGGATCCAAACCTGAGTGGGTTTAAAAACTTTAAGTTATCGAGAATTTTTGATGTTGAGCAAGAGGAATCGATACTGCCGACGGTTGCAGAGTTGACGGACAGAGAATGGAATGAGGAGGTTACCTTCATCATTGCATTCAAAAAAGATCTTCGACCTGAGATTGTCGATAAAATCTCTCGCGAGTTTTCGATCAGCGGAAGTGTGCATTCTGTTACATGCCGCGCTGCTTTGGCCTGGTACGTAAAGACCAACTGGAAAATAGATCTGACAGGAAATAACAATAATGGTTGGTTGTATTTTGATGTACTGAATAAAGAAGCTTTACAAGAAGTTAAATGCCTGGAGAAGTTGTTTGAAGAGTAATATTTTCAGTCACTGCTCTTCCAAACTGGAGTTTGATTGCGGATGGGCAAGTTATTGCGTCAACATTCGCTACCTACTGCCTTACGCTAGGTGTGGTTCGGGTGATGTCACATGTTGATGATGCATAGTGGCTGAGACTGATAACGGTTCAGCTCACCCGCCAGTGGGTGGATGTACTGCCTGAGCGTTCTAAATTACTGATCCACTACAACCCGTATTCGCAGGCTGAGCGACCTTTGTGGATGGTTTCACCGAACTAGAGGTTCGTGCCATGCAGAGCTTTAGTCTGCGCCATCTGTGACTTCACCAGTTATCTGAGTGAATTGTGCAGAACCAGAACCGGCTACTGTTCTTCTGCCTTAGCGGCGTATCCTAGCCTGACATGAGCGTTGATTCCCAGCGAACCGCCGATCGACGTTCCAAGCGAAAACATGATCGACCAGAGCTGGATACGCAACTTTGCAACCATTCTTGATTTTCGCGATAAATTTCAGAGTCCGTCATAGCGATTATCATTTCGAGTAAAACGCGACAAATGTACTCGGGCAGTTAACAGAGAACGTGTAACATAGATATCAATTGAGCATACATTATACTGCCAGCCGTTCTAGGATTATGGGGCGCTGCATGGCCTGAGACGTGATAAAAATCAAAACAGGGAACACGATGAAATTCACCGAAGACACCCGGGTAAAAATCCCCGTCATCCTCCACCTGATACGGCTGGGCTACCGCTACCTGTCTCTGAAAGAACAACACTGGGACAAAGAAACCAACATCTTTCCTGACCTTTTCACCGCAGCAGTTGGCAGAATTAACCCCGGAATTGCGCCCGACGACATCGGGCGCCTGTTAAAAGACCTCAGGCTGCTTCTCGACAACGACGACCTGGGCCGCGCCTTCTTCGAAAAACTCAGCGACCGTTCCGGCATCAAATTGATAGACTTCGATAACTTCAACAACAACAGCTTCCATGTCGTCACCGAACTAACCTGCGAAAACGGCGATGAAGAGTTCCGCCCGGACATCACGCTACTGATCAATGGCATGCCACTGATCTTTATCGAAGTAAAAAAACCCAACAACCGCGAAGGTATAGTCGCAGAACGCAACCGCATCAACGAACGCTTTAAGAACCCCAAATTCAAACGCTTCGCCAATATCACCCAGTTCATGATCTTCTCCAACAACATGGAGTATGACGACAGCGACCCGGAGCCGATTCAGGGGGCTTTCTATGCCAGCAGCTCTTACAGCAACCCGGTATTCAACTACTTTCGCGAAGAAGAACTTTTCAACCTGACGGCGTTACTGAAACCACTGCCAGAAGAAACCGAAATCGCCGTCCTGAAAGACAACAACCTAGAAGTCATTCGTACCAACCCGGAATTTCAGACCAACAAAGATCACAACCGCCCGACCAACCGCCTCTGTACCGCGCTGTTAAGCCGAGATCGGCTGGCATTTATCCTGCGCTATGCACTGGTATACGTCGCCGAGTCGGGCGGCATCCAGAAACACATCATGCGCTACCCACAGCTATTCGCTACCAAAGCGATCGAACGTAAACTTAACGCTGGCGTAAAAAAAGGCATCATCTGGCACACCCAGGGCAGCGGAAAAACCGCGCTGGCTTATTACAACGTGCGCTTCCTGACCGATTACTTCCAAAATCAGCAGGTGATCCCAAAGTTCTACTTTATTGTTGATCGTCTGGATCTGCTCCAGCAGGCGCAGCGTGAATTTTCCGCCCGTGGCTTAATCGTTCACCTTATCGACTCCCGCGAAGCCTTCACCCGCGATATCAAAGCGACGCAGGCGCTGCACAACCACCACGGCAAAGCGGAAATCACCGTCGTCAATATCCAGAAATTCCGCGATGACCCGGACGTCGTCACCACCAAAGACTACGACATCAGCATCCAGCGCGTGTACTTCCTCGATGAAGTCCACCGCAGCTACAACCCTAAAGGGAGCTTCCTGGCGAACTTAAGCCAGTCGGATACCAACGCCATCAAAATTGGCCTGACCGGCACGCCGCTGCTGGGAACGGACTACAACTCCCGTGATATCTTCGGCGACTACATCCACAAATACTACTACAACGCCTCCATTGCCGATGGCTACACGCTGCGCCTGATCCGCGAAGAGATCGCCACCAACTACCGGATGATCCTGCAACAGGCGCTAAAAGAGGTGGAAGTCAGAATGGGCGATGTGGATCGCAAATTCATCTATGCCCATCCCAGCTTCGTCAAACCGATGCTGAACTACATCGTCACCGACTTTGCCAAAAGCCGGGGCGCGCTGAATGATGACACCATCGGCGGCATGGTGATTTGCGACAGCTCTCAACAGGCCAAACAGATGTTTGAGTTATTCAACACTGACTACGCCGAATCACCCACCGTCGCCGATGACGTCACCGACGAAATGCCGGTATTACAGGCCGCAGAACCCGCCGCCGTTTACCAGATCCACGCCAAAGAAACGCGGAAAATAAAACGCGCCGCCCTGATCCTGCACGACATCGGCAGCAAGCAGGAACGCAAAGAGTGGGTGGAGCAATTCAAGGCGGGCGAGATTGACCTGCTGTTCGTCTACAACATGCTGCTCACCGGCTTTGATGCCAAACGGCTGAAAAAACTCTACCTCGGACGGGTGATCAGAAAACACAACCTGCTCCAGGCGCTGACCCGCGTCAACCGTACGTACAACCACTTCCGCTACGGCTACGTGGTGGACTTCGCCGACATCCGCCAGGAATTTGACGCCACCAACAAAGCCTACTTTGAAGAGCTACAGGCCGAACTGGGCGACGAAATGGAGCACTACTCCCGCCTGTTCAAATCGGCGGAAGAAATCCGCGAAGAAATCGAACACATCAAAGACGTTCTGTTTACCTTCGACACGGAAAACGCGGAAATCTTTACTGACCAGATAAACCAGATCCAGGACCGGGAAACCGCGCTGGCGCTGAAAAACGCGCTCGCCGACGCCCGCAGCCTGTACAACCTCATCCGCCTCCAGGGCAACACTGAATTTCTTCAGGCGCTGGACTTCAACAAACTCAACATCCTTTACCGCGAAGCCAGCCGCCGCCTCGACTTACTCAACCTGAAAGCGGATCTGGAACAGGGCGCTGACCTCTCCGGCCTGCTGAACCGGGCGCTGGAAGAGGTGATCTTTGAATTCCATAAAGTGGGTGAAGAAGAGCTGGTACTGGCCGACGAACTGAAAGAAACGCTGCGCCGTACCCGCGAGGCGCTGGCCGCAAATTTCGACCAACAGGATCCGCAGTTTGTCAGCCTGAAAGACGAACTGGAGCGCCTGTTCAAGAAAAAGAAGCTCAGCGAAGTCACGCAGGAAGAAATGGTTGCGAATATCGGCACACTCAATAAAATTCATGACCGCATCAAAGAGCTGAACCGCCAGAACAACCTGCTGCGCCAGAAATACCGGGGCGACGTGAAATACGCTCGTACCCACAAACGCCTGCGCGAACGCAGCGGCCTTAGCGAGCCGGAGCGTAAAATCTTCGAAGCACTGCTTGGCGTTAAGCTGGATGCGGATGAAAAAGTGCTGAATAACAGCCAGATACTGAACAATGAAAGCTACTTTGAACGCCAGATCGTGTCATGCGTGCTGGAACACTTTGAAAATCAGCAGCACATCACTCTCAGTGCAAAAGCGGCTGGCGACATCAACCGCCTGATTGTGGCGGAATACCTGAACGAATTTAATACCGGAGCACGTACGTGGTAGAACTGGAATTTAGAGACAAAACCAAAACCCTGATCGATAGCTTGAAACAAATTTGTGCGAACTACGGTCTGGGTAACGACGGTAATGAGTTCAAAATCATCACTCAGGCATTCCTGTACAAATTCCTGAATGACAAATTCGCCTTTGAAGCCAAAAAGGTGGATAAAAGCATCGCCAGTGCCGAAAAATGGGAAATCGTGCTCAATCAGATGAGTGAAGAACAGCGGGATAAACTGCAACTGAAGATGAGCGCCGACACCGCACGTCTGAAGCCGCATCACTTCATTCAGTATTTATACAACCGTCAAAATGAGGCGAATTTTTCCACCACCTTTGACGATACCCTGATGGATATCGCAGCTACCAACAACGACGTCTTCGCAGTAAAAACCGACGGCGGCGCGAAAGTGGTACTATTTGAACGCCTCAGCCAGTATATCGCCGACGAATCAAAGCGAGATGACTTCTGCCGCGCCATCATCAACAAACTGGCCGATTTCAGTTTCGAACGTATATTCACGCAGAAATTCGACTTCTACGCCACCATCTTTGAGTACCTGATCAAAGACTACAACAGCAACTCCGGCGGCAAATACGCTGAATACTATACGCCCCACGCCGTGGCGCGCATCATGGCGGAAATACTGGTGCCAAAAGCGCAGCAGGGCGTTGTGCGCAACGTAAGCTGTTACGACCCGTCCGCCGGTTCTGGCACGCTGCTGATGAACGTGGCGCACGCCATTGGGGAAGATCGTTGCAGCATCTTTGCCCAGGACATCTCACAGAAATCCTCCAGCCTGCTGCGCCTAAACCTGATCCTCAACAATTTGGTACATTCGATCCCTAACGTTATCCAGGGTAACACCATTTTGCATCCGTTCCATAAAGATGGCAGCATGCTGAAACGCTTTGACTACATCGTCTCCAACCCGCCGTTTAAGATGGATTTCAGCGACTTTCGCAACGCGCTGGACAGCAAGGAAAACCAGCAACGCTTCTTTGCCGGGATACCGAAAATCAAAGACAAATCCAGGGACAAAATGGAGATTTATCAGTTGTTCCTGCAACACATCATTTTCTCGTTAAAGCCGGGGGGTAAGGCTGCGGTAGTAGTGCCAACCGGGTTTATTACCGCCCAGTTCAGCATTGATAAAGGCATTCGCGAACATCTGGTGAAAAACAAAATGCTGGCGGGCGTGGTCTCCATGCCGTCGAATATCTTTGCCACTACCGGCACCAACGTGTCGATCCTGTTTATTGATGCTAGCAATAAAGGGAAAGTCGTGCTGATCGACGCCTCGAATTTAGGTGAAAAGGTCAAAGACGGCAAAAACCAGAAAACCGTGCTGACTGAGTGTGAAGAAAAACGGATCTGCGAAGCGTTTAACAACAAATGGAGCGAAGATAATTTCTCCGCGGTGGTCAGCTATGACGAAATCGCTGGAAAAAATTACTCGTTCAGCGCCGGGCAGTATTTTGATGTAAACATTGAATACACCGATATAACGCCTGAACAATTTGCCGCAAAGATGAAAGGGTTTACGGAGAATCTGGAAAGTTTGTTTAGCCAGTCGCGAGAGCTAGAAGCGGAGATTAAGAAGCAGATGGCGGGGCTGAAGTATGAGTAATTGGCCTATTGAGAAATTGAAAGGAAAAATAAATATAAAACATGGTTTTCCTTTTAAGGGAGAATTCTTTTCTGAGCAAAAAACAGAATTTATTGTGCTCACTCCGGGTAATTTTTATGAAACTGGGGGCTTTAAAAGACAACCAGGCAAAGAAAAATTTTACACTGGAGAGTTTCCCGAGGAATACATACATAGCAAAGGTGATGTAATTGTTGCTATGACGGAACAAGCTGCTGGTTTGCTTGGTAGCTGTGCCCGAGTGCCAGAGTCTGGACTGTACTTACATAATCAACGATTAGGGTTAATAAAAACAAATCCGCAATATTTGTTGAAAGACTATGTTTATTATCTGTTTAGAACAAATACTGTTAGAGAACAAATCAGGCTTACATCGTCGGGTTCAAAAGTTAAACATACCTCACCAGAAAGAATCTATGATGTTAAGGTACCGCTCCCTGATGTAAAAACACAACAGAAGATCGTAGATATTCTCGATGGAATCGAGGATAAGCTCGAACTTAACAACCGCATCAACTCTAAATTGAAGGCGATGGCGAAAATGCTGTACGACTACTGGTTTGTACAATTTGATTTCCCAGATGCCAACGGAAAACCGTATAAAACCTCCGGCGGGAAGGTGGCGTATAACGCCATGCTTAAACGAGAAATCCCAGTGGGGTGGAATACATCTACACTTTGGAATATAGCTAAGTACACAAATGGCCTTCCGATGCAAAAATATCGTGAAGATAGTGATACTTACTTGCCGGTTATAAAAATTCGCGAGATGAATAACGGTATTAGTGCCGACACAGAGAGAGCCCGAGTTGATATTCCTGAGGCAGCAATAATTAATGATGGTGACGTATTGTTCTCATGGTCTGCGACCCTTGATGTGAAAATTTGGTCACAAGGTAAAGGTGCATTAAATCAACATATCTTCAAAGTTAGTTCTGATAGTTATCCCAAAAGCTTCTATTACTTTGAACTTTTAAATTATCTAAAGCATTTTAAAATGATCGCAGATCTTAGAAAAACAACAATGGGTCATATTACTCTTGATCATTTAAAGCAGGCTTACATCTGCTTGCCACCTTTATTTTTATTAGAAGAGTTTCATAGCAAAGTTGAAAATATATTTCAACAACATCTTTTGCTTGAGAAAGAGAATAGAAGTCTGATCAAACTGCGTGACTGGCTCCTCCCTATTCTTATGAACGGACAGGTCAAGATTAAATAACCCCCAACGTATTTTTCGAAGCGCAATCCAAATCTGGACTGCGCTTCACATCCCCCAACAAAAAACATGCCATCCATTACTGGTAGTGATTTCTCTCACATTTTCCATGTATTAATTATTATTACTACTACACCCAAACGACCTATAATCGTCATCAAAGAGCCGACTTTTCACTATAATTAGACAATCAATCCAGTTCAGTAAATCGCCGGATATACATTATTATGAATACCCCGGCGATTTAGGATATATTTTTTCCCTTGGTGGAATTGACTTATTTAAACGGAATGTTGATGAAGTGGTTCGTTCCAACTTATCTCAATGATTGTTAGTTTTGGCATAGTCAAAGGGAGAGATGACTTCTTGCCTATTCGCATCCAGATAATCAGCCCACCATTGCAACATTAGTCTCCTCTCTCCTAAATGCTCCGCCTTATGGATGTATGCCGCCCGCACAGAGTTACGCTCCTGGTGACTCATCTGCCTCTCCACTGCATCTCTCGACCACAAACCTGACTCAATCAGAGAACTACAGGCCATCGTTCTGAAACCATGCCCACAGACTTCCGTTTTCGTGTCATAACCCATTACTCTCAGCGCCTTGTTCACCGTGTTCTCACTCATGGGTTTACGCGGATCATGATCACCAACAAAGATCAGCTCTCGATTTCCATTCATGCTTTTAATGTTTTCCAGAATAGTTAAGGCTTGCCGCGACAAAGGAACAAGATGAGGAGTCCGCATCTTTGAACCACGCTGAGAATGCTTAACACCGTCCAACGGTTCACGCTCACCGGGGATCGTCCACATGGCCGTTTCAAAATCTACTTCAGACCAGCGTGCAAAACGCAGCTCGCTTGAACGGATGAAAACCAACAACGTGAGTTCAACCGCCAGTCGGGTTAACGGTCTGCCGGAGTAATGATCAATACGATGAAGTAGTTCAGGAATGCGATTGAGTTCGAGCGCAGCACGATGCTGCCTTTTCGCCGTAGCAACCGCACCAGCAATTTCTTGCGCGGGGTTGTAGTCGATTAACCCACTCTGCACAGCAAAGCGCATAATCGCGGTAGTACGCTGCTGTAAACGGGCGGCAACTTCAAGGCGTCCGGATGACTCCACAGCTTTAATGGGTACAAGAAGATCCCGAGTCTTAAGCTCCGCAATGTTCCGCTTACCGATGGCAGCAAAGAGATTATCTTCCAGACTTTTCAATACACGAGTACTATGCGATGCAGACCATTTCTGATTGCTGGCATGCCAGTCTCTGGCAACCACTTCAAACGTTATCGCCTCTTGCTCCTGCTCTACCTTAACGGCTTTCTTGTTCTCACTGGGATCAACACCATTAGCTAATAGCTTACGGGCCTCATCCCGGCGTGCCCTGGCATCCGCCAGCGATACTTCAGGGTATTTCCCCAGCGCCAGCATCTTCTCCTTACCGCCAAAACGATAACGAAGCCGCCAATATTTGGAGCCGTTAGGGTGAACCAGCAAAACCATGCCGTCGCCGTCAGTCAGCTTATAGGCTTTTGCTTCAGGCTTAGCCGAACGAACCTTCACATCACTCAGAGCCATGATGAGTATCCTTTCAAGGGTTCTGTGTGGGTACAAACATTATCGAACCGGGATATACCCGCAGATGTACCCACTTCAGTAAGTTGATGTAGATTGAATCAGGTTGACTTAGGTTGAGTGAAAAAGCGAGAAAAGCCTTGCGGATACTGGATTTCAGGCACAAAAAAAGACGTCCGTTGACGTCTATTGATGTTCCGATGGTGCCGAAGGCCGGACTCGAACCGGCACGTATTTCTACGGTTGATTTTGAATCAACTGCGTCTACCGATTTCGCCACTCCGGCACGGAAGGGATGCGGAAAACGTTGTGGATTATACCTGTCATGCGCCACCATGCAAGCACCAGCGTGTGCCTGACTCGCTAAGTGTTGAAAATTTCAGCATTCCCTTTCTCACCTGCAACCATCGTCACAGTTTGCCTCCTTATTAATCCCCCCTTCTGCGAAGCGTCCCGTTTCCCCATGCTCTACACTTCCAGTTCAACACCACACAGAGGGAAATACGATGTCGATGATAAAAAGCTACGCCGCAAAAGCGGCGGGCAGCGAACTCGAACTCTATGAATATGATGCGGGCGAGCTTAAGCCGGAAGATGTCGAAGTCCAGGTCGATTACTGCGGTATCTGCCATTCCGATTTGTCGATGATCGACAACGAATGGGGGTTCTCTCAGTATCCGCTGGTGGCCGGGCATGAGGTGATTGGTCGCGTGGCGGCGCTCGGCAGCGCGGCGCAAGATAAAGGTCTGAAGGTTGGTCAGCGTGTCGGCATTGGCTGGACGGCGCGCAGCTGCGGGCACTGTGACGCCTGTATCAGCGGCAATCAGATTAACTGTCTGGAAGGTTCCGTTCCCACTATTCTCAATCGCGGTGGCTTTGCCGAGAAGCTGCGGGCCGACTGGCAGTGGGTGATCCCGCTGCCGGAAAGCATCGATCTGGCGGCGGCGGGTCCCTTGTTGTGCGGCGGTATCACGGTGTTCAAACCGCTGCTGATGCACCATATCACCGCCACCAGCCGCGTTGGGGTGATCGGCATCGGCGGCCTGGGGCATATCGCCATTAAGCTGTTACACGCGATGGGGTGCGAAGTGACCGCGTTCAGCTCCAATCCGGCGAAAGAGCAGGAAGTGCTGGCTATGGGGGCGGATAAGGTGGTTAACAGCCGCGATCCGGATGCGCTAAAAGCGCTGGCGGGCCAGTTCGATCTCATTATTAACACGGTTAACGTCGATCTCGACTGGCAGCCTTATTTTGAAGCGCTGGCTTACGGCGGTAACTTCCATACTGTCGGCGCGGTGCTGAAGCCGCTGCCGGTGCCAGCGTTCACCTTAATTGCTGGCGATCGCAGCATCTCCGGTTCGGCAACCGGTACGCCGTTCGAACTGCGCAAGCTGATGAAGTTTGCCGGGCGCAGCAAGGTGTCGCCCACCACCGAACTGTACCCGATGTCGCAAATTAACGATGCTATCCAGCACGTGCGTGACGGCAAAGCCCGCTACCGCGTGGTGCTGAAAGCCGACTTCTGATGCAAGGCTCAGTCCCGCAAGGGGCTGGGCTTATTGCCCGTTACGAAACGCGAGCACCGCTTGGCGGCACTGTTCCGTCACATGCTCAATGTCATGGTTCACGTCGATGCGGGCAATATCACGTTCGTCCTCCTGCGGGCACTCCAGCGCATCGAACTGGCTTTTGAGTAATCCCACCGGCATAAAGTGGCCTGCCCGACGCTGCATGCGCGCCAGAATGGTCTCGTAATCGCCGTCCAGCCACAAAAAATGCACATTCGGACTGCCCTGCCGCAATATATCGCGATACTGTTTTTTTAATGACGAGCAGACAATAAACCCGGTCTCATTCTTTTTATATAAACTGTATGAAGCGTCATTTAATCGCGCTAACCACGGTAGTCGGTCTTCATCGGTTAATGGAATACCTTCAGACATTTTATCAATATTTTTGGCAGGATGGAGATCGTCACCATCAATGAATTTAGCCGATAATACCGCAGCAATTTTGCTGCCAATTAAAGATTTACCGCTACCCGAAACGCCCATCAAAATATAACTTTCCCCGGCCATTGAAAAAACTCCAGATTCATATTCCATGGCGCGATACTACGCCTTCCACATTGCAGAATTCACCTTTTTTCGGCGTGGCTGAGCAGATTTATAAGGCGCATCACGTTATGCGTAACATTGTAGTGTAACAATTTTCCAGCGTGATCTTTATCACAAATAATAACAATCAAAACCGTTTAAATGCTGCCGAGGTTACTACCTGACCAGTGAGGCATTTATGCAAGTCAAAACCCAATCCTGCGTTGTCGCGGGTAAGAAAACTGTTGCCGTTACCGACCAAAATATTGAATGGAATAATAAAGGAACGCTGGTACAAATTACCCGCGGCGGAATTTGTGGTTCCGACTTACATTATTATCAGGAAGGAAAAGTCGGTAATTTTACCGTTAAAGCACCGATGATTTTAGGCCATGAAGTTATTGGTAAAGTGGTGCACAGCGACTCAAAAGAATTACATGAAGGTCAGTCGGTGGCTATTAATCCGTCGAAGCCCTGTGGCCACTGTAAATACTGTCTGCAGCACGAAGAAAACCAGTGCACGGAAATGCGCTTTTTTGGCAGCGCCATGTATTTTCCCCACGTTGACGGCGGCTTTACCCGATTTAAAACCGTCGATACCGCGCAGTGCATCCCCTACCCCCAGCACGCCGATGAAAAAGTCATGGCCTTTGCCGAACCGCTGGCAGTCGCGATCCACGCCGCGCATGAAGCAGGAGACCTGCAGGGCAAGCGCGTGTTTATCTCCGGCGTGGGGCCTATCGGCTGCCTGATCGTCAGCGCGGTGAAAACGCTCGGCGCAGCAGAAATTGTCTGTGCTGATATCAGCCCGCGCTCGCTGTCGCTTGCCCAGCAGATGGGTGCTGACACGCTGATTAACCCGCAGCAGGACTCGCTCGATGAGTGGAAAAAAGAAAAAGGCTACTTCGACGTCAGCTTCGAAGTCTCTGGTCATCCGTCCTCAATCACCACCTGCCTGGAGGTCACCCGCGCGAAAGGCGTGATGGTGCAGGTCGGCATGGGCGGCGCGGTGCCGGACTTCCCGATGATGATGCTGATCGGCAAAGAGATCGCGCTCAAAGGCTCGTTCCGCTTTACCACCGAGTTCAACACCGCGGTGTCGTGGCTGGCGAATAACGTTATCGATCCGCTGCCATTACTCAGCGCCGAATATCCGTTTACCGAGCTTGAACAGGCGCTGATCTTTGCCGGGGATAAAACCCAGGCAGCGAAAGTCCAGCTCGTTTTTGCTGAAACAAAATAAGGAAGAACATAATGAACGATCTTTTTTCACTGGATGGAAAAAATATTCTGATCACCGGTTCGGCCCAGGGTATTGGTTATTTACTGGCGACCGGGCTGGGTAAATATGGCGCGCAGATTATCGTCAATGATATTACGCCGGAGCGCGCGGAGGCCGCCGTCGCCAAACTGCAACAGGAAGGGATCCGCGCCGTTGCCGCACCGTTCAATGTTACGCAGAAACAGGACATTGATGCCGCCATCGACCATATCGAAAAAGACATTGGCCCAATCGATGTACTGGTGAACAACGCCGGTATTCAGCGCCGCCATCCGTTTACCGAGTTCCCGGAGCAGGACTGGAACGATGTGATTGCCGTTAACCAGACGGCGGTGTTCCTGGTCTCGCAGGCAGTAACGCGTCGCATGGTGGAACGTCAGGCCGGGAAGGTCATCAACATCTGCTCCATGCAAAGCGAGCTGGGCCGCGACACCATCACGCCGTACGCCGCCTCGAAAGGCGCGGTGAAAATGCTCACCCGCGGTATGTGCGTTGAGCTGGCGCGCCACAATATCCAAGTCAACGGTATCGCACCGGGCTACTTCAAAACCGAGATGACCAAAGCGCTGGTCGAGGATGAAGCCTTCACCGCCTGGCTGTGCAAACGTACGCCAGCCGCGCGCTGGGGCGATCCGCAGGAGCTGATTGGCGCGGCGGTCTTCCTCTCTTCCAAAGCATCCGATTTTGTTAACGGGCACCTGTTGTTTGTCGATGGCGGCATGCTGGTCGCCGTCTGATACAACACAACGCAACATCACGCAGCGCCCAGGCGCTGCATTTTTGGCCACCCCTAAATAATTCGAGTTGCAGGATGGCGGCAAGTGAATGAACCCGATGAGCTTACTTGAGTAAGTGATTCGGGTGAGTGAGCGCAGCCAACACACCTGCAACTTGAAGTATGACGGGGATATAAGAGAAACGATTATGCCATTAATAATAATTGCGGCAGGCGTCGCGCTGCTCCTGGTCCTGATGATTGGTTTTAAAGTTAACGGCTTTATTGCTCTGGTCCTGGTGGCGGCGGTCGTCGGTTTTGCCGAAGGGATGGATGCCCAGGCCGTTTTGCACTCAATACAAAATGGGATCGGCGGGACGCTCGGCGGTCTGGCGATGATCCTTGGCTTCGGCGCAATGCTCGGTAAGCTGATTTCCGATACCGGCGCGGCTCAGCGCATCGCCACCACGCTGATTGGCACGTTTGGTAAGAAACGCGTGCAGTGGGCGCTGGTGATCACCGGTCTGGTGGTGGGTCTGGCGATGTTTTTCGAAGTCGGCTTTGTTCTGCTGCTGCCGCTGGTGTTTACGGTGGTGGCCTCTTCCGGCCTGCCGCTGCTATATGTTGGCGTCCCGATGGTAGCTGCGCTGTCCGTGACCCACTGTTTTCTGCCGCCGCATCCGGGGCCGACCGCGATTGCCACCATTTTCGAGGCTAATCTCGGCACCACCCTGCTGTACGGCTTTATTATTACTATCCCGACGGTGATTGTTGCCGGGCCGCTGTTTTCTAAGTTGCTGACCCGCTTTGAGAAAGCGCCGCCGGAAGGGTTATTCAACCCGCATCTGTTCACCGAAGAAGAGATGCCGTCATTCTGGAATAGTATCTTTGCCGCAGTAATCCCGGTGATACTGATGGCGGTCGCCGCAGTGTGCGAAATCACGCTGCCGAAAACCAACAGCGTACGGGTGTTCTTTGAGTTTATCGGTAACCCTGCCGTCGCGTTGTTTATCGCTATCGTGCTCGCCATTTTTACCCTTGGTCGACGTAACGGACGTACGATCGAGCAAATTATGGATATCATTGGCGACTCTATCGGTGCGATTGCGATGATTGTGTTTATCATCGCCGGGGGCGGCGCGTTTAAGCAGGTTCTGGTCGACAGCGGCGTCGGGCAATATATCTCGCACCTGATGACCGGCACGTCGCTTTCTCCGTTGCTGATGTGCTGGACGGTCGCCGCCTTGCTGCGTATCGCGCTCGGTTCAGCCACCGTGGCGGCGATCACCACCGCAGGCGTGGTACTGCCGATTATTAACGTCACCCACGCCGACCCGGCGCTGATGGTGCTGGCTACCGGCGCGGGCAGCGTGATTGCCTCCCACGTTAACGATCCGGGATTCTGGCTGTTTAAAGGCTATTTTAATCTCAGCGTCGGGGAAACGTTGCGTACCTGGACGGTAATGGAGACGCTGATTTCCATTATGGGGCTGCTGGGGGTTCTGGCGCTGAACGCCATTCTGCATTAAGACGGTCATCACCGGGGAGCACAGATCCGCGCTCCCCGGCACTGGAGAGAAAATGAGGAACCACAGAATTTCTTTGCAAGACATCGCCACGCTGGCGGGCGTGACCAAAATGACGGTGAGCCGCTACATTCGCTCGCCAAAAAAGGTCGCAAAAGAAACCGGCGAACGCATCGCGCAGATTATGGAGGAGATTAATTACATCCCCAACCGCGCGCCCGCGATGCTGCTGAATGCGCAAAGCTATACGCTTGGTGTGCTGATCCCCTCGTTTCAAAACCAGCTGTTCGCTGACATTCTGGCCGGCATTGAGTCGGTCACCTCGGACCATAACTATCAGACGCTGATCGCCAACTACAATTACGACCGGGAATCCGAGGAAGAGTCGGTGATCAACCTGCTGTCGTATAATATCGACGGCATTATCCTGTCCGAGAAATATCACACCCTGCGCACGGTGAAGTTTCTGCGTTCAGCCAACATTCCGGTGGTGGAGCTGATGGATATTCAGGGCGATCGTCTGGACATGGAAGTAGGCTTCGATAACCGTCAGGCGGCGTTTGATATGGTCAGCACCATGCTGGATAAACGCCAGCGGCGCAAAATCCTCTATCTCGGTTCGAAAGACGACGTCCGCGATGAACAGCGCTATCGCGGCTATTGCGATGCCATGACGCGCCGGGATCTGGTGCCGCTGCGCGTCAATCCGCGTTCTATTTCGTCCATCCATCTCGGCACCCAGATGATGCGGGACGCGCTCGCCGCGCATCCGAATTTAGACGGCGTTTTTTGCACCAACGACGATATTGCGATGGGCGCGCTGCTGCTGTGCCGCGAGCGCGATCTGGCCGTTCCGGAACAGATCTCGATTGCCGGTTTTCACGGGCTGGAAATGGGCAGGCAGATGATCCCAAGCCTCGCCAGCGTGATCACCCCGCGTTTTGACATTGGCCGCATGGCAGCGCAGATGTTGCTGAGCAAAATCAAGAACAACGACCATAACCACAACACCGTGGATTTGGGGTACCAGATTTATCACGGCAATACGCTTTAAGTCATTTTCTCTGGCCATCGCATACTCTCTTTGATGGACATTGCCTATACTCCAGGCAAGATAAATGGAGGAAATCTCAATGAGCGCACCCCTGCTAATTGCCCGCACGCCGGACACCGAACTGTTTTTACTGCCAGGCATGGCCAACCGTCACGGACTGATTACCGGCGCTACCGGGACCGGTAAAACCGTCACGCTACAGAAGCTGGCCGAATCGCTGTCTGAAATTGGCGTACCGGTATTTATGGCCGATGTGAAAGGCGACTTAACCGGCGTGGCCGAGGAAGGGCAGGCCTCTGAAAAGCTGCTCGCCCGCCTGAAAAATATCGGCATTACCGACTGGCAACCGCATGCTAATCCGGTCACGGTGTGGGATATCTTCGGCGAAAAAGGTCACCCCGTGCGGGCCACGGTATCTGACCTCGGCCCGCTGCTGCTGGCCCGTTTGCTGAACCTCAACGACGTACAGTCCGGCGTGCTGGATATTATCTTCCGCATTGCCGATGACCAGGGTCTGCTGCTGCTCGATTTCAAAGACCTGCGAGCCATTACCCAGTACATCGGCGATAACGCCAAATCCTTCCAGAATCAATATGGCAATATCAGCAGCGCCTCGGTCGGGGCAATCCAGCGTGGACTGCTGTCGCTGGAGCAACAGGGGGCGGCGCACTTCTTTGGCGAACCGATGCTGGACATCAAAGACTGGATGCGAACTGACGCCAGCGGCAAAGGGATGATCAACATCCTCAGCGCAGAGAAGCTCTACCAGATGCCCAAACTGTACGCCGCCAGCCTGCTGTGGATGCTCTCCGAACTGTACGAACAGCTGCCGGAAGCAGGCGATCTGGAGAAGCCAAAACTGGTGTTCTTCTTCGATGAAGCTCACCTGCTGTTCAACGACGCTCCGCAGGTGCTGCTGGATAAAATCGAACAGGTGATCCGCCTGATCCGCTCGAAAGGGGTCGGCGTGTGGTTCGTCTCGCAAAACCCGTCAGATATTCCAGACAACGTGCTCGGTCAGTTGGGGAACCGCGTGCAGCACGCCCTGCGCGCGTTCACACCGAAGGATCAGAAAGCGGTGAAAACCGCCGCGCAAACCATGCGCGCCAACCCGGCATTTGATACCGAAAAAGCCATTCAGGAACTGGGAACCGGCGAGGCGCTGGTGTCGTTTCTGGACGCCAAAGGCAGCCCTTCGGTGGTTGAACGGGCGATGGTGATTGCGCCGTGCTCGCGGATGGGACCAGTGACGGATGACGAGCGTAACGGGCTGATTAATCACTCCTCGCTGTACGGTAAATATGAAGAACAGATCGACCGCGAGTCCGCCTATGAGCGTTTACAGCAAGGCGTGCAGGCCAGCACCGAGCAGCAAAATACACCTCCCGCCAACGGTAAAGCGATCGATGTGGACGGCGGTATTCTCGGTGGATTGAAGGATATTCTGTTTGGCAGCACCGGACCTCGCGGCGGCAAGCGCGATGGCGTGGTACAAAGCGTGGCGAAAAGCGCGGCGCGACAGGTCACCAATCAGATAATCCGCGGCATGTTGGGGAGTTTGATGGGCGGGAGAAAACGCTAGCAGGAAGGCGCCCCTCCCGCACAGCGGGAGGGGCGAATATCAGGACTTACGCAGCATCAGCCACAGGCTTATCAGGAAGAAGCTGGCGCTTGGCAGCAACGCGCCGATAATCGGCGGAATGCCGTACACCAGCGTCAGCGGGCCAAAGATTTGGTCCAGCACATAGAACACAAAGCCGAAGCTAATCCCTGTCACCACGCGCACGCCCATCGGGACGCTACGCAGCGGACCAAAGATAAACGACAGCGCCATCAGCATCATTACCGCTACAGACAGCGGCTGGAAGACTTTGCTCCACATATTGAGCTGGTAGCGTCCAGCGTCCTGGCCGCTCGACTTCAGGTACTTCACGTAGTTATGCAGACCACTAATCGAGAGCGCATCAGGATCCAACGCCACGACGCCGAGCTTGTCGGGTGTAAGGTTGGTTTTCCAGGTGCCGCTCACCGTCTGCGAGCCGGTGATTTGCTTCGGATCGGTCAGGTTGGATTCATCCACCTGCGACAAACGCCAGACCTTCTGCTCCGGGTCAAACGTCGCGCTTGCGGCATAACGGACGGACTGCAAACGGCGCTTGTCGTTAAAGGAGTAGATGCTAATTCCGCCTAACTCGGCGTCACCTTTCACCCGCTCAATGTAGACAAAGCTGTCGCCATCTTTCGCCCACAAACCTTGCTGGGTCGAGAGCAGCGAACCGCCGTACATCTGCTGCGCACGGTAGTTACGCGCCATCTGTTCGCCCTGCGGCGCCACCCATTCGCCGATGGCCATCGTCAGCAACACCAGCGGAATCGCGGTTTTCATCACCGACAACGCCACCTGCATACGGGTAAAGCCAGAAGCCTGCATGACCACCAGTTCACTGCGCTGCGCCAGCATGCCCAGCCCCAGCAAAGCACCCAGCAGCGCCGCCATCGGGAAGAAGATCTGGATATCTTTCGGCGCGCTGAGCAGGGTATACAGCCCGGCGCCCATCGCATCGTAGCTCCCCTGCCCGGCTTTTTTCAGCTGGTCGACAAACTTGATGATCCCGGAGAGCGACACCAGCATGAACAACGTCATCATGATGGTGGTGAAAATGGTTTTACCGATATAGCGGTCAAGTACACCAAAAGGCTGCATTATACCGCTCCTTTACGCATAAAACGGGCACGTAAGCGGCGCATCGGCACCGTATCCCAGAGGTTAAGCACAATCGCCAGCGCCAGATACGCCAGGTTAACCGTCCACATCCAGAACACCGGATCCAGCTTGCCTTTGCCGCCATTCGACTTCAGCGATGTCTGAACCAGGAAGAACAGCAAATAAAGCAGCATTGCTGGCAGCATGGACAGTACGCGACCCTGACGCGGGTTCACCACGCTCAGCGGTACAACCATCAGCGCCATCATAAATACGGTGAATACTAACGTGATACGCCAGGTCAGCTCCGCACGGGCGCGATCGGTGTCGGTCGTCCATAGCGTACGCATGGTCATCTGGTCGGTATCGTTTGGATCCAGCGCCACGGCCTGATGACCGATAATCGCCTGATAATTCTGGAAGTCGGTAATGCGGAAATCGCGCAGCAGCGCGGTCCCTTCAAAACGCGTCCCCTGGTTCAGCGTCACGACCTGAGAGCCATCGCGCAATTGAGTAAGATGACCGGAGTCCGCTACCACCACCGAAGGACGGGCGTTACCTTTCGGGCGGATTTGCGCGAGGAACACATCGTTGAAGTTACTGCCGTCAACGCTTTCAATAAACAGCACCGAACCGCCGTTAGTGGCCTGCTGGAATTGCCCCTGAGCAAGCGCCGCCATACCGGGGTTCGCTTTCGCCTCCGCCAGGACTTCGTCCTGATGTCTGGAGGACCACGGTCCGGCCCACATCACGTTGACCGCCGCAATAATACTGGTAAACAGCGCCAGCACCATCGCCGCTTTTACTAAGACAGCCTTGCTCAGCCCGCAGGCGTGCATGACCGTAATTTCACTTTCGGTATACAGTTTGCCCAGCGTCATCAGCAGCCCGAGGAACAGGCTTAATGGCAAGATAAGTTGCGCCATTTCTGGCACGCCCAGCCCCAGCAGCGAGAGCACCAGATTCGCCGGGATATCACCGTCAACCGCCGCACCAAGGATCCTGACTAACTTTTGACAAAAGAAGATCAAAAGCAGGATGAATAGGATCGCAAGTTGGCTTTTGAGCGTTTCCCGAACCAGATATCTTATGATTATCACTTTAAATACGCCCGTAAAAACCCGTCTTTTGCCGGAATTTAGCTTGTTTCATGGCTTAAACGTCATTTATTCTCTTGAGTCGTCGAAATCGTCGCTAAGATCATTATACTCAACGGATCCACCTCTCAGAAATTGTTCTGACGTGCCAATGCCGTAATAACGTTAAGATTAACACGAAGTCACCGCAACAGCGGGTATGAGTTACGAAAGCTTGCAATTCTATCCGTAGCCACCGCCGTTGTCTTTAAGATTCAGGAGCGTAGTGCATGGAGTTCAGTGTAAAAAGCGGTAGCCCGGAGAAACAGCGGAGTGCGTGCATCGTCGTGGGTGTCTTTGAACCACGCCGTCTCTCTCCGATTGCAGAGCAGCTCGACAAGATCAGCGACGGGTACATCAGCGCACTGCTGCGTCGTGGCGAACTGGAAGGCAAACCAGGTCAAACCCTGTTGCTGCACCATGTTCCTAACGTTCTGTCTGAGCGAATTCTCCTCATTGGTTGTGGCAAAGAGCGCGAGCTTGATGAGCGCCAGTACAAGCAGGTCATTCAGAAAACCATCAATACGCTGAATGATACTGGCTCAATGGAAGCCGTCTGCTTCCTGACTGAGCTGCACGTCAAAGGGCGCAATAACTACTGGAAAGTGCGTCAGGCCGTTGAGACAGCACAGGAAACGCTGTACAGCTTTGATCAACTGAAGACCAACAAAAGCGAGCCGCGTCGTCCGCTGCGTAAAATGGTCTTCAACGTACCGACCCGCCGGGAACTGACCAGCGGTGAGCGTGCGATCCAGCACGGCCTGGCGATCGCCGCCGGCATTAAAGCAGCAAAAGATCTCGGCAACATGCCGCCGAACATCTGTAACGCCGCCTACCTCGCCTCTCAGGCGCGCCAACTGGCAGACAGCTACAGCAAAAATGTTGTAACCCGCGTGATCGGCGAGCAGCAGATGAAAGAGCTGGGCATGCACTCTTATCTGGCCGTCGGTCACGGCTCGCAGAATGAGTCGCTGATGTCGGTCATCGAGTACAAAGGCAATCCATCCGAAGACGCGCGTCCGATCGTGCTGGTCGGTAAAGGGTTAACCTTTGACTCCGGCGGTATCTCCATCAAACCTGCCGAAGGCATGGATGAGATGAAATACGACATGTGCGGCGCGGCAGCGGTATATGGCGTGATGCGCATGGTGGCCGAGCTTCAACTGCCAATCAACGTCGTCGGCGTGCTGGCAGGCTGCGAAAATATGCCGGGTGGCCGCGCGTATCGCCCAGGCGACGTGCTGACCACCATGTCTGGTCAGACCGTTGAAGTTCTCAATACCGATGCCGAAGGCCGTCTGGTCCTGTGCGACGTATTAACCTACGTCGAGCGCTTTGAGCCAGAAGCGGTGATTGACGTCGCAACCCTGACAGGCGCGTGCGTGATTGCGCTGGGCCATCACATCACTGGCCTGATGTCGAACCACAACCCGCTGGCGCATGAGCTGATCGGTGCATCCGAACAGGCTGGCGACCGCGCGTGGCGTTTGCCGCTGGGCGATGAATACCAGGAGCAGCTAGAGTCCAACTTTGCGGATATGGCGAACATCGGCGGACGTCCTGGCGGCGCCATTACCGCGGGCTGCTTCCTGTCACGCTTTACCCGTAAGTACAACTGGGCTCACCTCGATATCGCCGGTACCGCATGGCGTTCAGGGAAAGCCAAAGGCGCAACCGGTCGTCCGGTGGCGCTGCTGTCGCAGTTCCTGCTCAATCGTGCCGGTTTTAACGGCGAAGAGTAAGGCGGTAAGCACAAGCAATAAGACCCGTAGGCCGGATAAGCGCAACGCCATCCGGCCTACGGTTGTGCATCATGGCAACGCATTTAAATTCACCAGAAGAAGCCCCATATATGAGAAACGCAACTTTCTATCTTCTGGACAATGACACGCAACACGATGGCTTGAGCGCCGTCGAGCAGTTGGTGTGTGAAATTGCCGCAGAACGTTGGCGTGCTGGCAAGCGCGTGCTGATCGCCTGCGAAAACGAAAAGCAGGCTCTTCGACTGGATGAAGCCCTGTGGGCAAGACCGGCAGAAAGCTTTGTTCCGCATAATCTGGCAGGTGAAGGCCCCAGAGGCGGCGCACCGGTAGAGATTGCCTGGCCGGAGAAACGCAACAGCAGCCCGCGCGACCTGCTTATCAGTTTGCGCGTTGGCTTTGCAGATTTTGCCACCGCTTTCACAGAAGTGATAGACTTCGTTCCTTACGAAGATTCTTTGAAACAATCGGCACGCGATCGCTACAAAGCTTACCGCGTGGCTGGTTTTAACCTGAATACGGCAACCTGGAAATAATGGAAAAGACATACAACCCACAAGATATCGAACAGCCGCTTTACGAGCACTGGGAAAAGCAGGGCTATTTCAAACCTAACGGCGATGAAAGCAAAGAGTCCTTCTGCATCATGATCCCGCCGCCGAACGTCACCGGCAGTTTGCATATGGGTCATGCTTTCCAGCAAACCATCATGGATACCATGATCCGCTACCAGCGCATGCAGGGTAAAAACACCCTGTGGCAGGCCGGTACCGATCACGCGGGTATCGCAACCCAGATGGTGGTTGAACGTAAGATTGCCGCTGAAGAAGGTAAAACCCGCCACGACTACGGTCGCGAAGCGTTTATCGACAAAATCTGGCAGTGGAAAGCGGAATCCGGCGGCACCATCACCCGCCAGATGCGCCGTCTCGGCAACTCCGTTGACTGGGAGCGCGAGCGCTTCACCATGGACGAAGGTCTTTCCAATGCCGTGAAAGAAGTCTTCGTTCGCCTGTACAAAGAAGACCTGATTTATCGTGGCAAGCGCCTGGTGAACTGGGACCCGAAACTGCGCACCGCGATTTCCGACCTGGAAGTGGAAAACCGCGAGTCGAAAGGCTCAATGTGGCACATCCGCTATCCGCTGGCCGACGGCGCGAAAACCGCTGATGGTAAAGATTACCTGGTCGTCGCCACCACCCGTCCGGAAACCGTACTGGGCGATACCGGCGTGGCCGTCAACCCGGAAGATCCGCGTTATAAAGATCTGATTGGCAAGTTTGTTGTTCTGCCGCTGGTTAACCGCCGCATTCCCATCGTCGGCGATGAACACGCTGATATGGAAAAAGGCACCGGCTGCGTGAAGATCACCCCGGCGCACGACTTTAACGACTACGAAGTCGGGAAACGTCACGGCCTGCCGATGATCAATATTCTGACCTTTGACGGCGACATCCGTGAAACCGCGGAAGTGTACGACACCAAAGGCGAAGAGTCCGACGTTTATTCCAATGAAATCCCGGCTGAGTTCCAGAAGCTGGAGCGCTTTGCCGCGCGTAAAGCGGTGGTTGCCGCCGTTGATGCGCTGGGCCTGCTGGAAGAAATTAAACCGCACGACCTGACCGTACCTTACGGCGACCGTGGCGGCGTGGTTATTGAACCGATGCTGACCGACCAGTGGTACGTCCGTGCCGACGTGCTGGCGAAACCGGCGGTTGAAGCGGTTGAAAACGGCGACATTCAGTTCGTACCGAAGCAATACGAAAACATGTACTTCTCCTGGATGCGCGATATTCAGGACTGGTGTATTTCCCGTCAGCTGTGGTGGGGTCACCGTATCCCGGCATGGTATGACAACGACGGCAACGTCTACGTTGGCCGTACAGAAGACGAAGTGCGTCAGGAAAACAACCTCGGTGCCGACGTTCAGCTTCGCCAGGACGAAGACGTACTCGATACCTGGTTCTCCTCCGCACTGTGGACCTTCTCTACCCTGGGCTGGCCGGAAAACACCGACGCGCTGCGTCAGTTCCACCCAACCAGCGTGATGGTTTCCGGTTTCGACATCATCTTCTTCTGGATTGCCCGCATGATCATGATGACCATGCACTTCATCAAAGATGAAAACGGCAAGCCGCAGGTGCCGTTTAAGACCGTCTACATGACCGGTCTGATCCGCGACGACGAAGGCCAGAAGATGTCCAAATCCAAGGGCAACGTCATTGACCCGCTGGATATGGTCGACGGTATCTCCCTGGCAGAACTGCTGGAGAAACGTACCGGCAACATGATGCAGCCGCAGCTGGCCGAGAAGATAGCCAAGCGTACCGAGAAGCAGTTCCCGGACGGCATCGAGCCGCACGGCACCGACGCACTGCGCTTCACCCTGGCGGCGCTGGCCTCTACCGGTCGCGACATCAACTGGGATATGAAGCGTCTGGAAGGTTACCGTAACTTCTGTAACAAGCTGTGGAACGCCAGCCGCTTTGTGCTGATGAACACCGAAGACCAGGATTGCGGCTTCAACGGCGGCGAAATGACCCTGTCGCTGGCGGATCGCTGGATCCTTGCTGAATTCAACCAGACCATCAAAGCGTACCGCGAAGCGCTGGACAACTTCCGCTTCGACATCGCCGCGGGCATTCTGTACGAATTCACCTGGAACCAGTTCTGCGACTGGTATCTGGAGCTGACCAAGCCGGTAATGAACGGCGGTTCCGAGTCTGAACTGCGCGGCACCCGCAATACGCTGGTCACCGTTCTGGAAGGTCTGCTGCGCCTGGCGCATCCGATCATCCCGTTCATCACCGAGACCATCTGGCAGCGCGTGAAGGTGATTTCCGGTATTACCGCCGACACCATCATGCTGCAGCCGTTCCCGGAATATAACGCCGCACAGGTTGATGAAGCCGCACTGGCTGATACCGAATGGCTGAAGCAGGCGATCGTTGCCGTACGTAACATCCGTGCGGAAATGAACATCGCCCCAGGTAAACCGCTCGAACTGCTGCTGCGCGGTTGCAGCGCTGATGCGATGCGCCGTGTGAACGATAACCGCAGCTTCCTGCTGAACCTGGCGCGTCTGGAAAGCATCACCGTACTGCCAGCCGATGACAAAGGTCCAGTCTCCGTGACCAAAATCATCGACGGCGCCGAGCTGCTGATCCCGATGGCTGGCCTCATCAATAAAGAAGATGAGCTGGCGCGTCTGGCGAAAGAAGTGGCGAAAATCGAAGGTGAGATTGCCCGTATCGAAGGCAAACTTTCCAACGAAGGTTTCGTTGCTCGCGCACCGGAAGCAGTTATCGCCAAAGAGCGTGAGAAGCTGGACGGTTATGCGGAAGCGAAAGCGAAGCTGATTGAGCAGCAGGCGGTCATCGCCGCGCTGTAATTGCCGTTGACGTTATACACGTATTAAAGGCCGGAGCATGCTCCGGCCTTGTTGTATCAGATGAACGGGAAGTAGGTCATCACACCACGTGATACCCACATCGCCGGACCTGTTTCCAACGCCTCTGTATGGTCAGTCAGTTCCAGCGCATCCAAATCCCCTTGTACATGGGAGTTACTGGCCAGCCAACTGACCAGCCACATTTTCATCCACGGATAAGCTAGCCCAAACGTGATGCCTGAAATAAACAACACCAGTACAAAACGCCAGATCAGGCCATGTGCAGTGACGGAAGAATGAAAGCGGATTTTGCCCTCGGCCAGCGCCAGGTTATTCATGAACAGATTACGTAGCGTGGTGTATAAATAGCTTCCAACCACAATAATTCCGGCGAAATAGAGAAAATAGCTCGCCATTATTCTGCTCTGATTCTCCCGGATAAATTCGTCGTCGGCCACGCCTAACACAGCCAACATCACCATTTGCAGAAAAATAGGGGCAATTAGCCAGACAATCACAACAACAAATGGCAGCAGTACCAGCACGGCTTTAATACACCCCACTATGCTTGCTTTCATATTGACGTTAATAGTAAAGCGGTGAATACCAAAATTACCGCCATTACCCACTAACTGCATCCATTTTGCATAGGTAATACCGTAGGTGATACCCATGCCCACAATTCCCACCAACGCGATAAATGCTATTCTGATAAGCATTCCAGTACTGCCCTCAATCCAGTCGGTGGCAAGTATCAGAAGATAAATCACTCCCCAGTTCACCACAGCAAGCACCACTGGCACAACCAGTAAAAAAAGCCATGCATGTAATTGTGAGCAGTCAAAACCAAAACGCACACCGTTAAGCGACGTCATCATCGCCTGATACTGCAGGCTTTTTATGGTCATTAATGGAAGGACAGCTACCAGTAAACCAATCAAAGTAAAACCAACGAGAGGACTGCCGTTAGCAATAGAACTCATGCTGGCACCATAAACCACCATAATCGACAAGAAGCTTACGAATATCGCGCCACCAGTCGCCTTATAGGTAAAGGGTTGGCCATTGAGAGTCATATTTTCGTAAATATAACGCCGACATTTCACTATCGCCCACGGTGTATAAATACCCAGAGTAATACAACACAGCAAAAAATTGACAATGCAAATAATAAAGTACTGCCATCCTTTACCGATAAAAATAAATGTGTGTCGTTGATTTTCCCGACCACCAACAAAATCATTCATGAACAATATCCCTAATATAAATTCCATTAAGATAAAAAATAAAAAACCAGTGTTTATTTACTGGTTCGTTTACAATACTATTTTTAATTAGCCAATGTATTTTAATTTTTTTCTGATTCAGGAACGTCTTGCACCCGACAGAAGAGAGTGGTATTAAATAAATATATAAGTGTATTTTTAGAATTGAGCCATATTATGAATGTTGTGCTACCCACCACGCTTACGCTGCGCCGAATCACCGCAGCAGATAATGCCGCTATCGCTGCGGTGATCCGCAAAGTTTCCGCTGAATACGGGCTTACTGCCGATAAAGGCTATACCGTTGCCGACCCTAATCTGGATGAACTATTCCAGGTTTACAGCCAGCCGGGCGCGGCCTACTGGGTGGTTGAGCAAAACGGTGAAGTCGTGGGCGGCGGCGGCGTTGCGCCGTTAGGATGTAGCGAACCGGACATTTGCGAACTGCAAAAGATGTACTTCCTGTCGAGCGCACGCGGTCAGGGACTGGCGAAAAAGCTGGCGCTGATGGCCCTCGAACATGCCCGTGAGCAGGGTTTCAAACAGTGCTATCTGGAGACCACGGCGTTTCTGACCGAGGCAATCCGCCTGTATGAACATTTAGGGTTTAAGCATATCAACGAAGCGCTGGGCTGTACCGGGCACGTGGATTGCGAAGTGCGGATGTTAAAGCCCCTCTGACTTCAGCCGGAGGGGCAATGGTTGCGTTACTGCATTTCGGCGGAGAGCATCAGCCGAATGACGCCAGCCGCGCGAGCGGTTGGCAGCGTCAGCACCTGTGACCATAAATCCTGCACCATTTCACAGGCGACTTTCTCTTTGCCCACACCTTTACTCGGATCAGCCATAATCTGGATATCCGGTCCAAAGCGCTGTACCAATCCCGGGCTGATGGATTGCAGATCCTGAAGCGCCAGCTGTTTCTCTTGCGCCGTAACCGTATGTTTGTTCGGGCCATAAGCCGCGTGCATCATACTCATGTCGCTGGCCATACGACGATTCATCAGCTCCCGCGGAATAATACGCACCGGGTTAATCCCGCCTTTCACCGCCGGGAACAGAAAGCGAAAACACTCCTCATCGCCCACTTTTGCCACCGCAGCAATCTGCTCGAGGTTAATTTTCATATACTCAATCACATTGGCATCGGGTGCCTGCTGCAAACGCGCCATCTGTACCTGCAGGATTTGCGGCTGAATAGCGTCGATAATCTGTTGTTCGCTTTTCCCAGCTTCTTTCAGTTGCGTTGCCTGGTTGAGGATGTTCTGCCATAACGCGGGTTCCTGCTCTTTAAGTACCTGATAAACAGGCATTGCCAGCATCGCATTTTCAAATTTCTGCGCGTCCGTCAGCCCATAATCAGGGCTTTCGCGCGGGATCAGGTAGTGCACATCAAACAGATTCCACGCGACAATCGCCACCACAAAAACCACCGCGCCGGAGATCTTGCCCAGCCAGCCTTTTTTGCGAAACATGCCAACGACGATAGCAATCACCGCCCCGATATAACCCGCCAACAATACGTGTGCCCAGTTCATTAACCATCCTTATGCAAAACAGTCTCTGTTGCGGGGATATATTTCCCCTTCGTGTGTTTTGATTATTACGGCAGCAGCGAGCGATTTCCAGCCACCAGATTTTGCTAATGGAAACAGGAAAGGTAAAACCGCGCGACGATTAGCGCCGCGCGTCAGAGAAGAGAGTCAGGCTGGCACGCCGCTGTGGAAGCGGAATTCATCGTCGGGAGAAGTAATCAATGCGGCTTCTACTTCGCCAAAGAACCGCACCCGACTACTGATATCGTCGGCAGAAACCTGCTGTGCCAGCGCCAGATAGTCCTGATAGTGCCGCGCCTCGGATCGCAGCAGCGAAAGATAAAATGCCTGTAAATCGTCATCCAAATACGGCGCCAGCGCGGCGAACCGTTCACAAGAACGCGCCTCAATGTAAGCCCCGCAAATCAGTTTGTCGATTAGCGTTAATGGCTCGTGGGTTCGCACCTCTTTGAGCATGCCTTTGGCATAACGGCTGGCGGTAATTTTGACGTAGGGAATGTTGCGGCTCATCATCGCCTCACGCACCTGCCAGAAGTGGTGCAGCTCTTCTTTGATCAGCAAAACCATGCTGTCGATCAGCTTGCGCCCCCACGGGTCGTCAGTTTGCGGCATTACGCTTTTGCTTATCTGTTTATTCAGCGCGATAAAATCCGGTTCATCCCCTTCTCTGAAAGCATACGCTTCATAGGGTTTCAGCCAGTCCAGTAGCGCCTGCGATCCCTGTTTATCTGCAACATACTTACGCACCAGCAGCATGGCCGTTTGCGCCGCTTTCAGCTCGCAGACGAGATGATCCGTCAGTAACAGAGGGAGATTCGCCGGGGCTCGCGCTTTATCAAGCCAGGCCTGGGGCGTTTTACAGTGCAGGAAGTTGTGGATCGGGGAGAGTATTTGCAGGTAATCCATACGTTATCCTTGGCCTACGGCAGCAGACGCTACCGTAGGTCAGCAGATGACTTAGTGACGCACGCCGTCATCATCTTCGTCGACGAGGTCTTCATCATCGCCGTCTTCACCTTCTTCGCCGTTCGGGTCTTCAAAATAGGTGCCCCAACCGTCGTATTCCACATCAAATTTTTCAGCCAGGTTCATCAGTTGCTCAACCTGAGCGTCGATCAACTCGGCATTCAGAGCACATTCGCTCAGGATGTCACAGCAAATAACCGTGTCGCCCTCTTCCACCTCCAGCTCTTCCGGCTCGGTCACTTCATAACCCAGCTTGAAGGCTTCTACTGCCGCTTTTTCCAGGGTCTCAAAGTCGTCCGCGGAAAGGTGATGCTCGATGGTGTACAGCGCGTCTGGATCGCTGCCATCTTCGAGTAACTCTTCAATAATCAAGCGCGTTTCTTCACGCTGTTCTTCCAGTAGTTCCGGGTTTGCCATGGCTCATTCCTCATAATGTCCTGCCGATACTCTTATTGTCACATACCGCTGTCATTGCCTCCACCTTTCCAGGAAAGATTTGTTAAACAAGGTTGCAAATGAATAAACATCCATATAAATTGAATTTTAATTCAATAAATGGCCTAAGCCATGTGAGGGAACTATGTCTGCGTTTTATCAGAAACATTTTTTGAAACTGCTTGATTTCACCTCTGCTGAACTCACGTCACTGCTCCAGCTCGCCGCGCAGCTCAAAACGGATAAGAAAAACGGTACCGAGGTCGCTAAACTCACCGGTAAAAACATCGCGCTCATCTTCGAAAAAGACTCAACCCGCACCCGTTGCTCTTTCGAAGTTGCCGCATACGATCAGGGCGCGCGCGTGACGTATCTCGGGCCGAGCGGCAGCCAGATTGGTCATAAAGAGTCGATCAAAGACACCGCCCGCGTACTCGGTCGTATGTACGACGGTATTCAGTATCGGGGCCACGGTCAGGAAATTGTCGAGACGCTGGCGGAATATGCCGGAGTTCCGGTTTGGAACGGATTAACCAACGAATTTCACCCTACCCAGCTGCTGGCGGATTTACTCACGATGCAGGAACACCTGCCGGGTAAAGCGTTTAATGAGATGGTGCTGGTCTACACCGGCGATGCCCGCAACAATATGGGCAATTCCATGCTGGAAGCCGCTGCGTTAACCGGACTGGATCTGCGTCTGGTCGCGCCCCAGGCCTGCTGGCCGGAGGAAAGCCTCGTTGCAGAGTGCAAAGCGCTGGCACAGAAAAACGGCGGCAATATAACGCTAACCGAAGATGTCGCCACGGGCGTGAAAGGCGCGGACTTCATCTATACCGACGTCTGGGTATCGATGGGCGAAGCGAAAGAGAAATGGGCCGAACGTATTGCGCAGTTGCGTAAGTACCAGGTTAATAGCGCGATGATGGCGTTGACCGGCAATCCGCAGGTGAAATTCCTGCACTGCCTGCCTGCGTTCCATGACGATCAAACCACGCTTGGCAAACAAATGGCGCAGGAATATGGTCTGCACGGCGGCATGGAAGTGACCGACGAGGTGTTTGAGTCACCCGCCAGTATCGTATTTGATCAGGCGGAAAACCGAATGCACACCATCAAAGCGGTGATGGTCGCGACGCTTTCCAAATCATAGCGTTGCGCGATTGAATTGCCGGATGGCGATGCTGACGCACCCTATCCGGCCTACCATCGTACTTCCTTAGGCCGGGTAAGTCGCACCCGGCAAACCGGTTTATGCTACCCGCATTTTCACCACGGCTTTGCGTACCAGCGCCGGAGCGCCGACCGCGCACAGCGGTTTATGCACTTCACCCGGATAAAAGACGACGAAGTCACCTTCGTTCAGCACCACCGTTTTCTCCTGTTCGCCTTCCGGCAGGAAGGCGATATCTTTATCCGCCAGCCAGTCAGTTTCCGGTGCGCCCGCAGGCTGCGTGCTGAAAGTCATGCCTTCCTGACCTTTGAGCAGGATCTGAATATCCAGATAGCGAGCGTGATATTCGGCGCGGCGCTGCGCAAACGGCTCCGTCATATCTTCAGCAATCAGATAGAACAGACGTTCGCCGTCGATGTCGTGCTTACCCTTTTCCGTCGCATCCGTCACGTGCGCTTTAATGTGCTCAATCGCCTGACGCAGCTCTTCCGGCAGCCAGGCATCCAGGTTGTGAATATTGCCGACAATCATTTCAAACCCCTTAATTAAAACATCGTTTCATTTTGGTTGTTATACGAAAAAACGGTCTGCCATACCACTGCTATTTACCGATATTTTGCGTCAACGCATGTTTATCGCTGATGATGTTAAATAATTGCTAATAGCCAGCAACAGGTTATGCATAAACTCTGCATAACTTTCGTCTCATACTTTTCAACTCAGTCACTAACTCACTGTTATAGAAAGCTTTGTTAGAAAAACCAGCTATCGATCACAGTTTACGTCTCCTTCGTTATCTTTCTTCATCGTCATATTTATTTTGAAATAAACCTTACAGCACAAATAATAAAATAATAGATTCGCATAAAAATTCATTAAATATAGAAAAACATATAAAAATCAACGCACTATTTAATTTATTAAATATTTAGATATGTACATAAAATTAACACAGTTAAATAACAAGACATATTCCTGCGTAGTAATTCAATTATTCATTTTTTTATTTTTTAAATTCTCAGAGCCATCTCATAAATTAAACAACAAATGCCAAACATCGACCTGACTGTGAAATGAATCACGTTTCTATATCAGATAAGATCTAAATATAGATTCTGAAATCAGCTGAAAAATCATGACTGCAATAAACATTATTTGCAGGCATCTCGTCTTTATTTTTTAAAATCGTATTAAAGGAATAATGATGGAAAAGCATTATGTCGGGTCTGAAATCGGTCAATTACGTAGCGTAATGCTACATCGCCCTAACCTCAGCCTAAAAAGGCTGACGCCGTCAAATTGCCAGGAACTGCTTTTTGATGATGTTCTTTCGGTAGAACGTGCAGGAGAAGAGCATGACATTTTCGCCAACACGTTACGTCAACAGGGAATTGAGGTTCTGTTACTCACTGATTTATTGACACAAACTCTGGATATCCCCGATGCCAAAAGCTGGCTACTGGATACACAAATTTCTGATTATCGGCTTGGCCCCGCTTTCGCCACGGATATTCGCGCCTGGCTTGCAGATATGCAGCACCGGGAGCTCGCCCGACATTTAAGCGGTGGGCTGACATACGGAGAAATTCCTGCCTCAATCAAAAATATGGTGGTCGATACTCACGATATTAATGACTTTATTATGAAGCCATTACCAAACCACTTATTTACCCGCGACACCTCATGCTGGATATATAACGGCGTATCCATTAATCCGATGGCAAAAACTGCACGTCAACGAGAAACTAATAACTTGCGGGCGATTTACCGTTGGCATCCACAATTTGCCGATGGTGATTTTATTAAATATTTCGGCGATGAAAATATTAATTACGACCACGCCACATTAGAAGGTGGAGATGTGCTGGTCATTGGTCGCGGCGCAGTTCTCATCGGTATGTCGGAACGTACCACGCCGCAGGGCATTGAGTTCCTTGCCCAGTCGCTATTTAAGCATCGCCAGGCAGAACGCGTTATCGCAGTCGAACTGCCGAAACATCGCTCCTGTATGCACCTCGATACCGTCATGACCCACATCGATATCGATACCTTCTCCGTCTACCCGGAAGTGGTGCGCCCGGATGTCCAGTGCTGGACCCTGACACCAGACGGGCGCGGCGGCCTGAAACGCACCCAGGAAAGTACGCTGGTACATGCCCTCGAAAAAGCACTTGGCCTCGACCAGATCAATCTGATCACCACCGGTGGCGACGCCTTCGAAGCTGAACGCGAACAGTGGAATGACGCGAACAATGTTCTGACGCTGCGCCCCGGGGTTGTGGTGGGCTACGAACGCAACATCTGGACCAACGAGAAATACGACAAAGCTGGCATCACTGTTTTACCCATTCCTGGCGACGAACTGGGACGTGGGCGCGGCGGTGCGCGCTGCATGAGTTGCCCACTGGAACGCGACGGTATTTAAGGAGACGTTATGGAAAACAAACCTACCCTGGTTGTGGCGCTGGGCGGCAATGCACTACTCAAACGTGGCGAACCACTGGAAGCCGACATCCAACGCAAGAATATTGAGCTGGCGGCAAGAACTCTCGCTCAACTCACGCAGCAGTGGCGCGTAATTCTGGTACACGGCAATGGCCCGCAGGTTGGACTTTTGGCGTTACAAAACAGTGCTTATGCCAACGTCACCCCCTATCCGCTCGATATTCTCGGCGCAGAAAGTCAGGGAATGATTGGCTATATGCTGCAACAGGCCCTGAAAAACCAGCTCCCACAGCGTGAAATTAGTGTCCTGCTGACTCAGGTTGAAGTCGATGCCCACGATCCGGCCTTCAGCAATCCCACCAAATATATCGGGCCGATTTATGACGAACCCCAGGCCCACGCGTTACAGGCGGAAAAAGGCTGGGTTTTCAAAGCCGATGGTAAAGCGTTCCGCCGTGTTGTGCCCTCTCCACAACCCAAACGAATCGTGGAAAGTGACGCCATTCGCACACTGATCGCCCGCGATCATCTGGTTATCTGCAACGGCGGTGGCGGCGTACCGGTGGTGGAAAAAGCCGATGGCTACCACGGTATTGAAGCGGTGATCGACAAAGATCTCTCCGCCGCCCTGCTCGCCAAACAAATCCACGCCGATGCGCTGCTGATCCTGACCGATGCCGATGCGGTGTATCTCGACTGGGGCAAACCTACCCAGCGCCCGCTGGCCCAGGTTACGCCGGAACGGCTCGGCGAAATGCAATTCGACGCCGGTTCAATGGGCCCCAAAGTCACCGCCTGCGCGGAATTTGTCTCTCACTGTCACGGGATTGCTGGCATCGGCTCGTTGGCTGACGGTTCGGCCATTCTCGCTGGTGACAAAGGCACGCTAATTCGGCGCGAAGCCACTGATGTTAACGCTTAAGGCTTTTTTTGCTGGGTAAAGCGAAGCCTTATCCAGCCTACATAAGGATATTTTCATGACTGTTAACCTGAAAAATCGCAATTTTCTCAAATTGCTGGACTACACCCCAACGGAAATCCAGTACCTGATCGATCTGGCTATCGAGTTAAAAACGGCAAAAAAAGCCGGACGCGAAAGGCAAACGCTGGTCGGTAAAAATATCGCGCTAATCTTCGAAAAAACGTCAACTCGCACCCGCTGCGCCTTTGAAGTCGGCGCTTTCGATCAGGGCGCACAGGTGACCTACCTTGGCCCAAGCGGCTCGCAGATTGGTCATAAAGAGTCGATGAAAGATACCGCCCGCGTGTTAGGTCGCATGTATGACGGTATTGAATACCGCGGCTACGGCCAGGAGATCGTGGAAGAACTGGGGCAGTTCGCTGGTGTGCCGGTCTGGAACGGGCTGACGAATGAATTCCACCCTACGCAGATCCTCGCGGATCTGATGACCATGCTGGAACACGCCCCGGGTAAAACCTTACCCGAACTGAGCTTCGCTTACCTTGGTGACGCCCGCAATAACATGGGCAATTCGCTGATGGTCGGCGCGGCGAAAATGGGGATGGATATTCGTCTGGTCGCACCGAAATCCTTCTGGCCGGACGAGGCGCTGGTTGCCGAATGCCGTGAAATCGCCAGCGTGACGGGCGCGCGCATTACGCTCACAGAGGATGTTGAGGAAGGCGTTTACGACGTGAACTTTCTCTACACCGATGTCTGGGTTTCGATGGGAGAACCCAAAGAGGCGTGGGCAGAACGCGTCAGCCTGATGACGCCTTATCAAATTAACCAGCAGGTCATCGATGCGACCGGCAATCCCAATGTGAAATTCATGCACTGCCTGCCCGCCTTCCATAACGAGCACACCAAAGTGGGCCGTGAAATCGAAGCGGCTTACGGCCTGAAAGGGCTTGAAGTCACGGAGGAGGTATTTGAGTCAGCGCATTCCATCGTCTTCGACGAAGCAGAAAACCGGATGCATACCATTAAAGCGGTCATGGTAGCGACACTCGGCGACTAACCCCAGCGGGCATGTGTCGCCTGGCGGCATATGCCCAAGCTATCCGGAGAACATCATGGGCAAATTCAAATTTCCCAGCGCGTATACCATCCTGTTTATTCTTATTGCGCTCGTCGCCGTTATGACCTGGATTGTCCCTGCCGGGAAATACCAGATGGCGATGAATGCTACCCTGGGCAAAGAAGTGCCGGTTGCCGGTACCTATGCCCCAACAGAGGCGCATCCACAAGGTTTAACGGCTGTACTGCTGGCTCCGATTGACGGGCTTTATAACCACGAAACCTACACCGCAGGCGCGATTGATGTGGCGTTGTTTGTCCTGATTATTGGCGGGTTTCTCGGCGTGGTAAACAAAACGGGCGCCATCGACGCCGGAATCGAACGCGTGACGGTCAGGCTGAATGGCAAAGAAGAGTGGATGATCCCCATCCTGATGGGACTTTTCGCCGCCGGAGGTACGATTTACGGCATGGCGGAAGAATCACTTCCTTTCTACACCTTATTGGTTCCGGTCATGATGGCTGCGCGCTTTGATCCACTGGTTGCTGCTGCAACCGTTTTGCTTGGCGCAGGCATCGGCACCCTCGGTTCAACAATCAACCCTTTCGCAACAGTTATCGCCGCTAACGCCGCCGGGATCCCCTTCACCCAGGGAATGCTGATGCGCATTCTGCTGCTGGTCGTCGGCTATGTAATCTGTGTGGTATGGGTCATGCGCTATGCACGGAAAGTTCGCAGCCATCCTGAGCTTTCCATCGTGGCCGATAAAATGGAGGAAAACCGTGCCCATTTTCTCGGTAGTCGCGCCAATACCAATCTTGAATTCACGGCTACGCGTAAGTGGATCCTGCTGATATTCGCCGCCGCCTTTGCAGTGATGATTTATGGCGTCGCGGTGCTCGGCTGGTGGATGGCTGAAATATCTGGGGTTTTTCTGGCATCTGCGATTATCGTCGGCGTGATTGCCCGCATGAGTGAAGAAGCATTCACCAGTACCTTCATTGACGGGGCACGGGATCTGCTCGGCGTGGCGCTGATTATCGGCATTGCGCGCGGTATCGTCGTGGTGATGGACAACGGCATGATCACCCACACTATTTTGCACAGCGCCGAAAATTTAGTCTCCGGTCTGTCCACCACCATTTTCATCAATGTGACTTACTGGCTGGAAGTCTTGCTCTCCTTCCTGGTCCCTTCCTCGTCTGGCCTGGCGGTACTCACGATGCCCATTATGGCCCCGCTGGCTGACTTCGCCCATGTGCAAAGGGATCTGGTCGTCACCGCGTATCAATCCGCTTCCGGCATTGTGAATCTGATTACCCCCACCTCAGCGGTTGTAATGGGTGGGTTGGCCATCGCTCGTGTTCCTTATGTGCGCTACCTGAAATGGGTCGCACCACTGCTGCTAATTCTGACGGTGCTGAACATGGTTGTTCTGAGTATCGGCGCGATGCTGTAGTCCTGTTGGCCGTCGGATCCCGACGGCTTTTTTGAGCGCGCTCTCGTTTTTCTGCACAACCGCCCGTTTGAGCCGTTATTGATACTGCAAATGTGGTGAATTTCGCCATCGCATTGATACAAATGATAAATTTAGGGTGTTTTTATGAAGGAATTCGATGATTACTCGACCAAAGAGCAGAAACAGTTGGCGATTTGTCAGCGCCTGATTAGCGAAAAAAGCTACCTGTCTCAGGAAGCGCTTCGCCGCGATCTACAACACCATGGTTTCACCGGGATAAGCCAGTCAACGGTATCTCGTCTGCTGAAACTGCTCGGTGCTATAAAAATAAGAAATACAAAAGGGCAAAAAATTTATTCTGTAAATCCGCAATCACGACCCGCGCCTGATGCTGCCCGATCGATTGCTGAAATGGTGGTCAGCGTGGAACACAATAGCGAGTTTATCCTCATCCACACGGCGGCTGGCTATGGTCGCGCCGTAGCCAGAATCCTCGATTATCACGCGTTGCCAGAAATTCTCGGCGTCATTGCTGGTAGCAGTATTGTCTGGGTCGCGCCGCGGGTGGTACAGCGAACGGGCCTGATCCACAAGCAGATTAATTATCTATTCAAAATGAATTAAAATTCATAAGAACCGTTTGCGATGAATAAATAGTGCATTTTCCGCTTGATCCCATAACGGAGCTGAGTATAATCGCGGACAATTTGCCGGGAGGATGTATGGTTCAGTGTGTACGACATTTTGTCTTACCGCGTCTGAAAAAGGACGCTGGCCTGCCGTTTTTCTTTCCGTTGATCACCCATTCCGAGCCCCTCAATTGAGGGGCTTTTTTTTTGCCCAGGCGTCAGGAGATAAACATGGCTAACCCGCTCTATCAAAAACACATCATTTCCATAAACGACCTCAGCCGCGATGACCTTAATCTGGTCCTCGCGACGGCGGCGAAATTAAAAGCTAACCCGCAGCCAGAGCTGTTAAAACATAAGGTCATCGCCAGTTGCTTCTTTGAAGCGTCAACCCGCACCCGTTTATCTTTTGAAACCTCCATGCACCGTCTGGGCGCCAGCGTGGTGGGTTTCTCTGACAGCAGCAACACGTCGCTTGGCAAAAAAGGCGAAACTCTGGCCGACACCATTTCCGTCATCAGCACCTATGTCGACGCCATCGTGATGCGCCATCCGCAGGAAGGCGCCGCGCGTCTGGCAACCGAGTTCTCCGGTAACGTGCCGGTACTGAACGCCGGCGACGGTTCCAACCAGCATCCCACCCAAACGCTGCTGGATCTGTTTACCATTCAGGAAACGCAGGGTCGCCTGGACAATCTGCAAATCGCCATGGTGGGTGACCTGAAATATGGCCGCACCGTCCACTCCCTGACCCAGGCGCTGGCAAAGTTCGAAGGTAACCGCTTCTACTTCATCGCTCCGGACGCGCTGGCCATGCCGCAATACATTTTGGATATGCTGAATGAAAAAGGTATCGCCTGGAGCCTGCATGGCACTATCGAAGAGGTAATGGCGGAGGTCGATATCCTCTACATGACCCGCGTACAAAAAGAGCGTCTGGACCCGTCCGAATACGCCAACGTGAAAGCACAGTTTGTTCTGCGTGCCAGCGATCTAAACGGTGCCAGAGCGAACATGAAGGTGCTGCATCCGCTGCCGCGCATTGATGAAATCACCACCGACGTCGACAAGACGCCGCACGCCTGGTATTTCCAGCAGGCTGGCAACGGCATCTTCGCCCGCCAGGCGTTACTGGCACTGGTACTGAATAGCGAACTGGCACTGTAAGGGAGAAAAAGAGATGACACACGATAACAAACTGCAGGTTGAAGCCATCAAACGTGGCACCGTAATTGACCATATTCCCGCACAGGTTGGTTTTAAGCTGCTGACGTTGTTCAAACTGACTGAAACCGACCAGCGTATCACCATCGGCCTGAACCTGCCGTCTGGCGAGATGGGCCGTAAAGACCTGATTAAAATCGAAAATACGTTCCTGACCGACGAGCAGGTAAACCAGCTCTCCCTGTACGCTCCGCAGGCAACGGTAAACCGCATTGACGATTATGACGTGGTGGGTAAATCACGTCCGAGCCTGCCTGAACGTATCGATAACGTGCTGGTTTGCCCGAACAGCAACTGCATCAGCCATGCTGAACCAGTATCGTCCAGTTTTTCAGTGAAAAAGCGCGCTGACGACATCGCACTCAAATGCAAATACTGTGAAAAAGAGTTTTCGCATTATGTGGTGCTGGCCAACTAATTGGTGTTGGTAATGATTTCCCGGCTCCCTATAATGGCCGGGAACATTCTATTACCGCTGTAATTCAGGAGAAATCATGAGCAAGACTATCGCGACGGAAAATGCACCAGCAGCAATCGGCCCATACGTTCAGGGCGTTGACCTGGGTAGCATGGTAATCACTTCCGGTCAGATCCCGGTCGATCCGAAAACCGGTGCCGTATCGGAAGACGTGTCCGCTCAGGCGCGTCAGTCGCTGGAAAACGTACAAGCTATCGTTGAAGCAGCAGGCCTGAAAGTGGGCGACATCGTAAAAACTACCGTCTTCGTTAAAGACCTGAACGATTTCGCAACCGTAAACGCGACCTACGAAGCATTCTTCACCGAGCACAACGCCACCTTCCCGGCGCGTTCTTGCGTGGAAGTTGCCCGTCTGCCGAAAGACGTGAAAATCGAGATTGAAGCGATCGCCGTTCGTCGCTAAGCGTAAAAAAACCGCCGGAAATCACTCCGGCGGTTCCGTTTTTACTCACTCAGGCTGTTATCAGAAATTGTGTTTAATATTCAGCATAAAGCCCTTGTCGCTGATGTTGTCCTCTTTCCAGTGGAAAGCGTCCAGCCCGGCGCTGGTGTTACCGGCGTTATACTTCACACCCACCTGTGCCATGCTGTTGATGCTGCCACCTTTCTGACCGTCGTCAACGTTGAAGCTCTGACCTGCCGCCCCCTGCAGGGACGCTTTTTTGCCAGTACTGACGTAGCTCAGGTTCGGGCCGCCTTCCAGCGTCGCCGTTGCTGCCCAGCCATCCTTACCGGCATAGCTCAGCTTCATACCTACCACTGAATCAACCGCCGTTTCCGTGCTGCTGTTCATGTTCAGGTTAAAGTCGCCAGCACCGCGCTCCTGATAACCGTCTTCCATGGTGTGACGCAGTTTCAGACCGGCATATGGCACAACATCCAGCCCTTCGCTGACGGCGAAGGTTTTACGACCCTCGGTACGCAGCTCCAGGTACTGCTGACGGCTGTCCGCCAGCGCCTGTTTGTTGACATCGCCGTAGTTAATGCCGCGTTTGCTGTCGAGCTGATGTACGTCGTAACGCAGGGCGTTGTTCCAGGAGAGACCTTCCTCGCCGAGCGGCATGGCGTGCTCCAGACCCAGGAACTGGCTGTAACCGCCGGTGATACCGTCGCTGCCGGAAGAGACATTGCCTTTACCGTCCAGACGGGCAATACCGTACTCCATGGTCAGCGACTGATTATCGCCAAAGCCCAGTTTCTGACGCAGGGCCATCATGTCGTACTGAGTGTCTTTACCCAGTTCGGCACGCTGGTCACCTTTCGCCACCAGGTTAAACGACAGACCATTACCCAGTTCCGGCGCGGCATCCGCCAGCATATCGAAGCGGTTGCTGAGTCTGCGGGCGTCGCGGGAGACGTTCACAGCCTTGTTGCCGCTGATTTGCTTCATCGCCTTCGTCACGTCGGCAGAGGTCTTCAGGTTCAGGCTGCTGAACAGCTCGTTGTTGGTGTAGGCGGCATCCAGCGCGCCAGCAACACCGCTGACGCTGCTGTCGGTCACCACGTCGGTGTAGGCGTTTTTGGTCATGGTGACGTCAACGTTGCCGTTCGTGTCTTTCTCACCTTCCGCCGTCCATACCACGCTGGCAGATTTGATGTTCTGCTCACCCTGGATATCTTCGCCGACAAACACGTCGTTGAAGGTCTGAGTCGTGGCAGCCGTACCTGCGGTGAAGCCGGTATCCACATCCACGTCGCCCAGGTCAACATAATCGGCGGTCAGCGTACCGGCGGTGCCGCTGGCGCTGGTGCCGATGGTGTACTGGCTGACGCTGGAGCGCAGGCCTTTACTCTGCACAGGGGCCACAGTCGGGTCGGTCGGCAGGGTATAGGAAGCCGCATGGGTTTCCGTGCCGTTACCACCGGTGCCGCTACCTTCCACCGTCACGCCAGACTCTTTCACCAGCCCGCTGCCGGTGCCTTCCAGCAGTACCGTGCCGTTGTTGATGATGCGACCGTTAGCTCCCAGACGGCTGAAAGCGTAAGAGTCTTTGGCGTAGATATTGATTGCGCCGTTGTTCTCAATCACCGCGTCCGCCGTGGCGTTTGCATCCAGCTGCATGGCAATCATGCCGGTTTCATCCGTACCGGCTGTCCCCAGATTGATACTGCCGTTGTTGACCAGTTGGGCATTCTGGCTGCCTTTCATACCAATGGCGCCGCTGCCGCTGATATTCATGGTGCCGTCGTTAATACCCGCATAGTTGCTGTGGGTCAGGCTGACCGCGCTCTGACCGGATTTGGAAGCGGCAAAGTTCACTACCCCGTCATCCTGGTTCCAGAAGAAGGCCTTATCGGCGGCCGCGTTACCAGCAGACCCCACCGCCGTCACGCCGGTGGCGTTTACCGTACCGTCGTTGATAAAGTCCGCCGTATTATTCCAGATATTCACCGCCGTGGAATTGTTGCTGGCGGCGGTAAAGTTCATGGTCGCGCCCTTGTCGTTCTTCAGGGTGCCGTTGTGGTTCAGGTGGATGGCGTTTTTCGTGTTATCGAGCGTCACGATGCCACCGGCAGCGTTTTCAAACACGCTGTTGTTTTTCAGCTCCAGGATGCTGGCGTTGTTGGCATCGCTGCTGCTGCCCAGCGCGACGGTGCCGCTGTTGGTGACTTTAGCACTGGTATTCAGCTTCACGCCTTTGGTCATGCTGCCGGTGTTGACGACTTTCCCGGAACCGCTGACGGTGGTGACGCTGTTTACCGTACCGCTGTTATTCACCAAGCCGCTGGCGTTGACGGTCACCGGCGCGCTGGTCACCGCACCGGTCTGGTTGTTATAGATGCCCTCGACTGTCAACGTTGAGGTGCCATCAACCGTGCCGGTATTGCTGACCGTACTGCCGGGTGCAATACCCGTATTTTTATCCAGAGTGGTGGTGTTCTCAAGAATGGTGCCATCAGCAAATTCAGGCATCACAAGGTCAGCGCTGTTATCCGCATCGGCTGACGCATTCGCCCCCAGAATAATCTGTCCGCGGTTGATAATACGGTTGTTGGCATTACCATCGGAATAAAACGCCTTCCCGTTTTCAGCATTGATATTAATCACGCCGGTGGTGTCGTTAATGGCTGTACCACCGCTATACACCGCCATACCAAACAGCGGTTCATTGCCAGTATAATTCTCATTTTTCTCGAGATTGATCGTGCCCTGGTTAATCACCTGGTTGTTCGCCCCCCTGGCCACCATACCGGCACCGGCGTTATACACGGTAATCGTGGCGCCCTGGTGGTTGCTGGCGGTGGCATTTGTACCTGGTCCATCATAATTATCCAGCCCAGCTGTCATACCAACGGCATAATCCCTGGCGGAAGATGAAGACCTCCCAGCAGTCGTATCTCCCGCATCTTTCCACAGCCCATCTGTCGTTATTTTCCCAAAGTTATCTACGTTTCCTGACTTACCCGCAAGCATCGCCGTCCCGCGTCCGTAGACCTCAAGTTCGCCCAAGGCACTGTTCGTGGCACGGGAATTTGCATCAAATGCAGCCATTAAATCCTGGGATATGAAACTGTTGTTCGCGGTAAAATCATCAGCCATAGTCAAATCATACATGTTGATGATACTGTCCTGATTAAGGATTTTACCGGTAATGGTGCCATTGTTGGTCACGCTGGCTCCCTTACGCGCATCCATGGCATGGAAAGCACCGCTTTGTGCTGTACCTGCAGCACTGGTTCTGTTGAGCTCAATGGTTTTTTCATTGATGGCAGAAGACCCTGTCCCCATCACCTGTATCAGAGAGATGTCGTTGACAGAAATCGTCCCTTTATTGGCGAAGGAAGCCCCCGATGTCACATCAATCAGATGAGAAGGCTCCATCGTGAAATTATAGTCGTTTACAACGGAATTTTTGTTTTCAAAGGTCGCCCCTTCGGTCAGTTCCAGGTAAGCACTACCAGATAAGGAGAATAATGGGGCGATCCCTGTCCCGAACTCACCCTCCACTTTAGAGTTACCGCTTACATACACCTTCGAATTCCCATCGACTTTAATCAGGGATGTTGTATGAGCATCTTTGCGCTGATTAGCAAGGGCGTCTCCGGCAGCGGTGTCTGCAATCTGGTCACTCTCACCGGTCAGTGTTACCCCGCCCAGCAAATCAACCCGGTTATTATCCCCGGTTACCACCAGCCCCTGAATATTTTCCTGGGATCCTGGGGAGTTAGCATATCCTTGTCCAGCAACTTCAGTATCCGCAACCACCTGCAAATGCCCGTCCAGCACCACGGTATTACCGCTACCGTTAACATTAATCCCGGTGGACGCCTTATAGAAATTATCTGCCGCCAGCGGAGAGGTCTGGTCTTTATCCACCACCATATTGCCGGTCAGCGTCACCGTGTTGGCTTCGCCGGAGACATTCACCCCGGTCGCCTGCTGGCCGGTGATGCTCATCTCTTCAGACGCGAGATTAATGGTGTTTGATTTACCCGTCACGTTCAGACCGGTGGAGAAATCTCCCACCACCATTTTACCGCTCTGGTTAATGGTGTTGTTATTACCGGCAACATCCACCCCGGTGCTCGGTTTGGTACTGTCGGTACTGCCTGCGGTCATTTCCCCTGCGTTGTTCAGGGTGTTGCCGTCACCGCTGACTTTTGCCCCCGTCGCACCGTCAATGACTTTGCTGGCGCCATCGTTATTAATGGTGTTGTTATTACCCGCGACATCAGTACCGGTCGAGCCTTCCCCTTCTGCGGTGGTGGTGCCTTTGTTGTCAATGGTGTTGCCGCCACCGTCCACGCTGGTGCCGGTGCCGCCAGCAGTTGCGCTGGTATCACCTTCGTTGTTGATTTTGTTGCCGTCGCCGGTTACGTCGGTACCCGTTGAGCCAGCGCCATCTGCAGTGGTTTTACCCTTGTTGTCGATGGTGTTGTTGTTGCCGTCAACGTCCGTGCCGGTACCACCATTGGTGGCGCCAGTATCACCTTCGTTATTGATGGTGTTGCCGTTACCGTCAGCTTTTGTACCGGTGGAGCCTTCGCCGTCTGCGGTATTTTTACCCTTATTGTCGATGGTGTTGTTGTCACCGTTTACGTCCGTGCCGGTACCGCCGTTGGCACCGCTGTTCTCGCCACCGTTATTGATGGTGTTGCCGTTACCGTCAGCTTTTGTACCGGTGGAGCCTTCGCCGTCTGCGGTATTTTTACCCTTATTGTCGATGGTGTTGTCGTCACCGGTTACGTCCGTGCCTGTACCACCATTAGTGGCACCAGTATCACCTTCGTTATTGATTTTGTTGCCGTCACCACTTACGTCTGTCCCCGTAGCGCCTGCACCATCAGCCGTGTTGTTACCTTTGTTGTCGATGGTGTTACCGTTACCGTCAGCCTGGGTACCGGTAGAGCCTTCACCCTGCGCTGAGTTATTACCGTTGTTATTGATGTCGTTGTTGTCACCGGTCACGTCGGTGCCCGTGCCGCCGTTGGTGCCACTGTTATCACCGGTGTTGTTGATGTCGTTGCCGTCGCCGGTCACGTCTGTACCGGCGGAGCCTTCACCGTCTGCGGTATTTTTGCCGCCGTTGTTGATGGTGTTGTCGTTGCCGTTCACGTCGGTGCCGGTGCCGCCGCCAGTAGCGCCGGTATCACCATTCACATTAATATCGTTACCATCGCCGTTGATAATCGTCCCGGTATCGCCCGGGCCGCCTGCGGTGGAGCCACCATCAACTGTTTTCTGCTGCCCGTCGCCGTCAATAACCGTGGTGTCTGGCCCCGCAAGGGTAAGCTTTCCTGCGCGGTTGTACGACCAGAACAGGTTGTTACTGCCGTACGTTCCCTGCATCACCAGCGCATTGCCCATCACATTCAGGCTGGTCACGGTCAGGGTTTTGCCGTCCGGCGCGGTCAGCAGGTAGCCGTCGCCCTGCTTGGTAATGGCGAAGGTGGTATTGGTATAAGTGACGCCGTTCACCACCAGCGAGGCAAAGGTCAGGGTTTTCGCGCCCCGGTCAAGGGTAACGCCATTGTCATAAACAGAGGGGGGGGTATCAGGTGTAACGGGGTCCACCGGATCGACAGGTGTTACCGGGTCCACAGGCGTTACTGGATCAACAGGCAACCCGGAGGACGAATGGCTGCTGCCGCCGCCGCCGCTCGCCGCGATACCCACCGTGGCGGCCACAGCAGCGATACCGCCCACCGCCCATGCCCAGCCCTGCTCTAAAACGCTTTCCGTGGCTTTCTGGCACTCCGGCGACAGTTTGGCCAGCTCAGCCTGAGAAAGGCTGCTGATATTTTCGGGACACTGCTTTTTTTTGTCTTCGTTGTTGTTAAGATCGGCGGCAAATGTATTACCGCTTAATGCCAGGGCAATACAAAATGAAATAGCTTTCCTTTGCATAATGTGACTCTCTCTGATGTGAGCGAAATGATATAGATAAAACGACATAGCGACGAAACACGCCGCCACAGATTCTCCGAACCTGTGCAACAGCGGCACCATATAAATAAATTTATATAGAAGCGAGTATATCCAAAGACATATTTCATAACAACGAATCACCGCCATGAATATATATCTCAACGCATTGTTTTTATTGGGATTAACAAAAATAAGAATAAAGGAATCATTAAAAAAAACATAAAATACAGCATGTTGCAACCATAGATTTTTATGTAAATTTTTTAATTATCGATATTTTACGGAATGAATAGAGGGGGAGTGCTAAGGCATATCTTATAAATTATAATTTTTAATGTATGAATATTAAAAAACAATATTCTACGTGAATTTATTCACTTATCATTCACATTTATCGAATTAATTATCTTTTAACAGAAATAATAATGCGCATGAATTTTATGCGGCGCGAATCATCGGGCGATACCGATATTCTTCCTGCGCCAGGTTACAGCTGCGTTGGCTTTTTAAGGGACCAACGCAGCCGATATCTTGTGCTTATTGCCAGCCGTAGCGGCGGCTATAAAAACCTTTCACGAGCTGGGTTAACGTCATGTAGCCCGCCAGAATCGCAATCAGCCACGGGAAGTAGCTCAGCGGCAGCGCCTGCAATTGCAGATAGTTGGCCAGCGGCGAGAACGGTAATGCAATGCCTACCACCATGACCACCAGCGTCATCAGCATCAACGGCCATGCGGCGCGGCTTTGGATGAACGGCACGCGGCGGGTACGGATCATATGCACAATCAGCGTTTGCGACAGCAGGCCTACCACGAACCAGCCAGACTGGAACAACGTCTGATGTTCTGGCGTATTCGCATGGAAGACGAACCACATCAGGCAAAATGTCAGAATGTCGAAGATCGAGCTGATCGGTCCAAAGAAGATCATAAAGCGCCCCAACTCGCTGGGATTCCAGCGCTGCGGCTTTTTGATCTGCTCTTCGTCGACGTTATCAAACGGAATCGCCACCTGGGATACATCGTACAGCAGGTTCTGAATCAGTAAGTGCAGCGGCAACATGGGCAGGAACGGTAAGAAGGCGCTCGCCACCAGCACGCTAAACACATTACCGAAGTTAGAACTGGCCGTCATTTTGATATACTTCAGCATGTTAGAAAAAGTACGGCGTCCTTCGATCACCCCTTCTTCCAGCACCATCAGGCTCTTTTCCAGCAGGATGATATCAGCGGCTTCACGCGCAATATCAACCGCGCCGTCAACGGAGATACCAATGTCCGCCGCGCGCAGCGCCGGGGCATCGTTAATGCCATCCCCCATAAAGCCAACCACATGACCTTCGCGCTTGAGCAGCGTGACAATGCGCTCTTTGTGCATCGGTGTCAGACGAGCAAACAGCGTGGTGCGCTGGGCCAGCGTTGCCAGCTCATCGTCGCTTAACCCTTCAATGTTGCTACCGATAACCACATCGCCCGCATCCAGCCCCACTTCGTGACACACTTTCGCCGCCACCAGCTCGCTATCGCCAGTCAGGATTTTCACCGTAATACCGCTGGCTTTCAGGGCTTTGAGCGCTGGCGCGGTGGTCTCTTTCGGCGGATCGAGGAACGCAATATAGCCTTCGAGGATCAGATCTGATTCATCAATACGCTGGTAATCGCCCTCACGCGCTGGCAGGTATTTCGTCGCCACTGCTACCACGCGCAGCCCCTGGCGATTCAGCGTATCCGTGACGCGCTTCACCCGACGCAGCATGTTGTCATCTAACGGGACAACCTCACCGCTGTAGCGCACCTGGGTGCAGACGCTGAGGATCTCCTGCAGCGCGCCTTTGCACACCAGCTGATGCACATCGGTTTCTTCAGCGACCACCACCGACATGCGGCGGCGTTCGAAGTCAAACGGGATCTCATCAATTTTCTGCCAGCGGGTAGAGAGCTGGCGGGCTGATTCTTCGTCCACACCTTCCAGCACTGCCGTATCCAGCAGATTCTTCAACCCGGTCTGGTAATGGCTGTTCAGCCACGCAGAATGCAGGACGTGCTCGCTGGGCTTACCAGATATATCTGTATGATTCTCAAGTACAATTTTGTCTTGTGTCAGGGTGCCCGTTTTATCGGTACACAGGATATCCATCGCGCCAAAGTTCTGAATGGCGTCGAGGTGTTTGACGATGACCTTTTGTTTTGACAGCTTCACCGCCCCACGCGCCAGCGTCGAGGTGACGATCATCGGCAGCATTTCCGGGGTCAGCCCCACCGCGACAGACAGGGCAAACAGCGCCGCTTCCCACCAGTCGCCTTTGGTATAGCCGTTGATGATGAGCACAATCGGCGCCATCACCAGCATAAAACGGATCAGCAGCATGCTGACGCGACTGATCCCTTTCTGGAAAGCATTCTGCTCGCTTTCCTGCTCGCTGACGCGGCCCGCCAGTTGCCCGAACCAGGTATTGGCTCCGGTCGCAATCACGATGGCCTGCGCCGTGCCGCTCACCACGTTGGTGCCCATAAAGCACAGGGTATCGCATTCGAGCGGGTTGCTTTGCTGCGGGTCGCGGCTGGTTGCGACTTTCTCCACCGGCAGCGATTCACCGGTCAGCGAAGCCTGGGCCACGAACAGGTCACGAGCCTGCACCACACGCAGATCGGCCGGGATCATATCCCCTGCCGCCAGCTTAATGATATCGCCGGGAACTAACTGGTCGATCGGCAGTTCAACCCAGCCGTTCTCTCCTTTCTCGTTGATAACGCGCAGCACCGTAGCGGTGTTACTGACCATGGCTTTCAGCGCATCTGCCGCTTTGGTGGAACGCGCCTCCTGCACAAAATTCAGTAACGTAGAGATGACGACCATCAGAGCAATGACGCCAGCGGCAAACAGATCTTCGGTGGCATAGGAAATCGCACCGAGGATGGTCAACAAAATATTAAACGGGTTACGGTAGCAGACCCACAGATGCACCCACCACGGCGACGGCTTCTGCGCCGGCAGTTGGTTCTCACCATGTAATTCGCGAGCATTTTCCACTTCTGCGGCGTTTAATCCTTCCGGGTGCGCGCCAAACGTTTTCCACAGCGCGGCTTCGTCCATCAGCGCCATTTTCAGACAATGTTCGCTCAGCGATGGCGGGATCGGCGTGCTGGCAACGGTCTGGGCATTAGGCAACGGATCGCGATGCACCAGACGGTGTGGTAAATGGCGGTTTAGCCGGGCAAATAGCTGGCGAGTAATATTTTTGAACATAGGCAGTCCCTCTGCGCCAGTCTCAACAGGCGCAGTAAATCCTTCAGGCGTGGCAAAGCCTTACCTGATGGCAATATTAAAATCACAACAGGGACGTCAGAACGTCACTGTCTTACTGCTCCGGTAAGACAGTGAAAGACAGGCTTACCGGAAAGGGGAGTTTCTCCATCTCGGGAGAGGGGTGGGATCGGGATCCATATAGCCTCCGGTAAGTGAATGATTTGCGCTGCGGATTATACGCAGAAAACCATAAGGTTTGTGGCAATTATGGCAGTATGATAAACCATGGAAACTAAACCAAACGTATACCAGACTTTGCCCATTGCGCTGCGCTTGAGTAAAGTTATTCTCTATTTGGCATAACTTCACACGCAACACGGGAAAACAGGATGCAAAACCGGCTGACAATTAAAGACATCGCCCGCTTAAGCGGTGTGGGAAAATCAACCGTTTCCCGTGTGCTTAACAATGAAAGCGGCGTGAGCGAACGCACCCGCGAACGCGTTGAAGCGGTGATGAATCAGCACGGTTTTTCCCCTTCCCGCTCCGCACGCGCCATGCGCGGACAAAGTGACAAGGTGGTGGCGATCATCGTCACGCGTCTGGACTCGCTTTCGGAAAATCTCGCCGTACAAACCATGCTGCCCGCCTTTTATGAGCAGGGTTACGACCCGATCATGATGGAAAGCCAGTTCTCGCCCGAGCTGGTTGAAGAGCATCTCGGCATGCTCAGACGCCGCAATATTGACGGCGTGGTGCTGTTTGGTTTTACCGGCATAAGTGAATCCATGCTCGCCTCCTGGCAGGATTCGCTGGTGCTGCTGGCAAGAGATGCCAAAGGCTTTGCCTCCGTCTGCTATGACGATGAAGGCGCCATTCGCACCCTGATGCAGCGTTTATACGATCGCGAGCATCGCCATATCAGCTTTCTTGGCGTTCCCCATAGCGACGTGACCACCGGTAAGCGCCGCCATGAAGCCTACCTGGCGTTCTGTAAGAAACACAAACTGCATCCTGTAGCCGCGCTACCGGGTCTTGCCATGAAGCAGGGTTATGAGCAGGCCGCCAACGTCATCACCCCGGAAACCACTGCCTTAGTCTGCGCGACGGACACCCTCGCCCTTGGTGTCAGCAAATATCTGCAAGAGCAGCGAATTGAGAATCTACAGCTGGCGAGCGTGGGCAGTACGCCGCTGATGAAATTCCTCCATCCGGAAATTATCACCGTCGATCCAGGATATGCCGAAGCCGGACGACAAGCGGCCTCGCAGCTGATCGAGCAGATCAACGGCCGTAGCGAACTACGACAAATCGTTATTCCTTCCACCCTCTCCTGATCGCTTTCTGAGCGTTAATTTGTGATCTTCGCTGCGTTTCGGGAACGTTCCCATTTTTAAAAAATCATCGACGATATACTCTGGCCACAGCAACGAGAGAGTTGCCAGATGGCGATGCTAAAACGTCTTATCCGGCCTACGGGGAACACACATCATCATGAGCAAAATAAAACAAGCAGACATCGACCGGCTGATTGAGCTGGTAGGCGGGCGCGACAATATCGCCACGGTAAGTCACTGCATTACTCGCCTGCGTTTTGTGCTGAATCAGCCTGCGAATGCCAGGCCAAAAGAGATCGAACAGTTGCCGATGGTCAAAGGCTGCTTCACCAACGCCGGGCAGTTTCAGGTGGTGATTGGTACCGAAGTAGGCGATTACTACAAAGCGCTGCTGGCGACAACCGGCCAGGCCAGCGCCGATAAAGAGCAGGCGAAAAAAGCCGCGCGGCAGAATATGAAATGGCACGAACAGCTGATTTCTCATTTTGCGGAGATCTTCTTCCCGCTGCTGCCAGCGCTGATTAGCGGCGGCTTGATCTTGGGGTTCCGTAATGTGATTGGCGATCTGCCCATGAGCAACGGGCAGACGCTGGCGCAGATGCACCCTTCGCTGAAAACCCTTTACGACTTCCTGTGGCTAATTGGCGAAGCGATCTTCTTCTATCTGCCGGTCGGGATCTGCTGGTCAGCAGTGAAGAAAATGGGCGGAACGCCGATCCTCGGTATTGTGCTGGGTGTGACCCTGGTTTCACCGCAGCTAATGAACGCCTATCTACTCGGTCAACAGGTACCGGAAGTGTGGAACTTCGGCCTGTTCAGCATTGAGAAAGTGGGCTATCAGGCACAGGTTATTCCGGCACTGCTGGCCGGTCTGGCGCTCGGGTTTATTGAAACACGCATGAAACGCATCGTCCCGGATTATCTGTATCTGGTGATCGTCCCGGTGTGCTCGTTGATCCTCGCGGTATTCCTCGCGCACGCCTTTATTGGTCCGTTTGGCCGCATGATCGGCGACGGTGTCGCGTTTGCGGTCCGTCACCTGCTGACCGGCAGCTTTGCCCCGATTGGCGCGGCGCTGTTCGGCTTCCTGTATGCCCCGCTGGTGATAACCGGCGTGCATCAGACCACGCTGGCTATCGACATGCAGATGATTCAGAGCATGGGCGGTACGCCGGTATGGCCGCTGATCGCACTGTCGAATATCGCTCAGGCTTCTGCGGTAGTCGGGATCATCATCTCCAGTCGCAAACACAATGAACGTGAAATCTCCGTTCCTGCCGCGATTTCCGCCTATCTCGGGGTCACTGAACCGGCCATGTACGGGATCAACCTGAAATACCGCTTCCCGATGCTGTGCGCGATGATCGGTTCCGGTCTCGCCGGACTGCTGTGCGGCCTGAACGGTGTGCTGGCGAACGGAATTGGCGTCGGCGGTTTGCCAGGCATCCTCTCCATCCAGCCGACTTACTGGCAGGTATTTGGCATGGCAATGGTCATTGCGATTGTTATCCCCATGGTACTGACCTCATTCGTTTATCAGCGTAAACACCGTATGGGCACACTACAAATTGTCTAACTTTTCTTCGGGGCGCAGTTGCGCCCCATCGTATTTCCAGGAAACAACCATGAATATTCCCCACTGGTGGCAAAACGGCGTCATCTATCAGGTTTACCCCAAGAGTTTTCAGGACACCACCGGCAGCGGCACCGGCGATTTACGCGGCGTGACGCAGCGCCTCGACTATCTGCAAACGCTGGGGGTTGATGCCATCTGGCTAACGCCGTTCTATATTTCGCCGCAGGTTGATAACGGCTACGACGTCGCGGATTACATGTCTGTCGATCCGGCCTACGGAACGCTTGCAGACTTTGACGAACTGGTGGCGCAGGCGAAAGCGCGCGGTATCCGTATTATTCTCGATATGGTGTTTAACCACACTTCAACCCAGCACCCCTGGTTTCGCGAGGCGCTGGATAAAGACAGCCCGTATCGTCAGTTTTACCTCTGGCGCGACGGTACGCCAGACAGTCTCCCGAATAACTGGCGCTCCAAATTTGGCGGCAGCGCCTGGGGCTGGCACGCCGAAAGCGAGCAGTACTATCTGCACCTCTTTGCTCCGGAGCAGGCAGACCTGAACTGGGAGAACCCGGCGGTCCGCGCCGAGCTAAAAAAAGTGTGCGAGTTCTGGGCCGATCGCGGCGTGGACGGACTGCGTCTCGACGTGGTGAATCTTATCTCTAAAGATCAGGACTTCCCGAGCGATCCCGACGGCGATGGGCGGCGTTTTTATACCGACGGCCCGCGCGCGCATGCGTTTTTACGTAAAATGAATCGCGACGTCTTCACGCCCCGCGGCCTGATGACGGTCGGAGAAATGTCCTCCACCACGCTGGAAAACTGCCAGCAGTACGCCGCACTCGATGGCAGCGAACTGTCGATGACCTTCAACTTCCACCACCTGAAAGTGGATTACCCCAACGGTGAGAAGTGGACGTTAGCCAAACCCGACTATGTGGCGCTCAAAACCCTATTCCGCCACTGGCAGCAAGGCATGCACAATCAGGCCTGGAACGCGCTGTTCTGGTGTAACCACGACCAGCCACGCATCGTGTCGCGTTTTGGCGATGAAGGTAAATACCGCGTTCCGGCCGCAAAAATGCTGGCGATGGTGCTGCACGGTATGCAGGGCACGCCCTACATCTACCAGGGTGAAGAGATCGGCATGACCAATCCGCACTTCCGCCAGATTACCGATTACCGCGATGTGGAAAGCCATAACATGTTTGCCGCCCAGAACGGCCAGGGGCGCGATGCGCAAGAGCTGCTGGCGATCCTCGCCAGTAAATCGCGCGATAACAGCCGCACGCCGATGCAGTGGGATGCCAGCAAACACGCGGGCTTCACCCAGGGTGAGCCGTGGATCAATCTGTGCGACAACGCAGCGGATATCAACGTGGCGGCAGCGCTGCGCGATACCGACTCGGTGTTCTATACCTATCAGAAGCTGATCGCATTGCGTAAAGCAGAGCCGGTTATCACCTGGGGCGACTATCAGGATCTGCTACCGGGCAGCCCGCATCTGTGGTGCTATCAACGTGAATGGCAAGGACAGCGGTTGCTGGTCATTGCTAATCTGAGCGATACCTTCCAGAGCTGGCAGCCGACCCAGACCGACGGCAACTGGCAGGTGCTGATGCACAACTATGCCGAGGTCGCCAGCCAACCCGCAGACATGACGCTGCGTCCTTTTGAAGCCGTCTGGTGGTTGCAAAAATAGCTTGCAATTATGTTCAGGCCCGGTACGCATAACGCTGCCGGGCTTTGATGCCTACGCTCAGCTTACCTTTCTGTTTTTGTTGAATAATTAATCAGAATTTTCTGCCCACAATTTACAATCGGCTGTAGTGCCCGTCATCTGTACGCTCCGATTTTTACTTTGCGCTACATCAAATAAATCGTAAACATCCTTGATGCAAATCACTACATATAGAACTTAAAATGCACGCCGACCCAATATGTTGTATTAATCGACTACAATTGCTACAACTACAGTGCACCGCTTCACGGTGGAATTGTGGATAAAGTGGGTCAGGATTGCGGGAAGTCATTGGCAATAGAGATGAATAAAGCCCTGATGGCCTCCCCAACCTCTGTGGATAACCTGTTCTTATAAATATGGAGTGATCATGACACCGCATGTGATGAAACGAGATGGCTGTAAAGTGCCGTTTAAATCAGAGCGCATCAAAGAAGCCATTCTGCGTGCAGCTAAAGCAGCGGGAGTCGATGACGCAGATTACTGTGCCACCGTCGCAGAAGTCGTTAGTAGCCAGATGAATGAGCGCAGCAAGGTCGATATCAACGAGATCCAGACAGCGGTAGAAAACCAGCTAATGTCTGGCCCGTACAAACAACTCGCCCGTGCGTACATCGAATATCGCCACGACCGTGATATCCAGCGTGAAAAACGTGGCCGTCTGAACCAGGAAATTCGTGGTCTGGTTGAGCAAACCAACTCTGCTCTGCTGAATGAAAATGCCAACAAAGACAGCAAAGTGATCCCAACCCAGCGCGACCTGCTGGCCGGTATCGTTGCCAAACACTATGCGCGTCAGCACCTGCTGCCGCGTGATGTCGTCCAGGCGCACGAGCGTGGTGATATTCACTATCACGATCTCGACTACTCTCCGTTCTTCCCAATGTTTAACTGCATGCTGATCGACCTGAAAGGCATGCTGACGCAGGGCTTTAAGATGGGTAACGCGGAGATTGAACCGCCAAAATCCATCTCTACCGCGACCGCCGTCACCGCGCAAATTATCGCGCAGGTCGCCAGCCATATTTATGGCGGCACCACCATTAACCGTATTGATGAAGTTCTCGCGCCGTTCGTTACCGAGAGCTTTAATAAACATCGTAAAACCGCTGAAGAGTGGCAGATCCCGGACGCCGACGGTTATGCCCATTCCCGTACCGAGAAAGAGTGCTACGACGCATTCCAGTCTCTCGAGTATGAAGTGAACACCCTGCATACCGCCAACGGTCAGACGCCGTTCGTGACCTTTGGTTTTGGCCTGGGAACCAGCTGGGAATCGCGTTTGATCCAGCAGTCCATTCTGCGTAACCGTATTGCCGGCCTGGGTAAAAACCGTAAAACCGCGGTGTTCCCGAAACTGGTGTTCGCGATTCGTGACGGTCTGAACCACAAGTTTGGCGATCCGAACTACGACATCAAACAGCTGGCACTGGAGTGCGCGAGCAAGCGTATGTATCCGGACATCCTGAACTACGATCAGGTGGTCAAAGTGACCGGCTCGTTCAAAACGCCAATGGGCTGTCGCAGCTTCCTCGGCGTGTGGGAAAACGAGAACGGCGAACAGATTCACGACGGACGTAACAACCTCGGCGTTATCAGCCTCAACCTGCCGCGTATCGCCCTGGAAGCGCATGGCGATGAAGCCACCTTCTGGAAACTGCTCGACGATCGTCTGGTACTGGCGCGTAAAGCGCTGATGACCCGCATTGCACGCCTGGAAGGCGTGAAGGCCCGCGTGGCGCCCATTCTGTATATGGAAGGGGCCTGCGGCGTGCGTCTGAAAGCGGACGATGATGTGTCAGAAATCTTTAAAAATGGTCGTGCATCCATCTCTCTGGGCTACATCGGTATTCACGAAACCATCAATGCGCTGTTTGGCGACAAGCATGTGTATGACAGCGAGCAGCTGCGCGCCAAAGGTATCGCCATTGTGGAACGCCTGCGTCAGGCGGTCGATCAGTGGAAAGACGAGACTGGCTACGGCTTTAGCCTGTACAGCACGCCAAGTGAAAACCTGTGCGACCGTTTCTGCCGTCTGGATACCGCCGAATTTGGCGTGGTCCCGGGCGTGACCGACAAAGGCTACTACACCAACAGCTTCCACCTCGACGTGGAGAAGAAGGTTAACCCGTACGACAAGATCGATTTCGAAGCGCCGTACCCGCCGCTGGCAAGCGGGGGCTTCATTTGCTACGGCGAATACCCGAATATTCAGCACAACCTGAAAGCGCTGGAAGACGTCTGGGATTACAGCTATCAGCACGTGCCCTATTACGGGACCAACACGCCAATCGATGAATGCTACGAGTGCGGCTTTACCGGTGAATTTGAGTGCACCAGCAAAGGCTTTACCTGCCCGAAATGTGGTAACCACGACGCCGCGCGCGTATCGGTCACCCGCCGCGTCTGCGGTTACTTAGGCAGCCCGGACGCACGTCCGTTTAACGCCGGTAAGCAGGAAGAAGTGAAGCGCCGCGTTAAGCATTTAGGGAACGGGCAGATCGGTTAATTTAGACGATTTTATTGCCCGGCGATGCGACGCTTTTCGGGCCATTATTTCCGCAACGCAATTCACGTCATAGCAAGGCAGCAAATGAGTAAGTCCCGGGGAGCTTACATAAGTAAGTGACTCGGGCGCCCGAACGCAGCTATGGCGCGAATTGATAAACGGATGAGAAGCGAAAATGAATTACCATCAGTATTACCCTGTCGACATCGTTAACGGTCCCGGCACTCGCTGTACCCTGTTTGTTTCAGGATGCGTGCATGAATGCCCCGGTTGCTATAACAAAAGCACCTGGCGGCTCAATTCCGGCCAGCCGTTTAGCAAAGAGATGGAAGACAAGATCATTGCCGATCTGAACGACACGCGTATTCACCGTCAGGGGATCTCGCTCTCCGGCGGCGATCCGCTGCATCCACAAAACGTGCCGGATATTCTGCAACTGGTGCAGCGCATTCGCGCTGAGTGTCCGGGAAAAGACATCTGGGTGTGGACCGGCTACAAGCTCGATGAACTCGATGCCGCGCAAATGCAGGTTGTCGATCTCATCAACGTGCTGGTCGATGGCAAATACGTGCAGGATCTTAAAGACCCGGCGCTAATCTGGCGCGGCAGCAGTAATCAGGTTGTACATCATTTACGTTAACACGCGCTCTGGAGAGGCTTTTCACAGCCTCTCCGTCCATTTACTCATTCGCGATTGCGCTTTACCACGGGCATCAATGGCACGCCCATCCGGTAGCCAGCGCTCCACTTCTCCCTTCTGTTTTCCCTGTTCATAAGATTGCCGCTGGGCTGGCGCGCCGTCCGGGTAAAACTGCTCGCTGAGCGAGTGACGCAACCCGTGCCGCCACTGTTCGCGCATCTGCAACTGGCCGGAAGGATAAAAGCTGCGGCATTCACCGTGCAGTTGACCATCAAGCCACTGTTCTTCACGTAAGAGCGTCCCTTCTTGCGAGAAGTAGCGGGCCACACCGTCCGGCCTGCCCTCACAGTACGCCTGCTGCATGGCAAGCTGCCCGTTAGGGTACCAGCGCTCCATCACGCCGTGCAGCACGCCCTGCCGATAGCGCAGCACCGCCAGCAGGCGTCCGTACTCTTCAATCCGCGTCTCGCCGTTAAGCTGACCGCCGTTAAGTTCGGCCTGTAGCCGGACGCTATCCTGCTGATGTTCCATCATCTCGCGCATCAGTTAATTTTCACCATCCCGCCTTTGATGGTCAGCATCCCGCCGCCGTCCACGGTCTGGGTGGCGCTGGCCTTGCTGGTGAGGGTGGCTTTTGCTTCGTGGGTTATCGTCGCGGCTTTTTGCGTCAGCGAGGCTTTGGCTTCGCTGGCGATGTTGGTGGCGTCCAGTTTCAGACCCGATACGGCGCTGGCGCTGAGATCCGCCCCGCTTTTCACTTTCAGGGTTTTGCCGCTCTCCAGGGTAAGCGAACCGCTGACCTTAATCGTCAGATTGCCGTCGACATTAAGCGTATAATCCCCTTTCACCTTGTGCGTCTCGTTGCCGTCCACTGCCAGTTCCTGATCGCCCTTCACCGTCACGCTGCGTTTGTCTTTCACCTCCAGGGTGTCGCTGCCCTTCTCAATCTTGACCGTGCGGTTACCCTTTTTCAGGGTGACGGTTTCGTTGCCCTCTTCAACGGTACGTGTGCGGTCGTTTTTGACGTTCTGAATATCGTCATGGCTGATAGTCGTTTTGCTGTCGTTGAGCACCGTAAGTTGGAAGTCTTTCTGCGCCTGCATCGCCAGCAGCTCGGCATCTTTTTTGTCGTCGAAGCGCAGTTCGTTAAAACCTTTTTCACTTTTGGTCTTAATGCCCGACTGGGTTTGATTCGCCGGAAGTGCGTACGGCAGTGCATTCGCGCCGTTGTACACACAGCCGGTAATGAGCGGCTTATCCGGGTCGCCATCGATAAAGCTCACCACCACTTCCTGGCCGATGCGCGGGATAAACTGCGCGCCGAAGCCGTTGCCGCTCCAGGCGGTGGCGACCCGCAGCCAGCAGGAGCTGGTTTCGTCGTTTTTGCCCTCTCTGTCCCACGGGAACTGCACCTTCACCCGACCAAGCTTATCAGTCCAGATTTCTTCTCCGCTTTTACCCACCACCACCGCTGTTTGCGTATGCATAAAAGGCTGCGGCGTCACGGCGAGCGGACGGTACGGCGTGGCCTTCGGGATGGCGGTAAAGCGGTTGCGATAGCGCTCGCCGTCGTATTCGTGGCTGACGGCGATGACCAGCCAGTCGATGTTCAATGCTTTGTCATCGTGATCGGTCAAAGTAAACCAGTGCCCGGCGGTCAGCGCCGCGCAGTCGCTTTCGCCAACCAGCTGTTTCGCCTGCGCCTTCAGGGCGTTAACTTTCCACGCCGCCAGCGCGTCGCCTTCGGCTTTAACGCTAAAACGCCCCGGATGCTGATACTGCATACCACCCTTCTTCTCACCAGCCTGCGCGAACAGCGCCGCTTTCGGCTGCTCGTAGTTATAGTCGCTGTTCTGGAAGCCCTGCGCGGTGGCCTGCAAACTTAGCTGCGCCGAACGAATCATGCCGGTTTCCCGCGCGCCGCTCTGTGCCGCCTGATACTTGACCTTTTTATCACCAGTAATCGGCGGGAAGGCGCTGTTGTCATCCGCCAGCACCAGCGTGTGCTTGCCTTCCTTATGGGTAAAGAACCAGAAGATCCCCTCCTGCTCCAGCAGCCGCGAGACAAAATTAAAATCGCTTTCGTTGTATTGCAGGCAGTATTCGCGCTTTTCTGATTTAGTTTTGAGTTTGAACTGATAATCGGTAAATCCGGCGTCCTTAAACACCTTCTCGACGATCTCCTGCGCGCTGAGGTTCTGAAACACGCGGTTATTGCTGGCAAGCGTCAGCCACCACAGCCACGGACGCAGCACAAACTGGTAGCGATCGGCGTTACCGGTCGCCGGAAGCTGGTGCGCCTCGGCAATCAATCCGTCGTAGTCGGCGCTGTTGATGGTGGCGGTCAGATGGGTCGCCAGCGCGGTGTCGAGGGTTAACGGCGCCGAGGTGGTTCCTGCCACGGTAGCAGTGGTTAAACCGTTAAGCCGGGATTCGGTTTGCGCGGCGGCGGCGGTAAAACCGGTTAGGGTTGGGGCGGTGAATTTGAGGATGGTGGTGTCGGGCATGGGAGAGTCCTTTTATATTTATTGAATATATCCGACTAAACTTTCATTGAGCTAAATATTCAAATGCCATCTAAAACTACCTACCCATAAAACCATCTTAACCAATTAGGCCAAGCTCGACCTCCTGGATAATGATTTATATGAGCATAATCCCATCTTGCTGTTTCACCATAACCTAAATTTCGTAACTCCTGAACCACAGTTGCTTCAATGGCTCTGACGTTGATATTTTCCAATTCCATATAATTATTATTATGCAATTGCAAAAATGCGTTTGAATCAGAAAAATATTGTAATGCATGCCCCATTTCATGCATAAGACACATTGATGGAGTCAATAATCCCAATCTCGTCCTAGGACCAAAAAATACTTCCATTACTCGACCAGGAAAAGATATTTCACGATTCCATGGTACATTCTCTCTTCGAGCTTCGTTGAGCCCCAATCTTGGGTCATTATAAGCAAAATCCATTGTTTCTACTGTCTTATTTATATTCCAATAAATAATCCCTCCATCTAAATATCTAGGGCATCTTCTATCATAAGGAGGAACATATTCGCATCCTCCTTGTTCTGTTATTAGAATACCCAAGTGCAAAGGCGACTCATCTAAACTAGAAATTACTTCTGCAGCAAATGGTGAGTTACAAAGATAAGCGACAGAGCGCCTATAAATGGCTTGAAAATTATTAACTGAAGGAATCAGACCAATCATAATACCCCCCATAAAATCACAAAATTAACTCCACTTCCCCAACCACCAGATTCTCAACATCTCTGGCCCCCACGCCCTTACATTTCTCCATCACTCTTTCCACCAATCCATCCTCCATATTTAATTTATCCCCCGTCGCCACAAAATATCTCTGTGATAACTTTTCCAATTTAGCCAACACAATTCCCTTCAATATTTCTTCATCCAGTGCCCGATAGGCCACCGTGGTCATCCGCGCTAAAAACGCCGGACGAAAATGGGTTAATAATTCTGCTCGCAAATCTTCGTTAAACCGCTCGCTGTTTAATTCAGCCGCAGGCGTGTCGAGAATCAGCTCCGCGCCGACGTTACTGGTCGCCAGCATCACCGTGTTTTTGAAATCAACAATCAGCCCGGTGCCGTCTTCCATTACGCCTTTGTCGAAGACGTTATAGAACGCCTCCAGCACGTCCGGGTGCGCCTTTTCGATTTCGTCGAGCAGTACCACCGAATAAGGTCGACGGCGCACCGCTTCGGTTAATGCCCCGCCGCTGCCATAACCGACGTAGCCCGGCGGCGCGCCTTTCAGCTGGCTGACGGTGTGCGCCTCCTGATATTCAGACAGATTAATGGTGATCAGATTACGTTCGCCGCCGTACAGGGCATCCGCCAGCGCATAGGCGGTTTCGGTTTTGCCCACACCGGTTGGCCCCACCAGCAGGAACACGCCGACCGGCTTTTGCGGATCGGTCAGGCCGCTGCGATAGGCACGCAGCCGTTGGGCGATGGTCTCCAGCGCCGCCTGCTGCCCCATCACCCGCTCGCTCATCCGTTCAACCAGCGTACGCAGGGCGTGGGCTTCGTCGGTGAGCATCTGCCCGATAGGGATACCGGTCCAGCCGCCAATCACCGCCGCTACCGTGGCGGTATCCACGCAGTCCGGCACCAGCGGCACCTCATCTCGCAGTTGGGCAGCGGCGGTTTCCAGTTTGCCGATCAGCGCCGCGCACTCCACCAGCTCTTGCTCCAGTTCCTCATCATCGTCCAGCCGCGCACTGAGATCCAACATCCGTTGACGAGCGGCCAGCAGTTCACCGACCCGCTGACGCTCATCCTGCCAACGTCCTTCCACTTCCCGCGCCTGAATGTGCAGTTTCTCCGCCAGCGCCTCCAGTTCACAAAGCCTGTCGTGATGATCGACGCCCACCAGCAACTCGCGGTTGAGGCGTTCACTCTCTTCTTCGATGGCCGCCTGCTGCTGACGGATCCCCTCAAGCTGGGGCGGCACGTCATGCTGCGCCAGCGCCACTCTGGCGCAGGCAGTATCAAGCACGCTGATGGCTTTGTCCGGCAGTTGGCGCCCGGAGATGTAGCGCTGCGACAGACGCACCGCCTCGCGGATGGCGGTATCGAGGATCTGCACGCCGTGGTGTGCCTCGAGCTTGTCGGCCACCGCCCGCAGCATCACCACCGCGCTGTTCTCGTCCGGCTCTTCAATCTGGATACGCTGAAAACGTCGGTCCAGCGCCGGATCCTTCTCGAAATATTTTTTGTACTCCTGCCATGTGGTGGCGGCGATGGTGCGCAGTTCCCCACGCGCCAGCGCCGGTTTCAGCAGGTTGGCGGCGTCGCTGCCGCCCTCGGCGCCGCCCGCGCCTATCAGCGTGTGGGCTTCGTCGATAAATAAAACGATCGGCTGCGGGGATTTTTTTACCGCGTCGATTACGCCGCGCAAACGCTGTTCAAACTCGCCTTTCACGCCCGCTCCCGCCTGCAACAAGCCAAGATCGAGAGCCAGCAGAGCGACATCACGCAACGGCGGCGGCACGCTGGCTTCGGCAATGCGTCGCGCCAGCCCTTCGGCAACGGCGGTTTTGCCCACACCTGGCGCACCCACCAGAATCGGGTTGTTTTGCCTGCGACGCAGCAGGATGTCGATACACTGGCGGATCTCCGCGTCGCGCCCGATGATCGGATCGATCCGCCCTTCCCGCGCGTCACGAGTCAGATCGTGCGTGTATTGATCCAGTACCCCGCCTTCACGCTTCGGGGATTCTCCCTTGTCAGGGTCTGCAGCCTCCTCAACGGAGTTGCGACACCAGGTCTGCCACTGGCTTTCCAGCTCCGCAGCCGGAAGCTGTAACAACAGTGGCATTCCCTGCGCCAACTGGGTACGCAGCCGTTCTCGGGTGAGTAAGGTCAGGAGCAATAAGGCCGAACGAACCAGAGGAATACGCTGGAATGTCGCCTGCAAAATCGCCCCTTCCAGTAGCTCTATCAGTTGTACGGAAAACACCGGCATCCGCGTACAGCCCGCTTTGAACTGCGCCTGAGCACGCTGGATCTCTTCACGTAACGTATCGGTGGAGATAGCCGCGTTGCTCAGGCAATACGCTAAATCACAGTGTTCATCATCCAGTAAAGCCAGCAGCATATGCTCCGGCTCAACGAACCAGTGTCCCTGCGCCCGGCTGCGTTCGGCGGCCTGTTCCAGCGCACGAAAACAAATGGGGTTCAGTCGTTTTACCAGCGCTTTCAAATCCATTTACTGTTCTCCTCAAGATGCTGTTGGCAATGGAACATGGCGGGCTTGCGCCCTGCCAGTTGCGCGGTATACCCCAGACGCGGCGGCGCAGCGCGGGTTAAGCGATGATCCAGCGTCAGGGTTGCGCGCATCATCAATTCCAGCGTTATTCCCGCGCCAAACCAGATTTCCGCTAACTTACTGAGCTGGAGAAAACCCTGACTGCCGGGTAAAAATTCGCGCCACTGCGTAGCGTTTTTAGCACGCAGATGCACCCGTAGCGCCGCATGCTGGTTCCATATTCGCCGACCGGCGACGCTATTGCGCCCCAGCCGACATCCCGTCCGGCTTATTGATGCCTGTGGCAAAGGCTGCCAGCGGCCGACAAACTCTTCGACATGCACGGTGACGTTCAGTACGGCCTCGACCAGCGCCACAAATCCAGCCGTAGAACGCCTGCGATTAGGCAGGTTGCCGCATTGCATCAGCAGACTCTGTACCTGCGCAGATTCATACTTTTCCATGGCGTCGAGCCTGAAACCACACAGCGCACGCATTACAGAAAGCCCTGGCGCATCTTCTCGCCTGGCGTAAGGCATAGCCAGCCGATGCAGGCTCAGGCTACGGTAGTGATGTTGAAGAAAACGCTGTTGAAACATAAATATAAAATCCTGCAGTGCGCTGTTTTTATCCTGCGTCGCCTGCTGTAGCCATTCCAGCCAGCCGTAGGGCAATACGCCATCCGCCCCCCCTGGCCCGAGGCTACGCACCTGCACAACGTCTTCGTTCAGCGAACTGACTTCCGCTGGGCTAAATGCCAGCCCCAGATCGCCCCGCAGTTCGGGCGTCTCACCCGCCGCTTCCAGGATGCGGACACACTGCTCCAGCGAGAAGCGCCACGGCTCGGCCTTAAGCTGGGCGATTACGCTATCAGCGTGGTCTGTTCGACGTCTGTCCATAGCGACAGCTCCTCTCCTTCGTCTTGCAATATCGTGTGGATAAAGCAGTTTGCGGTGGCATTACGCGCCAGGAAACGGGCAATAACGCCCGCAAACAGCAGTCGGCTGCTTCCAGTAAAGGCTTGTGGATCGAGTTCCAGCGTCACCTTGATACCGTTATGCCAGCCGCGCCAGGCATCCCGCCCCCGATGCTCACTCACCCGTTGGCAACACATCTCGAGGATGCCATTGATCTGCTGCCAGACAGCGGGTGACGCAGAGGAAGGGGCATACAGGGCCAGCAGTTCTTTTAGCGAGTCCAGCGCGCTCTGACCTTCGTTCAATAAGAGATGGTTGAGCGCAAGCGTTGAGAGCAGTTTCCAGCGTGCATCTCGCTGCAACGCAGGCGCTGAAGGCGTGGTCGGCGTTCCCAGTAAATGCACCTGCGCAACCGGGCCGGGTACTTCAAAGGTTAGTGGCGTTCCCGTACAAAGCAGTGCGGCCTGCTCACCGTTGCTGCACCAGAGCGTCGCCGTCAGGCTCGCTTCTTCATCCGGCGCAAACGGGTCGAAACGGCTGTCCACCAGCGTTAACCACAACGCATTGCCCTGCTGGCGGTTGCGTCGTGCATGCCAGAACCAGCGGGACTCGCTATGCCCGTGAGCGGAATAATATGCAGGCACGCGCCAGGCTTCTTCACGGCGGCTCATCCACAGCGTCTGTACACGGTAGATCTGTACATGTTGATCATGATGATCGGCCACCAGCCGATGCTCGCTGCGAATATGCCCGGCGATCAGCGGCTCAGAGGTCCGGGTGAACAGGTTAACGATTGGCACACACCCCAAACGAATATCACCCGAGTGAATATGCTGCGCCCCCGGCGGAGCGCGATCGAAAGGAATGCACAAGATCATGCCGTCGCCCTCCCCCGAAGGCGGCAGCGGCAAATCGAAATACATCAGCGCCTGCGGGCTGTTCATCCAGGCACTGAGCGCCAGCACGCTGGACTCTACGCCCGGTTCGCAGGGCAAAATCTTTTCGGCATTCAGCAGGCCAATGGGATGTGGGCGCAGCGGCCCAATGACATGGGCGTACAACAAATCAAATAGCGTGGCGTTGATTTGCGGCGAACCGCTGAGATGAATGCGTAACTGTGTAACCGCCAACGTCGAAAACTGATGTGGCGGCAGACAACGTAGCTGAATACGCAATGCGCCGCGCGCCCGCGTCAGCCCGGTTAATTGCCGGGCCTGCGCCGCATCGCACCAGGTAACATCGTCAATCTCAATAGGCCACAGCGTTTGCGCCAGCGCGGTACGCCACCAGATCGTTTCACCGCTTTGCGTTAACGCGTAAAGCGGCGTTCCGGCAGGAAGGGCGTAACCCTGACTCAAATCACCTGCCAGCGGATCCGCAGTAAAACTGGCGGTAGCTGTGGAAGGGAAAGGGCGTATCGAATGAGGTGAGAGCTGCTCCAGCAGCGATTCACACAGTTCACCAAAACCATCATCAAGGCGCTGATGCAATTTGGCGCTTTGCAGGGCGAAACCTTCTAAAAGCCTTTCAACGTGGGGATCCGGGCAATCAAATTCGCTCAGCCGCAGACGAGAGGCAACGTGCGGGTGCCGCCGGGCGAACTCGCCGCTGGCGGTACGCAACCATCTCAACTCCTGCAAATAGTCTTCCAGCAATCGATCGTCCATTGATCTTCTCCTGCGATAGTCATCGCCAGCTGCCGTGCAGATACGTTAGATCCAGCGTCAGCGGATCGTCGTCGTGCCACAACATCACCTCGAGATGCAGCGCCAGCGTCTGATGATGCGCATCTTTCACGCTGACAGTTAGCGCCTGAATCCGCGGCTCGTTGCGTAAAATGGCTGCGCGTAGCTGGCGACAATACCAGTTAAGCACCCGCTCATCGCCCGCGTTACATCCGTGCCATTCCGGGACACCCCAGCTAAGCAACAGCGGTAGTGCGTCATCATCCGTAGGGGCTCGGGAGTTGAATAATCGATTCAACTCCCGGCACACCGACTCTCGTGGGCTTATCTCCTCATCCAGCAGCCTGTCGAATAGCGCAACCGGGATGAAAGGCTCCACCATTAGCTGCCTTTCTTATTCAGCGCCATATCCCAGACGGATGAACTGGTGCCCTGCTGGGTGCCTTCCGATTTCTGGGCGGTGATTTCCCATTTGATTTTGGTGAAGTTCAGCGACATCGTCTCTACCGGCTTACCGCCGGACCCGCCGCTGACGCTCAGGTGCGAGATCACCACGTTACTCAGGGTATAGACAATAAACGGCAGCATCGCGCTATTGTCGTTACGACAGAGCGTCAACTTCGCTTCTTTGATCACCTTCCCGCTACAGCAATACTCATTGAGCACCGGCGTGGCGAGATCGACAAACTTGGTCAGCGACATTTCACCCACGTGCGCCCGCCCGGAAGTACGTTCGGTATTACTGACGTCGTTAGTGACCTGCATCGCCACGTTATGGCTGTAGGACATGATCTCTATCTGATCTTTGAAGCCATCGGCCTGGCTTTCGCCTTTGATATCGTCAAGCTTTAAAAAAATCGCATCCATGGTCTATCTCCTTAGTAATCAAGCGGCAGCTGGCGGCGGCAGTTCAGCCACCAGACGAATTGAGGTGGTCAACTCTTCTAACTGGAAGTGCGGACGCAGGAATACAACGGCGCGATAAACGCCCGGTTTGCCGGGAACATCACTCACGTCCACCCGTGCTTCACGCAGCGGATAACGCGCTTTAATCTCCTGTGGCGCGCTGTCGCGCAGCAACACATAGTCAGCAATCCAGTTATTGAGGTAACTCTCAACATCATCGCGGCTCATAAAGCTGCCGACCTTGTCGCGCATAATCACCTTCAGGTAATGCGCAAAACGGGAAGCGGCGAGGATGTAAGGCAGCATTGCGGAGATCCTCGCGTTGGCATTGGCCTCCGGGGTGTTGTAGATCCTTGCCTGATTGGTGGTCTGTCCGCCAAAGAACGCGGCGGTGTTGGTATTCTTCTTATGACACAGCACGATGAATCCCAGATCGTTAAGCTCCTTCTCACGCCTGTCGGTAATGGCTATTTCCGTCGGGCAGCGCAGGCTGATATCGCCGGATGGCGTGGAGAACGTATGCGCCGGGAGATCGGATACCAGGCCGCCGCCTTCCGCACCGCGGATCGCCGCACACCAGCCGTATAAGGCAAAAGCTTCGGTAATACGACTGGCCAGCATCCAGGCGGCATTGCCCCACAGATATTTGCTGGCATCAAGGCCGTCGACGTCCTCGATAAAGTTCACGCCTTCCACCGGCACCGTATCCGGGCCGTAAGGCAGGCGCTGCAACACGTGCGGCAGCACTAATGAGACATAGCGGGAGTCGTCGCTTTCGCGGAATGCCCGCCATTTAATCAGCTCGGTGCTTTCGAAGATCTTCGCCAGATCGCGAGGGACACCTAACTCGAGAAACGATCCCATATCAAACAAACGAGGACTGGCAGCGGCGATAAACGGCGCATGCGCGGCCGCCGCGACCTGGGAAAGTTTTTCCAGTAGCGCCACATCCTGCGGATGACGGCCAAACTCGAAATCACCGACCAGCACGCTATAGGGATTCCCCCCAAAAGTACCGTATTCATCCTCATACAATTTCTTAAACAACGTGCTCTGATCGAACTCAACCGCTTTTTCCAGATCGTCCTGCAGTTCTTTGCGCGAAACGTTTAGCAGACGTAATTTCAGTCGGGTGCTGGTCTCCGTATTCATCACAAACTGATGCAGACCGCGCCAGGAGGCTTCCAGTTTCTGCATATCCGGGTGATGCAATACCTCATTCAACTGGCCGCTGATAAGCTCGTCGATCTGCGCGATGCGATGGTTGATCATCGCCACCGTATCGCTTCCTATCGCCATCCCTTCATCAAGAATTTGCGTCGCCAGTTCTTCCAGCATGTCACGCGCGTAGGTCTGTTGTAGCTCATCGCGCGCCATCCGCCCTTCCTGGATAATGCGATCCAGCACGCTCAGCGTGACCGTCTGTCCGCCGTTTTCAGCTTGTTCCTGAACATTTTCCATTGTTCTTCTCCTGATTCAGTTACGCGTTTTCAGCCGGTTTTTCTTCAACGATGGGTCTCAAAGCCTGAAGCTCGGCGTTATCGTTTACCACCTGCTGTAGCAGCGCATCCAAATCGTCGTTACCATCCAGTTTGGTGAGCAGATCGCGCAGACGCTGCCGGGCAAGAAACAGTCGCTGAAGGGGTTTAACCTGATTGATAATATTGAGTGGAGAAAAATCATCGAACTCGTTAAAGCACAGCTCAACGTTCAATTTGCTGCCATCATTAGCCAGACGATTTTCAACCTGTATCGCCAGACGAGGTGAGAGGGAGGAAAGCACATCGTCAAAATTATCACGGTCAATTTCGACAAATCGCCGCTCACGTAATTTAGCGGGTGGGCATGCGGGATGTCCGGATAAATCAGCTAAAATACCAACAACTAAGGGAAGCTCTTTCTTCTCAATCGCGCCACCTGTTTCCACATCATACGTTATTTGCACGCGCGGCGGCCTAATACGGTTGAGTTTATGCTGAATGCTCTCGGCCATATTTAATCCTTTTTATTGCAATAGTATCCCTGGCACGACATTTACCGCACCATTATTCGAAAAGTCATATTCATGAATAACTAGCCGTAATATAAAAAACACAACACCCAATAAATATCAACTTAATTTTTTACTTTTCACACAAAAAAATAAATTGTTTGATAAAAATCAATTAACAAAAAATTAACCAATAAAAATCAACATGTTGCAATTAAAATTGATTATAAAATAATACTTTGCACTGAAAATATAAATTTAGTGAATATTTAAATGTTAAAAAAATTTATTACTTAAGATTCATCCAATGATGATTTAAGTCAAAAAAACAACCCCCACCATTAATTACCTTATTAATGACAATATAAAAGGACTTTATATGACAAACGGCCTATGCCATCCAGCCAATATAATATTAATCAGTATTTTAATTTTACTGAGTAGCGGTTGTTCATTATGGCAAAACCGTGTGGCATTTAATGATGTGGTCATTGAAACCGCAGCAGATGCAAACGATAACACGCCAGTCGCCGTGGATATTGTCGCGATTGCCGATAATGCGTTACTGCCAACCGTACACTCGCTGAGTGCGACACAGTGGTTTAACGCCAAATCACAACTCCTGCGCGATAGCCCTGACGGGTTGCATGTCTGGTCGCTGGAGCTGGTGCCGGATTCGCGTTTTGTGACCAAAAGCTCCCCTCTGCACGGCGTTAAGGCAGAGGCAATTCTGCTGTTTGCCCGCTACAGCAGCGCAGGAGAACACCGATTAACACTGGAAAAAGCAGATTCACTGCATCTGTTACTAATGACGGATGAAGCCGTCCTGGCACCATGAACAAGGAAGGGACTATGAGCACAATTCCGGCAATGGTTTGCTGGTATGAAGGGATGGCAATGCTACCTCAACATTTCCAGTTGCAGGCATTGCGTAATGAAACACTTTGTGCCGCGCTCACCGGGTGCGCTAATCCGTGGTTCTGGGGCGTCAACCGGCTCCAGATTGACGAGGCTGCGCTGTGTGCAGGAACGCTGCGTATTTTGCGCCTGGAGGCGATGATGCCCGATGGCACGCCGGTCAATTATGACATTAGCGACGATTTATCGCTGGAGTTTGACTGCGCCCGCTTGCTGCCTGCCGTACCAGACAGTGAACATATCCTTTGGCTGGCGCTGCCGCCGCTAAACCGTGCCGGACAGTGGCAGTTGATGAATAGCCGCTATCGCTCAGTCAACAGCGCCCCGCTACCTGACCTGAGTAGCGGTGAATTCCCCGAGAGCATTTCGCAATGGCAGCCCGTACCGCGTCTGGTTTGCCAGCACGATCGCGCTGATTTCGTCTGTCTGCCGCTGCTGCAGGTTGTGTATAGCGAAGGTGGATTTCGTCAGAGCGAGTGGTTTCCCCCCTCTCCCGCCTTCAACGAAGAGAGTTATCTGGCACGCCAAACCCGACAACTCTGCCTGCAGGCAAGAGAAAAAATTCTGTTTCTGAGCCGTGAAATGCAGTTGGCGCAACACGGACAACGCACCAACGACTGGCTATGGCTTACGCTGTCACTGCATAGTATCCATGGGGCGTTGCCGCTGGTGGAAAGCTTGCTCAGCAGCGGGCGGCCACATCCACAGGATCTTTACCGCGCGCTGTGTCTCTTTATCGGACAAACGGCAATACTGACTCAGGATAAAACGCTGCCCCTGCTGCCAACCTTTGATTATCAGAACATGCTGCCCGCATTTGCCTCTCTTTTCACCGTACTGAAAAACCAGTTGGCGCATATTCATCGCCGCTATCAGCGGCTGAATTTCAGCAAGCTGGATAACTCTTTTTCACTGCAACTCCCTACAGATATCCACGCGGGAGAGCAGGTGGTGATAGGCCTGCTGATGCCCGGAGACAACGCCTCCAAAGCTGAAAAGTGGTTACAAATGAGTCTTATCACCAGCCAACCCTTTGTACCTGTTCTGCGTCGTCAGCGGATGCACGGGATGACTTTCACGCCGCTGGCTGCAGAGCAGCGCAGTGACTGGGAAATCGACGGCAAGGTGGCCCTGTTTACCCTGACCCTTACCATCCAGTGGTTTGAAAAAGGGACGCCGTTGGTTATTGCCCCATTGCATGAAACAGAGGATATGCCGCAGCAGATCATGCTCTACCGTCAGGAGGATCGCCATGACAATCGCCAATCCTGATATGCCTGCCAGCCGTCTGTTTGATGAGATTTACACCCGCTGGCTGGCGCAGTTCGAACGCTGGAAACGCACTCCGCTACCGCCAGATGAGTTGCATAATCAGGCCCTTGTATACGCCAGTCAGGTGGTAGAAGAGTATAACCGACGCCTGACCCGCGAACTGGGTTCGCCGTTTCAGCAGCAGATTGACGCGTCCGTTTATGCCCTGGTCGCGCTGATTGATGAGTCCGTACTCTATGGTGACTGGCCCGCGCTCTCCCTGTGGCAGTCCTGCCCGCTGGAGTATCATTTGTGGCAAACCCATAGCGCTGGGGACCAGATCCCCCGCCAGATCACTGCTCTGCTCAATGAGCGTAACCCAGGAAAGCGGGATTTAGCCGCGCTGTATTTGCGCTGCCTGACGCTGAGGTTTGGTTCCCGACGTGGCGATTTTAACCTGCAGAATCATCAGGAAACCTGCCGCCTGCTGTGGCATTTTGCCTTTCAGCATGACGCTCAGCTCAGCGATATTGCCGAACGCATGGAATCGGCCGCGCTGGGGACGCCTTTACACCTTCCGGCGCATCGCCGCCTGCCAGACAATTCGCGCCTGCATCTCATCGCCCTCGTTATACTTTTAGCGTTATTGCTGTTGAGTCAGCGACTGTGGCTAAGTATTGAAGATGCCATCGGCGTAAATTCGCTGCCAGATTTCCCGTTAACCCAGTCCTGCCAGGGAGATGATAAGTGACGCAACCCTGGCTTACGCTACTGATTATTCTCCTGGTGCTGTTGGCGATGACTCTCTGGTGCGTCTGGTGGCAATGGGAATACCGAAACGATACGTTCAACCGTGCGCAAAAGGAGATCCAGCGAGCCTGTACCAGTCAGGATCCTTACGACAGCGTGCGAATCCTGATGCTTGGCGACGAAGAGGATAACCGTCTGCTGTGCCGCAGTTGGTCACTTACCGACGGCCAGGAATACTGGTTCGGGCAATGGTGGTTTAATCCTCAGTGCAGCCTTCTGTGCCTGCCGCAAACGCTACAAACCGTTGGGAAGAAGCGGCTAATCCGTCAGAATGACTGGCAGAAGATGCTGTCTGCGTTGGTGAAAAGCCGCCCCCAGCGACCACTGGATGCACTGATTATCACCCTTTCATTAGAGACGCTGCATGACGATGATACCGTCCGCGCCAGCTTATTGCATAACTGTCAGCAGTTGCAGCAGGTGTGCGGACTGAGTCTGCCAATTTACCTGATCATCAGCGGCATGGAATCACTGGAAGGTACAGCCGATCTGCTGGAGCTATTGCCGGAAGATGCTCGCCGCAGTCCGATTGGCAGCACGATTCCGGTCGCCAGAGAAGCCATTTGGAAACCGCAGTGGATCGACAATGCGCTGGACAATACCCGGACTTCGCTGCGGCTGTTCATCACCGAGCTTGGCGCGCTGCGAGGCAACACGCCGGAGGAATTATTCCGCTTGCCAGAAAGCTTCCCGCCGCTTGCCGCACCATTGCATGACGCTTTTGACGCCCTGTTTAACAGTCATGCCCGCGATGAGCCACCGCAGCTGCGCGGGATCTGGTTTGTTGCCCGTACGCTGGACCATGACAAACCACAGATGCAGTTTTGTCAGTCGCTACTGAGCAGCAAAATTACCGCTGAGCGCGGTCTCGCGCTTCCGGTGCGCCGTTTGCTGCGCGTGAATTTACGCCGCCATTTCATCACTCTCGCGTGCTATAGCTGCCTTTGCGTTCTTTGGCTTGTCGCGATGACCTGGAGTTGGCAATACCAGCACACCCATGCCGTACTATTGCACGATCGTCTGCAGGTCCTCGCCACAGCCGTCCGGGCCGATATCACTGGTGAGCGTTCCACCGCGCTGTACTGGCGCGTTCTCAATGGCATTCCACAGTGGCAGTTTCGTTCCATCGTCTGGCCCGGCTCGCTGTTCAGCCGCACCGATACAAAATTGCGCGAGACGTTTAACAACGTCACCCTGGCTAGCCTGCTGGTACCAGCCACCAACAGTATCTGCCTGCAAAATCACAATGAAAGGGGCTTTGAGCAGGACGATTTGCTACCCGAAGAGCGTTACCGGCAAATTCAGAACTTGCTCACTCAGGCAAAACAAATGGAGTCGCGCTATTTGCCGTTGCTACAATTAATGCAGATGAAGCAACCGACTGTGCAGACGTTGGCAAACGTCAGCGCCAGCGTTTGGGGCGTGACCGTTGACACCAACTCTTTACCCTCCCAGGAAAAGCTCAACGAGATGTTTGCCACTCTCAATCTCTCGCGTCTGAAATTACCCGACGCTAGCGAGCTGACTCAGCGCAACAGCGTACTTTTTTCTCACGAAACCATGCGCTGGCTGGAGCAAAACTATGGCAATACCAGCCTGGATAACAACGAAGAGCAGCTCGAACAACTGTTGGCGCTGTTTGGCAATGGCACCGGGGTTACCCCCTTATTCGTCCGCTCGCTGGTCCGCCAGGTCAGCCGCTTACAAGCAACACTGACGACCATTAATAACCTGAGTCGTGACGCAACAAATTCGCCAATCAGACTGCCACTGGATGAGCTGCTCACGCAGGCACGAACCCTTAAGCTTATCGACAACAGCGTGGTTCAGGAACTGCTCCGCCACGAAACCCTACTGCGCCAACGCTTTCTGGCGCAGGTTGATGGCTCCAGGCTGCACTTCTCCTCATTAACCGAGCAATCCCCGGAAGGACAATTCAGCGTATCGCCGGATCTTCTGGCATTACAAAAAAGCTTGCGTGATTTACTTAACCAACCCTTCTGGCAGCAAGGGGCAAGCCAGCCTACCGAGCTCTCCGTCGGTTATCCTGGCAACCTGCAACTTCAGCAGGCGCTGGCGCTGTATGGCGGATTTGAACGATTTATGCAGCAGTTTCCAGACAGCATCTGGCGACCTAAAATCACCATGCTGGCGCGACAGGCGGTGGAAAACGCCATAGGTCAGACGCTATACACAGGGGCCACCGGAACCCCGGATAACAGCAATGTCAGCACCGCCAGCGCGGATTACATCATTGAAGCCTTCAACCAGCTTAATCGTCCTCAGCTTGCCATCGCATTGCGCCAACAAACGGCGGCCCAGGTGATTGCACGGGTGCGTCAGGACGGCGGCGCGTTACTTCCGCCGATTACCCCTCCGGCGGTCAATTACGCGACGACAGAACAGGCGCAGGCCAGCGGACAGAAAATTATCGGATGGGCTAGCGCCCAGGCAGAACAAATCTCTGGCGCATTAACCCGCTATCAGCAGGATATTGACTGGCTCGACAAACAGCGCCCATGGCTAAGCGCGACGGATAACCAGCTTATCGCTCGCTGGAGCAATTCACTGGCGACCATGAAGCGGCTGCAACAACAGGATCCTGCCAGTTCGCCGATGCAGATGGCGGCCCTTGCTGCCGCGCTGCCGACGCTCTCTGCGCAGAACTGCCAGAGTGAACTGACGCAGTTTCGCACCGCCAGCAGTAACGATTTTTACGGTCAGTCGCTGAACGCGCTGGCAGACGCATCATTGCAAAAATGTCAGCAGTTACGCCAACAGGCCAGCATTGGTGCGGTACAGAAGATCTTCAATCTGTACAACACCTGGCTTGCAGGGCGCTTCCCGTTTACCGCCGCGGCACACGCACCGGATGCTGATGTCGATCGGGTACGTGAACTGACTCTTTTGCTGGCGCAACTCCCCGCCGAAACGCTATCCGAACAGCCGCCACTCATTCAACAACTGGCAGCGGCACAGCCGTTACTGTCGGCGTTGGTCAGCCCTGAAGGCGTGACGTTACGGGTTATCTGGCGGACCTCACGCAACCATGAGGCTGGCGCGGATCAGATTGCCGACTGGCGGCTTGTCGGTAATCAACAATCGATTAGCTACCCCGGCGGCACAACTGACCTGCACTGGCGCAGCAGCGATAGTCTGAACTTTAGTCTGCGTTGGGCAGCCAATTCCGCATGGCGTCCAATGCCAGGCCTGTCACAGACAGGCGTAACGGTAAGCGGTGATACTGGTCGTTGGCGCTGGCAGGGAGCGTGGGCACTGCTCAGGATGATTGAACAACAGCGCGTCGGTGGCGCGCCGACGCAACCGCTGCCGCTGCGTTTTTCGCTCCCCGTGGGCGATGGTCAGAAGCAATTGCAGTCAACCGTATTTTGGCAGGTCACGTTGTTAGATGCACAAAGCAAAGCGCCGCTACCATGGATACCGCTTACCGAGCAGGGATTATCAGGAGGAAAATGATGGAACATATTGAGGCATTACTGGCCCCCATTCAGGCGGATAATCCGTGCGGGGACTCTATCCGTTATTCACCAGAGTTCGACCAGTTGGTCACCGCCCGCCAGCAGGATGACGAAACGCTGCCCACCGGCGTCTGGCAAAGTACGCCGCGCCGCGCCGACTGGGATGAAGTCGCCAAAATCGCCACTGTGCTGACGAAAACGCTCAGTAAGGATCTGGTCATTATGAGCTGGTTGGGTGAGGCATGGATTAGAGTTCACGGCTTAGCAGCCCTGCCCAATGCGCTGGAATTAGTGACCCTGGCGCTGGAGCAATACCCGGAGCAATTACATCCTAAAATTAAAGAAGGTGACTATGACTATCGCGCCGCGCCACTATGCTGGATAGCGCAACATTACGCCACGCTGGTCGCTGAAGCCCCGCTGTTTATAGCTCATGGGGAAAACATCTCCCTGATCCAGTGGCAGCAGGGAAAATTAGCTGACGTTCCGCTGCCTGGCGCGGACGAGGCCACCATATTATCCCTGACATCCAGCATGGAGTGGCTCCAACGGCTCAACAACGTCTGTCAGAGTTGGCCTACCGAATCGGCACCTTCATTTAAGGCACTTGAGCAAAAAATCAAGACCTGTCTGCAGGCGTTGGGCAACACCTTGCCGGAACAGTCGCCACCTGTCGGGCAAGAAGCCGCATCAACGGTCAGCAACGGCGCCACGTTTCTTCACCGCGAAGAGGCGTATCAGATGATTAAACAGGTGGCAGACTATCTGGCGCGTACCGAGCCCCACAGTCCGGTACCGTATCTACTGCAGCGGGCCTATATCTGGGGACATACGCCACTACCAGAACTGCTCAATGAACTGATTACTGGTGATGAGTCCGCTCGCCGACTGTGGAGACAATTGGGGGTACTGCCATGAGTTGTCCTGCCGTATGTACAGGCGCAATGCTGCACTGCTCGTTTGGCATAGCGCCCGCCACACTGAACGTGTTGCCCACCAGCCGAACTATCGTCAACAGCCTGCCGATGGCGAATATTATGGATAACAAACCATTTGTAAACATTCTGCCGTTCGGGATGTGCAACAGCATCGCCAACCCGACCGTTGCTGCCGCAACCGCCGCGGCGCTCGGCGTGCTGACGCCAATGCCGTGCATTCCTGCCACCATTGCGCCATGGATGCCCGGTTCACCGACGATAATAGTCGGCAATGCGCCGGCTCTTACTGCGCAATCGCAGTTAATGTGCGCCTGGGGTGGGTTGATTCAAATTAGCTTTCCCGGGCAGTTAACGACCGTCGTCGCGTGATGTTATCCTCTTGAAATTAAGGGTAACAGTTGCAGGAGACGACGCAGCAAGATAGTTGCAGCGTCGTTAAAAACGGCTCACACACTCCATTGCAACCGTTTTGAACTCGCTGAAATTTCGGCATGCGCAGAGTCGCGTCATCGCGCGCTCGCGCAGGAAGGTGACGAAAATATCGTAGATCGCCATCGCTTCTTCGTATTCGCTTTTGCTGATGGCGAGCAGGAAGATCACATGCGCCGTTTCATCCCCCCAGGCGATACCCCGCGGGGCGAGGATGGTGTAGACCACCGTTTTCTTTGCCAGCAGACCGAGGGCGTGCGGCAGGGCAATGCTGTCACCCAGCATGGTGCTGACGATGGCCTCACGTTCAACCACCGAATCAAGAAACTCCGCATCGACAAAGCCTTCATCCTGCAACTGGCGACATAAAACGTTGAACAACGTTTGTTGATCCATTGGCTCGTCGATCACACGAAAATGGGCGGCATCGAAGAATTTGTTCAACATCCACGGACGGGTTCTGTCGACCAGCACCAGTTTGCCAATTTGCTCCAGTTGATAATCGGTAGGGAACGGTGCAATCATCACCACAGGCTTATCTTTTTCACCAATCCGCGCGGTAGAGATTACGAAATCTTCGCTGATGCTTTCCCGCTGTTCGTAGTCGCGTAGCGTCACAGTATCGACGATTTCTATCTGCGGATACTTACGCGCCAGCACCGCTTCAATCATCCGCGCCATCGCATTTCCAGCATCGCATACCAGCAGAACTTTCGGCTGCCTCTGGTAACCGATGTTGTAACTACGCTCCAGCCCGACGCCAATATGCAGCACAAGGAAGCCAATCTCATTTTCACTGATGGTGTACGGCGTATATTTTCCCCATCCCGAGACGGCGGCCAGCGTCATGTCCCACGCCATCGGGTAGTGCTGTTTAATATTTTCCAGTAGCGGATTGGGGATCATTATCTGGTAACGCACCCGGGTGATCATCGTCTTAATATGCGTCAGAAGGTCAGCATGTAACTGTTTGTCATTCAACAGGTTGTAGTTGTACTGGCTGTTGATAAACCGCAGGATGTAATTGACCAGCGCTTCGTCATCATCCGCATTGATGGCGCTGGGGGCGATCTCTTGTACCTGGCGGGCGGCGATATGCACCTGCAGCCAGTTCTCTTCGGAAACGGTAAGCGGTTTATCCGCCAGTCGGTGTAATACCGCTGCGATTTCCCGCGTGGCCAGGCACACCGATTGCTCGGCTTCTTCTGCGGCAAACTCCGGGAGGGGATACCCTTCGCTAATCCGCCGTACCGCCACCGCGCAGTACAACCGCAAAAACAGCTCACCCTCATCGGTCAGGCGAATGTGAAAACGGGCAAAAATATCCTGCAAAACAGGTTGTAGCTGTTCAGGGATCCCGGCATTTAGTGCCTCTTGCGTCACTAGCGGGTGCTGTGGATCCTGCTGTGCCAGCGTCCATAGCAGATCGGTCAAACAGGCGCGGATCGCCATCTCGCTGCCAAACAGCTTCATACCGTGACGGGGGCGCGTTTCCAGCGTCAGATGATAACGTTGCAGATGCTCGCGCACCTCAGCCATATCGTTTTGCAGCGTCGCGCGGCTGATAAACCATTCATCAGCCAAATCCTCCAGCTTCAGCGAAAAGGCCGACGTCAGAAAACGAACCACCAGCCAGTGCACCCGCTCCTGGCTGGTGCGAGGGATGCGTAGCAACGCGTCGGGCCGCTGCGTTTGCAGGGCATGATAACGTGCCGGGTCGTCAATTTTGAGTTGATAACCGTTACCCCGGCTGAGGACAAACTGCGCGCCGTACTGGGTGAGCAGCGCGTTTAGCGCAGTGATATCCGCCCGTACGGTGCGTGTGGAAACCGACAACCGCTGCGCCAGCTCGTCCTGTGGAAGCGCTTCGTTTTGCAGCATGCCAAACAGCTGCGCTAAACGTTGGTTGGGGAATCGCACGTCAGTTTCCTCATCAGTCAGTTAGCCTACGCAGGCCCGGGTCATCGCCATCAGCTGGCGCACGTCGTCCGGGCGGGTGTTACCACTCACCTTATCAATAATCGAACTATAGATGTGAGGAATGATTTTGCTCACTCCGGCATCCAGGGCGATCTGCAAAATTTCAGTGAAATTATCCAGATCGATACCGCCAGTTGGCTCCAGCCAGAAGTCATGGCGGGCGCAGGCCTGGGCAACTGCAATGTATTCCTCACGGCACTTCAGGCCACCCATTGGGAAGTATTTAATCGAGCTCCCCCCCATGTCTTTGAGCAACGCAATCGCGGTTTCTACCGGCACAATGCCGTCCGGCGTCTGGCTGCTCAGCGGACCGGTGGAGATTTTCACCCTGCCCGGTGTGCCAGTTGGCGAGACCAGACCGTTGACCACCGTCTCCTGCTGACCCAGCAGCGCGCGGCTGGTCGCCACGCCGGTAAAGACCTGATTAACATGCTGTGGCTGCACCTGACGGGAGATTTCACTGACCATCGCCGACTGGTTTGGATCGCCCGCCCCCAGCCCCACGGAGAGGGCATTGTCGATAAGCGCTGCGTATTCACGCATATCCGCGACCGCGCTTGCGACATCCGGGTAATTTTTTGACAACACACCGACCAGCACGTGTCCTTCCGCCGCCGTGTAAATATCCCGGGCATTTTCTTTGGAGCCCGCCAGCACGTTCAGGCAGACGCGGTCGCGATAAAAGTTAGGGGTCAGTTTCATGCTTTTTTCTCCTGCGAAATCACTTCACCAATTCGACGGGCCACAATCTCCAGTTGCGCGCGATCCACGCTGCGCACATCGGCTTCGATAATGCCTTCGTTAGCTTTGTAACCACGGAAGTAAATCGCGTACTCTCCCTGCTTGAGCGCGTCGACCAGTTCACCTGTGGCGATGCCAGTTGCCGCTTCGTCAAACTTAATTTCCGTGCGCGCGATGTCGCGCCCTGCGCTGTCCCACACCACGCGGGCGCTTACGCCGTGAAGCTGGTTTAACGCATTAATGAACGGCGTCATTTTCTCGACCATCTCCGCGCCGCTCTCTTTCTGCGCGTTCAGATACAGTTCGATGGCGCAGGTCAGGCCAAGAATTCCCTCTTTACCCACCTTCATCGCCCGGCCAATCCCCGCGGTCTGGCGCTTCACCCACTCAACGTATTGGGTTTTGCCAATCACCAGGCCGCTGGTTGGCCCTTCAATCGCCTTCGCACCGCTATAAATCACCAGATCCGCACCAACCCGGTAGTAGCACTGCAAATCCTCTTCCGCTGCCGCATCCACGATTAGCGGCAGATTATGCGTACGCGCCACCACCGCAGCCTGTTCCACGCTGAGCATACTTTTCTGGACGCAGTGGTGAGATTTGATATACAGAATGGCCGCCGTGCGTGGCGTAATGGCCGCCGCCAGCTGAGCGGCGGAACATTCGTTGGCATAACCCGCTTCCACTAGCTTGCCGCCGCCGAGCGCCACCATGGTGCCAACCGGAGCGCCAAAGTTGACGTTGTGGCCTTTGGGCAGCACGATTTCGTTGTTCTCGATCGGCGCGACGTGCAGGTTCTCCAGCAGCCAGTCGCTGTCCTTAACCAGCACTCCAGCCACTGACAGGGCGATTCCGGCCGAAGCGCAGGAGACGACGGTTGCCCCTTCCACCTCCAGCAATTTCGCAATGTAGTCACCGGTCTTATTGACCAGGTCTTTCATCTCAAAATATTGATTCATCCCCGCCATTGCGGCCTCAACCACTTCTGGTCGTGGCGTAGAAACGCCGAGCGCCGTCATGCGGCCTGAGGTGTTAATCACCTGTTTTAAATTGTATTTCTCAAAAATCGAAGGCATGTTCCGCGCTCCCTTGTTCGGTCATATAGCCCTTGCCCGCACGTATTGCGGCAAGCGGCACCAGCAGTTGTTCAGCCTGCAGGCTGTCGTTTTCTGCATCTACCAGCACAGTTGGCTGGCGCTTAAGCGTAAAGAGGGTTAAATCGGCATCCAGACCAACCTGCAGCCGCCCTTTCTGTTTCAGGCGCAGACCATCGGCGGCATTGGCAGTAACGCACTCAATGACCTGCGGGAGCGACATCCCAATGGCGAGAAATTTCGACATCACATTCGCCAGGGAATACACCGGGCCGCTGATACGGTTGCGACAATAAATATCGGAGCTGATGGTGTGCGGCAAAATGCCCAGACCGATAGCGCGTTTTGCCACCGCAAAGCTCAGGCTGGCGGTGCCATGCCCAACGTCCAGACGCACACCGCGTGAAATCGCCCGCGTCACTGACGCCCGCAGCTCGCCTTGCGGCGTCAGAATGCGATTCGGCTTACCGTTGTAGCAGTGGGTAATGATGTCGCCCGCGGTCAGGCGTTCGGCGATCTCATCCAGATCCGGCGGATTGTTGCCGATGTGCACCATCAGCGGCAGGTCGCCGTTCTGCGCTTGCATCGCTTTGGCGCGCTCCAGCGGCGTAATGCCGTTTTCACCGACCACGCTGCTGCTCATGCGCGCCTTCAGGCCGACGATAAAATCAGGATGGCGCTTCACCGCCTGTCGCACCGCATCGGCGTCAATGTTGGCCATATTAGCCAGCTCGTTCTGGGCGATAAGCCCAACGCGGGAGATATTCAGCAGCGCATACACTTCGGTGGCCGCTTCCCGGGTCAGGGTATAAAAATCATCGATATCATCCGCCCCGGTACTGCCCGCATCCACCACCGTGGTAACGCCGGTAGCTATACCGACGCTGTCCGGCTGGTCGTGATAAATCGGGGATTTCGGGTAGCAGTGAACGTGGGAATCAATCCAACCTGCGCTGATGTAGTACTCGCCGCCCAGTTCGATGGTTTTCAGCGCCGGGCCATCAACGTCGCCCAACGCCGCAATTTTGCCGTCTTTGAGCGCAATATCGCTCACCGTATCGTCAACGAGGCGCGCACGGCGCAGGAGTAAATCAAACATCGCTCTCTCCTTTGCCGGATGGCGGCGCAATCGCCTCATCCGGCTTACAAATCAACAGTTAGCTAATGGCAATCGGGAAGATGGACCCGAGGATCATCGCCCCAAGGATCGCCCCGCCGGTGATCGGTTTCTGCCACAGGTAAAACAGCAGTGCGCCCGCCAGTGAACCGATGCCGATAGGGATAGACGCCGTCATCGCGCTGAGGATAATCAATGGTCCGAGGAAGCGGCCGGAGGCGTTACCGGCCCCCATCATGACATCCGCACCGTAGGTCGAGTCGCTCTGATTGATGGTGAACTTACGCGCCAGAATAATGATGTAGCCAATCGCCAGACCAATCACCAGACCGGTGACCAGCGACGCTGCGAAGTTGGCAACCGGGAAGATAATACCTGCGCCCAACAGCAGCGCCGGAACACCTAACCCGACCCCGGTCTGAATCGCCCCGCCAATATCCAGAATCCCCACCAGCGAACCTTCAATGATGCGGGCAAACAGGAAGCTTGCACCAAATGCCGCCACCGCCCCGTAGGAGCCGGTGTCCATTCCCGCCTTCAGCATCGCCACAAAAGCGACTTCGTTAAATGCGCCAATACCGTACAGGTAGTACATGTGCGTTCCGGCAAATACGCCAGAGGAGAGCAGGCCAACGAAGATCGGGAACGACCAGTCAGCGAACCAAAAACCTTTATTCTGTTCCATGATGGCCTCCGTTATTTGCCGCTGAGCGAGTTGTGGATAAGTTCGAGCCAGTTAGGCACGGTCAGATGGAAGGATTCGATCATCTTCATGTCGAAGCCGCGGAAGAAGCCGCTCAGGACAAACAGCGCGACGATAGCCACCATCATCACTTTAGTGACGTGGTTCCAGCCGCTCTCTTCCACGCCTTTACCGATCAGAATGCCAAGGACCAGACCCGGAACGGCGTTGCCCATAATCAGCTGCGCCGCACCGCCAAAGACGGTGGCCCAGAAGCCTGATTTTTTACCGGCATCGATCGCCGCCAGCCAGAAGATTACTGGCATCACGGTGTTAACCAGCAGGTTAGCCGCAGGAACCAGCACCTTGACGGCAGTCACCTGCAACGCTTCCGGTACGGATGACGCCGTAAGATTCAGGAAGGTCACGACGATCATCCCGATAACGCCGCAGGCAATCGCCATGCGCTTGGGATCGTGCAGCGTTTCACCGACGTTGCGGTTTTTAACCATCAGCGCAGCAGCGCCCCAGTTGGGGATGATGCGATGGTCGACGTCCTGAGTGAACGCCCCCGCCGCAACAGAGGAAGCCCAGGCGTTAAAGAAGAAGCCCAGGCCGAACGAGAAGTGAGAAGCCGGATCCCCTTCGCAGGAATTCAGTTCTCCCAGAGTACGAAACGCGCCCATCCCTTGAGTGGTAGGCGCATGAAACATGCGTGCAGCCCCAGCGCCGACACCGACGCCAACCAGGCCGCCGATGATGAGCGATTTTATTAATATTATCAGGAACATAATTATGCCTTTTAATAAAGAATCAGCGTTGCGTAACGAAATCCACCTTGTCGAGATTGATGGCAGTCACGTTGACGGTCACGTCCAGCTCCACGCTGAAGGTGCGTCTTTCCCGGCGCAAAAAGAGGAATAAAAATGCCTCTTTGCGCACCGATTCACGCGCTTGAACAACCTGCACATCCTGTGGCTCAATACGCAGTAAGATATGCGGCGACGCTTTCATCACCGCTGCCTGAACGTGGTTCAGGGCATCGGCAAAGGCGCGCGCTTTGGCCTCGCCCTTGCCAGTGACTCTCACCGTGGTGGTGAATTGTTCTTTCATGCTTAAGCGCCGTGTTTCTTTTGCCACGCCTGTACCAGGCGCTCACCGAGTTCTTCTTTGTCCATAAAACCGAACCCCAGCACGTTGCAACCTTCGTTGATGGCCGTGACCCCTTCATCAACCGAGCGCATGCCGTATTTCGCCTTGTAGCCGTATTTGGTCTGCGCGGTAATCGCACCCGCGCCGCCACTGCCGCAAAACGAGATGCCAAAGGTGGCGTTTTCCGCTTTCATCACGTCACCCAGCTTCATATCTGCCGCAACGCCCGGCACCACAACCGCACGGCCGCCCGCTTTCTCAACGCCTGCCGCCACTTTCTGGCCTTTACCCAGACGATCGCCAATCACTACGGTAATCTGTTCCATCTTTTGCTCCTTAAAGGTTGTCTTTCGCGACTTCGAAGTGCACCGACAGCAGCCAGGCCTCTTCCTCAGGAAGATTGCCAAACTCAGCGACCACGTCACGGGCAAGCGCCATTGATTCGGCAGAAATTTCATCAAACAAGCTGGCATCGACTTCTGGTAAGGGTTCACCCGTTACCGAGCGGTGCGCCATGGCGCGAACATGCGACGTCAGCATCTGTTCCTGTACAGCGTTGGGAATAATGTGGCGTTCACGCAGCAAGGCATACACCTGCGCCAGCATGCGGTCGGCCAGTTCCACCGATTCCCCCATGTCATTCATTACAGCTCCGTTATTCACTCGTCTTACCCCACTAGTGGCTCTGAGGTTAACTTAGCGGTGGGGGTTAAAAGTTTGTAGCGAGTTGTTTTCCACTTCGAAGTGGAAAGGGGCGCAGCGATAGTGATCTGTGCCGCAAAAAGGGCCGGGACCACGATTAATCACTGGAAGAATGTGATTGAGATCGCAAGAGTGAGCAGCAAAATGGAAGGAAATGCGAACAATGAATGGACGATAAAAATGAAAAAATGTGATGGGGATAGCGTTTACTTATGGGATGCAGGGGCGCAGCGTCTTATCCGGCCTACGGTTATGCAGGCCGGATAGAGTAGATTAGCGGAACTTCTTGTGGTTTTCGTTGCGCGTTTTTTTCAGGTCTTCCGCAACGGCTTTCGCCTCTTTGACTTTACCTTCGTTCGCCAGTTTAAGCGCGCCGTCAATCTGACCGATCAGCGTGTCAAAGCCGTGGCGGAAATCTTTCATCTCCGCACTGTCCGGGGATTTGCTCTCCAGCTTCGGCGGCGTTCCCTTTTGAGCATCCAGCGCGGCTGCACGCATTTTGGTCAACGCGTCTTTCAGTTCAGTCGCATTGTCCGTTTTTTCGACGACCTTCAGGTTGTCGTTGAGGATCCCCATGTCATCTTCGAGATCGGCTGCAAACGCAGAAGAACCAAGAACCAGCGTTGAAGCCGCGACGATCGCTAACAGGTGTTTACGCATTGCTCACTTCCTTTTTTATTATTAAAAAATTAACGCCTTAACGAGTATCATTGCCCGGCGATTTTCATCTCCGGTAACAATACCGAACCACACTGAATATTACTGCGCGTTTCAATATCGTTGCCTACGGTCACAATATTGCGCCACATCTCTTTTAAGTTCCCGGCGATGGTAATTTCACTCACCGGATACTGAATTTCGCCGTTTTCGACCCAAAAACCCGCCGCGCCGCGAGAGTAATCGCCGGTAATGCCGCTAACGCCCTGCCCCATCAGCTCGGTAACCACAAGACCTGTGCCCATCTCTTTGAGCAACTGCTCGAAGCTTAGACCCTGTCCTGGAATTCGCCAGTTGTGGATCCCACCCGCATGACCGGTGCTCTTCAGTCCCAGCTTACGTGCGGAATAGTTGGTCAGCAGCCATTGGGTCAGCACACCGTCTTTAACAATGTCACGGCGTTCGGTCCGTACGCCTTCGCTGTCGAACGGCGACGATGCCAGCCCTTTCAGCAGGTGCGGATGTTCTTCAATAGTCAGCCATTCCGGCAGAATTTGTTTGCCCAGCGAGTCGAGCAGGAAGGTGGATTTACGGTACACCGAACCACCGGCAATCGCGCCGACCAGATGTCCGAACAGCCCAGTCGCCACTTCGTTGGCAAAAATCACCGGCGCTTTCATGGTGGAAAGTTTACGCGGAGAGAGGCGAGATAAGGTGCGGCGAGCACAGTCTGCCCCCACCCATTCCGGCGTTTGCAGATCGCCCATCGCCCGGCCAATGGTGTAGGCGTAATCACGCTCCATATCGCCATTTTCTTCCGCGATGACGCAGCTGGAAAGAGAATGACGCGTGGAGCAGTAGCCCTGCAGCATCCCGTGACTGTTACCAAACACTTTGATGCCGTAGTGGCTGTTAAAACTGCCGCCTTCGGTATTGGTGATACGCTTATCGGCCTGTAGCGCCGCCTGTTCAGCGCGGGCTGCCAGTTCGATAGCTTCGTCAGGGGAAACTTCCGCCGGGTGGAACAGATCCAAATCGGGCGCATCAAAGGCCAGCAGTTCTTTATCTGCCACGCCCGCGCACGGGTCCGGTGAGGTGTAACGTGCAATATCCAGCGCGGCCTGCACGGTACGTGCAATCGCCTGCGGGCTTAAATCAGTGGACGATGCGCTGCCCTTACGGTTTTGGTGATAAACCGTAATCCCCAGCGCGCCATCGCTATTGAATTCTACGTTCTCCACTTCACCATAACGGGTGCTGACGCTAATACCCGTGGTCTTGCTCACAGCGACTTCCGCGCCATCCGACTTACCTGACGCTAATTCCAGTGCCGTCGAGACCGCTTCTTCCAGAATCTTACGCTGCGCTTCAACTTGTGAGATTACTTTCATCGCAAATGCCATAATGTAGAGAGAGTTTCTCTGAAGTCTAACAGAGAACCGTTTTTCAGTGCGCATCTTAACTGGTAACATTAGCCTCTTTTTTTAAGGAGCCTGACATGACTAAGCAGCCCGAAGACTGGCTCGACGACGTTCCCGGTGATGACATCGAAGACGAAGACGATGAAATTATCTGGGTCAGTAAAAGTGAAATAAAACGTGACGCCGAGGAGTTAAAACACCTGGGTGTGGAACTGGTAAAACTGGGGAAAAACGCGCTGGATAAAATCCCGCTCGACGCGGATTTACGTGCCGCGATTGAGTTGGCCCAGCGTATTAAGATGGAAGGTCGCCGCCGCCAGCTGCAGCTGATTGGCAAAATGTTGCGCCAGCGCGATGTTGATCCTATCCGTCAGGCGCTGGACAAGCTGAAAAACCGTCACAACCAACAGGTTGTACTGTTTCACAAGCTTGAGCAACTGCGCGATCGCCTGATCGCCGAAGGTGATGATGCGGTAGCGGAAGTGCTGAATCTGTGGCCAAACGCCGATCGCCAGCAGCTTCGTTCTCTGGTTCGCAATGCGAAGAAAGAGCAAGAAGGCAACAAGCCGCCGAAATCAGCACGTCAGATTTTCCAGTATCTGCGTGAACTGGCGGAAAACGAAATCTAATCTCTTCGTCTGCAGAAAGTGCCGGATGATGTAAATACTTCATCCGGCCTGGATTCTGTGCTCTTACTGCTGGGGCTGCATTTCGCCCATAGCGTTCTCTGACAGGCTCTCTTCATGCAGATACTGCTTATCTAAAATCTTCACGAACGGTGTATAAATCGTGGTGGCGATAACCAGATTCACGGCCTGTAAAACAATGCCTGAAATCCCGGTGGTGAGGAAACCAGAAATAAAGATCGGCGTTGTCCAGGGAATGGAGATACCAGAGGTGGGGGGAACCCAGCCGAATGCGATAACCACATAAGTAACCGTACACAGCACCATTGGGGTAATGATAAACGGGATAAGCATCAGCGGATTAAGCACGATTGGCAAACCAAAAATAACCGGCTCATTAATGTTAAAAATTGCCGCCGGTGCCGCCAGCCGTGAGAGCTGCTTTAATCGCGTACTTTTGGCAACCATAAAGATGCTAATCAACAGTGCCCCGGTAAAACCCGTACCGCCGGCAATCAAATAGACATCCCTGAACTGCTGAGTAATGATGTTGGTCGCTACCAGCCCGGCCTGAGTTTGCGCCAGGTTCTGCGCACTGAGCGTTTGCCAGATAGGCCCCATTACGGATGTCATGATAGAGTCGCCATGGATCCCAAAGAACCAGAAGAAACTGATCATCATCTCAGCAATCAGTTGCGATAAGAGGGAATTCCCCAGATACAGCAACGGCTGTTGCAACATGACGCTGATAAATTTCCCCGGCGTACCAAAAGGCGTGTTCTCAAACAGCACCTTGACGATAATCCAGAACAGTAGCACTAAGAAGATAGGTACCAGCGATTTAAACGACCTGGCAATCTCTGGCGGGACACTCGCAGGCATCTTGATGGTGAAAGCCCTGTTTTCCAGAAACTGAACCACCTTGATGGTGACCACAGTGACGATAATCCCTAAGAACATCGATTCAGAGCTAAAGTCGATCAGCGCGTAAGCATCGGCGACGATTTCTCCCGATCCTGTCGTAATATGACCAGGCGACATTAAGAAGAAGATCGCCACCGGTAAAATAGCGGAACTTTGGCTGAGATTAAGCTTTTCAACTAACTCCTTTGAGAAGGTGATAATCACCAGCAGCGTCATTAATCCGTAGCTGGCGTTAATCCCGTAATTGAGCTTATCCAGCACGCCTTCCCCTAACAGCGAACTCATAAACTCGTGATAGCCGTTAACTGGAAAGTTGGTTAACAATACGAAAAATGAACCGACAATCAAAAAGGGAATCAGGGCAATAAACGCATTTTTTAGTGCGGTCAGGTAGATGTTTGACGAGATTTTCTCGGCCAGTGGCAACATCTTTTGTTCGAGTAAAGAGGTTATGCTCATGCCCGCTTACCCTATAAGGTTTTTTGTCACGTAATAATTAACCTGCGGGAACTGCTTGATATAGATGGCAGGAACCTGAGTGTGGTGCGCATCGCCGTTAACAATCTCCTGATAAATATCTTTTTTCGCATCGTGGTTGATGATGACAATCACCTTTCCAGCCTTGATGATTTTATTCAGCCCAACGGTAATACCCTCGGTGAGGGTGACATCTCCGGAGAAGTATTTATGGCTGGCGACGTTAATTGTTACGTCATCCAGTTCAGTTTGTAGATAATCCTCATCAAACGGCACGCCCGGCTCGTTTAAGCCGATATGCCCGTTCATTCCCACGCCCAGAATTACATAGTCAAACTCTTCACCGTTGAGCGCGGTTTGGTAATGGGCAATATTTTGTGCCGTAGAGGCAAACGGATTGAAATGGACTAACCGCACCGGATAGGCACATTTGTGCACAAAGTCCTGATTAATCATGTTCAGGCAGCTGCCATCTGATTCGCTGGGCACGTTGACCCACTCATCCAGCGCAAAGAAGGTAAGGCGTTCGGCAAACGGTGTCGCTGCCAATGCTTCGTAAATCCAGTGAGGCGTGCTACCGGAGGGGATCAGCACGCGAGAATGTGGTTTGAGCGTGGATAGCTCACTAACGACCTGTTCAGCCAGCGCGGCATTGGTATCAAACGTTGTACATTTCATCCGTTTCTTCTCGCTATTAAAGTGATTCAATCTTTTTGGCGAATAAAGGAAGATACTTTTTATTGGCCAGCAGCATCTCTTTGACTAACGCCACGCCCGAAGTGTCGCTTGAGCATAATGGGTTGAAAATAAAGCCTGAAATAAGCGCTTGATAATCGCCGGTGGCGGCGGCTTTGACGATCAGCGCTTCATAGTCTTTCATCATGGAAACAATCCCTTTCGCAGGAGATGGGATCTCACCAGTACAAATTGGAATCGGACCATTACGGGTAATCACACAGTTCACTTCAACTACCGCCTCTTCCGGTAAATTAGTGATCGCACCGCCGTTACGAACGTTGACGGTTTGAATGCTCTTATCGTCGAGGTAAATAGCGCGAATAACGTTCAGCGCGGCGGTGGAATAAAGCGCACCGCCGCGGGCTTCCAGCTCTTTAGGCTTATCCTGAAGCGTAACGTCGCTGTATTTTTTAAACAGTTCGGCTTCGATATTTTTGACGATCTCACCCCGTGATTGCTCGGCTGCTTCCTGCTCGGCCAGCATTTCAGTCGTCTTGAGGTAGTATTTTAAATAGGAAGAGGGGATCAGATTGGTGGCGGCCAGCAGCTCTTTATTAAACTGCTCATTGCTGATGTTTTTAAAGCTCAATGCATCGACGTCAGCGGCGTTGATTATCTCGATGGTTTCACGGGTACGGTCGACGCCGTTATGCAAAATTTTGGTAATAAAGTTCATATGGTTGGAGCCTTTGAACTCGACGTATAAATCCTCTACGTTGGCATTCAGCAGCCCGGCCACCTGATGGGTCATATTGACAGGACCATTGCACAGGCCGATGACCCGATTGTTGTGGCTGTATTTGAGTACCGCTTCTGTCACCATGGAAGCTGGATTGGTGAAGTTAATCAGCCAGGCGTTTGGACAAATCGCCTTCATTTCATTCGCTATTTCAATGATGACCGGAATGGTGCGCAGAGCTTTGAACATCCCGCCCGCGCCGTTGGTTTCCTGGCCAATAAAACCGTATGACTTCGGCAGTTTTTCATCAACGATTCGGGCATCGATACCACCGACGCGCAGTTGAGTCACCACGAAGTCGGCACCCAGCAGCGCTGTTTTGCGGTCAAAAGTTTGGATGACATCAATTGGTAAATTTGCTTTGGCAAGCATTCTTTTGGTGAGATCGAAAATGATGTTCATTTTCTCTTTACCCATTTCAACGTCGACAAAAGCGATGTGAGAGATGGGAAGCTGGTGGTAGTTTTTAATTACACCTTCAATCAGTTCTGGCGTATAACTGCTACCCGCACCTATCACCACGAGTTTTAGTTTTTTCATTAGTCTTCTACTTTTGAATTAAATTTCAACGACACTTTTCTGACATTGGATAAATGGAAAAGCATAATATCTACGATGGCTATCTGGATCGGATAGCTTATATTTTCGAAAGCAGTATCTTTAATAATGGCGTTTTTGTAGATCAAGACCGCATCGGCCTTAAGCGCCAGCGTAGAGTTTTCCCGGCTGGTAATCGCGGCCACCTTGATGCCGTTTTTTCTGGCATTAAAAATTATCTCTTCCAGCATTTCTGACTCACCGCTGTTGGAAACAATCAGCATACAATCGTTAGCGGTCAGAAAGCGGCTGCGGACATTACAGTTGGTGTAGTCTGTTTCATTGAGGATATTAAAGCCCAGCACCATCAGATTATAGCTAACATAGTTCGCCACGCTATCTGATGTACCGTATCCCCAGGTGATAATCGTCTTGCAGTCGGACAAAAAATCACAAAAGACTTTGACTTTATTCTCAGACACTCTGGTTAAAGCATCCTGCATTTCTTGTATATATTCGCTAACAAACGCGTTATGGTGCTGCGAGTTTTGCGATCTGGAGAATACGTCCCGAATGTTGACCTTAAACTCCTGGAAATTATTAAAGCCTAATTTCTTTACCAACTTAGAAATAGATGGCGCGGTAGTATAAACGCGATCTGCCAGTTCATGAATTTTCATTTTATAAACATCAGCAGGGTTCTCCTGACAGAATTTATAAACTCGCAGTTCGTTATTGGTTAAATTTTTTCGCATGGAGCGCACCTTTTATTATGTGGCACTTACGCCACATTGGCTCTCGAGGGGATATTAGCAAGGGAAAAGCGGAAATAGATTTTATGATTTAGAAATTAATTTCTGCGATCTGAGTTATAAATTTCCATATGGAGGCTTCCCATTCCGTTGAGAAGTATGGCGTAACCAGAAGGCCGGATGGCAACGGAGATCGTGCTCCTGAGAAAGTGCCGGATAACGGTGTAAACACCTTATCCGGCCCACAACGGATCGTAGGCCCGGTAAGCATAGCGCCACCGGGCATTTTTTACTCTTCTTCTGCCTGGGCTTTCTTCGCCAGGCCATCCAGCAGTTTTTGATGGATGCCACCAAACCCGCCGTTACTCATCACCAGGATGTGATCGCCAGGCTGTGCAGTTTTCACCACCATATCTGCCAGCGCATCCACATCGCCGCTCCAGTGCGCAGGCTGAACGCAGGCTTCAGCGACTTCTGCTACCTGCCACGGAATATGCGGGGGTTGCAGCAGGAACACTTCGTCCGCACGCCCTAACGACGGCGCCAGGTCATCTTTGCACAGGCCCATTTTCATGGTGTTCGAGCGTGGTTCCAGCACCGCGATGATGCGCGCCGTGCCACCCACTTTACCGCGCAGCGCCGCAAGCGTTGCCAGAATGGCCGTTGGGTGATGGGCGAAATCGTCATACACCGTCACGCCATTGGCTTCGCCGCGCAGCTCAAGACGACGACGGGCGTTGATGAACGAGCCCAGCGCATTGGCTGCATCTGCAGGCACGACGCCAACATGGCGCGCGGCAGCAATCGCCATCAGACCGTTGTGCATGTTGTGCTCACCTACCAGGCCCCACTTCACCACGCCAACATTTTCACCGTCCAGCCACACTTCCCATTCGGATGCATCAGTGGTCAGCTTTTTCGCCTGCCAGTGACCTTGTTCACCAACCAGCTCTTGTTCGCTCCAGCAGCCCATCGCCATCGTCTGTTTCAGATTGATGTCGTTTTCCGGGTAGATAATGCGTCCCTGGCCCGGCACGATACGCACCAGGTGGTGGAACTGTTTCTGGATCGCTTTCAGATCGTCAAAAATATCCGCGTGATCGAACTCAAGGTTGTTGAGGATCAGCGTACGCGGGCAGTAATGTACGAATTTAGAACGCTTATCGAAGAAGGCGCAATCGTACTCATCCGCTTCAATCACGAAGAAGTCGCTCTCACCCAGGCGCGCGGAAACCTCAAAGTTCCCCGGTACGCCGCCGATCACAAAGCCAGGCTTATAGCCGCAGGCTTCGAGGATCCAGGTCGCCATTCCGGCGGTGGTGGTTTTGCCGTGCGTCCCCGCAACCGCCAGTACCCAACGATCGCGCAGTACAAAGTCATGCAGCCACTGCGGGCCGGACATGTACGGAATGTTCTTTTCCAGCACTGCTTCCACACACGGATTACCCCGGGTCATGGCATTACCAATGATCACCAGGTCCGGCTGCGGATCGAGCTGGCTGGCATCGTAACCCTGAATCAGATCAATGCCTTGCTTCTCAAGTAAGGTACTCATCGGCGGATACACATTGGCGTCCGAACCGGTTACTTCATGACCGAGTGAGCGCGCCAGCATCGCCAGACCGCCCATGAAAGTGCCACAAATTCCCAAAATATGAATGCGCATACGTCACTATCCTTTTTTAATCTGGGGGCCATTTTACGCACATGTCCGGCAAGTGAGAAACGCATTTCAGGATATTCCGTAGTTTGCTGGCGCGATTCACCTAAGCGCGGCAATGGAAATATTTGTTAATATTGTTGCGGTCGCTTTACTCCACATAAATTGCAGGGAAAGTGTTATGAAAACGTTAGGTGAATTTATTGTCGAAAAGCAGCACGAGTTTTCTCATGCTACCGGTGAACTCACTGCTTTGTTGTCGGCAATAAAGCTGGGCGCCAAGATCATCCACCGCGATATCAACAAGGCCGGTCTGGTCGATATCCTGGGTGCCAGCGGTGCTGAGAACGTGCAGGGAGAGGTTCAGCAAAAACTCGATCTGTTCGCGAACGAAAAACTGAAAGCTGCACTGAAGGCGCGCGACATTGTGGCGGGCATTGCCTCGGAAGAAGAAGATGAAATCGTCGTCTTTGAAGGCTGTGAACACGCAAAATATGTTGTGCTGATGGATCCTCTGGATGGCTCATCCAACATCGATGTTAACGTCTCTGTCGGTACGATTTTCTCTATTTATCGCCGCGTAACCCCAGTCGGCACGCCGGTCACGGAAGAGGATTTCCTGCAACCAGGCAACAAGCAGGTTGCTGCGGGCTACGTTGTTTATGGTTCTTCCACCATGCTGGTGTATACCACCGGCTGTGGCGTACACGCCTTCACCTACGATCCTTCTCTGGGCGTATTCTGCCTCAGCCAGGAACGTATGCGCTTCCCGGCGAAAGGCAGCACGTACTCCATTAACGAAGGCAACTACATTAAATTCCCGAACGGCGTGAAGAAGTACATTAAATTCTGCCAGGAAGAAGATAAGTCAACTCAGCGCCCGTACACCTCGCGCTACATTGGCTCTCTGGTTGCGGATTTCCATCGTAATCTGCTCAAAGGCGGGATCTACCTGTACCCAAGCACCGCCAGCCACCCGCAAGGGAAGTTGCGCCTGCTGTACGAATGCAATCCGATGGCCTTCCTGGCCGAGCAGGCGGGCGGCAAAGCGAGCGATGGTAAAGATCGCATTCTGGATATCACCCCGGAAAGCCTGCACCAGCGTCGCTCCTTCTTCGTAGGTAACGACCATATGGTTGAAGATGTAGAACGCTTTATCCGCGAATTCCCGGACGCGTAATACGCTTTGCCGGATGAGACGTGTTAACGCCATCATCCGGCAAATTTATCCCCTACGCCGTTTGTACTTTAAACGCCGCCATTGCTTCGAGCAGCGCATGTGACTGCTCTTCCAGTGAGCGGGTAGCCGCTGAAGATTGCTGTACCAGCGCCGCATTTTGCTGCGCCGTTTCATCCATCTGAATCACCGCGATATTCACCTGCTCAATGCCGCGACTCTGTTCCTGCGACGCGCTGGCAATTTCACGCATCAGTTTGGTCATGCGCATCACTTCATTGGCAATCTCATCCATGGTTTCGCCCGCCTGCTGCGCCAGCTCGCTGCCTTCTCCCACGTGGGTGTGTGAATCGCTGATTAACGTGCGGATCTCTTTTGCCGCCTCGGCGCTGCGGCTGGCCAGATTACGCACTTCACCCGCAACGACCGCAAAGCCCCGCCCTTGCTCACCGGCACGCGCCGCTTCAACAGAAGCATTGAGCGCCAGGATATTGGTCTGGAAAGCAATACCGTCGATTACGCTGAGGATGTCGGCGATTCGGCTGGAACTGCCGGAAATATCGCGCATTTTCTCAATCACATAGCACACCATCTCACTGCCGCGATCGGCGGTATCCGACACCGATTTTGCCAACTGGTGTGCCTGTTCCGCGTTCTGCGCATTCTGTTTCACGGTCGCCGTGAGTTCTTCCATACTGGCGGCGGTCTGCTCCAGCGAAGTGGCTGTCGATTCAGTACGTTGCGCCAGATGCTGGTTCCCGGCCGTCAGCTCACGGCTACCAATATCAATTTGTAAACTGGCATCGCGGACACGCTGTACCGAGTCGCCCAACGCATGGCGCATTTCATCCATTGCCGCGTTCAGACGGTTGAATTCGGCGCTGGCCGACAGCGCGGTAACCGGCGACAAATCCCCCGTCGCCAGGCGTTCCAGTTGCTCAACCATATTATCCAGCGGCTTGAGAAACTTATTTCGCAGCATGAACCAAATCACCGCCAGCAATGCGAGGGCAGCCAACATCGAGGCACTCATAATACCGTGGTAAATCAACGAAGTAATGATACGGGTAGAGGCATATAGCCCCATACCGCCGGTCAGCAACAGAAGGAACGTCAGCAGAGACAATAACACCAACAAACTTGATCGAATTGAAAGGGATTTTGGCATCGTTATATTTCCGGTTGTAGGGTTAAAACAGACCTGTACAGAACCTATCGACTACAACCGGAAAAAGTTTAGGTATTTAAATGTTTAGTGAAAAATCAGGATGTTACTTTGGTGTTGCCGCCGTGCCCACTCTGGTTACTGGCGAGCTTTGACGATTTTCCCAAAGTACCGTCAGACCGCGCTGTAAGGCAATAAAAATAAACAATAAAATGCCAATCGCGATCTTCGTCCACCAGGAACTTAATGTGCCGTCAAAATTAATGTAGGTCTGGATCAACCCCTGAATGGCGACACCAAACAACGTTCCTAACACCGTACCGACCCCACCGCTCAACAGGGTTCCGCCAATCACGACTGAGGCAATCGCATCCAGCTCAACGCCGACGCCCGCCAGCGCATAACCCGCCTGGGTGTAAATTGAAAAGACAATGCCAGCAAGCGTCGCAAGCCCGGTCGACAGCATATAGATACGGATGGTCGTGCTGCGGGTTGAGATCCCCATCAAGTTGGCAGAGGTGGCGTTGCCGCCAATAGCGTAAACCTGATTACCAAAGCGCGTACGGTGCGCCAGGAATATGCCAATGACGACTACCGCCAGCATCAGCAATCCCATTGCACTCAGGCGACCGCCGCCGGGAATTTTCCATGCCAGGCTTGAGAGCATGTCATAAACCGGATGGTTAATTGGGATCGACTCTTCAGACACCAGATAGCTGACACCGCGCAGGAAGAACATTCCCGCCAGGGTAATAATGAATGCCGGGATCTTCAGCGCATCAATCAGTAACCCCATAAACGCGCCAAACGCGCAGCCCATCAGCAGAATCAGGGGAAACGCCAGCAGCGGAGATATACCCCAGTAGCCAATGGCCTTCGCCAGAAATACGCCGGTAAACGCGATCACCGAGCCAACGGACAGGTCGATCCCGCCAGAGAGAATCACGAAGGTCATGCCCACGGCGATGATGCCCAGAAAAGCGTTATCGGTCAGGATATTGCAGATAACTCTGGTTGAAGCAAAAGCCGGAAACTGTGTCAGGCAGTAGAGGTAACCTAGCACAAACACGCCGAGGGTGATCATCAGCGGTAAATTACGTTTTATCATGACCACGCACTCCTTTTATCAGGCTGATAAAGCGTTGTGATTGCACGACCAGCACACACAACACCACCACGGCTTTGACCACTTGATTTAGTTCTGGCGGGAAGCCCGACAGTAAAATCCCGGTGTTCATGCCCTGAATAATCAATGCCCCGACCACCGACAACAGCAGATTAAAGCGCCCGCCCATCAGCGAGCCACCGCCGATAACTACCGCCAGGATGGCATCCAGTTCCAGCCACAATCCGGCGTTATTGGCATCTGCCCCGCGGATATCCGCCGTGACGATAATGCCGGCGATAGCCGCACACAGACCGCTCAGCACATAGGTGAGCATCACGATAATGCGCGTGTTCACCCCAGCATTTTTTGCCGCACGAATGTTGATGCCTACCGCTTCAATAAACATCCCCAGCGCCGTTTTACGCGTCAGTAGCCAGAACACCACCAGCGTTAGCAGTGCAATGATCACTGGCGTGGGGAACAGTAAGAGCGAGCCGCTGCCAAACCACGACAGTTCGGGCGAATTGAAGGTGACGATCTGCCCGGAGGTGATAAGCTGCGCCACTCCGCGCCCGGCCACCATCAGGATTAGCGTGGCAACGAACGGTTGGATCTTGAGGATTGCCACCAGAATCCCGTTCCACAACCCTGCCAGAATGCCGGAGCCTAAGGCGGCAAGCAGCACCACCGGCAAACTGTGCCCGGCCACCGTCATCGCCGCGGTGGTGGCACCGGCAATGGCCATGACGGCGCCTACGGAAAGGTCGATGCCGCCGGTGGCAATCACCAGCGTCATGCCAATCGCTAACAGCGCCACGGGGGCGGCACGGTTGAGAATATCAATCGGGCTACCGAACAGCCGACCATCTTGCAAAATCACCTGATAAAAGTGCGGCGCGACCAGGCAATCAACCAGCAGCACCAGCAGTAGCGCCACCAGTTGTGGCATGCCCTTTGGCCAGCGGAATCGCCGTTGCGGCGGAGTGGATTGAGGGAGAGATTGAGGCATCACCATAGTCTCCTTAGGCCGCAATGGCGTTCATGATCGCCGGTACGGACAATTCAGCCAGCGGGATCTCGGCCACCTGTTTGCGATCGCGCATAATAATGACCCGATCGGCATAGCCCACTAACTCTTCCAGTTCGGATGAAATCACCAGCAGCGCCAGACCATCCGCGCACAGCGTTTCGATCAGGCGGATGATCTCGGCATGCGCGCCGACGTCGATCCCACGCGTAGGTTCATCGAGGATCAGGAACTGCGGTTTGGTCAGTAACCAGCGCGAGAGCAATACTTTTTGCTGATTGCCGCCGGAGAGGAATTCGATCGGCTGTTCAGCGTTGGGGGTGCGAATTCCGAGCTGGCGGATAAAACGCTCGGCAATCTCATTTTGTTCTTTCCGCGGAATAGGCCGCAGCCAGCCACGCTGCGCCTGTAATGCCAGAATGATGTTTTCCCGCACCGAGGCGGCGGCGATAATACCATCCGTTTTGCGATCCTCCGGACAGAAGCCGATCCCCAGACACGAAGCCTGATGCGGCGATCGCAAGGTCTGCGCTTTGCCCTTGATCAGCGCACTGCCGCTGTCGGCGGGTTTAATACCGAAGATCACCTCCGCCGTTTCCGTTCGCCCGGATCCCAGCAGTCCAGCGAGACCGACGATCTCACCAGGGCGCACCTGTAGATCAAACGGCGCGATGGTGCCTTTCTTGCCAAAGTCGCTAAAGGCCGCCACTGGTTTATCACTCAGCAACGTACGGCCCGCACGCTGTAGCGCATGGGTATCCAGTTCGCGACCCAGCATCATTTTGACCAGTTCGATCTGTGGCAGTTCGCGGGTTTCACGGCAGCCAACGAAGCCGCCGTTACGCAGAACGGTAATGCGATCGCTGACCTGATAGACCTGATCGAGGAAATGGGTAACGAAGATCAGACTGACGCCCCGATCGCGCAGATGCCGCATCAGGCCGAACAGCATTTCTACCTCCTGGGTATCAAGACTGGCGGTGGGCTCATCGAGGATCAGCACTTTCGCGGAGAGATCGATCGCCCGACAGATAGCGACGATCTGCTGCATCGCCACGGAAAAGCGGTTCAGCGGCTCGCGCACGTCGAGGGAAAAACCGTATGACGCCATCAACTCCGTCGCGCGTTTTTCCATCTGCTTGCGCAGCAGCAGGCCAAAACGCCGCGGTTCACGGCCAATAAACAAGTTATCCGCTACCGACATATTGGGCAGCAGATTCACTTCCTGATACACGGTACCGATCCCCAACTGCTGGGCATGGGCGGTATTTTTGGGGGAGATAGGCTGGCCTTCGAGCCAGATCGTGCCGCGATCGGCATGGTAAACGCCGGTCAGGGCTTTGATTAGCGTCGATTTACCGGCTCCGTTTTCTCCCAGCAGCGCCATAATCTCACCGCGACGCAAGCTGAAATCCACGTTATCCAGCGCTTTGACGCCGGGAAAGAATTTGCTTAATCCTTCGGTGCGGAGGATTTCCTGATGGGGGTCGATGGTCATGGCATTCCTCCGGTACGAAATCACGGCCTTTTCGTAGGCCTGATAAGCGCAACGCCATCAGGCCTACGGAAGACCGGCAGCAAAACTAGTAGCCCATGTTTTTCTTCTTCTCTAACTCTTCTTTCGCCGTATCCGGCAGATAGAGGATCGACTTGGTAATGGTCAGCTTTTCAGGCATCGTGCCGTCTTTTTTGAATTTCTCCAGCGCGTCGAATGCCGGACCTGCCATATTCGGCGTCAGCTCGACGCTGGCGTTGGCTTCACCGTCAATCATTGCTTTGTAGATATCCGGTACACCGTCGATGGAACCGGTCAGAATATCTTTGCCGGGTTTCAGGCCTGCTTCTTTAATCGCCTGGATTGCCCCGATCACCATGTCATCGTTGTGGGCGTAAACCATGCAGATGTTCTTGCCATTGTTTTCCGCTTTGATAAAGCTCTCCATCACTTCTTTCCCTTTACTGCGGGTGAAGTCGCCGGACTGTGAGCGGATAATCTTAATGTTTGGCGCGTTGGCGATGGCTTCAGCAAACCCTTTTTTACGATCGATGGCCACGCTGGCCCCGACGGTCCCTTGCAGCTCAACGACGTTACACGGCTTGCCGTTCACCTGTTTAATCAACCAGTCGCCGATCAATTTACCTTCCAGCACGTTGTCGGCGGTGACCGTGGTCATATAGAGAGATTTGTCTTTTACATCGATGGAACGATCGAGCAAAAAGACCGGAATGTCGGCATCTTTAGCTTCTTTTAAAACCGGTTCCCAACCCGTTGCCACGACCGGCGCAATAAAGATGGCGTCAACGCCCTGCGCAACAAATGAGCGAACTGCTTTAATCTGGTTTTCCTGCTTTTGCTGGCCGTCAGCGATTTTCAGCGTAATACCACGCTTTTCAGCCTCGCTTTTCGCAACGTTGGTTTCTGCGGCGCGCCAGCCGGATTCAGAGCCAACTTGCGAAAATCCTACGGTTAAAGGGGCTGCCATTGCCATAGACGACATGGCTGCCGAAACTGCTGTGACTAAAAGTAAGCGCTTCCACATAAGTGCGTCCTCGTAGGGTGATTATTGTTGGTTAATAAACCGTCGCGAAAAAACTATAGACAATTGAGCATGTAACGAATTGCGTTACATCACACTTCAAAAAAGTAAATAAAACGTTAATCACAACTTTGTAATCGCTTTCATCCCGCTATGAAAAATGCGGCTGAAGATATGGATTTTTCTGTCACGAGAGAGGGGTAAAAAGAAGAAAATGAGCGCAGAGAAAGCGAAAACAAGCGGAGACATTCAGCGCGAGTTGGCTATAATACCCGCCACTTGTTTGCCATAGCTTATTTAAAGGAAACAGACATGAGCTTACTCAACGTCCCTGCCGGTAAAGACCTGCCGGAAGATATCTACGTTGTTATCGAGATCCCTGCCAATGCAGATCCGATCAAATACGAAGTTGACAAAGAGAGCGGCGCCCTGTTCGTTGACCGCTTCATGTCCACCGCGATGTTCTATCCGTGCAACTACGGTTACATCAACCACACCCTGTCTCTGGACGGTGACCCGGTAGACGTTCTTGTCCCGACTCCGTACCCGCTGGAGCCAGGTTCAGTGATCCGCTGCCGTCCGGTTGGCGTGCTGAAAATGACTGACGAATCCGGTGAAGATGCGAAACTGGTTGCGGTTCCGCACACTAAGCTGAGCAAAGAATACGATCACATCAAAGATGTGACCGACCTGCCGGAACTGCTGAAAGCGCAGATCACCCACTTCTTCGAACACTACAAAGATCTCGAAGCGGGCAAATGGGTGAAAGTTGACGGTTGGGACAACGCTGAAGCCGCTAAAGCTGAAATCGTTGCTTCTTTCGAGCGCGCGAAGAAGTAAGTTCGCGTTAGCTTAAAACCCTGAACGCCAGTCTCTGGTTAGTAAGGGTTTTTAAATTTCTACGTTCTACCACCTCTCCCCTTCGCTGTTTTCTTTTTGACCTACCAGAATGGGTAGTCACATTTCATTTATCTTAATTGCGAATGATATTAGATATCATTATCATTCTCAGTATGTAAATAAATGTGAATAAAAGTCAATGAACCTCCACAATGTGAAGTCCCTGAAACGCTATTCCTGCGTGGCACTCGCCACAGCGCTGTTATTTACCAGCCTGTCCAGCGTGGCGCAGACGCTACCTGAGAAAGATTTTCTGACTCGCGATGTCGGTAACGGCGTGTATGAGCTGGCGGTTGATAGCCAGCAGAATGCGCTTTTTGTCGCCTCGTCGCCGTCGTTTGATAAAGATAAAACCAGCGGGCTTATCTACAAACTCGATCTGGAGAAACTCACGACGACTGAAGTCATCGACACCAGTCGTCGTGCCTTTGCCACCGCGCTGGATGAAGAAAACCAGGTGCTGTATGTCGGCAACACGCTGGAAGGTTCAGTAACGCTAGTCGATACCCGCAGCGGTAAAGAGCTGGCGATACTGCAACTGAGCGAAGCCAAAAACCCGAAAGATATTGTTCATACGCGTGAAATGGTGCTCGATAAACAGCACCACCGTCTGTACGTTTCCGGCGTGGCTGAAAAGGGCATAGTCTGGGTGGTGGACACACAAAAGCGCGAGAAAATCGCCACCCTCGAGAACATGGGCCAGTACCCGACCGGCATGGCCGTGGATGCAAATAAGAACCGCCTGTATGTTGTGAATGGCCGAAACGAACTTATTACGCTGGATACCACCAACCATCAAATTATTAATCGCTTTACCATTGAGCCAGATAAAAAACATTTTTTCCTGAATATTGCCCTGGATGCAAAAAATAACCGCGCATTCCTGACCGATCCGGATTTAGCGGACGTACTGGTTGTTGATCTTAATACCGGTAAGGTTATTGCACCAATTAAGGTTATTAACTCGCTGGCAGTGATATATAACGAAAAACGCCAGGAAGTTTATATCACCCACCGTAATGCTAAACGCATCAGCATTGTGAACAGCAAGACCTATCAGGTAAAACAAAGCATTGAAACCAATGCCTTACCTAACAGTCTGGCGCTCTCGGCAGATGCTAACACCCTGTACGTCAGCGTCAAACAGTCGGAAAAAATGACAGGTGTGAAGCCCGACTACGTGCTGAAAATCGATCTCTCTAAATATTAATAATTAAAAAACTATCTGCACCTTGCAGTTTTTTTGAGCTGCAAGGTGATGTTTTTATTTTTTACTTTTCAGGTGTCTATATTATGAAAACGCGTCAACTTATTACGCTGACAGGGATCGTTGCATTCTCAGGCGGTGTTATTTTCCCCACCCAGGCAGAAGAACTCACCGAGACCTCACGCACTAGCGAAGATGAAATGGTGATCACCGCATCCGGATTCTCGCAGCAAAAACGCGAAGCGCCGGCCACTATTTCAGTTATCGATCGTAACACGCTGGATATTCAGCCGGACCGTAGCATCGGTGAAGCCATTAAAAACCTTCCCGGCGTCTCGGTCACCAACAGCAGTGGCATGAACGCCGGTAGCATTATGATCCGCGGCATGGACCCGTCCTATACCGCTTTTATGGTCAACAGCGTCAAACAAAATACCGGTGAATCTCGCCCTTACGGACATGATATTGGTACTGAAGCCAACTTCTTACCGCCAATGGAGGCCATTGAGCGTATTGAAGTTATCCGTGGGCCGATGTCCTCGCTGTACGGTTCAGACGCCATCGGCGGTGTGGTTAACGTCATTACCAAAAAACCGTACGGCGCAAAAGAGTGGACCACGGCAATTGCTGCCAATACCTGGCTGCAGGAACACCAGTATTTAGGTAATACCAGCCAGATGAATTTGTTTACCATGGGGCCGATTGTGCCCGATGTTCTCGGCCTTAGCGTGGCGGCCGACTGGCTTGACCGTCGCGATGACGATCGCAATAACTATTTTGGCAAACACAATCGTAAATCCGTTGATATGACATTGGGCCTGGCCGCCAGCGAGAATAACCTGTTCGATCTCAACGTGGTCACCGGTGAGCAGGAAAAAAACCGTACCCAGAAACGCGGTGCGCCGTGGTCATGGCTGTTCGATCGTAACGCCGCCACCCTGACGCATACCGGCTGGTATGCAGACGACACCATCGCGACGACCAACTACATAAACTATGAAAAAGGCCGTTCGAAGTACGTTTATGACGGACAGTCCCCGCAGTATGTGCAGATGGAGAACTACGTCGCCAATTCGCAAACCACTTTCACGCTCGACACCCATAAACTGACCGTTGGGGCGAATTTCACGCGCGAAGAGCTGAATGACCGCTTTGATGTGGCCAACAAAACGCTGCCCGGATCTGACCCGGTGACCAAAATCAGCCGTAACGGTTGGGCATTGTTTGCTGAAGACGGCTGGAGCATTGGCGATTTCATCCTGACCACGTCAGCGAGGATGGACCAGGATGACAATTTTGGCACACATATTACGCCGAAAATGTACGGTAACTGGGCCTTTAGCAATGACTGGGCGCTGAAAGGCGGCGTTTCCGCAGGCTATAAAAAACCGGAGCTGCGCGCGACGTCCAGCAACTTCGTAACCCCTTACGGCTCAACCGTTCCTTATCCCTTCCTCACCGTTGGTAACGACGACCTGAAACCTGAACAAAGCGTTAACTCTGAACTGGGCCTCTACTGGACGGGAGATGCGCTATCGCTCGACAGCACCGTCTTCTATACGCAGTTCAAAGACAAAATTGCTGAACAAACTATTTGTGAAACCACGTCGACGAACCAGTGCTCCGTCAACGGCTACAACGCGGATTCCGTCAGTAAATACTTCAACGTCAGCGAGGCGGATGTATACGGTATAGAACTGAATGCCGACTGGCAGATTACCGCCGATGTAAAAGCCAACGCTAACTACACCTGGAACCACAGCGAACAAAAAAGCGGCGTTAACAAAGGCTACGCGCTAAACGATTATCCGCGCCATATGGCGAATCTGTCGCTGAACTGGGCGGCAACGCAAAGCCTGGACGTATGGAGTACGGTGAATTATCGCAGCAGTAACCGCAACAGCGGCAATAACTATAAATATGATGACTACACGATGGTGGACGTAGGCGTACGTTATCAGCTCAATAAGCACACGCAACTGATGGCTGGGGTCTACAACGTGCTGGATGAGGATCCGAAACTGACAACCGCGTGGAACGAATCCGCACAGGTGGAAGGACGCCGCTATAACCTCGGCGCGCGCGTGGAGTTTTAAATCCAGAATAAAACAACGCCACCCGAGGGTGGCGTGTTCATATCAGTACTGGTCTCGGTCTAACCAGTTACCGCTTTCAATCAGCGTTAAGCCATCAACCGGACGTTGGTACACGTACATCCATGCACTTCCGTACGGCGTTTGAATTAACTGGCGTGCGTATTCACCGCCACGGGTACGCAGAGCGTCAAGCTCTGCCAGCGTGGCGTTATCAATACGATAAACTTCCCCGTGTACTGTTCCCTCTCCTGGAACGGCGCCTGGATAGTGGCCCAGGCTATACAACTGGTAGTTGTCGATACTGAAATTTCCCAGCAACAGGGCATTGGTCATCCAGTGGCTGTTGCCTTGTTTGGTTCGTAAACTGCCGTAGACAAATATTCGCATTGCTAAAACTCGAACTGATAGAGCAAATCAAGTGCCTGATCTACGCCAGACACTGCTTCCAGATATAGCTTAGGCATCAGACGATAACGTAGCGTGAGTGTCGCTAAGGAGTCAAATATACCCACACCATATTTCACCTGCAGACCTGGCAGTACGTATCCGCTGACAACCACCTGAGATGAATCACCCACCCCTTGTGTGTCCAGTGCCAGATTGCTTACGCCAAATGTCTCCCCGATTTTACCCACAACCTGACCACTTTGTGCAACCCCCAGACCAATAAGCATTGAAGTCATTGCCGCGCTGTCGCTCTGTTCGCTATCCAGTCCTTGTCCGCGTAGCAGGTAGGAAAGCGCCATTTGCTGCGACATCGCCGGGTCGGAGAAGATCTCCGCCTTCGGCTCATCGGCGGTGCCCGTGACGCGAACCCCGGCGATCACGTCGTCTTCGGTGGCTTCCGGGTTACGAATTGCTTCGATGTTGAGTAACGGCTGATCCGGCGGACCGGAGAACAACAGCTCGCCCTTACGCACAATCAGATCCTGACCATAGGCATGGAAACGCCCGCTCGGAATATTAATTTGTCCGTTCAGCCCCAGCCCCTGCTTATCCTGCACCACTTTCAGATCGCCCGTCAGACGCGCTTTCAGACCAAAGGCGTCAATACGCACGTTGTTACCGACGTGGATGTTCAGGTTGCTGTTGATCGGAATACCTGCTGTCTGCGGTTTCTCCGGTTGCAGATTGTTGTTAAGCATGACCATATCGCTGGAAACCCCTACCGCGCTCTCCGGCAGGTCGTGTACCACGATACGCGCCCACGGCACATCCACGTTGCCATCAAGGGTAAACAGGCTCGGCGTGGCTTCAAAGACCACGTCCGGCGATACGTCCAGGCGGACCATCGGCGGCACGGTAATACGAACCCTGCTGCCTTTAGCCGCAACGCGCGCCCGCCAGTTGTCTATCTGACTCCAGTCGGCATCGCCGCTCAGGTTAATTTCGCCCTGCTGCGTACGCACCACGCCCGCCAGCGTTGAGCGTGTTCCGGTGAAGTTAACGGCTAACTGGCTTGGCTGCATGTCAAACGGCATAAAGTTGCCGTCGATATCCAGACCGCTCAGTTGCAGTTGTCCGAGCAGTTGCGGGCTTTGCACATCACCGCCCAGACGTAGGTTGGCGTTGATCACCCCAGCCGCTTTTTCACCGCGCGAGAAAATGGGGTTCACCATCGCCAGATTGAAGTTGCGGATGTTGACGTTGCCGCCGAGACTGCGGCGTCCTTGCGGATCCGTTACCTGCAACTGGCCGTCAAACTGCCCGTTGTTGGTCAGGCGAATCAGCCAGCCCAGCTCGGCACGGTTATTGTGCAGGTCGGCGGTCAGATTCAGCGTTTCAAACGCCACAGGGAGCGGCGCATCGTTCACGCTTTGCGTGACCTTCACGTTACGTCCGCTCAGCGTAACCTGCCCCTGCGGCAGCCCTTCTTTGGTGGTGTCCCAGCTCACATCAGCTTTGCCAGTGAAAACGCCGCTGGCCTGGGTTGTATCCGGCATAAACGGTTTTAGCATCGCCAGGTCGAAGCGATTAAGGTTCACCACCGCGCGTCCTTGTGCACCGGCATCAATAGTTTGCGGTACGCACAGTTCCGCATTCGGGTTGTTCCAGCAGTGCGGCCCAATGCTGATTTTCTGTTCCTGATTGCGATAATCCAGCGCGACAGGACGGTTAAGCGACCACGGACCGACCGGCGTCTGGAAGCGGGTATCGCTTAACGCACCTTTCCAGCGCTGCTCTTGGCGATCAAAGCTACCTGCCAGGGAGAGCTGCCCGGAGACCGGTTCCCCCTGAATGCGCAGCTGCAGCTCATGCTGCTTTTCGCTACCTTTGGCATTGAGCGTCACCAGGCCAATATTCACGTCAGGCTGTACAATCCGCTCTACGCGAACGTTGAGATTACCAGCGATTTGCTCTGCCGATTTCACGTCGCCTTCGACGCGCACCTGAGCGACGGACAGCTCCTGCCAGCGCAGACCCCGGGCGGTGATATCCGCCAGCAGCTGTGGCGCTTCAACCGTACCGCGAACTTTTACCAGCCCTTTCGCCGTACCGCCCAGTCCCGGCAGCGCGTTATCCAGGCTCGGGGCATCAATCGTCGCGTCGAGATTGAGGTCTTTGACCCCCAGTTCCCCTTTCACATCGGCGCTGTTGCGTCCCAGTTCCAGATGCAGGCCCGGGATCGTCCACTGCAGGTAGCTGTTACCCTTCAGCGAGCCGTGCACATTAACCTTGTTCTGCTTCACGTTGCCGGTCAGCTTCAGCTCGGGCACCTCCATCTGCCAGCTTCCGCCGTACAGACTGCCGCGAGTTTTCACAAGGCCATTCAGTTTTGATGGCCACTCCGGGATCGCTTTCGCCGTGTTGATGCCATCCAGCGTTAGCTCCCCGCGCCAGCTGATCGCCTGCTGCCAGTCCACCAGCGCTTTCAGCTCAGTTTTCCCTTCCAGCGCCGCAACGCTGAGTTTGTCGAGATTGATCTGCTGTTCGTTGCCTTTGGCGTCCAGCGTGATGGTAGCCGGAGGAATATCCTGACCTTTCACAGCGGTACGCATCGACAGCGTATAGTCGGTCATCTTACCGGTCAGTTTGAGCTTGATGTCATCAGCCTGGAACTGCTTGTCGCCGGTAAACGGCCAGTAAACCTGCTTACTCACCACCTCAAGGTTGAGCGGCAATCCGGCTTCCGCCAGACGCGCCTGGGCGCGCAGATCCATATCCACCGGACCAGACAGATTTACGCCGACTTCCAGCTGTTCACGCAGCGCGCCGCCGACCTTCAGCTTCACCTTTTCGCCTTTTAACGGGTCGACGTTGAGCGTGCTGTTTAACGTAATATCGACCGGCCACGTGTCGGTCAGTTGCGCCGTGCCGCTGGCTTTTACCGTCCCCTGATTCGAGTCGATATCCAGTGCATCGAGTTTCATGTTGCCGTCAATGCTGCTCACTTTCAGCAGCATGTTATGTACCGTTAAATCCGTATCCCCGGTCACGCGCAACTGCTCGCCGCGAAACGCTTCAATGTTGAGATTGAGCGGCAGATGGACATCGGTCATTTCCGGCAGCACCGGCTTTGAGAACAGATCTTTTAGCGTTTCGCCGAGCGGTTTTTCATCCGGTTGCGGATTTTGAATCTTTGGTTCGACAACCTCTTCCTGCGCCACTTCCGCCACTTTAGGCAGGGCAATCAGCAGCCCCTGTAATGACGTTGGCTTCAGGGTTAGCGTTTTTTCCTGCCAGTTCAGGCCGGAGGTAAATTCCAGCACCGAAACCGTGGTGTCATCGATTTTGATATTGATGTTGTTCAGCGCCACGCGCGAAAGCGTGATTGGGTAAGGTGTGGAAAGGTTAAGCGGACCGCTCTCTTCCTCTTCAACCGGCGCTGATGGCGGCATCTTTTTGCTGTCGATCGCCACGTTGATATTTTTCAGCGACAGATCGTTGACGCACAGGCTGCTGTCCCACAGGCAGTTAAGCCCCACGGCCAGATGCACTTCGCCAGCATTCACCGCCACGCCAGGTTGGTCATAACGAATATTTTTGAGCGATAAATCCCGCCAGCCGCCGGTGACCTGACCAATCTCCAGCCCCGGAACCCAACGATTCGCCGCTTTGAAGATCAGATGCAGGCCCGAAGTGGTGCCGACGAGGAACGCCACCGTGCCTAACAACAGCAGGATAAAAATCAGCACGCCGAGGCTTATCTTCTTCCATAAACTCATAATTCAGGCCCCAGACCGATGTAAAACTGTAAACCATGTTCATCTTTGTCGCCCACAGGGACAGCAAAGTCGAGCTTGATGGGTCCCACTGGCGATTGCCAGCGTACGCCGACCCCGGCACCGGTTTTGAAATCGCTTCTGCGGATATCGCTGACCGCTTCGCCGCTATCGACAAACATCGCGCCCCACCATTTTCCGGTCACGTTGTACTGATATTCCAGCGAGCCGGTCGCCAGCTTCGAGGCCCCTTTCAGCTTGCCGTCGCTGCCTTCAGGCGAAATAGATTTGTATTTGTAGCCGCGAATGCTGCGATCGCCCCCGGCGAAGAAACGCAGATCCGGCGGTACTTTGTCGAAGTCCCCGGTTTCGATCCAGCCGAGGTTGCCGCGCATCACAAAGCGATGACGATCGTACAGGGTGCGGATCCAGACGTTTTGCGCCTGGAAGACGGAGAAATCAACGTCTGAGCCCCAGGCCGTGTTGGAGTAATCGATGGAATAACGTTGGGAGTCGCCCCAAACTGGCATCAGACCGCCGCGCGAGCGCGTCCGACTGATCATCACGCCCGGATAGAGCAGCATGGTGGTGTTAGTGACGTTACCCTGGGTAAAGTGGTCGAGGCTCCAGCGCAGGTTAATCGCGCGCTGCCAGCCGCTGGAGAGATCCCAGTAGCGGGAAACCGCAAGCGTAGTGGAGTCCTGCTCGGTATCGTTTAAATCGGTACGCTTAAAGCCCCCCTGCACCAGGTAATACTGCTCCAGCGGGTTCTTTAATAGCGGCATTTTATAACTGAAATCAAGAACCTGCTCTGGCGCAGAGATGCTGGCGCTGGTGGTCAGGCTGTGGCCATAGGAGTTCATCCACGGCTTTTTCCACGAGGTCTTCACCCGTGGACCGACGTCAGTTGAGTAACCGACCCCGGTTTCGATGGTATTTTCAGTTCGCGGCGACACCACGCCTTTCAGCGGCAGCACTTTGGTTTCACGGGCTTTATCAAATTCCGGTGCGACGACCACGGAATTAAACCATCCGGTCGCCGACAGACGACGGTTCAGTTCGCCCAGATCTTTCGACTCGTACTCTTCACCCTCTTTAAAGGGCACCAGATTTTGCAGGTACTCATCGCGAATTTGCGAGCCTTCAAAAGTGACATGCCCAAAGCGATAGCGTTCACCGCTGTTGTAATCGATATCCCAGAATGCCTGGCGGCGTTCGAGCGCTATCCCAAGCTGGCTTTTATTAAATTCACTGTCGAAATAGCCTTTGCGCAGCGCCACGCTGGTGAGTGATTTTTTGAAGTTATCATAGTCCCCCTGATTCAGCACGGTGCCGATTGCCGGTCGCGTTTTCAGCAGATCCAGGTAATCTTTATCCGTACGTGCGCCACCGCGCAGAATCACTTCGGTGCCGCCAATCAGCACCGGCTCACCAGGGGTCACTTTGGCAATCAGCACCTGGCGTCCTTTCGCCGGCGGCGGACGCAGCTCAAAATCAATGGTGGGCTCAAAGTAGCCCAGCGCTTTTAGCCCTTCGCGGATGGCATCATCAACGCGCGCACGAAAGCGTCGGTCTGGAGTGACTTCATCACTTTGAATCGTGGATAGCTGCGCACGGACGTTTTTCTCCAGCGGTCCTGATAATCCTTCGACCTGTAAGCGAACATTCGCTGCGGCGGCGGAGCCACTTAAGCACAGTAATCCCACCCAACATAACTGACGGATATGTGGCACATTTTCTCCTGAATATCCTTTTTTCCCACCCCTGGAAAAAAATACTATGCCGTTCCTCGGCTTAACAAAAAATCAACAATAAGAGTTGAAAAACAGACGACAACCCAAATATTTCTTATGTTTAACTCTAGACGTATTCACGCCGTTTATTGTGGGCAAAGACGCGTCTCGTTACAACCTTAACCCAAATGACTGATTTCGGGAGAACGGCCATGAGTTTATTTGATAGAAAGCATCTTGTTACTCAAGCAGATGCCCTACCTGGACGCAACACCCCGATGCCAGTGGCAACGCTGCATGCGGTTAACCAACATTCGATGACCAACGTGCCCGACGGTATGGAGATAGCCTTTTTCGCCATGGGATGTTTCTGGGGCGTTGAACGTTTATTCTGGTCATTACCCGGGGTATACAGCACAGCGGCCGGATATACCGGCGGCTACACCCCTAACCCAACCTATCGGGAAGTGTGTTCCGGCGATACCGGACACGCCGAAGCGGTACGCGTCGTCTATGATCCGCATGTTATCAGCTACGAGCAACTGCTGCAGGTGTTCTGGGAAAATCACGACCCGGCGCAGGGCATGCGTCAGGGGAACGACCAGGGGACGCAGTATCGCTCCGCCATTTACCCGTTAACGCCGGAGCAAACCGTCGCGGCACGGGCAAGCCTTGAGCGTTTTCAGGCAGCAATGACCGCCGCTGGCGACGAGCGCACTATTACAACGGAAATCACTACCGCAACCCCGTTCTACTATGCCGAGGACGACCACCAGCAGTATCTGCATAAAAATCCTTATGGGTACTGTGGCATTGGCGGGATTGGCGTTTGTCTACCGCCACAAGGATAATCGCCACCCTCTGGCGGCTTTACAGTACCTTACGCTATACTAGCTCCTGAAATTGCCGGTCCACTCCCTTCGGACCGGTTTTCAATGTGTATTTCACACGGATTTATCAATTTATCCCTTCCGAGGATCTGGCCTTAACGGTCGGATAAGATATGTTAAACAGTATTTTAGTCATTCTCTGCCTGATCGCCGTGAGTGCGTTTTTCTCGATATCCGAGATCTCGCTTGCTGCATCACGCAAAATAAAACTTAAACTGCTTGCCGATGAAGGCAACGTAAACGCACAACGTGTTTTGAAGATGCAGGAAAACCCCGGCATGTTTTTTACCGTCGTGCAAATTGGCCTTAACGCGGTCGCTATTCTCGGTGGTATTGTCGGTGATGCGGCATTCTCCCCGGCGTTTTACAGCCTTTTCTCGAAGTACTTCACTCCAGAGCTGTCCGAACAGTTAAGCTTTATTCTGTCGTTCTCGCTGGTTACTGGCCTGTTCATCCTGTTCGCGGATTTAACTCCGAAACGCATCGGTATGATTGCGCCAGAAGCTGTGGCTTTGCGTATCATCAACCCGATGCGCTTCTGCCTGCTCGTCTTCCGCCCGCTGGTGTGGTTCTTTAACGGTCTGGCAAATAACATCTTCCGTCTGTTTAAGATCCCGATGGTGCGTAAAGACGACATCACCTCGGACGATATTTACGCCGTGGTCGAAGCGGGTGCGTTGGCGGGGGTTCTGCGTAAGCAGGAACATGAGCTGATTGAAAATGTGTTCGAACTGGAATCCCGTACCGTACCGTCTTCCATGACCTCGCGCGAGAATATTATCTGGTTCGATCTCCACGAAGATGAGCAAAGCCTGAAGAACAAGGTGGCGGAACACCCACACTCCAAATTCCTGGTGTGTAACGAAGATATCGACCACATCATTGGCTATGTCGATTCAAAGGATCTCCTCAACCGCGTACTGGCGAACCAAAGCATGGCGCTGAACAGTGGCGTACAGATCCGCAATACGCTGATTGTGCCGGATACGCTGACGCTCTCTGAAGCGCTGGAAAGCTTCAAAACCGCAGGCGAAGACTTTGCCGTCATCATGAACGAGTACGCGCTGGTGGTGGGGATTATCACGCTCAACGACGTTATGACTACGCTGATGGGCGATTTAGTCGGTCAGGGTCTGGAAGAGCAGATCGTGGCGCGCGATGAAAACTCATGGTTAGTCGATGGCGGTACGCCGATTGATGACGTTATGCGCGTCCTGGATATCGATGAGTTCCCGCAGTCCGGCAACTATGAAACCATCGGCGGCTTTATGATGTTCATGCTGCGTAAAATCCCGAAACGCACCGACTCGGTGAAGTATTCAGGCTACAAATTTGAAGTGGTGGATATCGATAACTACAAGATCGATCAGCTGCTGGTGACGCGTCTGGACAGTAAACCTACCGTACTGGTACCGAAACTGCCGGATGCAAAAGAAGAGGCAAAGGCGTCTTAACGTCCTGCAGAAACATCAACGGCTCCCATTCAGGAGCCGTTTTTTTAACTACCGCATAGCACTTTGATCAAGCCATCTCAGTTTGCAGACGCAAGACCTGACGGTTAACTTCGGACATCACGGAAAAATGCAGTTTGTCCTTCACTTTTGGGATAAGAATCTTACCCTTATCAAATTCAAAAGCGCCTACATCCTTGATATATAACCGTCCACGAAACAGGATCTTCACGTACTTCGCCACCTGCAGCGGGTTGTATCGTTGGAAAATTTTCATTGTTGTCTCCTGCTGAGCATTACGCCTTTGCGGTACCACAATCGGTCCGACAATCCTCAGGCGCAAATTTTAATGCCCTATGACTATAGACTATCTCGCTCATGTTTCCAGCGTGTATAAGTTTATTTACCTTCAGGTTACAAATATTCAGAATTATCTTTTCAACGCTTCGCTGTCTTCAGTATAAGCCTTCATTTTTCGCAGGATTTGTGCGCCCGTCCGCAAACTGGCATCGCGCTTGCGGGAAAAAGCATCAATCGCACATATGATTAAATTCCAGACCCAAGTGGTCGGATCACCTGCAAAATAAAGAAAGAAGGAAAACCTATGACCTTACAAAAACTGCTGGCGCTGTCGTGCCTGCTGCTACCGATGATTGCCGGTGCGCATTCGTTTGAGACTAACCAGCGCGTACCGCCGGTGGGGATCGCCGATCGCGGCGAACTGATTCTCGATAACGATAAGTTTAGCTACAAAAGCTGGAATAGCGCGCAGTTGCCAGGGAAAGTGCGAATTGTGCAACACATTGCCGGACGCACCTCCGCCAAAGAGAAAAATGCTACGCTGATCGAGGCAATCAAGGCGGCCAACCTGCCGCACGACAAATACCAGACCACCACGATCGTCAACACCGATGACGCTATTCCTGGCTCCGGTATGTTTGTGCGCAGCAGTCTGGAGAGCAATAAGAAGCTCTACCCGTGGTCACAATTTATTGTCGACAGTAATGGCATTGCGCGTAAAGCCTGGCAACTGGATGAAGAGAGCTCCGCTATCGCCGTACTTGATAAGGACGGACGCGTTCAGTGGGCAAAAGATGGTGCGTTGACGCAGGAAGAGGTGCAGCAGGTTATTGCCCTGCTGCACAAATTACTCAGTAAATAGCGACGCGGAAGCCGGGGTTGAGGAATGATTCACGTGGGGTGTAATCCAGAGATTTCCCCTGCCAGTCGTGAACGTGCGCCCCGGCTGCGGCAGCAACGGCGTGGCCAGCGGCAGTGTCCCATACGTTAGTTGGCCCAAAACGTGGGTACAGCTGTGCCTGCCCTTCCGCCACCAGGCAGAACTTCAGCGATGAGCCAATCGACGTGGTCTGGTGCTCACCCAACTGTTGCAGATACTCTTTTAACTCATTGTCAGCATGCGAGCGGCTAATCACCACCAACGGCGGACGCGCGTCACGAACATGGATTTGTTTGCGCACGCCGCACTCTTCTTTCCACGCTTTACCTTCTGCCGCGCTGTACATCACTTTCATCACCGGCGCGTAAACCACGCCCAGTACCGGCTTTCCTTGCTCGATAAGCGCAATATTGACGGTGAATTCACCGTTACGCTTAATGAACTCTTTGGTACCGTCCAGCGGGTCTACCAGCCAGTAGCGCTGCCAGTGCTGGCGAACATCCCAGCCAGGAGGCGCTTCTTCAGACAGGACCGGAATATCCGGCGTCAGCGCCAGTAATCCTTCGAGGATCACCGTATGCGCGGCGATATCCGCCGCCGTGACCGGAGAATCGTCCTGCTTGCTGGTAATCTCCATCGGTTTGATTCCATCGTAGACCTGCATAATGGCATCGCCCGCATTCCGTGCAAGCTGGCATACATGTTCTAACATTCTCCACCTCGTTTCTGTCGTGGTGTTAACTCGTTGTTTTACTTATACCCGATCGCCAAAGGATCCGCCAACTGTGATAGCGTCTGCGGTTTTAAACGCTATATTCATGTCATGATTCACAGTTCTGTAAGCAAGAAGATTTATATACATTTTCTTTTGTGGCTTAGATCTTAAAAGGATGCCCCTGATGATTAAGTTTAGTGCAACGTTTCTGGCCACGCTGATTGCAGCCAGCGTCAATGCCGCGACCGTCGATCTGCGTATAATGGAAACCACTGATTTGCATAGCAATATGATGGATTTCGATTATTACAAAGATACGCCGACTGAAAAATTTGGCCTGGTTCGTACGGCAAGCCTGATCAACGCAGCACGTGGTGAAGTCAAAAACAGCGTGCTGGTTGATAACGGTGATCTGATTCAGGGCAGCCCGCTCGGGGATTATATGGCGGCCAAGGGGCTGAAAGCGGGCGAAACGCATCCGGTATATAAAGCACTGAATACGCTGGATTACGCCGTGGGTAACCTTGGCAACCATGAATTCAACTACGGTCTTGAGTATCTGCACAACGCGCTAGCCGGGGCGAAGTTCCCTTACGTTAACGCCAACATCATCGACGTTAAGACCAAAAAGCCGCTGTTTACTCCTTATCTGATCAAAGAGACTGAGGTTGTCGATCAGGAAGGAAACAAGCAGACGCTGAAAATTGGCTATATCGGTTTTGTGCCGCCGCAGATCATGACCTGGGATAAAGCCAACCTCAGCGGCAAAGTGACGGTGAATGACATTACGGAAACCGCACGTAAATACGTGCCGGAAATGCGAGCCAAAGGTGCCGATGTCGTGGTGGTGGTTGCTCACTCCGGGCTTTCTGCCGACCCATACCAGGCGATGGCGGAAAACTCCGTTTACTACCTCAGTGAAGTTCCGGGCGTGGATGCCATTATGTTTGGTCACGCTCACGCCGTTTTCCCGGGGAAAGACTTTGCCAACATCAAAGGCGCAGATATCACAACAGGTACGCTCAATGGCGTTCCTGCGGTGATGCCGGGCATGTGGGGCGATCACCTGGGCGTGGTGGATTTAGTGCTGAATAACGACAGCGGTAAATGGCAGGTTACGCAGGGGAAAGCGCAGGCGCGCCCGATTTATGACGCCGCGGCCAAAAAATCACTGGCTGGCGAAGACCAAAAAATCGTTGAGATCCTAAAAGCCGATCACGATGCCACGCGTGAATTTGTCAGCAAACCAATCGGTAAATCTGCCGACAACATGTACAGCTATCTGGCGCTGGTTCAGGACGACCCGACCGTGCAGGTGGTGAATAACGCGCAGAAAGCCTATGTGGAACATTTTATCCAGGGCGATCCGGACCTGGCAAAACTACCGGTACTTTCCGCCGCTGCGCCGTTTAAAGTCGGTGGACGCAAGAACGATCCGGCCAGCTTTGTCGAAGTCGAAAAAGGTCAGCTTACCTTCCGTAACGCCGCTGATTTGTATCTCTATCCCAATACCCTGGTCGTGGTGAAAGCCAGCGGAAAAGAGGTGAAAGAGTGGCTGGAATGTTCTGCCGGGCAGTTTAATCAGATTGATATCCACAGCAGCAAACCACAGTCGTTAATTAACTGGGATGGCTTCCGTACCTATAACTTCGACGTGATTGACGGCGTGAATTATCAGATTGATGTTTCACAACCCGCTCGCTATGACGGTGAATGCCAGACGATTAACCCGCAAGCGGAGCGTATTAAAAATCTGACCTTTAACGGCAAACCGATCGATCCGAACGCAACCTTCCTCGTCGCGACCAACAACTACCGCGCCTACGGCGGTAAGTTTGCCGGGACCGGCGACAGCCACATCGCGTTTGCATCACCAGATGAAAACCGCTCGGTGCTGGCAGCATGGATAGGTTCCCAGACAAAGAGCGCAGGCGAAATTCATCCGGCGGCAGATAACAACTGGCGTTTGGCGCCGATTCACAGCGAGACACAACTGGATATTCGCTTTGAAACATCACCGTCTGATAAAGCCGCTGCGTTTATCAAAGAGAAAGGCCAGTATCCACTGAAGAAAGTCGCTACCGATGACATCGGCTTCGCCATTTATCAGTTGGATTTGAGTAAGTAAGACCACGCCGGGTGGCGCTGCGCCATCCGGCAAGCCCGACCAGGTCGTTTACGCTGATGCCGGGACGTCTTCGTTCTTAACGGTATGATTTGCCAAAACCTGCGGCAAATTCACCTCTATCCAGTCCGCCAGCGCTGCGACTTTTTCGCTCACCTGCTCACCCAACGGTGTCAGGCTATACTCCACATGCGGCGGTACCACCGGATATGACACCCGATTGATAAACCCGTCCTGTTCTAACGCCTGCAGGGATTGCGCCAGCATTTTTTCACTGACGCCGCCCATCTTACGGCGCAAATCGCTGAAACGGTGCGTACCGTCGCGCAGCGCCACCAGAATCAATACACCCCAGCGGCTGGTGACGTGTTTTAACACCTCGCGGGAGGGACACTGCTCGGCAAACAAGTTGCCATCACGTAATTGCTGGGAGAGCGTCAAAGCTGTCATTTTCATACTAACCTTTTTGTACGTACTTACTAAAAGTAAGTTTAGGTGTTAATGTGATTAAACACAAGACCAATACCAAAGGAGTTATCCTATGATCGCGATTACTGGTGCCACTGGCCAACTGGGCCAACACGTTATTGAAACGCTACTGAAAACCGTTCCTGCCAGCCAGATTGTGGCTATTGTGCGTAATCCTGCTAAAGCGACGGCGCTTAGCCAGCAGGGCATTACCGTTCGTCAGGCGGATTACAGTGATGAAGCTGCCTTTACCACGGCCTTACAGGGGATAGACAAGTTACTGCTAATCTCCTCCAGCGAAGTGGGACAACGTGCCCCGCAGCATCGCAACGTGATTAACGCGGCGAAAGCGGCCCACGTGAAATTTATCGCCTACACCAGCCTGCTGCACGCCGATCGCTCCCCGCTGGGGCTGGCTGATGAGCATGTCGCAACCGAGAAGATGCTGGCTGAATCCGGTATCGCGTACGCGCTGCTGCGTAACGGTTGGTACACCGAAAACTATCTCGCCAGCGCACCAGCCGCGCTGGAACACGGCGTGTTTATTGGGGCGGCGGGAGAAGGCAAAATCGCCTCGGCAACCCGTGCCGACTATGCCGCTGCCGCTGCGCGCGTCATCAGTGAAGACGGTCATGCCGGTAAAATCTATGAACTGGCGGGCGACGCAGGCTGGACCCTGAGCCAGCTGGCGGCCGAACTGGCAAAACAGAGCGGTAAAAAAGTGGTGTATCAAAACCTGAGCGAAGCTGATTTTGCCGCCGCGCTGAAAGGTGTTGGTCTGCCTGCCGGACTGGCGGACATGCTGGCTGACTCAGACGTTGGCGCCTCTAAAGGTGGCCTCTTCGACGACAGCCATACGCTGAGCAAACTGATTGGTCGCCCAACCACGTCGCTGGCAGACAGCGTCAAAGGCATCGTGTAAGTGTTAAAAATTAGTTAATTGTGGTGGCATCCTCGCGCATCCTCTCTGATAATGACATGATGATGCGTGGGGAGAGAAGACGTGCAAGGTGTACCTGAGCAGTTTATTGATGAGAAAGACAGCGCCCGCTTTCGCCATCTGGCACAGGTGCCGGGCGTTGAGCTGTATCATGCGCACATCTCGCGTTACGCCTTTGAACCCCACACCCATGAAGCGTTTGGTATTGGCGCGATAGAAGCCGGAGCCGAACGTTTTCGCTATCGCGGCACGCAGTACGTGGCCCCCGCCCATTCTGTCGTCACCATGAATCCCGATGAGCTACATACCGGCGAAGCGGAAACCGCCGACGGCTGGCGCTATCGGATGATCTATCTTGAGCCCGATCTTCTGGAAGAAGTCACCGGGATCCGCCACTGGTGGTTTCATGACGTAACGCGTCACGATCCGCTACGCTCGCGCCAGATCTGCTCGCTGATTCATGGCCTGTGGAACACTGAGGATCCGCTGGCGCAAAAAGGGCTATTACTCGATCTGATCGACACGTTCCAGCCGCTGGCCCGCCATGCGCCGGTATTACCGGAGGGAGCGCATCGCTTTGAACGGGTACGCGAGTATTTGCACGATAATTATATGCACCCGGTCACGCTCGACGAACTGGCGCGGGTTGCAGCGCTGAGCCCCTGGCATTTTCAGCGCCAGTTTAAATCTCATTTCCACGTCACGCCGCACCAGATGCTGATGGCGATCCGCCTGTGGCGAGCCAAGGGTTTTCTCACTCACGGAATGCCCGCCGCGGAGGTCGCTGCCGCAACCGGCCTCACCGACCAGTCGCATCTCACCCGCGCGTTTACCCATCGCTACGGTATTACGCCGGTACGTTATCAGAAACAAGTCGTCCGGCGTTGAACAGCAATCTCATACAATACGGCTGCATTTTTCCTGCCTACACTCGACTTATTGTTAAGCGATGTGGATGTCAAAAATGATTAGCGGCGTGTTGTATGCCCTGCTGGCTGGGCTGATGTGGGGATTAATTTTTGTTGGGCCGCTGATCGTACCGGAATACCCGGCGGTATTGCAGTCGATGGGACGCTATCTGGCGCTGGGGCTAATAGCGTTGCCGATTGCCTGGCTGGGACGTGTGCGCTTGCGTCAGTTGACGCGTAAAGACTGGGTCACTGCGCTGGCGCTAACGATGATGGGTAATCTGATTTATTACGTTTGCCTGGCAAGCGCCATCCAGCGCACTGGCGCGCCGGTTTCAACGATGATTATTGGTACATTGCCGGTTGTGATCCCGGTCTTCGCTAACCTGCTCTACAGCCAGCGCGACGGCAAATTATCATGGTGGCGTCTGTCGCCTGCGCTGGTGCTGATTGGTATCGGTCTGCTGTGCGTGAATATCTCGGAGCTGAATCAAGGCTTACCCGACTTTAGCGGCTGGCGTTATGGTTCTGGAATCGCGCTGGCGCTGATCTCGGTAGTGTGTTGGGCGTGGTATGCGCTGCGTAATGCCCGCTGGCTGCGCGAGAATCCAGATAAGCACCCGATGATGTGGGCGACGGCCCAGGCACTGGTAACGTTGCCTGTTTCTCTGCTCGGTTATATTGCAGCCTGCCTGTGGCTGAACGGGCAAACGCCGGACTTTGCCCTGCCCTTCGGCCCGCGTCCGGGCGTGTTTATCGGCCTGATGATAGCGATTGCGGTATTGTGTTCGTGGGTTGGCGCACTGTGCTGGAACGTCGCCAGCCAAAAATTGCCGACGGTGATCCTCGGCCCGCTGATTGTCTTCGAAACGCTGGCTGGCCTGGTGTACACCTTTATCCTGCGCCAGGAATTCCCGCCGCTGCTGACGGTAAGCGGCATTGCGCTGCTGATTGTTGGGGTGGTCATAGCCGTCAGAGCCAAACCACAGAAACCAAGCGTCGTCGTGGTTCCACAATCATAATGGCCCGGACGGCGCTGCGCTAATCCGACCTACAAGATATTATTTTGTAGGCCGGAGTAGACGTTAAACTTTAAACACCGCTACGGTCTGATTCAGTCGTGCTGCCTGCTCTTCGAGCGCGGCGGCGGCGGAAGCTGACTCCTCCACCAGCGAGGCGTTTTGCTGCGTCACGCGATCCATCTCGGCAACCGCCTGACCTACCTGATCGATACCCCGGCTCTGTTCATCAGAGGCCGAAGCTATCTCGCCCATGATGTCGGTCACACGGGTCACGGCGCTCACAATTTCCGCCATCGTTTCACCCGCTTCATGCACCAGCGCCGTACCGGCATTCACCCGATTCCCCGAGTCATCAATCAGTGCCTTAATCTCTTTCGCCGCCTGAGCGCTACGCTGTGCCAGTGTACGGACCTCGCCAGCGACCACGGCAAACCCGCGCCCCTGCTCGCCCGCACGCGCCGCTTCTACTGCCGCGTTCAGCGCCAGAATATTGGTCTGGAAGGCAATGCCGTCGATAACATTGGTAATTTGCGCGATTTTGCTGGAACTGGTGGCAATTTCATCCATCGTACGCACTACGCCATCAACCACGGTTCCGCCTTTCTGCGCCGTCTGTGAGGCATTTTTTGCCAGACTGGTCGCCTGACGCGCGTTATCCGCGTTCTGCTTCACGGTAGCGGTGAGTTGTTCCATGCTGGCAGCAGTCTCTTCCAGAGAGGCGGCCTGCTGCTCGGTACGTGAAGAGAGATCGTTACTGCCGGCGGCAATTTCACCTGCGCCGGTATAGATGGTGTCAGCCCCGTCACGCACCACGCTGACTGTGTTCGCCAGCGCCTGCTGCATGTCGCGAACGTTGACTGCCAGCAGCGCCATCTCATTGCTGCCATCTGCGTTGATGCTGTGCGTCAAATCACCCGCAGCAATGTGGCGAATATGCCCCATCACTTCGTGGAGAGGCTTGAGCAGCACTCGCTGCATTGCCAGCCAGCTGGCGATAATCACGGTGACGACAATCAGCATCACGGCGGATAACAGCCAGATTATCTTCTGGTAATCACTCTCATTGTCCTGCACTCCGGCAGTGGCCAGCGCCGTTTGCGCGCTACGCCATTCCCGATAGACTTCCTGCATGGCCGTTTGCTTTTGCTCGGCATTCTGCTTGAACATCTCTTCCAGCTTACCTTCAGCCAGCAGCGCGTTCATTTTAGCCAGCGTCGCAGAATAGATGCCGTACTGCTCTTCCAGTCGATCGGCCAGATGTTCATCAAGCCCCGGCGTTTCCGGCAGGGCGTAGTATTTATCGTAATGCTCTTTCGATTCGGCCAACAGGCGATTTGCCGTGTTCACCAGTTCCTTCAACTGACCGCCGTTAATCTCGCTAGCCATCGTTCCCTGTAAACGCAACATGCCCCGGTTGAGCGTGACGCGAGCCTGGTTCAGGCTAATCCACGCATCGGTAAACTCGGCCACGTTCTGGCTGGAAAGCTGAGAGACGTTAAAGTTTTGCTTATCGTTATTGAGCGCGCCAATAAAGACGCCCGCGGAGATGAGCTGCATCGCGCCCAGGGCGAGTAACACGGTGATAAGTAAGGTTATCACTTTGATTCGTTTAAACATCTGTAGCCTTTTATTATGCAGGTATTGTCTGAGGTCTAACTATCGGCAGCGGCGTGCGCTTATTTAATCCTGTCGCGCGGCTTTTTTCGCCGCCCCTCTCCTTTCTAATAAGATTCAGCACCTTAACGAAACAAGAAATTTTCGTGACATTCCTTACAAAACACCCCACCCCGAAAGGGTTATATCCTTCGCTATAAGTTGCATTTAATATACATCTTATATTATTGAGAATGAGGTAACGGCAATGTCTTATCGCGATCAACCTTTAGGTGAACTGGCGCTCTCTATTCCTCGCGCTTCGGCCCTGTTTCGTAAATACGATATGGATTACTGCTGCGGCGGTAAGCAAACGCTGGCACGCGCTGCTGCGCGTAAAGAGCTGGATTTAGACGTTATTGAGGCACAGCTCGCGCAGTTGGCTGAACAGCCGCTGGAGAAAGACTGGCGTACCGTGGCACTGGCTGAAATCATCGATCATATCATCGTGCGTTATCACGACAGACACCGCGAACAGCTGCCGGAACTGATTCTGCAGGCCACGAAAGTTGAACGCGTTCACGCAGATAAACCGAACGTACCACGCGGTCTGGCGAAAAACCTGACCATGCTGCATGAAGAGCTGTCCAGCCACATGATGAAAGAAGAGCAGATCCTGTTCCCGATGATCAAACAGGGCATGGGTAGCCAGGCGATGGGACCAATCAGCGTGATGGAAAGCGAACATGACGATGCCGGTGAACTGGTCGAAGTGATCAAACACATCACCCATAACGTGACGCCGCCGCCAGAAGCCTGCACCACCTGGAAAGCCATGTATAACGGCATTAACGAGATGATCGACGACTTGATGGAACACATCAGTCTGGAAAATAATGTGTTGTTCCCGCGAGCTCTCGCCGGGGAGTAAAGATATCGCCGGATAGCGCTAACGCGAATCCGGCCTACGGAATTCAGGCCCGGTAAGCATCGCGCTACCGGGCACTAAAATTAACGCATACCTGCCATACGTTTCTTACCGATAAACAACCATCCCAGACCCAGCGCGATGAACCACAGCGGCGTCACGATCAGCGCCTGGCGGGTATCATCTTCCAGCGTCAGCAGTACCAGTACGAAGACGAAGAACGCCATACATACCCAGCACATCAGCTTGCCTAGCGGCATCTTGTAGATTGATTTTTCATGCAGGTGCGGACGCTGCTTGCGGTACACCAGGTACGAGCAAAGAATGATGGTCCAGACGAACATGAACAGAATCGCCGACACGGTGGTGATCATGGTGAACGCGCCAATCACGCTCGGGTTCACGTAAAGCATCACCACGCCGCCCAGCAGACAGATACAGGAGAAGGTTAAACCTTTCGCCGGAACTGCGCGTTTAGACAGTTTGGCAAATGCTTTAGGCGCTACGCCTTCCTGTGCCAGGCCGAACAGCATACGGCTGGTAGAGAACACGCCACTGTTTGCGGAAGAGGCAGCTGAAGTCAGCACCACAAAGTTGATCAGGCTCGCCGCGGCAGGCAGCCCGACCAGCACAAACAGTTCAACGAATGGGCTCTTGGTTGGCACTACCGAGCTCCACGGTGTTACAGACATAATCACGATCAGCGCAAAAACGTAGAACATGATGATACGGATCGGAATCGAGTTAATGGCGCGCGGCAGAGATTTCTCCGGGTCCTTGGTTTCCGCTGCGGTCGTTCCCACCAGCTCAATACCCACAAACGCGAACACGGCTATCTGGAAGCCAGCAAAGAAGCCGCTCAGACCTTTCGGGAACCAGCCACCGTCATTCCACAGATGCGTGAACGATGCCTGAACGCCGGTTGGCGACTGGAAGTGCGTCAACACCATCACCAGACCAACGACAATCAGGCCGATGATGGCGACGATTTTGATCATCGCAAACCAGAACTCCATCTCACCGAACATTTTTACAGTGGCAAGGTTGAGGCTCAGCAGCAGCACGATCACCGCCAGCGAGGCGACCCAGTCTGAAAGTTCGGGGAACCAGAATTGCGCATACGCCGTAATGGCGACAACGTCTGCCATCCCGGTAACAACCCAGCAGAACCAGTAAGTCCAGCCGGTAAAATACCCGGCCCATGGCCCGAGCAGGTCAGAGGCGAAATCACTAAAAGATTTGTACTCCAGATTCGAGAGCAGCAATTCACCCATTGCACGCATCACGAAAAACAGCATAAAACCGATAATCATATACACAAAGATGATCGACGGTCCGGCGAGGCTGATGGTTTTACCAGAGCCCATAAACAGGCCGGTACCAATAGCACCACCAATAGCAATAAGTTGAATATGACGGTTTGTGAGATTGCGCCGTAGCGACTGTTCAGACGAAGCCTCTTCAGCGGCGTCGACTTTTACCTGATCTACCATGTTTTTTCTTCCTGTACCTGTCTGTGTTGTTCAGGCTCTACGGCCTTTAGTGTGTCTATGATACGACGTTCCTGATTATCAGGACTCATCGATATTAGGTAAGAATTGGCGGGATGAATACTAAGATTTAGATATAATGTTAATTTAATGTTTAAAGTGAGTGTCATATCACTCTGATAGCGCGAATCAGCTCACAAAAATACACGCTAACGAGGCATTTGCAAAATAAAATATCGACAACCACGTAACTATAGCTTTTCACGCTATTTTTTTGTTCCCCCCGGCCTCGGAGGGAACAGAAGTCACTGCTTACAGGATCTCAAGCAGCTCAACGTCGAACACCAGCGTGCTGAACGGAGGAATGGACGCGCCAGCGCCACGCTCGCCGTAAGCCAGTTCCTGAGGAATAGTCAGTTCCCATTTGGAACCTACCGGCATCAGGGTCAGCGCTTCAATCCAGCCAGGGATCACGCCGTTAACCGGGAATTCAGCCGGTTCGCCGCGTGCGACAGAGCTGTCAAACACGGTACCGTCGATCAGTTTACCGGTGTAGTGCACGCGAACGCGGTCAGTACGCGCAGGAATAGCACCTTCGCCCTGAGTCAGAACACGGAACTGCAAACCGGATTCAGTGCTGTTCACACCCTCTTTCTCACGGTTTTCTTCCAGATATTTGACGCCATCAGCCGCCATAGCCTGGAAACGCTCGCGACGTACTGCATCAGCGCGTTCGTGGATTTCACGCAGTGCGCGATGCACAACATCAACCGGCACTGCCGGGTGCTTACCTTCCAGCGCGTCAGCGATACCCGCTACCAGCGCTTCAGGCAACAGTCCTTCCAGTCCGGATTCACTCAGCTGTTGTCCTACCTGCAAACCAATGCCGTAGCTTGCTTGCGCTTCGATAGTGTCAAAAGTCGGGTTAGCCATCATATTTCCTTTCATCGGATGTAAAGTAGCGGGCAGCATATCAGCCATGCCGCATCCGGTAAAACTTTGTCTCGGGAACAGATGACAAATCGCGAGGAAACATAAACAATAGGAATACCCCGCGTTGACGTCACGAAAGCGGGTAATATGACGAACATCATAGCATTAGCCATCTATACTCTATGATCGAGGAACGAGACGCGGAGCAGGAGGAAAGCCATGCCCGGGCGCTTTGAATTAAAACCAACCCTGGCGAAAATCTGGCATGCACCGGACAATTTTCGCATTATGGATCCGCTACCGCCTATGCACCGACGCGGCATTATAATTGCTGCTATCGTGCTGGTGATAGGCTTCCTGCTGCCCTCCAGTGACACCAGCGATGCCCCTGTGGTTACGCGTACTGCCCAGCTGGATTTGCAGTCACAATCGCAGCCGCCGACCGAAGCTCAACTGCAGGCACAGTTGGTCGCCCCGCAAAACGATCCGGGCCAGGTCGCTCCGCTTGCGCCTGAGCCAATTCAGGAAGGAGAACCAGACGCGCAGCCGCAGGCTCAGCAATCTCAGCCGCAGACGCAACCTTTCCAACAGGATAGTGGAATTGAGCAGCAGTGGCGCTCCTATCGCGTAGACTCGGGCAAAACGCTGGCGCAGGTATTCCGTGACCATAACCTCCCGCCAACCGATGTATACGCAATGGCGCAGGTTGAAGGTGCCGGAAAACCGCTGAGCAACCTGAAAGACGGCCAGATGGTACAAATCAGGCAGAATGCCAACGGCGTGGTAACGGGATTAACCATTGATACCGGTAATGGTCAGCAGGTACTGTTTACTCGACAACCTAACGGCAGTTTTATTCGCGCCCGTTAACCGGCACACCTGTAGACCTGATAAACACAGCGCATCAGACATCAAGGTGAAGCGTCAGCGCTTCACCTTGTTCACCCACCAGATCCCGGAACAGACCAGCACCAGCGCCAGCGCATATTTCCATTCGAGAATGTTTTCGCCGAGGAATATCGCCGACAGAACCGCCCCCGAAACCGGGATCAGGAAGTTAAACGGCGCAATCATCCCCACGCGGTTATGCTTGAGCAGAATACTCCACAACGCAAAAGCGACCGAAGAGAGTAACGTCAGGTAGCCCAGAATCGCCACTGAAGACGCGCCGTGTACGGTCAGCGTGCCACCAAAAGCGTAGCCGCCGATAACCAGCGCCAGACCGCCGACACCCAACTGATATCCTGTCATTACCGTCGGGTCTACCGTCTGAGAAATGCGTTTACCGTATAACGTGGCGGCAGAAAGAATAAAGGCCGCCATCACCACTGAACCGTCCCCTAACAGGCTGAAGTTAAAATCCAGTCCGCTGCTAAAGTTCACCACCATTACGCCGGTAAAACCCAGGATACAGCCCAGCACTTTGTTGTAGCTCAGCTTGTCGTTCTGATAGATAAAATGGGCCAGAAGCACGCTGAAGAAGGTGCCGGTCGCGTTCATGATCGACCCTTTGACCCCCGTCGTGAACGCCAGGCCAATATAGAAGAAGATGTATTGCAGCGAGGTTTGCGTCAGTCCCAATAGCGTGAGCTGACCGTACTGACGCGGGCTTAACCGGCCAATCGGTTTACGCTGCGCCACCGCCAGCAATAGCAGCAATAATCCAGCAAACAGGAAGCGATAGCCGGCAAAGACAATTTTTGAGGGAATGTCATCCGTGGCAATCTGGAAGATCTCATATCCGCTTTTGATCGCCGGATAGGCGCTCCCCCACAGCAGACAGCAGAACGCTGCGCTCAGGTAGACAACATTTTTACGCGCAAACAGAGGTTGGTGCGTTGGTTCCATTCCATCACCACTTTGAAATAATGTTTTATTTTTATGATTATCCCGAAAAGGATAAAGAATAGCCAGAGCGAAAAGCGGAGGGAACAGAAAAGCAAAACGCCGACACGAGGCCGGCGCTTTTACGCGGTAATCAGAATAAAAACTTATTCTGCAACTACGTTTACAGTCAGCTTAGCAAACACTTCGCTGTGAACCTGGAAGCTCACTTCGTGCTCACCAGTGGTACGCAGAACGCCGTTCGGCAGACGAACTTCGCTCTTAGCTACTTCAACGCCAGCTGCAGTTACAGCGTCAGCGATGTCGCGAGTACCGATGGAACCGAACAGTTTACCTTCGTCGCCAGCTTTAGACGCGATGGTTACGGTTTCCAGTGCGTTGATTTTCTCAGCACGAGCTTCAGCAGCGGACAGAACGTCAGCCAGTTTAGCTTCCAGCTCAGCGCGACGCGCTTCGAAAAATTCAACGTTTTTCTTGGTAGCAGGAACAGCTTTACCCTGTGGTACCAGGAAGTTACGAGCATAGCCCGCTTTAACGTTAACCTGATCACCCAGGCTACCCAGGTTTGCTACTTTATCAAGCAGAATAACTTGCATTACCTTATCCTCTCAAAGTCGTATTAATGGACCGTGACCGATTACTGATGACGATCAGTGTACGGCAGCAGGGACAGGTAGCGAGCGCGTTTGATAGCGCGAGCCAGCTGACGCTGGTATTTTGCACGGGTACCGGTGATACGGCTTGGGACAATCTTACCGCTTTCGGTGATGTAGTTTTTCAGCGTAGCGATATCTTTATAGTCGATCTCTTGAACGCCTTCCGCGGTGAAACGGCAGAACTTGCGACGACGGAAATAACGTGCCATATGGCTAGTCTCCAGAATCTATCAATTCAATCTGCTCGGCATGCAGAACCATTTTGCTCAGGCCGTTCTTTGCCTTGTGGCAAGAGATGAACCCCTGAACGGTCACTGCGCTACCGACCGTTATACTGTGAGTAATGGCTTGGTTTTCGTGTCCGCTAATAATAACGGGCATTTGGCACCACGCCTGCCGGTGAAACCCGGCTTCCTCCTGCACAGAACGATGCTCAAGCACGAACTGGCAATGAGGAATTCCTGATGGACTGACCTTTCGAAGGGGAGCCCTGCACACGGTGCCGGACAACGCCAGACGGTTGGTCATCAGAAATTACTCTTCAGAATCCCCAGCTTCAGCATCATCTGCGGTTTCGTTAGCGAAATCATCGCGACGTTCACGACGCTCGTCTTTCGCTTTAACCATCGGAGATGCTTCGGTAACAGCGTGTTTAGTACGCATAACCATGCTGCGGATAACGGCATCGTTGAAGCGGAAGGTAGTTTCCAGCTCATCGATCACTTCCTGCGGCGCTTCAACGTTCAGCAGAACGTAGTGAGCTTTGTGCAGTTTGTTGATCGGGTAAGCCAGCTGACGGCGGCCCCAGTCTTCCAGACGGTGGATCGTGCCTTCTGCACCAGTGATGGCAGCAGTGTAGCGTTCGATCATACCCGGAACCTGTTCGCTCTGGTCAGGATGGACCATAAAAACGATTTCGTAATGACGCATCGAATTGCTCCTTACGGATTATTCAGCCTCCTGTCTGGGTCAGCCGAGGCCCGGGGAGGCAAGGAACGTGTTAAAGGTCGGCTGAAAAATTGACGCGTCATAATACTGGCGCCTGCCACTAAACTCAAGGTAATTGTACGATTATTTATCATGTCGCCATTAATACATATCCAGCAGCATTTTGACGCTGATGCAAATGGAGACAATGACAATCATGGGTCGGATAACTTTCTTGCCGCGCGTTAGTACGACCGTCGCGCCAAGACGTGCGCCGAGGGACTGCCCGGCAAACATCACCAGCCCCAGTGACCAGATCATTTTACCGCCAAAAATGAAGAACAATATCGAGGCGATGTTGGATGCCAGGTTAATAAAATTCGAGTGAATTTGCGCCTTATCGATGCTGTATCCCCACAGCAGGATATAGCTGAGGGTATAAAAGGAGCCAGCCCCGGCACCGAGAAAGCCGTCATAAAAGCCAATGCATCCCCCGCCGATCAGCGAGAAGAGAAACAGGGATACCTGCTGCTTTCTTTTCGGTTCGCTGAGATTTGGCGCAAAAATAAAGTAGATAGCGACCGCGATAATCAGGATCGGGAGCAGTTTCTTCAGCAGTTCCGGTTCAATGAACTGGATAAGCGTCGTTCCCATCGCAGAACCGATAAAGGCAGATAAAAACACATACTTGTGCTCCTGCACGTTGATATGCCCCCGGCGTAAAAAATAAATCCCGGAGGTCAGCGAGCTGCCCAGCGCCTGAATTTTATTGGTTGCCAGCGCATTCGCCGGGGGTAAACCAGAAATTAACAGTGCGCCAATCGAGAGAAAACCACCGCCGCCCGACACCACGTTAATAAAGCCTGCCACCAGCGCGACCATAAACATAATCACAAAGTAGCTGAAATCCATGAATGAAGTATCCATAAGTTTTTGCCTTATTATCATAAAGTTATATTAATTATCCGGCTCACTATAAACGGCGTACTCACCCGATTAAATTGACTATTTGGTAAGTGCTTATGCGCGAAAGACAGGTATTTTTCACCGCGCGGTACACACCAGCGGCCTGTTAATAAAAGAAAAGATGGTCATGCGGTAATTTTTTGAACAACTGCATCAGAAATGGTCGCTATCGACTGCGCCGGTAACGGTTAAAATTACATCAGAAGCTAATCACTCACAGGAGAGAGGCAACCAGAGACCGCAGTCGAGGAGGTACATATGCGAGCCCGTGTTTTGACCCTTCTGGCTATGCTTTTGCTTAGTGCAAATGCAACGGCAGCCATCAAAATTGACAATCATCAGGCCAGGAATATGGATGATGTGCAGAGCTTAGGCGTCATTTACATAAATCATAACTTCGCCACTGAAAGTGAAGCCACTCAGGCCCTGAATGAAGAGACCGATGCGCAAGGCGCAACCTACTACCACGTGATCCTCACCAGGGAACCCGGTAGTAACGGAAATATGCACGCCAGTGCAGATATTTACCGCTAGCACCAGAAATAACCAACGAGAACATTGCCGCAGTTTAATTTGCCCCCTTCACAGGGGGCTTTTTTTGCAACAAAGTCCCACAGCCAGATCAATAACATCCCCGGAATGATTGGGCTCCAGGACTTAGTCGTTACTTCTGTCCGTAATAGGCGTTTGGACCGTGCTTACGCATGAAATGCTTATTCATCAGATAACTGTCGATGGGGCTAAGAGCCGGATTAATACCACGCGCAATCCATGCCATTTTTGCCACTTCCTCCATCACCACGGCGTTATGTACCGCATCGTGAGCATCCTTGCCCCAGGCAAACGGGCCATGCTGGTACACCACTACGCCAGGCGTATGCAAAGGTTCCACCTCCCCCAGCGTTTCGACAATCACCTTGCCGGTATTTAGCTCATACTCGCCCTGAACTTCAGCTTCAGTTAACGCCCTGGTGCAGGGAATATCGCCAAAGAAGTAATCCGCATGCGTCGTGCCGAACGAGGGAATTGCCAGACCCGCCTGCGCCCATGCCGTCGCGTGGGTTGAGTGGGTGTGCACCACGCCGCCGAGAGAAGAATAGCGGCGATACAGCTCCAGATGGGTGGCGGTATCAGAAGAAGGACGATAGCGCCCTTTCACTACGTTGCCGGCCAGATCCACAACCACCATGTCATCTACCTGCATCGTTTGGTAGTCGACGCCGCTAGGCTTAATCACCACCAGACCGCGCTCGCGGTCAATGGCGCTGACGTTCCCCCAGGTGAACGTCACCAGCCCGTAGCGCGGCAAATCCATATTGGCCTCAAAAACCTGCTGTTTAAGTTTTTGCATTACACCGCCTCCACCAGACCTGCGCTGGCCATTCGCGCCCTCACCCAGTCGCGCGCCTTCGCGACTTCACGTGCCGGGTCGTCCGACGTTTCACTCCACATCTCAATCAGGTATGGTCCGCAGTACCCACTCTGTTTGAGCGTCGCAAAACAACGTTCGAACTCAACAACCCCTTCACCAAACGGCACATTTTTGAATACACCGGGTTTGGTATCCTTCACGTGTACGGCAACGATATGACCCATCCCAGCCTGCAGCTCCATCTGCACGTCGTTATCCCACGCCGACAAATTGCCAATATCGGGATACAGCTGGAACCACGGATTGTTGAGATAGTGGGCATAACCCAGTGCCTTGCTGATCGAATTCATCAGCGGATAATCCATGATTTCCATCGCCAGCGTCACCTGCGCGCGGCTCGCCATCTCCACGCTCTCTTTCAGCCCATCGCGAAACCGACGACGCGTTTCGTTATTGGCCTGCTGGTAATAGACGTCGTAACCCGCCAGTTGAATAACGCGAATACCGATATCCTGCGCAAACTGAATGGCTTTACGCATGATCTCCAGCCCCTGTTCGCGCACCGCATCATCTTCACTGCCAAGCGGGAAACGACGATGAGCGCTCAGGCACATGGACGGTACGCGTATCCCTGTCTCGGCGATAGCGGCCACCAGCGCCAGTCGCTGCTCGCGGCGCCAGTCAAGACGCGCCAGGCGATCGTCGGTCTCATCAACCGATATTTCGACAAAATCAAAGCCCAGTTCCTTCGCCAGCTGCAAGCGTTCCAGCCAGCACTCCCCGCCGGGGAGCGCTTTTTCATAGATACCGAGCGGGACCTGTTTCGACAACATAGTCGCTCCTTATCCCCACAGTTGGGCGATGGAACGTTTGAACTGACGCGCAGCGTCTACCGGAGAGGCAGCATCGCGAATGCTGCGTCCGGCAATAAAGACGTGGATAGGGATCCCCTGGAACAGCGGCAGATCCTCCAGCGCCAGGCCGCCGGTGACGGTGACCTTAAAGCCCATATCAGAAAGGCGTTTGATGGCGCTAATATCTGCCTCTCCCCATGCCACACCCGCCGCCTGCGCGTCACGGCTGCGGTGATATACCACTTGCCCAATGCCCGCGTCACGCCACTCCTGCACCTGCTCCCAGGTCCAGTAACCAGTCAGTTCAATCTGCACGTCGCCATTAAATTCTTTCGCCACCTCCAGCGCCCCCTTGGTGGTGTTGATATCCGCGCAGCAGATGACGGTAACCCAGTCAGCGTTGGCTTCGAAACACATGCGCGAGAGGATTTTACCCGCGTCAGCGATTTTGGCGTCTGCCAGCACAATTTTATGCGGATAAAGCGCCTTCAGATCGCGTACGGCGCGCACCCCCTCTGCCACGCAAAGAATCGTGCCCACTTCAATGATATCGACCTCTTCGGCAATCAGACGCGTCGTTTCATAGGCGGAAGACATTGATTGGTTATCCAGCGCAACCTGCAACATAGGTAATGACATTTTGGTATCCTTTTAAACAGCCGCCACAGTGGCGTTATCAATTAAATCCAGCACTTCCTGCGCGGTACGGCAGGCACGTAAACGGTCGAAATTGGCTTCGTCGTCAAAGAGATTCACGATCTGCATGATGCCGACTTCCTGATGTGTGTTGGCGTCTACTGCCGCCATAGTGATCAGGATGTCGACCGGGTCGTTATCTTCGTGGTTAAACACCAGGGGTGTTTTCAGCGTCACCAGCGCAAAACCGGTTTTCTTGACCCCCTCCTCCGGACGGCCGTGCGGCATTGCCAGGCCGGGCGCAATCACGAAATACGGGCCGAACTGTTCGACTCCGTCGAGGATGGCCTGGTAGTAGCGTGGTTCAACCACATCAGCCTTAACCAGCAGATCCACGCTCAGCTTTACCGCTTCCTGCCAGGAGCTGGCCTCGGCCTGTAAAAGGATGGCGTTATTGTCTGCCAGCGAATCACGTAATTTCATAGGCCGCCTCCTTACTTCACGTCCTGAGGGAAATGCGCGTTGATCACTTCCAGCAGTTTTGGTCCAAAATCGGCGGGAGACAGCATGTTGCGTACGCCAACAACATATTTATTGCCCGATACGGTAATCTCACCGGCGATATGGGTAGAAGCGATGATGATATCCGCGCCGCTCAGTTCACTTTTGTATTCGCCTACTGCGCAACTGTTTACCGTATGGTCAATATTTGACTGGGTTAAAAACTGATCCACCTTCATCTTCATGATCATGGAACTCCCCTGCCCATTGCCACATACAGCCAAAATACGTACGGTCATAATCGGAACTCCTTATTAAGCAGAGTGTTCTGCCAGTTGTTTTTCTGCGTCTTCCTCAGCGCGCAAGGTGCGTCCTGCGAAAAACATATAAGCCAGTGCAATCAGAATAATGACGGCCATAAACACGATGCCGATGGAGGCAAAGCCCTGCATCATCGGCGGCGCCAGAATTGACCAGTCCGCCATGCCCATCCAGGCGCTCATCCCGGTGAGCTTCACCGCCCAGACGCAGCCGAAGATTTCGATCATCCCCATCACCAGGCAAATCTTGAGCGCCGCGCGCCAGCCGCCAAAGTGGTTAGCAAACACGCCGATAGTCGCGTTCGAGAAGAACATCGGAATAAAGCCAGGGATAATCAGAATAGAAGAGCCGCAACCCACCAGGATGCCCACAGCAATCAGTTGGCCGATGGTGCCCCACATAAAGCCCCAGACCACCGCGTTGGGCGCAAAGCTATAAATCGCCGCGCAGTCGATAGCCAGCACTGCACCCGGGATCAGACGTTGAGAGATACCGTTGAACGCTTCTGAAAGCTCAGCAACGAACATACGTACGCCCTGAGTGATGATGAAAATAGCGACGGCAAACGAAAAACCGGTCTGCAGAATATAGACCGTCCAGTGGGTTTTACCCGCCATCGCCTGAACCACATCAATGCCGAAAGAGAGCAGGATCGCGCCGAAGAAGAGGGTCATAACAATCGCGGTAGAAACGATGTTGTCATGGAAGATATTCAGCCAGCCCGGCAGCTTCAGATCTTCAACACTCTCCTCTTTCTTACCCAGATAAGGCGCGACTTTGTAGGCAATCCATGAAGCGAACTGTTGCTGGTGACCGATGGAGAAACCGCAGCCGTCGGTCACTTCCTGCGTCGGCTTGTACATCATATTGGAAGTAATGCCCCAGTAGAGGGACACCAGCACCGCGGTGCAGATGATGGTGGTCCACATCGGGTAACCGAAGATGTAGAGAGAGACGGCAATCAGGCCCGCCTGCTGGAACATTATGTGGCCGGTCAGCATGATGGTGCGAATGCCGGTAATACGCCGTAGCAGTACGTAACAAATATTCAGCGCCAGCGCCAACAGCACAGCATAACCCACCCAACTATAGGCATCGCCCATACGTTCGATGGTTGCCATCATGGAGGCATAGGTATCGGAAATCGCACCATTGATACCGTAAACTTCGGACATCTTCGCCACCACCGGTTTAAACGTGCTGGTCAGAATGCCCGATCCCGCTTGCAGCAACATAAAACCGATAATCGTTTTGATCGTGCCTTTGATAATAACGCTGACGCTTTTACGCAGCAGGATGTAACCAAGACAGGTCACAATACCCAACAGCAAGGGCGCGTTGGTCATAACCTGATTAAAAAAGACGGTAAAGATGTTGTAGAGGATCTCCATAACGATCTCCAGTAGACGAAGTTGCTGAACATTCATTACAGATGCCCAGGATGTTGTGCCCTCACTCTAGTTTTCAAAAGTAATCACAACAAGATTGAATTTGATTAAATGTGATGCAGTACGCAAATAATTCACACACTTGCAGAGTGGCTTTACTTCTAATTCATCACTTCCAAAATAAACTCTATTAAAACAATAAAATACAAATCAAACATTCAAGTAAACCATCCTGTCACGCTGTGATTTGCTCACATTTCCCCGCTGAACACCAAAAATCAACGCATTGCCTTCTTGAAAAAATGATGTCAATATCAATCAAAACAAATCATAAATTGACTTAATCTGAATAAATATGAAGGTAAATGCGATGAGTAAAGTAAAAAGCATCACGCGTGAATCATGGATCCTGAGCACATTCCCGGAGTGGGGAAGTTGGCTGAATGAAGAGATCGAACAGGAGCAGGTCGCCCCGGGCACATTCGCTATGTGGTGGCTTGGCTGTACCGGCATCTGGCTGAAGTCGGAAGGCGGGACGAACATCTGCGTCGATTTCTGGTGCGGAACGGGTAAACAGAGTCACGGTAACCCGCTAATGAAAACCGGCCACCAGATGCAGCGTATGGCTGGGGTGAAGAAACTGCAGCCAAACCTGCGCACCACGCCGTTTGTTCTTGATCCGTTTGCAATTCGACAGATCGATGCGGTGCTGGCGACACACGATCATAACGATCACATCGACGTGAATGTCGCGGCCGCCGTCATGCAAAACTGCGCTGATGACGTGCCATTTATCGGGCCGCAAACCTGTGTGGATCTGTGGATCGGTTGGGGTGTGCCAAAAGAGCGCTGCATCGTGGTAAAACCAGGCGATGTGGTGAAAGTGAAAGATATTGAAATTCATGCGCTTGACGCGTTTGATCGTACGGCATTAATCACGCTACCTGCCGATCAAAAAGCGGCAGGTGTGCTACCGGATGGTATGGATGCACGTGCGGTAAACTACCTGTTCAAAACACCGGGCGGTACGCTGTACCACAGCGGAGACTCGCACTACTCTAACTACTACGCAAAGCATGGCAACGAGCACCAGATCGACGTTGCGCTCGGCTCCTATGGTGAGAATCCGCGCGGGATTACGGACAAAATGACCAGCTCCGACATGCTGCGCATGGCGGAAGCGTTGAATACGAAAGTGGTGATCCCTTTCCATCATGACATCTGGTCAAACTTCCAGGCCGACCCTCAGGAGATCCGCGTACTGTGGGAGATGAAAAAAGATCGACTGAAGTATGGCTTTAAGCCGTTTATCTGGCAGGTGGGCGGTAAGTTCACCTGGCCGTTGGACAAAGATAACTTTGAATATCACTACCCGCGCGGCTTTGATGACTGCTTCACGATTGAACCGGATCTGCCGTTTAAATCCTTCTTGTGACCCCTACAAAATGCCGGGCCATTCCGGCATTTTTCCCATTTACTTTAGTATTTCCAGGCTATTTCAAATATCATCTTTTCAAATCAATTTGTATCGGAATAGCTCATGACTGAAGCACAAAGACATCAAATATTGCTGGATATGCTGGCGCAGTTGGGCTTTGTTACCGTTGAGAACGTGATTGAGCGTCTGGGGATTTCACCAGCCACAGCACGCCGGGACATCAATAAACTCGACGAAAGCGGCAAACTCAAGAAAGTCCGCAATGGCGCAGAAGCCATCACCCAGCAACGTCCGCGCTGGACACCTATGAATCTGCATCAGGCGCAGAACCACGATGAAAAAGTTCGCATTGCCAAGGCCGCATCCCAGCTTGTAAATGCGGGTGAAAGCGTGGTGATCAACTGCGGATCAACCGCCTTCCTGCTTGGTCGTGAAATGTGCGGCAAGCCAGTGCAGATCATCACCAATTATCTGCCGCTGGCGAACTATCTGATCGACCAGGAGCATGACAGCGTGATCATCATGGGAGGGCAATACAACAAAAGCCAGTCCATCACGCTTAGTCCGCAAGGCAGCGAAAATAGCCTGTATGCCGGACACTGGATGTTTACCAGCGGTAAAGGGTTGACCGCGGACGGACTGTATAAAACCGATATGCTAACCGCGATGGCTGAGCAGAAGATGCTTAACGTAGTGGGTAAACTGGTGGTGCTGGTCGATAGCAGTAAGGTCGGTGAACGCGCGGGGATGCTGTTCAGTCGCGCCGATCAAATCGATATGCTCATTACCGGCAAAAATGCTAACCCTGAGATTCTGCAACAACTTGAAGCTCAGGGCGTAAGCATCGTGCGCGTTTAAAGGTGCTGGCGAAAAAACGTTACCGTCGCAGCCAGCGCCTCTGGCGTGATACGGTGGCGTACGCCCGCTTCCCACAGGCAGGTTAAATTGTTATCCAGCCCTGCCTGAATCAGCGCCTGCTGTAAGCGGAAGGTTTCAACCGCGGGCACCACATCGTCCTCCTGTCCATGCCACAACAGCAACGGTCTGTCGGCCAGGCGTTGTAGCTGATGCGTAACGTCCCATTCGGCGAGCGGTGCGATAACGGCATCGAACTCCGCCTGCTGCTCTGGCGTCTGGACTCGTAAAGGGGGAAAAAGCGTCTGTGCAAGACGGGTAAAATAGCCCGAACCCATCAGGCTGGCTACACATTTAACCTCGGGATGGCGGGCCATAATGCCCAACGCCGTCATGCCTCCCATCGACGCCCCCGCAACAGCAAGTCTTTCATCTGATAGCCAATTTTCCGCCACCAGCGCCGCACGTAACGTCGTAAACTCCTGCATGTTTTGCTGCAATATATGCCAGAAGCGAAACATTCGCTCCTGAGCATCACCGTTGAAGCGGGCACCATGGTCGGGCGCATCGGGCATGACAACCCGGAATCCGGCCTGAGCCAGAGCAACGGCAAAATAGCTATAGACCAGACTTGAAGATGTAAACCCGTGATAGAAAATAATGCAAGGGAGTGAACACTCGCGTTTGCCAGCCGGAACGGCGTGCAGGACAGGGATACCAGCCAACTGTCGTGTTTCAATTTCGATCATTTTTCGCCTCTTTTTTTCTGGTATGCCATGCAGCAATACTTAACGCAAGCGAATGTGTTCGGCAATGATTCATAATGTTGAGAACTGGGTTACGCTTTCGCAACATTTTCATTCGAAAATCGCGTGAGAGATAACACTTCGGGAACATTCCCCTAAAGGGAAATTGATAAGGCACTACACTATGGCTATCAGGAAACGAGATAGAGTTATGCGTCGGTTTGCCTCTTTATTGCTGGTGATGCTTTTAAGCGCCTGTAGCGTGCTACAGGGAACGCCCCAACCCGCACCGCCCGTTGCCGACCACCCGCAGGAGATCCGCCGTGACCAGAGTAATGGGTTACAGCGAATAGGAACGGTCAGCGCGCTGGTAAGAGGCTCTCCGGATGATGCGCTGGCAGAGATCCGTGACAAAGCCGTCGCGGCTAAAGCTGATTACTACGTGGTTTTATTAGTGGATGAAACCATCGTGACAGGCCAATGGTATTCACAGGCTATTTTGTATCGTAAATAACATTGGGTTGGAATTTAGTCAGCTTTACATTGCTTTGCGCCGCTATGCGTTTACCTGTGCACAATAAACCAACAGCAGGAAGCTTGAGGTTTATAATCGCGATGGAATGCCCTGCCGTGTGTAGGGGTACGAATAATGGAGCTGACGATGAAACAATCACTTGCCTTATCCTCACTGCTGCTTTCTGCCGGACTGGTAGGTACTACGGCGCAGTCTGCCGAGTTCGCCAGTGCTGACTGCGTTACAGGCCTGAACGAAATTGGCCTGATATCTGTCAGTAACATTGCAGGGAATCCGCAGGATGTAGAACGAGTAGTCGCGTTAAAAGCGGATGAACAGGGTGCCTCATGGTATCGGATCATTCAGATGTACGAAGACCAGCAGCCCGACAACTGGCGCGTACAGGCCATTCTCTATGCTTAACAGATTGCCGGATGGCGTAAACTTATCCGGCCTACATTGAATGTAGGCATGATAAGGCGCGCCAGCGTCGCCATCAGGCATATTATTACCGTAATCCCCCCGTTGCCCGCAGGAGCAAGTCGTTCAGCACCTGCTCGGACAATCGTAGTCCACCACGCGTATCGAGCATCATTTGACACCAGGCCTGCGCCACTGGCGGAGAGGCATAGCGCAACATCTGCGCCCCGCAACCGAGCAGGAAAAGCTGCTGTGTAATATCCCGTCCCAACTCCTCGCTGGGTTTACGTAAACGCTGCTGTAGTTGACGTACCATTCGATCGTAATGTCGGTCTTGCCCTTTTACCTCAGCAAAGGCTTCGCTGAGCATATCGTATATGCCGGGTTGTTTTGTCAGCACCCGCAATACATCGAGGCACATAATGTTGCCAGAGCCCTCCCAGATACTGTTTACCGGCATCTCACGATACAGGCGCGGCAATTCACTCTCCTCGCAGTAGCCAATCCCACCGAGCACTTCCATCGCCTCTGCAACAAACGGCATACCGGCCTTGCAAACAGAGAATTTCGCTGCTGGTGTGAACAACCTGGCCCACAGAGATTCTTTGGCATCAGCGCGACGGTCCCAGGCCCGCGCCAGTCGGAACAGTAACGCCGTCTGACCTTCCAGTTGGAGCGCCATCCGACCTAATACCTGGCGCATCATCGGCTGTTCGATCAATGGTTTGCCAAAAACCTGTCGCTGGTGCGCATGGTAAATCGCGACAGAAAAAGCACGTCGCATCATGCCATGACTGCCGAGCGCACAGTCAAAACGCGTCATCCCACCCATTTTCAGGATATGACGTATCCCTTCCCCTTCTTCACCCAATAGCCAGCCAATCGCATCGTGGAATTCAACCTCGCAGCTGGCGTTGGAGCGATTGCCTAACTTATCTTTCAGCCGCTCCAGACGGATAGCATTACGCTGCCCGTCGGGTAAAAATCGCGGTACAAAAAAGCAGGATAAGCCTCCCTTTGCCTGGGCCAGTACCAAATGGGCATCGCTTTGCGGCACGGAGAAAAACCACTTATGTCCCACCAGCCGATACGAGCCGTCTGTAAGACGTTCTGCCTGAGTGGTATTGCTCAGCACATCTGACCCCCCCTGCTTCTCGGTCATTCCCATGCCGATCAATAACCCACGCTTTTGCCCTCCGGGCAGTAAATGCGAGTCATAACGGTCGCTTAGCAGCGGTGTAAACCAGTCGTGAAAGGGGGCAGGTAACATCTGAAGTAACAACGGCGTGGCGGCAAAAGTCATGGTAACCGGACACAACGTGCCCGCTTCCACCTGCGCATGCAGCATGAAACGGGCCGCCCGGGCAACAAATGTTCCCTGCCTCGCGTCTTCTTCCCAGGCCAGATTATGTACGCGATTGGCGCACAATCCCTGCATCAGTAAATGCCAGGCAGGATGAAAACGCACATCATCCAGCCGCTGACCCTGCGAGTCGTAGCGCAACAACTCGGGTGGAAAAGCATTGGCCAGACGGCCAAGCTCGAGCGACTCGGCAGTCCCTAGCTGCTGACCAATACTGGCGAGAAGATCGCTGTCCCAGCCAGCGCCTTCACGGATAACCGCTTCACACAGCGCGCTATCGGACAGATATAAGTTGCTGTTATTGAGCGGTACAGGTTGGTTAAAAACGGTATGCGTTTGCCAGTGCATTGTGTCTCCCTCCGTCAATGGCCGTCACCTTAAGTATGGTCAGACAGAGGGGAGCACGCATGGGACAACGGTCACAAAAAAGCCATCCCGAAGGATGGCTTGAGAGAAGAGAGAAATGAGGGAGATAGTTTAGCCGCGCTGGCGTACAGCCTCAAACAGGCAGATGCCCGTCGCAACTGAAACGTTCAGCGACGAAACGCTCCCAGCCATCGGGATGCTGATCAGTTCGTCACAGTGTTCGCGGGTCAAACGACGCATACCTTCACCCTCTGCGCCCATCACCAGCGCCAGACGTCCGGTCATTTTGCTCTGGTAGAGAGTATGGTCAGCTTCACCTGCGGTTCCGACGATCCAGATATTCTCTTCCTGCAGCATACGCATAGTGCGCGCCAGGTTGGTCACACGGATCAGCGGTACGCTTTCTGCCGCGCCGCAAGCCACTTTTTTCGCCGTTGCATTCAACTGCGCAGAACGATCCTTCGGTACGATAACAGCATGGACGCCAGCAGCATCGGCGCTACGCAGGCATGCCCCCAGGTTATGCGGATCGGTAACACCATCGAGGATCAAAAAGAACGGCTGATCGAGCGTAGCAATCAGATCCGGCAGATCGTTTTCCTGATACTGACGACCCGGCTTCACGCGAGCAATAATTCCCTGATGTACCGCACCCTCGCTTTTCTCATCCAGGAACTGGCGGTTAGCCAGCTGAATGACAACACCCTGTGCTTCCAGTGCGTGGATCAGCGGCAGCAGGCGTTTATCTTCACGACCTTTGAGAATAAAGACGTCCTGGAAGCGCTCAGGCGCACGTTCCAGCAGAGCCTGCACCGCATGGATGCCGTAAATCATTTCACTCATGAATGTACTCGTTAATAGTTTATGCGTAACGCGGGCAACGCGAGGTTGCCCGACTTACTGTTTATGGCTGTTATTGCGCGACTTTCTTTTTCGTCGCGCGTTTAGCTTTGGTGGCGGCAGCGATTTTAAGCGTTTTTGCCGATGGTTTTTTCGCTTTTTTATCGCCTTTCTTCTCAGCCGTTTTTTTATCCGCCTGAGGTTTGGCTCTGCCTTTCTTCTCGCCGCGGAAAGCGCTATCCGGCTCGAAATTCACTTTTTTGCCCATCTGACGACGCTTACCGGTATTTTTACCCGCATCGCCTTTTTTCGCTTTTTCACGCGCGGTTTTACCTTCATTGCGCGGTGCACGTTCGCTGGAGATCAAACTGAAGTCGATTTTACGCTCGTCCATGTTGACCGCTTCCACGCGAACTTCCACGCGATCGCCCAGGCGATACATTTGACCGCTGGATTCTCCCGTCAGACGCTGCCCAACCTGGTCAAAACGGTAGTAGTCGTTATCCAGGGAGGAGACATGCACCAGACCGTCGATAAACAGCTCATCAAGACGGACGAAGAAACCAAACCCGGTCACGCTGGCGATCACGCCTTTGAAGACATTACCTACCTGATCCAGCATGAAGTCGCACTTCAGCCAGTCAGAGACGTCGCGTGTGGCTTCGTCAGCACGGCGCTCGGCCATCGAACAGTGTTGACCCAGCTGCAGCATCTCTTCCATCGAATAATGGTAGCCACCCGTTTCCGTGGTGTTGCCTTTATGGCCCTGCTCCTGCGCCAGCAGATACTTAATCGCCCGGTGCAAGGAGAGATCCGGGTAACGACGGATCGGCGAGGTGAAGTGTGCATAAGATTGCAACGCAAGGCCAAAGTGACCGCGGTTTTCCGGATCGTAAATCGCCTGCTTCATTGAACGCAGCAGCATAGTTTGCAGCATTTCTGCGTCAGGACGGTCAGCAATCGACTCCAGCAGTTCAGCGTAATCACGCGGCTCGGGTTTATTACCGCCGGGCAGCTCCAGCCCCAGCTCCGCCAACACCGAACGGAACGAATTAATCGCTTCGGTCGTCGGCTTATCGTGAATACGGAACAGTGCCGGCTCTTTGGCTTTCTCAACGAATCGCGCCGCTGAGATGTTCGCCATGATCATGCACTCTTCAATCAGTTTGTGCGCGTCATTACGCTGCGTCTGCTCAATACGCTCAATACGGCGTTCAGCATTGAAGATAAACTTCGCTTCTTCACTTTCAAACGAGATACCGCCACGCTCTTCACGCGCTTTATCCAGCACTTTGTAGAGGTTATGCAGCTCTTCAATGTGTTTAACCAACGGCGCGTACTGCTCACGCAGTTCCTGATCGCCCTGCAGCATGTGCCAGACCTTGGTGTAGGTCAGACGCGCATGGGAGCTCATAACCGCTTCGTAGAATTTAAAGCCTGTTAAGCGGCCTTTCGACGAAATGGTCATTTCACAGACCATACACAGCCTGTCCACCTGCGGGTTGAGCGAACACAATCCGTTAGACAGCACTTCCGGTAGCATCGGAACAACCTGCGATGGGAAGTAGACGGATGTGCCACGGCTGCGCGCTTCCTGGTCCAGCGGAGTCGGCGGGCGAACGTAATAGCTTACGTCAGCAATCGCCACCCATAAACGCCAGCCGCCGCCGCGCTTCTTCTCGCAGTAAACCGCATCATCGAAGTCACGCGCATCTTCGCCATCGATAGTGACCAGCGGCAGGGAGCGCAGATCGACACGTCCGGCTTTCGCTTCTTCCGGCACTTCTTCTTTCAGTCCGGCGACCTGTTTTTCGACCGCCTGAGGCCAGATATACGGGATTTCATGAGTACGCAGCGCCATATCAACGGCCATGCTGGTTCCCATGTTGTCGCCCAGGACTTCAACAATTTTACCCACCGCTTTAGTGCGACGCGTCGGACGCTGGGTCAGCTCAACCACGACCACAAAGCCCATACGAGCACCCATCACCTCTTCCGGCGGGATCAGGATATCAAAGCTCAGGCGGCTGTCGTCAGGGACGACAAACCCAACGCCAGCGTCAGTGAAGTAGCGACCGACAATCTGGCTGGTTTTCGGTACCAGTACGCGCACAATACGCGCTTCGCGACGACCTTTACGGTCCGCTCCCAGCGGCTGTGCCAACACCTGATCGCCATGAATACAGGTTTTCATCTGCTCGCTGGACAGGTACAGGTCATCTTTGCGGCCTTCAACGCGTAGAAAGCCGTAGCCATCACGGTGGCCAATAACGGTACCTTTCAGCAGGTCAAGACGCTCCGGCAGCGCATAGCACTGACGACGAGTGAAGACCAGTTGCCCGTCACGCTCCATGGCGCGCAGGCGGCGACGCAGCGCTTCTTGCTGCTCTTCACCTTCAATGTTGAGTTCAGCGGCCAGCTCATCGCGGTTGGCCGGTTTTTCACGTTTAGTTAAATGTTCGAGGATAAATTCCCGGCTCGGGATAGGATTCGCGTATTTTTCTGCTTCGCGTTCCTGGAAAGGATCTTGTGACATCGAGGTTCCTCCATTGTCAGCTCTGATGAAGATTTTCGTCACTCCACCAGCAATAATTTATAAAGCGGTTGATTCTCTTCAACCAAATCAGCAAGTGTGTAGTTGTCCAGTTCCGTGAGAAAACTTTGCACTGCCTTAGAAAGCGCCTGTTTAAGTCGACAGGCTGGGGTAATGTGGCAAAACTCGCTGCTACAATTGACCAACGATAGTGGTTCCAGCTCGCGAACCACATCACCAATACCAATATCCTTAGCTGGTTTACCCAGGCGGATACCGCCATTTTTTCCTCGAATAGCAGTAACGAAGCCCGCACGGCTAAGTTGATTGATTATTTTGACCATATGATTACGGGACACGCCGTAGACTTCTGTCACCTCAGAAATACTGGTCATACGTCCTTCGGGAAGTGACGCCATGTAGATTAGCGCACGTAATCCGTAATCGGTGAAACTTGTTAACTGCACATCAACCTCAGGAAAAGGGATAAAACGGATAAACCTGGTGGTATTAATTACATTGATGATAAACCAGCCACCAGCCAGGTCGCTAATTTATTTCAGTTCAGGAAGGAAAAAAGCGAGGAACTTACGTGATTTTAAGCCGGATTATGATGCAAAGCGCCTCATCCGGCCTAAGATAGTGCAAGCGCAGCGCCATTCGACGCCACGCTATAACCAGAATTATGCGTCGAACGGGTCGCGCAGGATCATGGTTTCAGTACGGTCTGGGCCAGTTGAGATAATATCAATCGGCACACCGGTCAGTTCTTCAATACGCTTGATGTAGTTCAGTGCTGCCTGCGGCAGACCGCTACGTTCCTTCACACCGAAGGTGGATTCAGACCAGCCCGGCATGGTTTCGTAGATCGGCTCGATACCTTTCCAGTCGTCTGCAGCCAGCGGGGTAGTCGTTACTTCACGGCCATCCGGCATACGATAAGCGACACAGATTTTCACCTCTTTCAAACCGTCCAGTACGTCCAGTTTGGTCAGGCAGAAGCCAGACAGGGAGTTAATCTGTACTGCACGGCGTACCGCAACGGAGTCCAGCCAACCGGTGCGACGACGACGACCGGTGGTCGCGCCATACTCGTTACCTTGTTTGCACAGGAACTCGCCAACGTCATCAAACAGCTCAGTCGGGAACGGACCCGCGCCTACACGTGTAGAGTAAGCTTTAATGATACCCAGAACGTAATCCACATAACGTGGACCCAGGCCGGAACCGGTCGCCACGCCACCTGCGGTGGTGTTGGAAGACGTTACGTACGGATAGGTACCGTGGTCGATATCCAGCAGGGTACCCTGTGCGCCTTCGAACATGACGAAATCGCCACGCTTACGCGCCTGGTCCAGCAGATCGGAAACATCAACAACCATAGAGGTCAGGATGTCGGCAATCGCCATCACATCATCCAGCACTTTCTGGTAGTCAACTGCTTCAACTTTATAGAAATTCACCAGTTGGAAGTTGTGATATTCCATCACTTCTTTCAGTTTTTCAGCGAAGGTTGCTTTATCAAACAGATCGCCAACGCGCAGACCGCGACGAGCTACTTTGTCTTCATAAGCCGGACCGATGCCACGACCGGTAGTACCGATCGCTTTCTCGCCACGCGCTTTCTCACGAGCATTATCCAACGCAACGTGATAATCAAGGATCAGCGGACAAGCTTCAGACAACAGCAGGCGCTCGCGAACCGGGATGCCACGATCTTCCAGTCCTTTCATTTCTTTCATCAGCGCGGACGGAGACAGTACAACACCGTTACCGATGATGCTGATGACATTCTCGCGAAGAATACCTGATGGAATAAGATGGAGGACGGTTTTTTCACCGTTGATTACGAGAGTATGGCCTGCGTTGTGACCACCCTGGTAGCGCACAACATATTTAGCCCGTTCAGTCAGAAGATCGACGATCTTCCCTTTACCTTCGTCACCCCATTGGGTGCCCAGTACGACGACGTTGTTACCCATTTTTCAAAATCACCGTTTGCTTAAAAATGGATTCTACCACCGCTTTTTCAGATATACAGCACTTTTTGCATGCAAAAATCCGCAAAATAGGCTACTTATTGATCAGCCAATCGTTTTCCTCAACATGTAGTAGACCACAACGCCCGCAACCACAAGACCTCCACCAAAACGACGCAAAGTATTTTCGGGAAGTTGCGCCATTGCGGAAATCATTTTCTTCCACGCACGGGGATAAAGCATAGGGCCCAGGCCTTCCAGCACCAAAACCAGCGCGAGCGCCAGCAAAATTGTTGAATTCATCCATCGTCCTTTTATAAAAAGAAAACCACCGCATCCATGGGGATGCCGGTGGTTTTGCTGGTTTAAAACCGCTGGAACTTTATTAGCGTGTCGTAGTGCTCGGTGTCTTCATGTAGCGGAAGAAATCGCTGTCCGGGCTCATGACCATCACGTCCTGGTTGCCTTCGAAGCTCTTCTCGTAAGCACGCAGGCTACGGATGAAGGCGTAGAAGTCAGGATCCTGGCTGAACGCATCGGCAAACAGTTTAGCGGCTTCTGCATCGCCTTCACCGCGCATGATGCGGCCCTGACGCTCAGATTCTGCCAGCGTTTTAGTCACTTCATAATCCGCCGTGGCACGCAGTTTTTCCGCCTCTTCCTGACCTTGTGAACGATGGCGACGCGCTACCGCTTCACGCTCAGCGCGCATACGGTTGTAGATAGCCTCAGACACTTCAGCAGGCAGGTTGATTTGCTTGATACGCACGTCAACCACTTCGATGCCCAATGCCGCCATACTGTTCGGGTTGATGACCGGTACTTTACCGTTTGTTTCAGCCTGAACACGCTCAGCCGCTTCGGCAATCGCGCTATCTGCCGCTGGTGTCGCGACTTCATCTTCCGTGCCAGCAGAACCGGAGTTTAGCGCATCACGAACTTCCAGCGTCAGACGACCGCGGGAATCGGTAACGATGTCTTTCACGTCCAGACGACCAATTTCAGAACGCAGACGGTCAGAGAACTTACGTTTCAGCAGGACTTCTGCCTGAGAAACATCGCCACCGCCCGTTGCCAGGTAGTAACGGCTAAAGTCACTGATGCGCCACTTAATGTAGGAGTCAACGATCAGGTCTTTCTTCTCTTTGGTAACAAAGCGATCGGCCTGGTTGTCCATGGTCTGAATACGCGCATCCAACATCTTCACAGATTCAATAAACGGAATCTTGAAGTGCAGGCCTGGTGCAACAACCAGCGGCTTGTTTTCATCGTCACGCAGAACTTTACCAAAGCGCAGAGTAATCCCGCGCTCGCCTTCTTTGACCACAAAGACAGACATGAACAGAACTACCAGAACGATGATGATAATCGCAATAACTGACTTACGCATCGTTATTCCCCCTGACGCTGGTAGTCGTTACGCTGCGCGTTCGCGCGGCGTTGGTCCATAATATCGCCCTGACTGGTGGACGAGGTATTGCTTGCTCCAGTGCCGGACGTCGTTGCTGGCGGCAGACGCAGCAGGTTTGAACTGCTGTCACTCTTTGCTGCTGGCGCACTACCGCCTTTCAGCATTTGATCCAGCGGCAGAACCATCAGATTGCTGCCCTTATCGTTAACCAGGACTTTGCGGGTATTGCTCAGCACTTTTTCCATGGTTTCGATATACAGACGCTCGCGAGTAATTTGCGGTGCGGCTTTATATTCCGGCAGAATTTTTGCGAAACGAGCCACTTCACCCTGTGCTTCCAGGATGGTTCGCGTTTTGTAAGCACGCGCTTCTTCCAGAATACGCTGCGCCTGACCGTTAGCACGTGGCTGAACTTCGTTGGTGTACGCTTCTGCTTCACGGATGTACTGCTGCTCGTTTTCACGTGCTGCAATGGCATCGTCAAACGCGGCTTTTACTTCTTCCGGCGGACGTGCTGCCTGGAAGTTGACGTCCAGCAGGGTGATACCCATGTTGTACGGACGGATCGTTTCTTCCAGTTCACGCTGGGTATCGCTACGAATAACGGTACGCCCTTCGGTCAGGATACGGTCCATGGTGTATTTACCGATAACCCCACGCAGGGCGCTGTCGGTTGCCTGACGCAGACTGTCATCCGCGCTGGTTACGCTAAACAGGTAACGCTGCGGATCGGTCACGCGGTACTGCACGTTCATTTCAACGCGTACGACGTTTTCGTCAGAGGTCAGCATCACGCCGGATGCGGCAAGTTCACGCACGGCTTCCACGTTGACCGGGGTCACTTCGTCGACAAAGGTCGGTTTCCAGTTCAGACCCGGTTCAACCAAATGGCTGAATTTACCGAAGCGTGTCACCACGCCGCGTTCCGCTTCTTTAATGGTGTAGAAACCGCTGGCCGCCCAGATAATGACGATAGCTGCCGCTGCGATAGTAAAAACTCGACCACCCAATTGCGGACGCGGGCCTTGCGATGAGCTACCGCCGCCAGAACCAGCACCTTTACCGCCACCCAGACCACCGAGCTTTTTACTCAGTTTGCGGAAGATATCATCCAGATCGGGAGGTCCCTGATCGCGACCACCTTTGTTTCCATTTCCCTCAGGGTTGCCGCCAGGTTTGCTGCTTCCCCACGGGTCGCGGTCTTGTCCGTTATTACCGGGCTGATTCCACGCCATTTTTGTGCTCCATATTTGTTATGCGATGCTATACCTGCGTATTTTGCGCTGCCGATGCGTTGGCTACGCCCCTTAATCTCAGTCACATAGTTAACTATGCTCCTGAAGATTTCAGGACTTGCCACCTTCATGCTGCACAAAACCCACAAGGTATAGAGGCGAAAAAATCTTCAGGCCATATCCGTCAGGTCAGACAATATAGTCTTCCAGTGCCGGTTCTTGTTTACAGAGGCGACGCCAGTCTACGATCGGCATACGAACCTGCAGACCCACGCTGCCGTCCTCCTCCATCCACTCTCTTTCTATTGCCTGAAGTTGGTAAAACCGGCTTCTCAGACGCCCTTCCTGCGGCGGCAAACGCAACGTATGCTGCGCCACCTCACCGGAAAGTCGCTCAGTCAAAGCCTGAAAAAGCTGTGGTATACCTATTCCCGTTTGCGCTGAAACCCAAACGCGAATGGGTTTATTCTCTTCATCTCTGTCGATACGTGGTTCAAAATCATCCAGCATATCGATTTTATTCATCACCAGCAGAGTCGGGATCTCATGCGCATCGATCTCTTCGAGCACCGTGTCGACGGCCTCGATGTTTTCCTGCACACGAAAATCTGCAGCATCAATAACATGCAGCAGCAATGTCGCCTGACGCGTTTCCTGCAGGGTGGCCTTAAACGCCGCCACCAGGTCGTGCGGCAAATGACGGATAAACCCTACGGTATCCGCCAGCACGGTTTCACCGACGTCCGCTACGTCTATACGGCGCAGCGTTGGGTCCAGGGTCGCAAACAGCTGATCCGCTGCGTAAACCCGGGCTTCGGTGATCTGGTTGAACAGGGTGGATTTTCCGGCGTTGGTATATCCCACCAGTGATACGGTTGGGACATCCGCTTTCTTGCGCGACTGTCGCCCCTGCTCACGTTGCTTTTCAACTTTTTCCAGGCGCGACTGTATTTGCAAAATGCGATTACGCAGCAAACGACGGTCGGTTTCGAGCTGGGTTTCACCCGGACCGCGCAAACCAATCCCGCCCTTTTGCCTTTCAAGGTGGGTCCAGCCACGGACCAGACGAGTAGCCATATGGCGCAACTGCGCCAGCTCAACCTGCAACTTACCCTCATGGGTGCGCGCACGCTGGGCAAAAATATCTAAAATAAGACCTGTCCTGTCGATAACAAGACACTGGCACAACTGTTCCAGGTTACGTTCCTGGGCGGGGCTTAGAGCATGATCAAAAATCACCACCGCAGCGCCAGTCGCTTTTACGGCTTCCGCAATTTCGATTGCCTTACCTTCACCAACAAAATACTTCGGGTGCGGTGCTTTACGGCTCCCGGTAATCACCTGCATTGCTTCGACACCGGCGGAAGAAACCAGAGATTCAAACTCCTGGAGGTCTTCCATATCTTTGTCTTGCGAAAAATAGATGTGTACCAGTACCGCCTGCTCACCGGCATCATAACGGTCAAACAAGCGTCAACCCCTTAATATATATCAACGGGGAACGCAGGATCGCTGGCTCCCCGTGTGTAAAACAGCTAACAACCTTATTCGGTTTCTTCGCTGTCCTGTTGCGCAGATGAACCTTGCGCGTTGCTACCGTGATGGTAGTTGCTGCCAGTGCCGCCGGTGGCATTATTGCTGTGATGAGAAACCGGGCGAGACGGGACAACAGTAGAAATCGCGTGCTTATAAACCATCTGGCTGACCGTGTTTTTCAACAGGATCACGAACTGATCAAAAGACTCGATTTGACCTTGCAGCTTAATACCATTCACCAAATAAATAGAAACTGGAACACGTTCCCGACGCAGTGCGTTCAGGAACGGATCTTGTAAAGATTGCCCCTTAGCCATTCTCTCTTTTCCTTATATGCTTATTTGTACTTTGAACCTTTCGATTCTGAAAAATTGCGCACGATACGTTTCAATTGTACACATTCAGTTCGCGATAGCACCAACAACCTGTAATACTTCGTTTCGCGCCTGGTCAGGCTTTTCACTGTCAAGCCAGTGCACCCCTTCCCAACCACGCAACCAGGTTACCTGTCGCTTCGCCAACTGCCTCGTGGCGCAAACACCTCTATAAACCATTTCATCGTATGAAATTTCACCTTCAATGTATGACCACATCTGGCGATACCCTACACAACGAATGGAAGGCAAATCCGTATGCAAATCTCCACGGGCAAATAGCGCCCGGACTTCTGCTTCAAAACCTGAAGCCAACATCTGATGAAAACGCTGCTCAATTCGCTGATGGAGCAGTTCACGGCTCGCCGGGGCGATAGCAAACTGATGCACCTGATACGGCAAAGCATCTCCTGACGTTTGCGTCAGCTCCGTTAAAGTTTTACCCGAAATGAAAAAAACTTCCAGTGCCCGGGAAAGTCTTTGCGGATCATTTGGATGAATACGCGCCGCAGCCACCGGATCTATTTCCTGAAGCTGTCGGTGTAACGCGTCCCACCCATGCTCTGCCGCCTGCTGCTCAATTCTGGCCCTGACTTCCGGATCTGCCGACGGTAACGGCGACAGCCCTTCAAGCAAGGCTTTGAAATATAACATTGTGCCGCCCACCAGCAGCGGAATACGCCCCGCGGCGGTGATATCGGCCATCTCGGCTAACGCATCGCGGCGAAAATCCGCAGCAGAGTACGCCTGGGACGGATCGCGGATATCCAGCAACCGGTGCGGCGCGGCCTGTAATTCATCTGCATCAGGCTTGGCTGTACCGATATCCATCCCCTTGTAAATAAGGGCGGAATCAACGCTTATCAACTCTACAGGCAAAACTTTACGCAATTCAATTGCCAGTGCCGTTTTACCGGAGGCCGTCGGCCCCATCAAAAAAATCGCCTTTGGCAGGCTCGCCTTACGGGTATCACTCATGTTTCAGGGCATTCATTACCGAATGTAAATCAACAGGTTGTAATAAACCACCCGGCGGCGCCTTCACGAGTTGTGGGCAAAGCCGCTCAACATCCGCTAACAGCGTAATCGCCTGAGCCATGCTCCACTGCGGATGCTCGCTAATCAGATTACGTGCAATCCACTGTGCAATATTGCCCGGTTCGAATTCGGACTGCTGCGCCAGGTAGCCTATCAGTTCAGGAATCAAGATTTGTAAATTTTGTTGGCGTAAGGGTAAAGGCACCGCCCGGATGGTCACATGCTGTGCATCCAGTTGAAATTCAATACCCAACTCAGCCAGTTGGCTCTGCCCTTTTTGCAGCGCCGCTTTTTCATCAGCGGTCACTTTTAGACGTAAAGGGATCAGTAACGGCTGAGCGCAAACGACGCCCTGGTCCGGCGTTAACTGCGCCTGACGTAGCCAACGTTCCGCCACCGGCAATGCCAGCAACCGAATATGACCATCGCATTCGAGTAATGCGCAGTCCGTACCGACAATGGTTAGCACCCGCCCAAAGCCCTGACCGTTGCCGGTCAGAGGTGCTGATGGCGTTTCAGAAACCGGCGTTTTACGCGGCGGAACCGGCGTCTGTAGCAGTTGCTGATAAATCTCACCCTGCTGCTTTTGATATCCAGGTTGGGCATGAGGCCAGCTGGCCCCCGTCTGACGGCCACCACTACTGCCAGCGCCAGCAGATGCTGAGTAACGCGGCGTCGCAGGTTCACGCGCCGGGGCCGGTTCGGCAAAATGGTTACGCCCGGCCGCGACGCGGTTTTCCGGGATGTGCCTTGGGGCGGGCTCGTCGTCATCAGCCAACGGCAGCGGCGTTTCAAGCTGCTGTTGCAGGACGCTCAACACGCCCTGGTAAATAAAATCATGCACCAGGCGGGACTGATGAAAACGGACCTCATGTTTGGCGGGATGTACGTTAACATCCACCTGATGCGGGTCGATTTCCAGATACAACACAAAAGCGGGCTGCTGATCGGCTCCCAGCTTATCTTCACAGGCCTGACGAATAGCATGGTTGATCAACCGGTCGCGCATCATCCGGCCATTCACATAGCAGTACTGGATTTCCGCCAGCGCCGCCGTTGTGTGGTTAGGATCGGCCACCCAGCCGCGCAGCGTTAAATCGCCATGCTGCCATTCAATCGCCAGCGCATGTTCCAGAAACGGCGTGCCGCAAATCGCGCCCAGTCGGCGCTCTTGCTGCCCATCCGCAGCCACTGCCCGGTACTGACGCACCACTTTGCCGTTGTGCGACAAATTAATCGTCACATCAAAACGTGCCAGCGCAATGCGGCGGATTATTTCGTCGATATGATTAAATTCAGTTTTCTCGGTGCGCATAAACTTGCGCCGCGCCGGGGTGTTGTAGAACAGATCTAACACCTCCAGCGTGGTTCCCACCGGATGCGCAGCGGGTTTAACCGTCACATCCATGTCGCGCCCTTCGGCATAGGCTTGCCAGGCTTCAGGTTGTTCTTGCGTACGCGACGTCAGGGTTAAACGAGAAACGGAGCTGATACTGGCCAGCGCTTCGCCGCGAAACCCGAGGCTCACGATGGCTTCGAGATCGTCAAGCGAGGAAATTTTACTGGTGGCATGACGCGCCAGCGCCAGCGCCAGCTCGTCTTTTTTAATCCCGCAGCCGTTGTCACGAATACGGATAAGCTTCGCGCCGCCGCGCTCAATATCAATATCAATGCGCGTCGCACCGGCATCGATACTGTTTTCCACCAGCTCCTTCACCACTGACGCAGGCCGTTCTACCACCTCGCCTGCGGCAATCTGGTTCGCCAGCTGTGGCGGTAGAACCTGAATCGGCATGGCTAATCCTTAATTTGTTAACGTGTTACCAGGCGATACCGCACTGGCGGTTTGCGCCTGTGTGCCCTGAGGCCCGGTTTGCATCGGGTGCGCCTGGAAATAGTTACGCAATCCTTTGTAAATTGCCTCGGCCAGCTGCTGCTGGTAGTCATCACTCGCCAACAGACGCTCTTCGCTGTTGTTACTGATAAAGCCGGTTTCAACCAGCACTGACGGGATATCAGGCGAACGTAATACCCCAAGGCTGGCGTGTTCCGGACGACGCTTATGCATCGAGCCAATACGTTCTAACTGGCCGATCATGCTGGTCGCTACATCATACCCAACGCGTTGCGAATGACCGAACTGCAGATCCAACACGGCCTGGCTGAGATAAGGATCGGACTGGCTGTTTGCCAGCACATCGCCCGCCCCACCCAACAGTTCCGATTGCTTTTCGTGCTGTTCCAGCCAGCCGGCCATTTCACTGTTTGCCCGACGGTTTGACAGTACCCAGACGGAAGCACCTGTGGCATCCCGGTTTGGTGCGGCATCTGCATGTATAGAGACCAGGAAGTTGGCGTTTTGTTTACGCGCAACGTCTGAACGCCCCATCACCGAGATAAAGTAATCGCCATCACGGGTGAGTACGCCTTTAAACATCGGGTCATCATTGAGCAAACTGCGCAGTTTGCGCGCCACGGCAATCGTGACGTTTTTCTCACGTGTGCCACCGGGACCAATAGCGCCAGGATCCTGCCCGCCGTGTCCGGCATCAATGGCGATAACTACTTTTTCGCCGTTACTGGTACTGGCACGCGCCGCAGGTCGTGTGGAGGTATTACTGTTGGTTACCATCGTGGTGCGATCGTTTTCCGCTTTAAACGGATTACGCGCAGGCTCGGCAGGGCGCGGGGCGATAACCGGCGCTTCAACACGCTTCGCAACCACTGGAGGTGGTGGAGGCGGCGGTGGCGCATCAGCTTTGATGGTAAACACGACGGTATAATTGCCGCCGTTCTGGCGTTTTACGGCTTCGGCTTTGCCGTTCTCGGTTAAATCCACAACCAGGCGCAGAGACTGCGCATCTTTTGGCGTGCCGGAACGGATAGATTTCACCAGATTATTGCCGCTAAACAGCAGCGGTAACCCCTGAATCACACCGGTTTGTTTAATATCCAACGCGACGGTTCGTTTCCCGTCCTGCGAAACTGCGTATTCAGGATCGCCAATAAAGCTCAGCGTAATCCGCGCTTGTTGATCGCCATTGGACACCTGAAGATCGGAGAGGCTGGCGGCCCCTGCCTGCGCGCACAGCAGGACCAGTGTTGCCATCAGCCAGTTTCTGATGCGATAAATCATCCCGCCACCCTTAAGGTTAATCGGCTAAACGCGCCAGCAATAAATCACCCGATGAGGAGACTGCGCTGATGCGCGCCTCTCGACCTTGCGCCTGATATTCAATGTGTATTTCGACGTCCGGGTCTGGCAGTACACCTTTACCTTGTTGCGGCCATTCCACCAGGCAGATGGCGTCATTGGCAAAATAATCGCGGATCCCCATAAATTCCAGCTCCTCTGGGTCCGCAAGTCGGTACAGATCGAAGTGATATACCATCAAATTATCGAGCGAATAGGGTTCAACCAGCGTATAGGTGGGGCTTTTTACATTTCCTTTGTGACCTAACGCCTGCAGGAATCCCCGGCTGAAAGTGGTTTTACCCGCCCCCAGGTCGCCGTACAAATAAATTACCGTCGCGCCATCACAGGCTTTGGCTACCCGCAGTCCCAGGTCTAAAGTCGCCTGCTCATCAGGTAGTGGAATTACTCGATTCATCATGATAAACGTCAATCACATCAGGGTTAACAATACGCTGTAGCGTGGTAAAGAGATCTGTCGCCAGCATGCCGCGCGTACCAAAACGCGCCGCCAGCACATCCGCCGCCGCACCGTGCGCGACACAGCCCGCACATGCCGCATCATACGGGGTAAGCTTCTGTCCGAGCAATGCGCCAATAATACCGGAAAGCACATCACCCATTCCGCCGCTGGCCATTCCAGCATTGCCGGTATCAATAATACCCAATTCGGCCTGTTCGGCAGCAACAACCGTACCCGCGCCTTTCAGCACGACGACGCCTCCGTACCGTTTTACCAGACGTTGTGCACAAAGTAATCGATCGTCTTCAATTTCTGCAATGGAACAGCCCAGAAGTCGCGCGGCTTCGCCAGGATGCGGCGTGATCACGCGATTGTGACGTTTATCGGGGTTGATTGCCAGCAGGTTCAGCGCATCCGCATCCCAGAGCATCGGTTTGCGAAAATTCTCTACCTTTTGCAGCGCTTTTTTACCCCATTCCTGCTGACCAAGCCCTGGTCCTATCACCACAACATCCGCCCACGCCAGGCTCTCTTCCAGAGTCTGCGGCGTCAGCGTATCGACCATCAGTTCCGGTCTGGCAGTCAGAATAGGCGCAATATTTTCACTTCGGGTCAGCACTTTGACCAACCCGGCTCCTGCACGCAGCGCCGCTTCACCGGCCATGCGTATTGCGCCAGCCGTGCCGTGGTCTCCACCGATGATCACCAGCCGACCGTGGGAGCCTTTGTGCGAGGTGGGTCGACGCGGCGTTAACCAGTGTACAAGCTGTTGAGCATCAAACCGTTGCAGCGGCGCGTTCTGTCCCGCCAGCCAGTCGTCCAGTCCGAGTGCGTTAACATGCAGGCGTCCGGTGACATCGCGCGCTTTACCGGTTAGCAGACCAGGCTTTAACGCAATAAAGGTCACGGTGTGCGCAGCATTGATAACCGCACCCGGCGCCGCGCCCGTCTGCGCCAGCAGGCCGGATGGAATGTCTATCGCCACGACAGGGGCAGGATGGTGATTGGCACGTTCGATCAATGCCGAGAGAGGCTCACGCGGCGCGTGTTTTAAGCCCGTGCCTGACAGCGCATCAATAATGATGTCCACGCGATCTGGCCAATTGATATCCGCAGCATGAATGACGCCACCGGCGTTAAGCCAGGCGTCGCGCGCCTGCTGTGCTTCCTCAGGGAGCGCTTTATCACTCTCCTGCGCCAGCAACGTAATATCAAGCCCCTGAGCTTTGGCAAGCCTTGCCACCACGTAACCATCACCACCGTTGTTGCCATGGCCACATAACACCAGCCAGTGCTGAGCGTTTGGATATGTCTCGCGGGTGACCTGAAACGCCGCCTCTCCCGCCCGTTGCATCAGCTCGTACAACGTCAGTCCTAAACTGTCTGCCGCCTCTCGCTCCATCCGCCTGATGTCATCGGCGTGCCAAATGGAGTGTGGTATACTTGCGGGGTTTTTCTTCATTGTATGGTCCGTCATGTCAGAGCCCCTCGATCTCAATCAGTTAGCGCAAAATATTAAGCAGTGGGGGCTGGAGCTTGGCTTTCAGCAGGTCGGTATTGCTGATACCGACCTCAGCGAAGCGGAGCCCAAACTGCAGGCCTGGCTGGATAAACACTATCACGGCGAGATGGACTGGATGGCCCGTCACGGCATGATGCGCGCCCGACCTCACGAATTATTACCCGGTACGCTACGTGTCATCAGCGTACGTATGAACTATCTTCCTGCCAATGCGGCCTTTGCCAGCACGTTGAAAAACCCCTCTCTGGGTTACGTCAGCCGTTACGCGCTTGGGCGTGACTACCATAAACTGCTGCGTAACCGCTTAAAAAAGCTGGGAGAGAGGATTCAACAGCACTGCGTTTCGCTGAATTTTAGACCTTTTGTCGATTCTGCGCCCATTCTTGAGCGTCCATTAGCGGAAAAAGCCGGGCTTGGCTGGGCAGGTAAGCACTCACTTATCCTCAATCGCGAAGCTGGTTCATTTTTCTTTCTCGGGGAATTACTGATCGATTTGCCCCTGCCGGTCGACAACCCAGTAGAAGAAGGATGCGGGAAATGCGTCGCCTGTATGACCATCTGTCCCACCGGGGCCATCGTTGAACCCTACACGGTAGATGCGCGCCGCTGTATCTCTTATCTCACTATCGAACTGGAAGGCGCGATCCCGGAAGAATTTCGTCCCCTGTTGGGGAATCGAATTTACGGCTGCGATGATTGCCAGCTCATTTGCCCGTGGAACCGTTACTCGCAGTTGACGACAGAGGATGACTTCAACCCACGCAAACAGCTTCATGCTCCGGAGTTAATAGAGCTGTTTAGCTGGAGCGAAGCGGGGTTTTTAAAAGTCACGGAGGGGTCTGCTATTCGTCGTATTGGCCACCTGCGCTGGCTGCGAAATATCGCCGTTGCGCTGGGTAATGCCCCATGGGATGAAGCCATTATTCACGCGCTGGAAAGTCGCAGAGGTGAGCACCCACTTCTCGACGAACACATAGAATGGGCGGTTGCTCAGCAAATCGAGAAGCGAAATGCCTGCGTAGTTGAAGTGCAGTTACCGAAGAAACAACGTTTGGTCAGGGTCATTGAAAAGGGTCTGCCGCGTGACGCTTAAGTCATCCACAGCTTGTGTATAAAAATAAAAACACATTGATATTCAAGAGGGAAAAAATCGTCAAGTGATCGCATTAACAATTTGAAATGATAATTAATTCAATATTTTCAAATAGTTAAAATAATACTATTCACCCGACTAAGTTTTTTGCATTCCAGGAATAATACCCGAACCTGTGGATAAGTCTGTTTACAAGAGTATGTCAATGACGAAACAAAACGTCCCCAACGTATTTATTCGCTGTGGATATTTTTATTGGGGTAAGAATTTGGAGCGGGAAACGAGACTCGAACTCGCGACCCCGACCTTGGCAAGGTCGTGCTCTACCAACTGAGCTATTCCCGCTTGGGTGTGTCTGTGCTTTGTAGACATAAGCACTTTCAAATTTTGGAGCGGGAAACGAGACTCGAACTCGCGACCCCGACCTTGGCAAGGTCGTGCTCTACCAACTGAGCTATTCCCGCTTAATCTTCGTCTTTCGAACCACTACTGCGTTGGCTGCCTTCATTCGCCTAAGTCACTTACTTCGGTAAGCTTCTAAGGACTCATTCAGTTGCCGCCTTGTCGCAATTCGAAATTCTGCGATTGGTGGTCTGTGCTTTACAAGCACTTTCAAATTTTGGAGCGGGAAACGAGACTCGAACTCGCGACCCCGACCTTGGCAAGGTCGTGCTCTACCAACTG
>NZ_JAOWDA010000034.1:0-290127 GCF_030336725.1 Citrobacter sp. Cb031
CCGGCTGAAAATTGCCGACGTGTTTCCGTAAGGCCGGGAGAACCCGCAGGGATGCGGGTTCAGGGCGCGTTTTGCAGGGAGGCTACCTCGCGCCCGGCCCGGTAGCCTGGAGGAATAAACGGAGGGGACCGCGGAGTGGCAATTTTCCCGCCAGGAGCCGGGATTGTAAAGGGCGTGGCGGAGAACGCCCTTTACACGTTCACAGGAATCGGTGTTTCAGAGAAACGATGCACATGAGGTGAACGGAACCCTTACCGTGAGATAGCATATTCATAACTTCTGCCAACACAGGTGATGCTTTCTGATACAGAGGCGTTAACTGAACTGCATTAGCTTCAGGCGGCTTTTTTATGCGGATTTTAGGCGTAACCCACTAAAACAGATAATAAAAGCTATAATTAACGGATATCTGCTGCGGCGAAGGAAAGGAAAAAGATGCGTCGTGTAAAACTGCTTTGTTCACTCATTATGCTGCTCGTGAGTCAGAGCGCGCAGGCGGTGAGTTATCCGCTCCCGCCTGAAGGCAGTCGCCTGGTGGGGAGCCCTTTGACCATTACGGTACCTTCAGGAAACACTCAGCCGTTGGAAGCTTTTGCCGCGCAGTACGGACAGGGGTTGAGCAATATGCTGGAGGCCAATCCCGGCGTGGATGTTTTTCTGCCTAAGTCTGGCTCGACGCTGGTTGTGCCACAGCAACTGATATTACCGGATACTGTACGCGAGGGGATCGTAATCAACGTCGCAGAAATGCGCCTTTACTATTATCCCGCTGGCAGCAATACGGTTGAGGTTTTACCCATTGGCATTGGCCAGGCGGGTAGAGAAACGCCGCGTAACTGGGTGACGGCGGTAGAACGTAAGCAGGAAGCACCAAGCTGGACGCCTACGCCGAATACCCGGCGCGAATACGCAGCACGTGGGGAAAGCCTGCCGGCGTTTGTTCCTGCCGGGCCTGATAACCCGATGGGACTGTATGCGATTTATATCGGCAGGCTTTATGCCATTCATGGCACAAATGCGAATTTCGGTATTGGTCTGCGGGTAAGTCAGGGGTGTATCCGTTTACGTAATGACGACATTAAATATCTGTTTGATACCGTACCGGTAGGGACGCGTGTGCAACTGATAGACCGACCGGTGAAATACAGCGTAGAGCCGGACGGTAGTCGCTGGGTGGAAGTGCATGAACCACTGTCACGAAACCGGTCGGAATACGAGTCTGACAGAAAAGTTCCCTTGCCAGTCACCCCCGCGCTGCGCACCTTCATCAGCGGGAATGACGTGGATATGAGTCGCGGAAATCAGGCACTGGAAAGACGCTCCGGCATGCCGGTGAATATCAGTCTGATTCAGACCCATTACTAATTTTCAAGGCGACCCTGTGACCTTCAGCCTGGGTGGGTCGCTTTTTTAATTTGATATTGTCCCATTTTTACCACGCCAATATGGTCTGCCATTAGCTGCGCCTCGTGTTCGCTGTGTGTAACCAGCAGTGCCGTTTGCCCGGCGGCACGCAAAATATCCCGCACCTCGTTGCCAAGACGCTCGCGCGTGCGCTTATCAAGGCTGGAGAAAGGCTCATCGAGCAGCAGGATTTCCGGATGCGGCGCCAGCGCGCGCGCAAGAGCGATACGCTGCTGTTGACCGCCGGACAGTTCATGCGGATAACGGCCGGCATGACTGTGCAACTCAACCATTTTTAACAGCTCCGCCACCCGGACCTGCTGCTGCTCACGCGGCATACGTCGTAACCCAAAGGCCACGTTTTGTTGCGCGGTCAGGTGAGGGAATAACGCATATTCCTGAAAGACCATGCCGACATGCCGTTTTTCCGGCGGCAGATGAACACCGGAACCGGCAACGCGGCGCTGCGACACATAGATCTCTCCGCTTCGCAGCCGTTCAAATCCGGCAACTGCGCGTAACACGGTGGTTTTTCCGCAACCTGAAGCGCCCAGTAGACAGGCGATCTCTCCTTTACGTACCGACATTGAAAACCCGCTCAGCACCGATTGCTGACTGTTGCCGTAGGCAACATGCACATCCTGGAGTCGTAATGCAATTTCTGACATTGTTACTCTCTTAACCACGGCGAGTCATCTGGTGACGCACCAACAAAATAACCGGTAGCGTGCCAGCTAAAACAATCATTAGCGCGGCGATAGCACCTTCTTCATAGGTTCCACGGGCGGCTTCTGCATACAGCAACGTTGCCAGCGTTTCGAAGTTTACCGGGCGCAACAGCAACGTTGTTGGCAGTTCTTTCATGGCATCGGCAAAAACCAGCAGGGCGCTACTCACTAACGCCGGGCGCAGCAATGGGAAATGAACCCGTGCAAATGTGCCCGCACCATTCTCACCCAACAGACGAGAAGCCTGCTCCAGCGAAGGCGGAATGCGGCCCAAGCCGGAATCCAGTGCGCCGATAGCAATCGCCTGGAAACGCATGGCACAACAAATTACCAGCAGGATCCCGGCGGACATCAGCGGCAGGCCGCGAACATCCAGTAAATCTGCCAGCCAGCGGTCGACTGCCATGGCGGGGGTTAAAAAACCAATTGCCAGAATTGTACCGGGAACCGCGTAGCCTAAAGAAGCCAGACGCATTACACCACGGCGAAATCCTGGCATCGCGTTGTCTGCGGCGCTATGCCGCGCGCTCCAGGCTACCAACATACTGACGCAAACCACCACCAACGTGGTTCCCGCGGCCAGTGATAACGTATTTTGTAATGCAGACAGTAACGAGGAGGATATAGGGCTCTCGTCACCTATACGTTTGGCGCTTTCCCAGATTAAAAACAGCACCGGGGCCAGAAAGCCCAGCACAACCGGCAGCGAAATAACGACACCGAGTAGCCAGCCACGCCAGCCTTGCACGCGGGTGGGTTGAATTTCCCGCAGGCTACGGCTGCTGAATCCCTGTTTTCTGCGGCCATAAAATTCCAGCGTCAGAATAAAGAATATAAACATCAGCATCATGCAGGCGATTTGCGCTGCGGCAGATAAATCAGAGCGAGAGATCCATGTGGTGTATACGGTAACGGTTAACGTTTGTACCCCGAGAAATTCCGACGCGCCAATATCGTTAAGCGTCTCCAGCAGCGCCAGACTGATCCCGACGGCCAGTGCCGGGCGTGCCATGGGGAGTGCAACACGAAAAAAGGTCCCGGTTGCGCTGCATCCCAGCGTACGCGCTGCTTCCAATAGATGGGCCGGCTGGCTGATAAACATGGCGCGGGTTGTCAGGTACACGTAAGGATAAAGTACTAATCCGAGCAAGATTATTGCGCCGGAAAGGGAACGTAAATCGGGCAGGCGGAACTGTCGCGGGCTGTCAAAGCCCAGTAAGAAACGGATAAAGGTTTGCAGGGGGCCAATCGGATGCAGCAGATCGAGCCATGCGAAGGCAACGATGTAGGTCGGCATTGCCAGCGGCAACAGCAGCGCCCAACTGAGAATTTTTCGCCCAGGGAAATCCCATGCCGTTACCGCCCATGCGCTGCCTACGCCAATGACGCCAACCATTATCGCGACACCCGTTAGCAACAGCACGGTGTTTTTGAGCGCTGAAGGCAGTACATATGTCATAAGATTATCCCAGTGGGATAAATCAGCCTGGGTGGCCTGCCAGATCAGCGCAACGATGGGGGTCAGGACGCCAAGCGCGACGCACAACGCGCCAAGATGCAACGGCGTTAATAATGACTGCGGCCCGGAAACCAGGCCGCGTAACGTCGGAAACTGCAGCGATTTATTGATCGAATCCAACTTTATCTACCAGCAAGCTAGCTTGTTTACGATACTTCACGATCTCGGTGAGCGGCGTTTTATCGACGTCGATTTCACCGATTGTGGCGCTAATGACCGGGTCAAGCGTTACGCCTTTCAGTACCGGATATTCGAAGTTCGCTTTCGCATACTGCTGCTGGGCAGGCGCGGAAACCAGATATTCCATCAGCTTAACGGCATCGGTTTTATTTGGCGCATAGCGGGCAACGGCAGCGCCGCTGATGTTGACGTGCGTACCGCCATTTTCAAAGGTTGGTTTAACGACTTTAATGGCATCGCCCCACTGACGAGCATCGCTGCCTTCTTTGGCGTTTTTCATATGGCCGACATAATAGGAGTTGGCCAGACCAATATCACAAATTCCACCGAGGATATCGCGGGCAACATCGCGATCGCCGCCGGTGGCTTTACGCGCCAGGTTAGCCTTGACACCGCGTAGCCATTCTTCGGTTTTAGCTTCACCATGATGGGCAATCATCGCGGCGATCAGCGCCGTGTTGTAGGGGTGCTGACCGGAACGAATACAAACTTTACCTTTGTATTCTGGGCTGGCGAGCTGTTCGTAATGCCAGTTATCGATTGGCAGCGACTTCTCGGCATACAGTACGCGGGCGCGCATAGAAAGCGCAAACCACTGATTATCCGCGCCGCGCAGATTCGCCGGAATGGCGGCTTTCAGCGCTTCTGACTCTACCGGCTGGGTGACGCCAGCTTCAACCAAATCGATGAGATTTCCGGCATCGACGGTCATCAGCAGGTCGGCAGGGGAGTTTTTGCCTTCCGCCTTAACACGCTCAAGCATACCGTCTTTGATATAGACCGTACTTACTTTGATACCGCTGGTTTTAGTCCAGCTATCAAGTAAAGGCTGGATCAGGCCCGGTTCACGGGTGGTGTAAAGCGTTAGCGTTTCCTGAGCGAAAGCCGGCAGGCTGACAGAGAAGAGGAGGGCAGAGGCAAGCGTGATACGGCGCAATCCGGTGCGAGTCAGAGCATTCATCGTTTTTATCCCAGAGTAATTGGAACATACAGTGAACCGAGTCGGGGCTCGTTCTTTTGGCTCGCGTACAATAAATGATAATCACTAGCACTTACAATAATTGCAAAGTTTAAACGATTTACATTTACACAACTTTAATCAACGATGTGATGCGGCATGGAATGGGGAGTTATGGCAGACTGAGCGCTTATAGAGGCAGCTTTTACACAGACGTTAAAAGCAAAAAGCCCGCTTAAGTTTCCTTAAGCGGGCTTCTTAAATTTGGCTCCTCTGACTGGGATCGCCTTTGCCAGCAAGTGGCTAATAATTAAGCTAAACCGGAATATTCATCCTGTCAAGACCACCAGAATGACCACCAATAGGCCGGGTTACATAAATTGATTTGAACTTGGCAGTCGTAACGATGGTTATATCTACAAGGGTAGTCTGCTCTGTACCAACAGTGACCTGCCCCCGCTGATTTATACACCCGATATTAGTAATTTCTTCATCAGCAACGTACAGGCGAGCCTACTATCCCGTTAAGGAGATTAGCAGGGAGTACTCGCCGTAGGACCCCTCTTATTTTTTATCGGGGGGATTAAGTTGTACTGATACTGATGGTTGCGATGTGTTTGCAAATGCTGCGGCTACTTCTTGCGTATACGTTTCAACTACCGTGGGTAGTGCTTCTTTCAACGAAATCCCTGGATTAGCAATCGTAACCGTTGTAGTTTTCTCAGTTACTTCAACAATCCCACCGTTTCCAGCCACAATATGGCTAGTACCATTATCTTGATAGATCGTTCCGTTATCGAATACGATCTTTTGAGCGCTAATTTTAGTTGCACCAGCATGTATCTCATTAGCTTGCGCTACAAGTTGGGGAATATCCGCAACTGAAGTGCTGGGCAAATTTTGGGGGTTGGGATTTACATCGTTTGCCATGTAAGCCTCCTCGGCTGATTCTTTGCGGCGTATGCTATAAATAGCAACTCCGATGGTGTCACCATGCTTCGTAAAAACCATAGTAAACGGATTCAATGCTCGATAACGATAGATACTCGCTACTGAGTATCTCCTACAATATCAGCTCTATCTGGGTATGCAATGTCTATTTTTTTATAGAAAAAATACTATAACTACTAGTTTAGGGTAAGGTTTTTTGTTTTTTGTTTGGATTTCCATACCCTATTCTTGGTGTTTTTTACTTTACTGTAGATATTGGTTGTTTTATGATATGAATTGGGTGTTGTTATCTTTTTTTCGACTAGGTTTGGCGACATAAGCAGAGGAGTGATAAAAATTAAAAATAATCAAAAATATAAGAATGTTTTTGGTATAGATGTGAAAGCATTAATTAGTGCCACACAGAACATCCAGAAAATGGCTTGGGAACAGGTGCTTTTGCTGGCTATCTATAGCAGACAACAATACATAAGCCATGGTGCCCAGGGGTTTAAAAATCGTATTCAACTTGTGCATGAAGCTAAAAAATATGAGAACGTGTGTGATGATGTACTGAAATTATTAGCGGAGGGGAAGGGAAGTAATGAGATTGTGGGTATGCTGTTGAAAGACGAGAGGATGGGGCGCATATCACTGCTGCAAGAGATTGAGAAAAAGGGAATTGCTTTTGCTTCTGATAATGAAGTTCACCCTTATTCTTATTATGCGATGTATACTATTCTGCGTGATCCTCTATCTGTTTTTCATCCTCTGCTTGCTTTCGATAATTTATCTTTGTCTACATACATCGTCCAAACTTGGCAAGATATAAACAAAAGTCCCTTTCTGATATTTGAGACAGATAACCCATTATTTAATAGTAACCTGAGCCTTGACGAGTTAACTGATCTCATTGAAAAGAGAAATAACGACGAAGATACGGCAGCATTTCAATCTGAAGTTAAAGGTCGTTTGGCGAAAAAGATTGGTAAGCATTTGAAAGCGACTTTTGATCAGTTGATCTGGCCTACTCAGATGAATTCTGAACCAGTTTCACTCTTCAAAGAGATGTGCACTTCGATAAAGGATAAACATCAGTTCCGTATGGATTTTAATGCGGATATGCTCAATAACATGATTAATCTTGGGCAGATTGATAGCGTAATGGAGGCTATAAAGGCAGAGATCCTTGAGGCATATAATAAATCATCGACTGTTGATCTTTGGGGGCGACAAGAACACAAACATTCTGCCGGAGTGATAGATGCTCTAAGTAACTGGTATAAAAGTGTTAATACAGGATTAATAAAAAAAATGGAGCAGGTTCCTAGACTCGTAGCTTCTTTATTAGATTTTGACCTGCGGTACGAGATAGGTATGGGGTCAGAAGGGTTTGGCCTTATTAATATGAAAAATTTTAACACTAAACTGACCACTCGGGATTATGCAAAATTAGTAACAGGTATTATTCGTCACACTCTGTTCAACATGGGCGTTTCTTATGAACTCCAGAATTCATCGCTTCATCGCTATCAAAGCGTAGAAGACTATTTTTCAGGTATTCCTGACGTAGAGGAAAACACGTCACCAGAATTGTCGCTGATGAAAGTTTGGGCTGAACAAGAGATTGGGCCAATGCTCGAGAGGTTTAAAAAATTACCTTGTTACCTCAAGCCTTATTCTAAGGTTGAATTCGTGAACAGTAAAATACATCAACAGAAGCGTCTTAGTCGAGATGAGGCTAATCCATATCCGATCAATTCTCTTTTCCCATTACCTTTATGGGCAAAGTTGACTGACAAACAGTAATAGATATCGACTTGTTCATTTTACTCTTTAGATATTATGAATGAATCGCCACGGATAATCCAGACACTTCCAAGTCGTTGATAATACTGGTTTTCATATTCTGTCGGTGACATCTGATCGCTAGAACCATGCCGACGCTTACTGTTATAAAACATTTCGATGTAATCAAAAATATCGCTGCGGGCTTCTTCCCGCGTTCCGTAGATCTTTTTCTTTATTTGATGAAGCCGCAAAATTCGGTGCCAAAGTTGAACGATTGTTGCGTATTCATACCGTTCTCAAGTTGAGCGATAACGATCTACTCTATACGAAAGACTGGAGGGAGTAGCAATAGTTAATTGATATGTATTAACAATAATTACTGGCTAGAATAGCCAGTAATTAGAATAAATGACTAGTACATTATCAATATTTTCTTTTAATGAACAATTTCGTAAATGGGCGGCGAGGACTCCGTCGCCGCCAAGTGTAAATTCACTATGGTCTTATCTCAGTTTTCCTCGAAGTTGCAAACTTGCCTCTGGTAAATGTCTACGAATAATAAGGTCATCTGCGCACTCCATTTTTTCTGACCCTTGAGGACTAAGTTTCTGGAGTTTATGATCTGTCGGAATCGCCGGGGCTAGTGGCGAACTGAGTGATATCCAAGTTTCTGCGCCCGTAGCCAGGCGTGTAGCAACAATTGGAATTACTATAGCTCCAGCTTCATTGTCATATCGTTGAACTTCACGAGAGAAAGAAAATTCGGTTCCATACTGCCGAATCAGATCACGGGCGAGAAGATCAAGCGATCGTCGAGTACGCTCGGCAGGATAAGGCGGATATCCACCATCAAACGCATGTTCAATAAACTGAATGCCGAGTTTGCGATCTAGGAGCGAGTGGTCCATTCGATTGCGGAAACTTTGCAGGCAGCGATAGCAGGATGTGTCGCAGTTTTCTGGACAACTTGCTAGAAGATTTCGCGTGTGCTCAAACAATTCTCTTGCCCGATTCACAAGTTCGGTCGAAAACCCTGCACCTCCTGCCAATGTGTCATATAGGAAAATTTCAACTTCGTTACCGCTTGCGCCTTTTTCTGTCAAAGCTGGGCGGTATTCGGCTAGAACTTCTCCCGGTTCAATATCTAGTGTTTGACACGCAGCCTTGGCCATAGCTTCGCATAGTGTTCTAAGTACAGAATCAGCTTCTATACTGCCGGGCAAGAGTTGGAACGGCTCTGTTAGCGGGAATGAAAATAATGCAATGTCAGTTTTGAAATCAGTCCCAAGAATTACGTGACGTTTTGCCGCTCCTCCTGGGCAGATGGAGCCTTCTTCACTGCGGAATGGTGTAGCGTGTGGTTGGGAGAGTAGTTCCTCAGGAGCCGCCGATGACTCGATTCGACCACAGGCGAGACAATAATCGTAGCCATCTTTATCGACACCAGTATTTGATACTAAGAGAAATTCTCTCACTTTGAAAGCACGCACCCGCTCGGATACCTGAATCCAGCTCTTGTCAGGATTCGGCGTTTGCATAACTAACTTGGCGCGCGTCGCTCTTGCGGTCTCGTTTGGTGAGTCTGGCTCAGTTTCCGGCGGTGTATCGATTGGGTGCGCAAAGCCGACAGGACGGAACCAGACCCTTGCCGGGCCGAAAGAGTTGGGTGTGTTGCAGGCTGGACAAGTCTCTGTCGTGTTCTCCCTCTCTTTTAAGTAATCGTCAGTCCTTGCATGGGAGCAAGTGCTGCACTCGAAGTAGAGTTTTCGTTTTCCCCAAGCGTCCCGTCGTTCGGCTGGATAAGGAGAATATATAGCTTTGGATGTATACTGTTTGCCGTTTATCCAGAGTTGCTTGTTTGGTGCGTATTGAGATAGAGCCAGTGCAAGCCCCTGAGCGGGAGCATAATCTATAACCGATGTAAACGGGGTTGATCTCTCTTGATTGAAAACGTGAAATGCCACAACATCGGTTGGAAACGCATACCGTGGAACTACTCCCCGGTAAAGGAGACGGTCAAGTAGTTTATCCGTGGCGGGATCAACAATATGTACGTTATCCTCCGACTCGGTCATTATCTCATTCTCGGTTTGATCATCAGAGTCGTCCTTACTTTTTTCTAGGGCGGCGTTGACATCTTGGTTCTCTGATTGAATAAAATCTATGGCTTCGTCAATCGTATCTGTCGCGTCAACCATCATTTCAGCAATCAACCTATGGCGATCATCTGGCGACAACTCAGTGGGTAGCCAGCGATCAGCCGCGTTAGCGAGGTCTTGTGCATTATCTTCCAGCCATTTAGCAAAATCATAACGATTGAGCAAAGGTCCCCGAGTTTTGAAATCACCAACTTTGCCCAAAACGGAAAACAAATTAGGATCGGCACCTGGGATTAATCTAGGAATACGGTCTTCATGATAGCGCTGAAGCAGATAGGCGCGAAGATGGCGTCGCGTTATTTCCGGATTTTCTAACGTAAGGCGTGGATCAATTACATTACCCCGTATCATTTCCTCTGGATCCGTAAAATAATGGTCGTCATGGCTGTCCGAGCTGCCAAATGCTACAACAGTCGCAACTGCATTAGCACGTCGGCCTGCTCGGCCAGCACGCTGCTGATAATTGGCGCGGGTTGGAGGCATATTACGAAGTGCCACGCCTGAAAGATCACCGATATCAATACCTACTTCCATAGTCGTGGTGCTTGAAAGCACATCAATAGCGGGTTCACCAGGGCGGTCCTTATCTCTCCAGGCGACATCGATATCCTGAAATCTTATTTCGTGTCGCTCAGAGTGAGAGAAGGCTTCATCCGGCTGTGCCGCTCCAAGTTGAGCTGTGTGCTCTGCTGCAATAATGGTCATTAGTTGGGGATCTTCAACATCAAGTGCTGAAGCGATAGGGTCGCGATAAAAACCACGACGTGCCTTGTAAACCTCATCTAAAGCGGGATCAAAGTTGCTCACATCAGAACTTTCACAGTCAATACATCTACTGAGAGTTCCGACTGGGCGATGAACAGATTTGCAACTATTGCATCGCTGCCACTGACCATTTAAATGAAGAGAAAGCTTCGAAGCAACTAAACGATGTCCCCCTCCCATTGTTTGCTCGGTAAAAATGGTCAGAAGAGTTGGAAGCCAATTCTTTTTGAATATTGATTTCGATTGCTTCGATACAAGAACTCGGTTCATGGCAGTAAATACCCCTTGATGGGATCTCACTCGTTCATTCCACCAAGAGTCAGGCATGTCTGAAAACCAGATTCCCGGATCAAGCGTCCAGCATCGCAGCCAAGCTCGACAGACTGTCAATTTAGCCTCCTCGGTTTCGGCGACTCCTGGTAGATCGGGAAGTTTTACAATCTTGGACGAGATTTGTGGGGGCTCGCCAATCGTGGCGATCGCCAAGGCCTCCAGATCAAGTCCCATGTTCGTATGTTTAAACGTATCGGAGATTGCCTGCATAAGACGCTGAGGGCATCGGGACAACGAACTGAGGAGTTGAAAGAGCTGTATACCTGCGGGAGATGGGCCTGGACTTGGTCCTTCTACCTCTGAAAGTGTTTCTGCATCACCAAGTTGGGGCCTTAGTCGAACGCCTAACTTATGGGCAGCCACTAAAACTGATAAGTACGCATGGTTGAGCACAAGAGTTTTGGAGAAGTCCGGATCGCGGCTAAGAATCTTATAACCCAACGGAAGAAGTGCCCGCACAGCATCACGTAAGGAATAGTTCTGAAGTGTGCCAGCCAGACGAGCGGCTACTTGGCGAGAATCAGAGAAGATTAGAACCTTACGCCCACGAAGTGGCGCAAAAGAAGTTTGATGCTGTGGACCAGGGGGCTGTATTCTTAGCTGTGATCCCAATAAAGCCTGAAACGGTTGATCGCCCTTGGTCTGATGATCTTGAACGCTAGATTGTCCATGACCTGCCATCTGGTTGCAACATGCACAAGGAGCGAATTGCCCTGGACCTGCTCCACGGGTGGTATCTTTCGAGCTATCTGTTACGGGCTTTGCAGGAGCAAGGAAGACGGTTCGATATTTCTCTCCTAGTACATCTGGATTTAGCTGGCCCGATACAAGATCATAGTAAGCGGCTTTGGCTTTATCATCTGATGGCGGTTCTTCAATAAGAAGATCAAGAGGATGAAGAGCCTCTATAAGCCCTGAAGCAGTCTCAATTCTTTCACCTTCTTTGGACCATAAATAGCGTGGCTGCGCAACATCATTTGTATAGGCCCTGGCATATGAAGTGCCACAATGACGGCAAGTATAATATTCCAAAACCGGAGCGCCGCAACTGCATCGCTCGTGTGGTTGCGAAAACAATCTTCCGGCAGGGCTTCGCCTGTCTCTGAGGGCATCGGGGCAATTGGGATCCATGCATATCCATAAGCCAGGAAGTCCACGGAAGAATGAATGTATTCTGCATGGAAGAAGGCTAGCTTCGTTTGGTGTTTTTTTCGCGCGACTCCCAAGCGCGAGTAATACCGTTGTGGCTTTTTCCAAAAGATTCGATGGTATTGTATCGTCAAAGATTATTTCTGGTAGTTTGGAGAGCGATACCGCAGCAGTCATAGTCTCATTTACAAGTCGATTAAATGGCGCGTAATCGTACAGCGCCAGATAAAGTTTAGCGTCCACATCACTTACATCTTTGACTGATACCCCTCGAAACTTTAGAAAGCTCTCAATCGCTGCCAATTGTTGACTATGGTCTGCTGAATAGAACTGTTTAAGATTAACAGCAGCAAGGGTGCTTATATCGACCATTGATCCACGGTCTTCAGGAGAACGTAACTGTAGTTCTCCTACTATTGACACGAATGATTCGGCCGATACTCCGGAAAGCTGTGCGCCGAATACACCAGCATTTTTCTTACCCTCATCACTGAAGCTTGCGGTCGAGCATATGACTTGGAACCTCTCGGCTGGTATACCAAGACGTTCTCTTAGTCTACGTATCAATAATCCGACTTCAGCACCTTGTGCTCCTCTGTAAAGATGAGCTTCATCAAGAACGATAAGAAATTTCTCGTCCGGGCAAGCGTCCAACCATTCTTTTGTTGCGTCAAATATGCCACGCTCAATGGGACGCATCATCATATATTCAAGCATCGAATAGTTTGTAATGAGAAGATCGGGTGGAGATGCATGAACTTCATGGCGTGTAATTAGTTCAGAATCGTGTGGACGGCAGATTGCTCGCTTCGCCCAAGGCACAGGCGCTTTACCCAACCAGTCGGAAACACTTTCTTTGGATGGCCATTTTCCCCGTACCTTTAAGGTATCAAAGAGTTTAGCCGCGCGGTATTCTTCCCCGTCGGAAGGGGAATGTTCATAGCGTCGTTTCGCATCCTCGATCTCACCGAAAAATTCACCAATAGATGCTAGTCGTTTACTATCTTTATTAGGTGTGCGCAGGCCCGCATATGGGGTACGGCTAGTATAACGCGCGAAGAGGACGGGACGCTTAGCCCATTTTTCGAATAGAGCAACGGTTTGAGGGGAACCAAACATTGTTCGCAATCGACTTAATTGGTCGTTCACGAGGGCGTTCATAGGATAAAGCACTAATGCGCGAACAGCATTATATTTTTTAAAGCGCTCTGGGTTCTCGCAGGCTTCAATTGCGAACTTGCCTAATATCGGTAAGAGGAATGATTCAGTTTTGCCAGAACCTGTTCCCGTCATAATCATAAGGTTTCGATTATTGTTGAGAATCTCTTGTAGGGCCTCCAATTGATGGGTATAAGGGGAAGGGTAAATTACTGGTTTTCCTGATTTTTTGTCAGAAAGAACTCTCAATGCTTCAAGTGCTGCTGGTGGCAAACTATCAATCTCATTATAAGGACTGGCGCTCTTATAGCGGGGAGTCGATTCCAGATATGGAGCCTGATAGATGCCACCGATCTGATTCAATAGCTCACGACGCTGTTTGACTATGGAAGGGTGGCCGATGTGATATGTCGCCTCGATATAATGCGTCAGGCTCTGCCGTAATTCGTCAATTGTTTGTTGTATTGTGGCTGTTTTCATTTAGTGCTCCCATACTAATCCCGAGTTAGCCAGAGGGATTCCTCTAGCCAATGAAGTTCTTCTTCACTATTATGTAAAGGCAGTGAAAATTGCAGCAAGGCGCGATGAGGCTTTAAACGTTCACCGATCAGACTAAGACGCCTAATCGCCCAAGAAGGAAGAGGAGATGTAAAGGACAGCACAGTTATCTCCTTTTCATAAACAACTCTGACCTGTTGCGGAGAGCCAGAAAGTGCATCCATCGCAGCGAGTAATCGCCACGCTTCATCACAATCTCGAAAGCGCGCATCTCCTGAATGAATATCAACGAAGCGTTGGACTAATCCGTCCCGAATTTCGGCAATGCACCACAGTCTTGCCCCGTAGCGTTGTGGGCGTCGGGCAATATAAATTCCAGCATGTTGTTCGTTTAGTGACTGCCATCTGCCTTTATAGTATGAAGTTGTATTGCTAATATCAATTATCTCAAAATTCTCTATTTTTTCCGGGTGTATATCGTTGGGGAGTCTGCTGATCCAGGATTTTACAAGTTTGTCGGCTGTAATCGAAACTGGTGCACGTAGCCATGTAATCATAGGTAACTCAATAAGTCCTAGATCGATAAGTGTTTGCCGACATGATTGCGTATTGCTTGGTGTGAGTATTCTTAAACCACTCGGGTAATAAACGAGATTAAAGTCATTTACCTGTGGCGGAGTGACATCATCACCAGCCACTCCCACTATAATGAATGTCCCATCGCTTCGAAGCACAAACGCCGGTGGAGCAGGGCGCAAAATGAGGTTCGTTTCCCCCGCGATTTCGTCCCGCATTTCAAGAAGATCACCCAAGTTGACAAGGTCGTCAATAATATCGTAGATGTGTGTCTTTAAGTTCTCAGGCTCGTCAGTTAATGGACATAGGGAATTCATTACGAGTGAGCATACTGTCCGAATCGAACAAGGAGCTTCAATGAAAACGGTTCTCCGCAACGCTTGAGCGATTAATGCATTATCAAGTTTTTGCAAGTCAGGAAGTCCTAATGAGCGAGATGAATACTTAAGGCAATCAGCTCGGCTAAGTATTTTAATATTGTTCATAAGACCTCCGTCTTAGAGCTCGTTTTCTGGCAGTGTGCCACTAGACGCGCAAAATACGCTCCGCGGATTAGTGCAGAGTTTTTCCGTAGCATATCGAATGCATTTGGTGATGCGAGGTCCGAGGGTTTCACGGTATGCGGTTGAAATGCCAATTTCAGTGCAAGACGATAGAGGATGTCTGTTTCCGGAATTTTATAAGCATGAGCCAGTCGGAAGAATTCTAGTTCAGCAGTTTCTGCATCATGATCATATTGCCAATCTTGTGCGCTCAATAAGCCTGAAGCGAATCCTTGTGAATAATAAACTCGCCTATAAAGAAATCCAATGTCCCTTTTACCAGTTTGAACCTTGTTTATATCTTCTGCCCAGTCATTACCGCATAGATATCGTTCAAGTTCTTTTTCAAGTGTGAGAATAGCGTTGCGCCGAGCCCAAAAAGCCATTGGTCCTATCAGCCTCCGAGCTCCCTGCCAATATTCCAGAGCATTGATAATGGTTAGTGGCTGTGGTTCTTCTGCGGACACATGAGTCAGAATATTCAGATCTCGAAAATCAGAAATTTGGCGCTGCGAAGCCATAGCGATCACTTCGTAAGTTTGATCATTGATGCTTGCAACAAACAAACCGCCCTTACCACGAAGCTCTAGTCCGGACAGAGCCTGTTCATAGTCCACTTCGTGACCAATTTCAACAGCGTTCAAATCATATCTCTTTACAGAAGGCAGACTTGTTTCCTCTGTATCATCGGTGAGTCGGATAGTACGTTTGTCTAAACGTAGCCACCGTAAAGGTTCTGCTTTCTTGTCGAATCGCACGCTCTCTAGGCCATATTCGTCCAACGATATGAGCAATTCTATACACGCGGAACGATCAACATGTTCAATGTAGTTGTCTGCTGTCAGTTTCTGTACGATAAGTTTAGATATTCTCTCATCGTCAACAGGAGCCTTGTAATTGCCAATCGGCTCTATATGAAAAAGCGTGCCGTCTGCGTTGAAGAAACGGATTTCCAGTTTAACAATACGCCCGGCAGGAGCCATACACCTCAGGGTGGCTGCGTGGTCAAGAAACTGCTCTAATGTGGCTCCCTGCGGTTCAAGCTTGAGGCTAACCCCTGCTTTTCCTGAGACAGTCTTTTGCCAAGGTGCCGCTAAACGCACCCTAATGAGGATTTCTTCGCTTATTATGTTGCTACCGGTAGCTACGCCGAGTGCAGATAAAGATACATAATACAAACCTATTGGAAGCTTACCGAGCGAAATGAACGTTTTTCCGTTGGGTTCCGGACGCAGATGTATAGGAGGATATTTATTAATAATGATCTGTAATTCGTCGGCTTCAACATCCGATGCTAGGTAAAACATGACAACTTCTGTGTCAAGAAACTCCAGCGCGTCATCTACATTGTTCCATCGGGCAGTCATACCTATTGATTCGGCTCGTATGCCTAACTTATATCCAAGACCAATCGACGATAATGCTGCTATTTTTCCAGCATCTACTTTCGTAGGAATTGAAAATTGCCAAACGTCGGCTCCAGTTGTCTGTGACTGAACAGGAGTAAGCGATAGACTATCGATAACTTCAGTGGGCACTGTATTCGAACAGACAAGTAAATAAGCTTGGTTAGCTTTTACATGCCGTCCCGTGACTTCAACAGCCGTACCATCTGTACGTACCTTTAGTAGTCGTAAAGTCGTTGCAGGGAAAAGCAGCCTTTCCTGCAACGAGGCTGTAACTTTTTCAAAAGGGCGATCGAATTCGAAAACAGAATGATTATCAGTTGGGTATGCCGAGAGTGGTTCTTCTGTTCCTCCGGTGTAAGAAAATAATGCCCGGCCCGGCATCCATGCATTGCCTCCACCATAATAACGAAAGCGCATATGAGAGTGTTCTAAATCAAGCGGGGATAGTCCGGCCTGACGAAGAGATGTTGCAATGTCGGGAATTACGAGCCTTAGGTTCCACTCTGTTAAACCTCTTTGCCGTGCAATTAGCCGAGGTTTTACTGTACAAGTTTTCGAGAGAGTTACATTTTCTTGGATATTTTTTGAAGAAGATATAAAGCTTGTACTATACAAATTGACGAAACGAGCCTCACGGAGTACTCGTCTTACTTCCTTTAGGCGAGTACCAAATGAACCAAGCTTATCGAAGTCGTCTATGATGCGGCGTAATGTGCTTTTCTCAATGGGGGAGATAACATCAACGACATCTTCAAGACGCATCGCCATTACAATTCGTGCTGTTAGAGTTTTTTGTTGTAAGAAACCCTCGAACCGAGATGAACCACCATGATATTCATCGCTTAGTAGTTCACCTATTTCTTCTAATGTAAGCTCATCACTTCTAGTCAGTAAATGGCGAAGATTGTATAGGTGATCGGCAAAAAAACGTTGTAGATATCTTGGCAGAATGGCTTGCGTGATTGGCCAAGAAATAATAGGAAACTGCTGTGCCCATGACCCGGAGGGGGTGACACTATTAAAATCAGTAGTAAATCGTCTATACCATATGCGGATTTGATCACGGTCTCCAAACTTAGGCCAGGAGGGAAAGGCTATAGCGAAGGAATCCCAATATTCGGTTCCGTCATATGTGTAACCTATCTCAGCAGCGGCAGCGATCCATACCAGCCAAAAAGTGCGAGTAGCACGTTTTGTTGTATTCAAGTTGGCATTGAGAAGCGATTGAGCAGTAGAAATCTCTGCTTCGCTCAGACCATGCTCGATCGCATAAACGGGATAATTTTCGGTAGTCCGCAGATCACGTAATCGAGAATAATGCTGGCATAGCCTCTCTTGAAGTTCTGCTAGATTCACTTCTCTTCCTCCCAACTCCTTTAGGCAGTTTTACTAGTTATTACGTCCAGTTTTAATCCTTTAATTAGTAAGGATATATCGTCCCGTCTCCAGTTCTTATAATAACCCTGCCTTAGAGCTCGCGGTTCAATCCATCTCTTACGCGCAAGTTCAGATATTTCATCAATAGTTTTTAAGGTTGAAAGGTCGGGTGTACCCCTACCAGTCGCGAGAATTTCTTTTGCATTTTCAGCGAGCTGGCAGAAAAATACCTCTCTTTGGATTCCATGACGTAAAACAGCTTGGTTAATCCCGAGTTGTTTCAGGGCAGCTTTGATAGTTCTGAGCCGCCAATTTGAGCCTTCGCCAAAGCAATGTTGATCGGCATACGGGTGCTCTGCGAGCCGAAGATATTCACGCATCTCCCCAAATAACTCATCGGTAATATGAAAATGCCCCCAGCCGACGGTATAACCGATTGGTTCAAAATAACTTATGCTATCTAGCTTCAGTCGATTATAAAGTGATGAACGCCCCATGGAAGAACTTGTTGTCACTGCTAGTAAGTGAGCGTATTTATCTTTACCAGAAATGATGCCCGTCGTTGAACCATAGTTTCGTAGGAAATCGTCATAAACTTCTCGTGAGCGGATTAAACAGGCAATCGCTTTACCGCCTAAAAGCATATTGTAGGGGGGAACCGCTCCAAGAACGTAAGCATCAAGTATGTTAACTAGCCGACTTGACCGATCATTAGATGTCCATCCGATTAAATTATCACGTACAGATAAGTTAAAAACTGGATCTCCTAATGCAAATATTCCAGCAAGTCGGTCATGCCCTCTGTCCCACACGAGGTACCGCATGCGGCGACCGTAACCATTTGATACTGGAACAGACCAGGTTAAAGATGCTGCCCTAAAGAGTTTGGATTCGAACGAATTCGCAGAAACTTTTATCAATGATAAGCGAATCTTAGTTGGATCAATCTCATTTCCGTTGGCAAAATATGGTATGGCACTTGGCAAGAATTCAGATATAAATTGCTCAGAGGAGCGTAGACGTTCTTCACGTTGAGCGCTGTGCAGTTGACGGATTGATTCTTTTCCTGACTCAGGACGAACTAGTGTTCCATCCGGCCCTTTTTGAAACCCCAGCTGTGTAAAATGTGAGCGTATTTTGCGTTTTAAGCTAGCCTCTGGGGTAAAGGCTTGTGCTACTGGGGCTTTCTCTCCATTGCTCTTACACTTAACTGATTTCAATGCCTTACCTTAATCTTCTAATTCAGTTAGTTAATGTACAGTTTATAATACTTGCAGGTTACTTTCATCACAATGGACATAAAAATTTTCTTACTTCCATAGTTTTAGCATTGGTCTTCTGGTGGGGGCATTGATTAGCGGTCTAACATAAAAGATTTAATAATCTGTGTTTCTCTATTGTATTGAAAATGTTATGTTTTTTATTTTTGTAAGTATTGAAGAATCTATGCGAGGTGATCAGGAAAAAACGGCTGGATTAGTGTGTGAACTTTTCAATCTCAGTGGATGAGAGTACGCTCCCAAGTAGAAATGTCTGATCTTGTTTAGCAAAAGCATCCTGTTCATTTTTGATACTTGGATTTACATTGGATTCTAGCACGAACGAGGAACGAACAAATTTTCTATTGGTAAATTTCATAGATGCAAAGCGGTTTTCTGCTAAGCCATTTACAGCTAATAGGTCAAACAGCACTACACCCTCAAAACCAAGTTGATCGAGTTCAATTGCCAGACCTTTTAATTGACGCAAAGGGTGAAAATCCGCTGTGGCAGTTATAACAGCTATTTCACCAATAATGCGTATTTTTTGAATCATAATTTTCACATTCTCGCTGTATATAAGCTATCGATCGCAGAATATGTGTTTTTAGATAAACTTATTGCCTTTTCAAGGGTATCTATCATGCGACTGCCATCTGCAAACTCTTCCATATGGAAAAGTGTATGACGATGTTTCCTATAGAATGTATAGCCGTTATTCAAAGCATCCTGCATACCTACATTTCTAACCATTGCACTGTATTGAGGTTTTAAAGTACATAAGCCACGATTGATATCAAAAAAGTCGCCAAAACCATGTTCTGCATCTTCAACAGACATATTGTAAATGCACATCTGCTCTTTCAGCACTCCTTCGAGAGCCCGTAGGTCCGGATAGAGTAATAGGCAATAATCTGGTAACTGTGGTGAGGCTAATTTCACACAACAGCTAGAGATTAGCAGTTTTTTTACTGATTCAGGTAAGAGTTCATAGCTTCTAGGAAATGCCGTTTTTATATAGTCATCGGCCATCTCCTTTCTAACTATCTCAGCGCTACTGTTATCTTTACGATATAAGACTTGTTCTAATCCTTTGAGATCCAGTAAATCTGTAAGCATGAAAATAACACGACGATAACATGACAAAGGTTTACCCTGTATTTGTAAAACTCTTGTCCGTCGATGGTGAGTGAGAGTTAAGTGGTCTTGATGTGCAATACTTTTCAGCGTTACCTGCTTACAGTTGTCCTCATCACGTAAGAGATTGAGTTCAATATCACCAGCCTCCAAAACGCATTCTAATATAGGATCGAATGATTCTGTAGTTATTCCTTTCAATGAATAATTGACGTTTTCAAATTCTGCTGGGTCGATTGTATCCCTTAAATATGAAGCAAGTGTTTCACCAACTGGTTGATTTCTACCTAATTTCCACTGAATCGTAGTTGTACCTGTATGGTTGAGGTGAAAATCAACAGTTGAGAATTCCGACCCAGTAGAGCCAAAAACCACCCTTTTCCTTTTGGGAAATGTTTGTATATCTCCATCAAGCTGATAGCCGTGAGATTCCAGAAAGTTCTGGATATTGAGATCAAGGTTTTCTCGGTTAAGATTCAGATCTCTGTAGTCAACCACGATTTTCACACCCCTTTCTCTCAATTATTTGTAATCTTTTAACAGAAGATTATAACACCATTTTTAAATTAAGTCATGCTCTAAAAAGTGATGATGGCGAAGATTAGTTTTCCACCAAAAATCCTAGTTTATTAGATAGTTAAACGGCAGTGTGGAGTCGCCTCGGTGAGGCAAATACAAAGGGAAGGTGGCATATAGCGAAGATTCAAGCCACACTCATTCATGCGGAACGGAATTATTTTTAATGTAATGCAATTAATTATAAGATCAGAGTCAATTTATAATAACACCATATAACTATAGCGGTGGTTTTAAATTGATTATTCTAACTGAAAAATTGGAATTTCAAGGGAATTTGCTATCAACTAAAATATTTTCACATTTTAGAATGCCTTTTAAAGGCTGGTTGTAAAAATAATTACCTACAGTTCATTATTTCCTCCTTAGGAACAATATATTAATCTCTGCCAGTCATGCTTATACTATATCTAAAATCCCAAACCCATTTCACCGCTGCAACTGAGGGGCGCTAAGCCCGGCTATATAGGGGCAAGTTTTTCTCCCGTGTGCTTTCCGTTCTCCATATCTGCTTCCGGTTAATCGTTTCCCAACACAACCCGTCCTGCAAGGGTAAATGGCACGCATGCTGCGCCCTTGCAGGACAGAACGATGCCGGGAAAGCGAACCGTCAGGCGATACGAAGACGAAAATCACACACTGACGGAGAAAAAACAATGACGATTTCCCTGCATACCACCCGGACAAGCGCCCCTAACACCGCAGCGGCGACCAGCGTATCCCCGCTGGACCCGTCAGGCTCCTCAAAAACGAAATTGTCTAAAACCAGAACGGATATTTATCAGACCGTCACCGACAACATCGTTGCAGCACTTGAAAGCGGTGTAAAACCGTGGTCCTGTCCGTGGCAACGCGTATCGGGCATGTCTGGTCTGCCATCTAATTACGCAACCGGAGCAGCCTACAGCGGGATGAATATCATGATGTTGTGGTGCAGCGCATCTAAACAGGGTTTCAGCGATTCACGCTGGTTGACCTACAAACAGGCTCAGGCAGCAGGTGGACAGGTTCGCACACGTGAACATGGCACAACAGCCATTTTCTACACCACCCTGGAGAAGGAAAACGACGCCGGAGAAATTGACTATATCCCGATGCTGAAAACTTTCACCGTGTTTAACGTTCAGCAAATCGACGGTTTGCCCCTGACAACTGAAACGGTCAGCCCGGAAGCGACATTTGCCCCGTTACCGCAGGCTGAAAATCTGTTCAATAAGAGCGGTGCAAACATCATCGAGAAAGGACAAAATGCTTTTTTCAGCCCATCAACAGATGAAGTCTGGCTACCGGAGCGCCATCTGTTTTCAGATGCGGCGAATTTCTACGCTACCGGCCTGCATGAGCTGGTTCACTGGAGTGGTGACAAAAAACGCCTGAACCGTGAAATGAAAGGGAAGTTTGGCAGTGCAGATTATGCAGAGGAAGAACTGGTGGCGGAGCTGGGAAGTGCCTTTCTGATGGCGGATCTGGGAATTGAGGGAGAGGTACAACATGAAAGCTATATTGCTTCCTGGCTGAAAGCGCTGAAAAACGACAAGCGTTATATTTTCAAAGCGGCCAGCGCCGCCGCTAAAGCACATCGTTACCTGATGGATAAACTCTGAGACCGAAATCAGACAACCGCAAGGGAATGCGGTTACATGGTTTTTAACCGGCAACGCTGCAAGGCGCAGACTGAGGCGGAACGCAGCACAGCGAGTACCGAACAGTCTGCGCCTCGCAGTGGAATAAAAAAATTCCGGCCTGGCGGTATCGCCGCCAGGCCGGTGAGGCCATCACGATGGCCTGAGTAAAATCTTACGTATAGCTGCCTAATGACAGGTGTTTCAGTTCATCAAAGGTATAAATGCGAAACACCCGACGGTGGCGTTCTTCCAGCGGGACCTGCTGATGGTTGATGATGACATGCCTGATGCTGTCAAACAGCAGTTCAAGCGCACGCTTCTTCTGCGGATCGGGCATGACATAAAAAACATAAATCCAGTGCTTGCGGGTACGTGCCAGCAGGTGGCTTGCCATGATCGACTGATAACGGGCTCGGGTTTTCAGGCGGCGCTCGGTTTCAATGGCAATAACGTTACCGTCAGGCAGGGTCAGTAACCCGTCCGGGCGATGTTTCACCTGATACTGGCTGATAAAAGTGGTCCGGTCGCCGTTAATCCATCCCGAAGCGCCTTTCTTCTCCAGAATAAGCCTGGCGGCCTGATTATCAAGATGGTGCTCCAGCGTCCAGCCGGTGATTTTTGATGGTTCAAACCGCGCAGGAAAGATTTTATCATCCGGGGTTAACACCACCGCCAGGCCGTCGCTGGTGATCCCCCATAATGAAATCCTGATTGTCCGTGATTCAAGCACATGCTTCTGGATTAACCCCATTCGCTCCGTTTTTGCCAGCAGCGAATAAAGCGACTTATGATCCCGGAAACCAAATAACTGCATCAGCGTTTTAAAATCACTGTAGGTTTCTTCTTTCAGGAAGTTCAGCAGTTGTTTTATTTTTTCGTGGTTACGAGTCTGGCGTTCGTGAAAGGACGAAATCAGCATAACCGCTCCTTAAAAATCCAGCGGGGACAGGTGTTCTTCATCATCAGGTTTCGGCTTTACCGGTTTTACTTCGATTTCGTCGAAGAAAAGAGTCGGGTGCGTTGTCATCACATCCGGCATGGCTGGTTTATCATCCTCGCCAAAATCCAGCATTATCTTCACCGTGGCTGCCGTTGCGGCAATATCAGGGGAAACCGAAAAGATTTTTAGCTGACGCTTTCTGACCTTTATCGGCGAGATCAGTGAAGCAGAAGGTAGCGTTTTTGTCGTAAAGATAAAGCTGACAAAATCGGGCAGGTTCAGGATCATATTGCTGTCAATAAAGAAACGTTCGGCCTGGCGGATTGTGCGCTCACTGTCGATGGTTTCCGTCAGCATATTATCCGTCTTAGCCTTACGGAGTTCGTCATCCACCAGAATCGTGCCTGACATTCTCGCCACCCATTCCGCTGTATCCGGGTCCATAACCCGGTAAACCAGTTTGAATTTGGCATTTTCAACGACCGCACCGACAACGGCGTCACCTTTCAAATCTGCCGGGCAGTCTTTTAAATCGGCAATGGACTGGTGATCCATAATAATATGTACGCCTTTATCCCGCGCCGCACCTAATCCCTCCAGTGCTGATCTGGATAAATGGTATTTCAGTTCCGAAAGATAAATAGCAATCGGGCGCGGTACGTCTGTTACACGGTCGCGCCTTTCTGCTAACTGGTACAGGCGAACCAGTAACATGCGCTGGGCGGTAATAATTTTGCTGTTTCGCATGGAGCCGATAACATAACAACAGCCGCCTTCATCAAACATGTGTTTAAGTGAAAAGCCTTCCGGTGAATTAATCGCATTGAGTAATGCCAGCTCTTCAATCTTACCGAAAAAAGCTTTGATTTTTTCGGCAATGCTCTGAACGTAGTCACCGTTATAAACATCACGGAGAGTTGCCGATGGGTTATCACTGACAAATTGCGCGGCCATACGCGCGGCTTTTCGGTCATCAATACGATAGAAGTCCGATTCCTGTCCTTTTTCCGCCAGGCTGAACCCTGCAACAAACAGTTCTTCCAGTTCATCTGGCGTGATATCTTCAATCAGGTTTAACTGGTATTGTTGTTTCCGCAGGTCAATTAAGGCAAAAGGCTTGCCTGCATCCTCGCAGGCTTTGCGGTAAAGGTGGGGTGCCCATTCATCATCCTTGGGGTCCATAACAAAGACACCTTCACCGGCCAGAATGCTTTGATAAAGCAATATGCCAGCGGCAACCCCTTTACCGGCCCCGGTGGTGCCGATAATATCCGCGTGTTGTCTCTGCCAGTCTTTTAACGGGAGATACATCGGTTCGTTCTCCCTGCCCATGCCAGTAAAAATACCTTTATTCAGGTCGATATAATCCAGTGGATCATAATGCAGTGTTTCCGGCAACAAGGACTTTACGGTGCGGACATCGGTGCGCAATTCCCGTTCAAGGGTGGTCTTTTTAACAAGGCGTTTCTTTATTTTGTCCAGTTCCGGCGTGAATATCCGGCGAAGCATAATATGAAAAATAATCCCGGTTACAGTGAAAGCACTCCGTACTGACCAGGCCAGTACTGTATAATCACTGGTGAGTCTGGTCTTATACAGCCACTGAAAAAAGCCGATAACGACCGGGGCCAGTGTGCCAGAGAGGAAACACACCATGGAAAAAGCCATAATCAGCTTTTTCCAGAGCGGCGCTTTCTGCCGTTCATCGCTTTTCATTGATGCAAAAAACGGCATCGTCAGCCCCGCTAATAACGCCAGTATCAGTTGTTGCTGTTGCACAAAAGCGAGCAGCGCCAGCATCCCGTTCACTATCGGTGACAGTGAAGCGGCAAGCTTATTTAAAATCATGATGCCTCCTTCGTCAGCGATTCGTCCCTTACGTTCGACCCATCAATTCGCCCCACGGTGTCGGGCGAAAAGGCGGGGCGAACGTAAGGGACGAAGAAGGTGACCGCTGTGCGGCCATGTGCCGGAAAGCATGCTTCCCGGTACGAAACGGCGTGCGCCAGTACATGCGGGCTGGACGCCCTTATTGCCTTCCGCATGGGGGTAATGTCGCGGCTGGACGCCGCGCCAAAACCCCCAACGTCAAAGGCGGCACACCGTCGCACGCTACGCGCGACCAACCCCTTTAAGACGGTCGCTTTCGCCTTTTTATTCCCTTTGCTCGTTCCTCGCAGCGTGAATAAAAGGGAAGCTGACCTTTAAAGGGGTTGGTCGCGCCACGCTACCGGCTTTTGGCCGGAGACTTAGCCGCGACGGTGTGCGGGGCTGTGCCCCCCAAATAAACCGCTATCGTGGGCGATAGCTTTTCGCTCGCTGGGGCGGCGAAATTTATTCGGCTCCCCCCGGCCAGCTCGGTTCACCTAGGGGTGAACGCTCGCCGGTGGGTTCGGTGACGCAAATTAGCCATTTCTTCGAGATGGAATTTACTCGCCTCACGCCACTTTTTAATTCCTGCTGAGCGCATGAATTAAAAAGCCTAAACACCGCTTTGCCCTGTGCCAGATTTGCCAAAATTCCCTGCGAGATTTGCCCTCGCCTCTGGGGGCGGCTTCGCCATCCTTTGCTAAATACAGGTGAGTTTTCGGTTTGTATTTATGGGCAGGGTATTATGTTGGGGGAGGAATGTTTTATGTTCAATATTCGCTACGACGAATTTCAGCCAGCGTGTCCTGATAACTCTGGCGACTCTCTTCAATACTGGCTTTATCAATCTTAAATCCGCGTCTGGCAGCCTCAGTTATCAGGAGTTGTTGGTCAGTAGTGTTCAATTTATTTAATAGTTGGAATAGTTGAGTAATGACGTGGTAGTGATAAATCTCGTAATAAAGTCCACATCCGCGCATGGCCTCTTTTTCAATCCGTTGAATAACGCTGGAGGCACGAAGGGAATCGCCACGCTGATGTGACCAGGGATGTTGAATAAATCCGGGCTTCGTCATGATGATAATCTTCTTCTATCCGCCACGGATATGACCAAATTTACTGATGATCTGGCTGATAATGTCAGGGTCAGCCGACGAGCATTCGCGTAAAAATGATTTTCTTGCGTCAGCGGTATGGTCAGGCAGAAAGCCGTGCCTGTTCTTTTTGACAATTTTAAAGAAAGATTGCTCAGCAGAATGACATTCGTCGCCGCCTCTGTTACCCATTGTTTTACCGTACAGGCATAAAACCACTTCACAGGCATCGGTTGCCCTCACCGAGGATGAGAATATTGCGATACTGCAAATCAACAATACGGATTTTATTACCTTGTTCATATCAGTCACCATTATGGATAAATGCGTGGTTGGGATTTTCATGCATTAATAAAAGAGAGGTGTTTATCTGTAGGGTGTGCGGAGAGGGCTATTTGAATATCTCCTTCATTTTATTCAGATGGAGTGGCTTAAAATAAATATCGCCCATTCGGCGTACATCCCCGTGAATATCAATGCTGACGATAACGTCAACGCTTTTAAGCACTTTGCGTAACAGCACCTCAAACGGAATGTTCTGGCAGTTCGGGTTTTCATAGCTGCGGTCAATAATGCCCTCAATACATTCTTCCGGGCTGCCCGCGTGCATCGAGGTAATCAGCCCCTCATGACCGGAACCGACGATTTTCAGCGCATCCCACGCCTCCCGCCCGCGAATTTCCGCCAGCAGAATACGGTCGGGGTTCATACGGTAATTCGCCCGGATCAGTCTGCCGGGGGTAACAATGGCATTATCGCCAGCATCCGCCGGGTAAAACAGATGAACATAATTGGCGTGGTGGTAAAACCGGATTTCGGGGTTATCCTCGATGGTGGTTAGCCTGAGATGCGGCGGAATATAGTGCAGCAGCGTTTTCATATAGGTGGTTTTACCGGAGCCCGTTTCACCGACGATAAAAATCGTCTTGCCATACTCCACCGCCTTTTCCATAAAGCTGGGAATATCCCCGCTGTGGTAGCACCGGGCCAGTTCAGCATCTTTACTTTCAGCCTGCTCCTTACCGGATATCCGGTTATAAAACCCGGCATCAATCCACGACTGATGCGTTTTCTGTTCAAATGACGGTTTGCGCAGCGTAATGGACACCGTGTTACGCTCACAGGCCGGGGGCATGATGGCCTGAATACGTTCGCCGGACTCAAGCGTGGCGGACAGAACAGGGGACGTATCATCAATGTTATCCTCCTGCCATGACGCCAGCGCTTTGGCAAAGGCGTAACACTGGCGCAGCGTGACAGGAACATCATGCTTCTGCCATTTGCCCTTAATTTTGGTATGAAGTTCACCCGGTCGATTAATCGCGATTTCAGTGAGCCCCTCAGTCGGCAAAAAAGCACCGAACAGCTGATTTTTCATAAAATCCAGCGACAGGTTTTCAGCGTTCATACCACCTCTTTTTCAGTCGCAGTTGCCAGACGGACGAGAAATCAATATCGGTGCCGGTCATGATGCCGATAACGTCACCCTGATTCAGATACATCGTGGGCGGGATATTGATGCTGTTGTCCAGCGTCGTTTTCGCCATTTCGGCCGTGGCGGCGCGGGTGTTTTCGGTATAGTCGGTATTGCGGTCTTTTCCCGGAGCCGCATCCGCCGCTGCTGCGGCCACGTCCTGCACGGTGCTCAGCATCAGCGCATTGCCGAACCGTTCCCAGAAATGGCTATCAATCCAGCCTGCGATCCCCGCCTCACCCAACGGGCCGGTGGCGTCTGTATCAGTCAGCGGGATTTGCAGGCTGCCGGGCTCGGGCGTGCGCAGCTCTGTCCACAGCACAAACATCCGGCTGCGACCATGCTGCAGCGCCCCGGTGCGGTAAATACCCCTTGCGACGGTACCCGCCGGCAGAAGTTTCACGTGATTGCTGGCGCTGTAGACATCCTCACTGATCAGGCAGGAGATATGGCCGCCCACGTCGGAAACGAAGCGCCGCATCATTGAGCAGGGAATATAGCGGTCAACGGGAATATACAGATCGGGATCGAGCCCCAGCCGCCTGACGCCGGTCACTTTCGCTACGCCCGGACTGGCGATTTCAGCATTCGCAGCCGACCCGTGAGTTGGATTTCCGGCGTACGGGCAGCGCAACTGGCCATCTTTACCTTTGATCATCACTGACGTACACGGGGCATATGTGTCAGCTGGCGGACTGCCGGTTGACACAGAGCTACTGCTTGGTGTGTTTTGACCCGTCCGCACGTTGCTCTCCTGAGTCGTACTGGCCGTGCCGTTTAGCCCGGCAGCCAGCGCCGCCGCCTTATTCAACAGGGGCGGTTCCGGTGATGATGACGCAGCGGCGGGGGCCTGACTTGCCCGGTCTGTTGTCGCTTCCGGCTTGTGCTGGCCGAACAGGCCGAACGGGTTGCTGTCCATACCGAGGTTTTTGCGCTCATGCTGTACCGCGCCGTTTGACGGCGGCGGCGCGGTGTCGGCCGCTTTGCCATCACCTCGTTTCAACGCCAGCAGAAGGCGATCGCCGCCGAGCGCCAGCGCAATCAGCAGGACCAGGCTCAGTAGGGTGACGATTAGCGTGCGGCGACCGGAGGATTTTCGAAAACGAGTCACCTCAGGCTGGCCGGGCTGGTGCGGCGGTTCCGGCTCGCGTCGGGCCATCTCCGCGCGGGCGCGTTTGCGGGCCTCCGCTTCACGCTCTGCCGTGGTCTTTTCCGGTTCTTCCGGGGAAGGAGTTGCTGTCATTTTGCCTCCAGCGTGACGTTAGGGGAGACGGTGTCACCGCTGGCGACCGCCATTCTCCCGAAGGTCGCGTTTTCAATTCCTACCACAGTAGGGCCGTAGCGCAGCACCAGGTCTGGCGACAGCGCGCGGACCACCATCACGGTGTAATTTCCCTGACTGACAATCTGCGGCGTTACCGCGTGTTCTTGACCGTTAATGACAAGGAAGGTGGAGGGCAGGATTTTGGTGGGGGAAAAACCAAGGTAAGTAAAGCGGCCATCGTCGTAAGTGAAATCAGGCGCAATCGACGCCGAACCGGCGGCCACCCGTTTGGTATAACGCCAGTTGCGCGGCGCGGTGGTCTGCCTGAATGCCGCCGCTATCCGCTGCTTTTCCTGCGCTTCCTGCAGCCTGTTCAGGCGTGTGGCACTGGCGGCGTCGGATAGCTGACGGACTTCAGCCGGATAGTGGTAGCGGATAACGAACGCCTGCGCGGGCGAATCGTGGTCCAGCACGTTCAGCTCCAGGCTGTAATCGCGCTTTGACGTCACCACAAAGAGGTTGGTTTTCCAGTCTTGTGCGGTCGGCAGGAAAACCTGACTGACGTTGTTGCCGCTGGCGTCCGTGACCGGCTGCGTTATCGGGTTCGGGCTGACGCCGACCCGGTTATCGCTTTTGGTTATCGTCCAGCCTTTGGGGAAACCGGCCTGCGCGTCAATCACCACTTCATCGTCGTCAAACAGCAGCGTGGTGACGTAGCCGGGCCGGGTATTCACCACGGTGGCGTTCTGGCTGTTGTAAGGGACGTTCTGCATCCGGCTGTCATACGTGCTGCCGTGCGGCGTGGCCGCGCCCCATACCGTACATGACGCGAGAATAAGCGCGAGGGAAAACATGATTTTCAGCATTATTCGCTCCTCAGTTCTTTATCGCGCTGGTAACTGGTGACGATGAATCCCAGGGGGTTCACTTCGCGCTGGCTGTCCGTCAGTTGTTTGCGGGGGAGGTAGCGCCAGGTCAGGCGGATATTCCAGAAATCCGTTTTTACCGAATTATCTGCAATGCGGCGAAGGGTGCGCTTAATACGCAGGGTGGCAAGACTATCGGGAGCCGTTGCGGGAGCATGGACGTTGGAAATAATGTCGACAGAGACGACATAGTCCGCCTTGTTGAAAATGACATCCGGTGCCTGGTCACCGTTAAATCCATCCAGATACTCTTTATTGACGCTGTCGCTGTTGAATAACTGCACGTCATCGTAATCGCGCTGAAGAGAAAAATAGTTATACCCTTCACGCAGGGTGACGTAATGCGCCGCCAGTGAATGCGCCAGCGCCTTCTCAGCGGAAATATCCCGCTCTTTAATACGGGTCATGTATTCGTAGCGCCCGGTCTGCTTATCCACTGACCATAATTCGATTTCAGTGGTTTTCAGCGGCAGCAGAATAATCACGGCGGCTATAGCCAGTCCGGCCAGAGTAAATCCGACCGCCGCCATTGCCCATGCATTTTTCCTAGCACGCTCCTCCTTTTCCAACATGATGGATTCAAATGAGCGGGATACATTGATGATTTTCTGAACGTCAGGCATTGGGGGTCAGCTCCTGGATGATGGCGGGGGAATTAACCGGCTGCGGGGAGCCGGATACCGGCGTGAGATTGCTTTTATGCTGTGCGCAGCCTACAAGCACGCACAGCATCAGAAGGAAGATGCTGAATTTCATACCAGACCCCTTATGTAATGGATGCAGGAATGCCGCTCCGATGGACGCAGGCAGCAATGAGATAGGTAGGTGAAATTGACGATCGGGAGGGATCAGCGGTTACGCTGCTGATTGAAGCGTTTCATGCTTTCGATGGCGGCGGCACGTTTTTGCCATGCTGTTACAGCCTTGCCGGTTCCGGCGGCGATGAGTCTGCCAGCTACTGCTGCAGCTACCACCCCCCCTTTGGCCGTCATCCGGGCACCGGTGGCTCCGGCCTTCATGCCCGGTCTGACCGCGTCGGTGGACTTGCTCGCCAGCCCGCTCAGGCCACTCATGGCAGCGCCCTGTAATACGGCCTGCACGGCGGCACCGCTGAGTGCATTGGCGATCTTCGCGGAAAAATACACCACGACACCCGCTGCAATCCCGACCAGCAAACATTGCGCCGCCAGGGTGACCATATTGCTTTCAGCAGATGTTGCTGTTGCGGCATCCAGTATTTTATTCAGGTAGTTGATGGCGATGCGGACAGACAGGGCGGAAAACATAATCGTTAATATTGCTGTGAAAATTGTTTTCAGCCAGTTATCAAACATGGGCTTAATAAAGCCATACAACAGGCAGAAAATAAATATCGGGGCGGTGGTTGTCATTAACAGAATAGTGATTTCGGCGAGGAGGTTGACAAACGTGGCGGCCAGTAACAGAACGATTGCACCACCCCATACCAGGACCTCGGCAAAGCCACCGTTGAGTTTGACGTAAGTGGAAGTATCCAGATTAAACAGCATTTGCCCCAGCGCCTGTGCCTTTTCCCAGACGGTATCGAGCAGCACCCAGACATTATCATCGCCGCTAATCCCGTCTTTGAGCCCTTCAATAGCAGCAATGCTTGCATCCAGCCAGCCGTCGCGGTTTAAAACAAAAGTGGTGATCAGCAACATACGTCCCACATCCCAGACAACATCTTCAACCGGCGTCTGGAGTTTTCCGCCCAGCGTCTGATAGCCGCGATACATAATAAACAATGTGAAGGAACTGACGATAATCACGCTGATCATGGTGCCGTAGGTGGAAGACTGACCTTCTAAAACGGCGTTGAGACCCTCCATGATGCTTTTGTCCATACCAACAAACATACCACCGGACATGGTGCCTCACTTGAGATGGTAAGAGGTGGGGAATAGAAAAACAGGGAAGAATCCCTGTTTATGACGGAGGAGGTATTACTGAGTGGCCGTTTTTCTTTTTTCAGCTTCCTGCTGAAAAACCGTTTCGAATTTCTGTTTAATGCCTGGCTTGCCTGTTTGTGCAAACATAAGGGCCGCCCGGTGGGCAAACTCACAGTTATCGCTTGCTTCCCCATCTTTGATGCATTGCGTATAGACCTTATAGGTTTCATCGGGATGCTGCTTATACCAGGCTTCGGATTTCGATTCCTTACAGCCTGGCAGCAATGTCGCACCTGATATTACGCATAAGGTTATTATGGGTTTGAACACGTTTGGCCTCCTTATATATTATTAAGGTCAGCAACAGGCGCAGTTAACTGTTGCTGCTCAAAGGCTTTCTGTCTTTGCTGTTCCAGTAGCGTTGTTCGCTGTTCAGCCTGTTTGACAGACATCTCCCACTGATTTGTCAGCGCATTTAACTGTACGCTTTTTGCCGCGATGGTGTTAGCCAGGTCTTGTGACTCTTTCGAGTCCTGCGCGTCAGAAATACGGTCGGATAAATCTGATATATCGCCGAGTGTGCCGGTGATCTTGTTTTCAACCTCAGTGGTATTTTCTATCGCCATTGCCTGATTCAGGATCATTTGTTTGCAACTTTCTGTTAGCGCTTGCGATTTTATTCCCTCCTGTTCCGTGCTGCACACGCTGAAGGATTTGTATTTACTGTAAAGATGTTGAAGTTCTGAAGAGTACGAGCCGTTATGATTGGTTAACAGGTCATCCAGTGAAATACCGTTTTTGCGGAGATTATCAATATCAGTTTTAAGGTTTCTGGCATCGCTGAGAAATCTCTGGATATTCCGCACGCCCGTCGCGGTGGCTAATTGCTGTTTATAGGCGCTAAGCTCGCTTTTATAATGGGTGACGGTATCTTCCCATTGCTGGAGTTTTTGAACCCACTGATTGATAGATTCGACATTTTGCACGGCGTCGAATACCGGTATTCCGGCACTGAACGCCTGGATTGAAATAAACAACGATAATGCCAGTATGATATGGCGGGTCCGCATTTTCATTACCTCAGTCATGGCTATTACAGGGCTTGCTCAAGGAATGCGTCTTTCCAGTCATCAGGTTGCATCCCTTCCTGATAAAGGGCGTCAAACAGTTTCAGGTTGTCTTCGCTCCCGCTCAGAATTCGGGTTATTTTCCCGAGGCCGGACAGATCCATTTTCGCCATCGACACAAAAGGCCGGGTTTCACCGGCCCGCAGGGGCGTTTTCAGGACCACCATATAACGCTCGCCCGGGTCAAGGCTTCTGACGATGTCATACACGCTGTCCGGCACCTTCATTTTTTCCACGTAATCGGCACGGCTGGCCTTCGGGTTGGCGAGAAAAATCTGTGTGCCGCACTGTTCAATAATCGCCGGGGCGATGGGATGCTTGACGATTTCATCGGGCGACTGGGTGGCGGGGACAAAGATGCCGTTCAGCTTGCGGATGACTTTGAGCATATTGAGCGAGAAGCGGGAAAACTCCACATCGGCCAGCCACTTCCAGAACTCGTCCATGAACATCACCAGCCGGCGACCGTCCAGCAGGCTGGTAACTCGGTACAATAGATAGAAGGTGATAGGACCGCGAATGTCGTCATCATCCAGAAACTCCGTGCCGTCGATGCCAAAATTATCCACGTCGCTGATATCGAACGTGTCCTTCTCGTTATCGAATACCCAGCCGAACTCACCGCCCTGCGCCCACTGTTTCAGACGAATGCGTAACCCATTGGTGCGGGCCTCTTTCGTTGGCGGCTCCGGCAGCACTTCCAGCAGCCGCGTGATGCCGTAGCGGCGATACTCCGGTGGGTAGTCCAGCATGATAGTGTCCACGGCGGTGCTGATGCGTTCCTCATCACGCGGATCGAGCGGTTTACTATTTCGACGGCACAACATCCGCACCAGCCGCTTGATAAAGTTGATGTTCCGTTTGCTCGGCGCAAGTGAAAACGGATTAAACCCGGTGGGGACACCGGTACGAATGCGAAAGTAGCGCCCACCCATCTGGCGTATCGCCATCTCCGCCGCCCGGTCCTTGTCGAAATACACGGTGGTCAGCCGCTTGTGGGGGGCCGATTCTGAGAACGTTGTTGGGTTGCGGTACTTCTGCATCAACTGCTGCATCACGGTCATCAGTATCGTTTTTCCTGAGCCGGTTTTCCCGATAATCGCCGTATTTCCGGGTGTTTTTTCGTTGAAGTCATCCCGTCCGGTCTGACTATCGTGCAAATTCAGGTAATAACCGCCGCCGCCAGGGGAGGTCATGATGACAATGGCCTCGCCCCACGGATTGCCGTTGCGCTTGTGGGGATGAAAGTTATGCAGGCCCGCCATATCGGCAAAGTTCTGGCTGCTGACGGCCACCAGTCGGGGGCGCAGCGTATACACACCCGGTAACTGTGCCAGGTACGCGGCAGGAAGCGACAGCGTGGACAGGGTGGTCATGATGCCGAGGTCGGCGAAGGGGTGCGCCAGTGCGTTGGTGTCCTTCACCACCTGGTCGGCGTTGTCTGAGGATACCAACAGGGAAAAGTGGAATTTCCCGCAGGATACATGCCCGGACTGGAGCAGGTCGAGCAGCACAATCAGCTCTTCACGCTGTGATAGGGAGTCGTCGTCCGCCGAGTTCAGCCGCTTTTCCGCCAGACGGATATGGTTCTGCGCTTCATCCCGCGCCATGCAGGTGAACGACTGCGTCATCACGTACTCGCTTTCCGCGTATAGCAACGCATCCAGCAGGCCGGTCGCTGTTTCCGGCGAGTAGTCCTTGATTTCCAGACTGCGAAAGAAGCGTGAGCCGCTGACCGTCTGGCATTCGGCTGTGTCGGAGGTGAAAAACACATCCGGGGTACTGAGTGTGTCGTAAAACGGCGAGCGCGTGACCGCCACCTTCTGCCACTGGCCGGTGAGCAGGCGGTGATAAAAGGAAAGCTGGGAGGAGTAAACACGCCCGCTTTCTTCATACGCTTTCAGCGGGGTTGCCGTATAGCGGGACAGGGCAGAAGCCAGCGCTTCTCTGTGTTCCAGCATTACGTGCAGGGCGTTATCCAGCGCCGCTGTGCGCTTACCGGACGGCCGTGCCTTCATGGCCTTTTTCTCAAGGCGGGAGAACGGCGCATAGCACAGAGTGAGAAACAGCCGGTGCCGCCAGAGCGGTTTTTCCTTTATCGGTTGATAATAAAGCGCTGTGACGTCGTCCGAAAAGGGAATGCCTGAATTTGCCGCGAAGGCATCCTGGTATTTTTCCCGAATGCGGTGAAGATAAAAGGTTACCGGCAAGCCCTCATACGAACGGATCACGTTATTAAGATGGGTTGCCATTAATGTCAGGTGATGTTCATCCTCGCATTCAAATACCGTACCGTCCAACTCCCAGGTGGACACTAAATCACCGTGGCGGTTTCTGATGACGTGCGGGTGAATATGGGAGGAGTACGGAATATGTTTATCCAGCGTAACGCGCTCGTTTAATTTCATTTTCTCAATAAACTCCGAAATATCGACGGCGTCATAGCGGTTTGCCAGCATGGCATTGGCTCCGAAATATTTATTGGTGGCAAACCGGCCCCGGGTCTTAAAGCCCAGCCAGAGCAGCCCGAAATAATGGATATCCGTTCTGGCCTTTGCCTTCATCTCTAGCCAGGCCGGGATGAGCAGCAACACCAGGTAATAGCTGAGGTAGACCGCCAGCAGTACGATGGCCCCGCTAACTATCACGAACGGCACAAGGGGAATACCGGCTATGGCGGCAGGCCGCGTCAGAGCTTTGTTTAGCGTAGCCATTGCGGCCTCCCTTATGACGCCCAGTAGGCACCGAAACCGGATGCGCCGACGATGAGGATTGCGCCGATGATGACGTTGCGCATGTCTTGCAGGCTCTTGCCGTCAAACAGCACTTTGTATCCCACCCACATGGTGGCTAACGTAATGGTAACGGCGGCCAATCCGAGCAGGCCGGTGGAGGTATTGCTCAGCGTGTCATTGGCTTTATTAAATCCACTGTCCGTCGCCAGCGCCGGGGTTGTCATGAATATGGAAGAGAGGACGGGCCAGTAATTCAGTTTTCGCATCATCATTTTTCCTCTTGAGTGACAGGGACGGGTAATGCGCCACGGATCACGGTGCTGGGATAGCGTAGGGGGAGTGGCGGGGATGCAGAGTTGACGGGGATGTCACCGCGCAGGACGGTGGTGGGGTAATGGATTTCCGGTTTTGCCCGTTCGGGGGGACGGGATTGTCTATCTTCCCGCGTTGAAGGCACAACATAGCCGATACGCTGGACGTAGCTGGTCTGGTTAAAGGCCGGTTCCGGTCGTTGACCTGTCTGGAAATTGCCGGAGTAGTAGCAACTGAGCGCACGCTTCAGAGTGCCGCCGCGCCGGTAGCAATCGGTGAGGATACGCTCAAAGACCGACAGATTGACGCAGGGGGTTAACAGGTCGGTGGCTGTCACTCCGTAGTGATGGAAATTGGTACTGGTGATTTGCATCAGCCCGACCGAATAACGTCGGCCTTGTGCCGCGAGCCGTCCGGTGAGGCTGACCGCCTCATCCCGGCTGGCGGGAAAATGTGAAATCACACCTTTACCACCGGGCACAATTTCAGCAATGGCATACGGACTCAAATCGGATTCAACCCGCGCGATATCGAGCGCGGTGGTCGGATGAACGCTGGCGGCACATTGCATAGCCACCGTCAGAAATGCGGAGGTGGAAAGCATGGTGGCCTCGGAACGATAAACCGGGCAACGCGTAATGCCATAAGGCGACACGGTGCCGGGAAAAGGGAAAGGACCGGTTAAGCGGGCTGGGCTTCCTGTGATGTGTCACTGTCATCCCTAGGCTCGAGGAGCACCAGCTTGCCGGAAACGGCAATACCTGGCGTCAGCACAATGTTTAAACCGGGTTTGCCGTGATGGGCGAAGGCCACGCCAACCTTCGTCCACCAGGTGTTTTTTTCGCCCTGCGGGTCGGGTTGGCTTTCCTGAGTGACAAACACGTGATAAAGGGGTTTTCGCATGGAATTTCCTTTAGTGAGAACAAATGTGAGTTAAATAAACAGATCACATCCCAATCCTGCATTCCGGTTTTAACGAGGCAGCGAGAACATTCAGCGGCACCCTGAATTATGGTTACGTGATAGCCCGGTCCATTTTGTTAAAGAGCAATGCCTGGCCTGGATGAATTAAAGTCCACCAAGGAAGTTATGTCGTAATAGCGTTATTAATAATCAGATGTCTGGTGCGAGATATAAACGATAAATTCAAAACAAAAATAAGAGAGATAAATTAGTTGGGAATTTAATAAGCAGTGGGTGGGAAAAGGATGTAAAACCAATGGGCAATTGTTTTAATCCATAAGTGATTTTAAAGACGTGCTGGGAAATAACATCTCAGCACGTCTTTATGATTAGCGTATGCAATGCTCAAGTTTTTTCTGGCATTCCGTGCAGGTTGTTATGCCTGGCAGTGTCTGTCGTCGCTTTTCAGGAATGGGCTTACCACACACACGGCACTTGAATAATGATGGTGTTGCTCCCGGTTTAAAACGGTTCTGTTCAATCATGTCCTCGAGCCGCTGTTCATTAAATTCCTGATCTCGATCGATCTCATCCGGCATGTGGTTTCCTCCTGTCAGCAGAAGCTTGCTGCTCGCAAAGTGCAATGCACTTCCAGACTGTGGTGAGTGAAAGGACTTTGGCCTTCGGCAGCAAGTTTTCCGCTACCTGCATCATGGCAATCAGTGCCTCAGGTGATTCGAGGTTTTCAACCCGGTATGTTTGCCATTGCTGCCAGATAGCTACATCGGTCTCTTCGTCCGGTTCAGGTGTACGACCATAGGGTACGTTGACGCCCAGCAACCGTCGGCGAAGGCAGATCTCATTGGAGGTCAGGCCAAAATAATGGTTGAGCAACGCAATCGAACCACCCAGCCGGATAGCCCGGCTAATCTGCTGCTGTAGCCGGTATTCCTGACGAGCCTGCACCAATACATATTGCAGAACATCATGGCGTATACTTACCGAAACAAAGGGAGATGCTGCCCGGCTAACGGTAAATAGTTCATCAAGTGATAGCTGATTGAGAGTATTAATTTCGTCAAAAGTGAATCCGAGGTATTCGCAGTGACGAATATTGCCTTCCCTCAACGCGTGCAACGCATCAGTCAGGATGGCGTAATTAATTGACGAGATCATCCTGTCTTCTCCTCACTCTGTATTTCAGGGCGTAAATTGAATAGATAAAAATAAATGGAGTTCTTCAGCTGACTTGACGTTCAGTTAGTTTCTGGTCTATCCATTCATCAATTTCTGATTCGAGCCAGGCCACACTAGCCAGACCGATCTTTATGGAACGCGGGAACATTCCATTTTTCATATACAGGTAGATCTGAGATCGTTTTAGACCTGTTTTTCCTTCAACCTGTTTGAGACGTAATAGACGATGGGGTGTCATATCTTCCTCCTCTGGCTTAAATAGACGAATAGCCTCGTCGTTTATAAAAAAACATAAGGTTCACTTGCAGGAAAGCAGATGAGCCCTTAATAAGGGGGCGTGATCCTTACTAAGGTTTTAAGTTGTATCGGGTGAGAATGATATTAGCGGGATAAGGATGTTAAGGGAGGAGCACCACGTTCCAGTGCATTTTTGAGAGTTTCGGCGCTTAGCGCTTCCGTGATGCCATCATCTGAAGCCCATAATTCAAAGATGGAGAGAAGCTTATAGGGATGTTTCAGCAATGAGCTGATAGCATCATTGTGCTTGCAAGCCAGCCACAGCAGGCGGGATAAAGGAGTAGTCATACGTGTTGATGAGTTAAGTGGTATTTTGTTTTTTGCATATAAATTAATTAACTTTTCAACCTCTGAATAACGGATGATAAAGCAAGCATCCGGCGGTAAGTCATAGAGAGGGAAATATCCATTTTGCTGATATTTGCTGTAACATTCGGCAGAGAGTTGAGCTATAATGTCATGCGAAATATCTTCAGGTAATTGAGCAATTTGTTTTTTCGCCCGAGTTAACCAGGTCATTTTCTCAAAGACCTGATAGGTCGCTCCTGAAAGCTCAACAGTTATGCCGTAGTTGACTGTTTTTGCACCTGAAACTGGAAGAGGAAATTTGAGTTCATGTGCCAGTATTCGTTGGAGTAAAAAATATTCATAACCCTTTAGCGTCGTATCAATAATCTGTTGTATAGGATAAGTGTATTTATCCTCAGTACTAAGAATATATTTTTTTCCATAGAGAAATGCTTGCGGGTCAAGTAAGCAAAGTTTTTCAATTAATCCTCCTTCGAATTGTCTGAATTTTAATTTCTCATTGATAACTAGTGTTTTTTTAAGTATTACGGGTGACTGAAAATAAATGGACAGAAAAATATCACCCCTAAAGGCATGACGATAAATGTCGCTGGGGTTAATCTTTTGTTTTGCCAGTTCTGTCGCAATCTCAACGGCTTCTGATATAGTAACCCAGACGGGCATTTTATTATCTGTAGCTAATGATGGGGTGTGCTTTGGCATAATATTACCTCTTTCTGTATATTATCGGGTCAGTTAAGGGACGTTTGTTTTTATGCATCAGCGCAGATGTGCAATTTATCTGGCAATGAATTGTTCGGGAGGGCAGATGACCAGAGATATAAAACATATACAGAGTTAACTTCTTATGTATGAATAAAACACTATGAAGTGGTAATGTCATTCAAAGCTATAATACTCAGTTTACTCAAGGTTAAAGTGACAATTAATGATTATTAAATATGCTGAATATCATAATTAAAAAACATCGATGCCTACTTGTAAAGTGAGTCATGTTTTCTTTTTTATTATTTCATCGGGTGGGTGAAGAGTTGGCTTATGAGAAAGTATACTGTTATAATTATTGTTTGTGATTAATCAATTATGCAACCATATACATGTGATATAATAGCATTGCTTAATACGGGCGGATATCAATCACTCGTCATTAACTGTGTGAAATCTAACATGCAAGGTGTAATGATGATTAAAAAATTCATAGAAGAATATCTTAATCAGATATTCATAAAGAGATACTCAATCCTCATCATCAATGCTCTTGATGATGTTTTGATTATATCGAACCTGCCACATTGTTGGGAGCAAGATTTCCTCAAAAGAAAATTGCATCTTCGAAGCAATATTGTATTGGAAGCTAAAGATAAAATTACCCCCTTTAAATGGTCTTCTGTAAATACCGATAATAAGGACATTAAAATTTTGTCCGATAAGTATGGTATTCGCAGTGGAGTGACGTTTGTAATAAAAATAAAATATGATGTGGTGATTTTCACTATTTATTTTAACGACGATGATGATGCTTTTGTTAAGTTATATGCCAGCGAAAAGCATCAAATATTGTTTGACGTTATGAGTCTTTTTGAGACCCATTATGAGCAAATACCAAAGCATGCGTTCACAGAACGTGAAAAGGAAGTTATGAATTTACTGAAGATTGGAAAGACTTATATGGAGATAGCGTTGATTCTTGGTGTGACTGAAAGGACCGTCCGATTTCATATCAATAATGTTCTCAGTAAATTGAATGTTACATCTGTTCGTTATGCGATCTTTAAAGCGACCTCCGAAGGTTTGATCTGACAAGGGGTTTCCCCGTCAGATCATATATCAGTAACGATAGAATTCTGAAAGACGTTCTCTCAGGCCGTGTATATCAAGTCCATGCGCCTGGATGTGTTCTTCCGGTGTCCCAAATTGTCTGAGTTCCTGTCGCTTCACGCCAATAGATAATATTCTGTGAGATATATCGGACAATGTCTCAGCAATGGCATGAGTTGTAGTTCCTTCTAGATACGGCTCAACGATTGCAATATTCGGAACTGAAAGAGTATTACGCAATGTTATGCTGTCGAAAGGAGTGATAACGGGTGCGTACAATACTGTTATGTCAATATCCTCTGTGGCAGCTAATACTCTTTCAGCAACAGGTCCGACTGCGATCACTGTGCCCTGATGACCCGTTCTCAGTACCGTAAAGCTGTTTTCACCGGACCAGTATGTCTGCTCGTTTGTTTCCGTTGATAACCGGATGTAATACAGGCCAGTATCGTTTGCGGCCAGACGAAGCGCGTATTCTGCTTCCTCGGCATTTCCTGGAACGATGATTTTCCAGTCTGCCAGTGTATTCAGCAGAGCAACATCTGCCGGTGATTGATGCGTTCTTCCATCCACCGATAAATCATAGGAGGCTCCTGCGCTGACCAGTATCGCGCCGACATTCTGATGATTCAGCGCAATTTTAATTTGCTCGAAGGGGCGTTCTATCAGGAAGCTGGCAAATGTATGCGCAAATGGACGCATGCCTGATAGTGCCAGACCACCCGTAATATCAATCATCAGTTGTTCCCTGATCCCGGCATTGATAACCCGGTCAGGAAAATCTCTTAAAACGTCGGTGAATCTCTCTGCAGTAATATCAGCAAGTACCAGGGCAACCTTGTCGTTTTCTCTGATCAAGTCCGACATGACGGCAGCAAAGCGCTGTCTCATCGCGTTTATTTCGGCAAACCGTTGATCCCAGGTTAAAACTTTTTTCATTTTTTTCTCCTAAAATTGTCTACGAGGTTTACCTGATTTGGTTTCTACTGTTGCAATAATGGCGTGAGGTTTATGGGGATGCTCTCTTGAAAACGCCCTGTAGAGTTCTTCATGATCTCTGCCATTAACACGGGAGACCTCCCAGCCCTCAATTGAAAAACGATGCGATATTCCTCCCGGCCAGCCGAGAGTGGATGAGTCATTGTCTATGACCACGACATTCAACTCTGACAGCCCATGTCTGCCTGCAAAAGGAATAGCCTCAAAATTTGAACCTTCATCGAGCTCCGCATCCCCCATAAGAACCCAATGTTTTGGGCCTGTAATTCCTCTGGCCCGCAGGGCCAGAGCTGAGCCAATAGCCAGAGGTAAGCCGTGTCCTAACGAGCCGCTGGAAATTTCAACGCAATCCAGTTTAGTCCGGTCCGGGTGGTATCCAAGTTTGCTGCTGTATTCACCGTAGGTTTCCAGGAGTTCCGGAGAAATAAAACCCTTTAATGTCAACACGGCGTAAAAGGCCATGGGGCCATGGCCTTTAGATAAAAAGAAGCGATCCCGGTATTTATCCAGTACTTTTTCGGGGGAACAATTCAGGACTTTTTCATACAGCACCTGGATGATATCAAGCGTGGAAATAGACGAAGGTGCATGTTTTTCATCTCCCGTCATCAATGATAAATAATGATTCAGAATATCTCTTTTACTTCGTGCAGTATCAGTATTGTCCATTAACTTTTTCTCGCAATTTTATAAACATCGGAATTAAAGTAATGATTGCGCAGCTAATCAGCACCACACTCCATCCATATTTGGTATACAGATAAGAAGATATAAATCCACCAGTCGCACCTCCGGTAATAAAACTCGACATGTAGCAACTTGCGGCCCGTGCTTCGTTTCCCATACAGGAAAGAAATAACCCTCGCTGGTTATTGACGTGTATTAGCTGAATAAATGCATCAATCAGCAGTGCACCTATGATAGTAATAATTAAAATATTCCCGCAAAATCCCATCACCAAAAGACTTGCTACAATTAAAAAGTACAGTGCATTGTTTTTGTAATTTATGCTTTTCAGTATCCGGGAAGAGAATAGGGCGGATGTGGCCCCGGAAACCCCTGTAAGGGAAAAAATCCCAACTTGTAACTGACTAAGATGGAAAGCTGTTGTCAGGTACATCGATACGTTGCTCCAGAATGCGGAGAACAGGTACATAATGGCAAATGCGTTCAGGCAATAATGTCTTATGACAGCATTCTGTGAGATTCCGTTGATGTTCTGATATAAAATATGGCTATAAGATTTTTTATCTTTCTTATCCTTGTTTTCGGATGCTGGATAATTGATAAATAGTAATAGACCGGATAAGAACATCAGCAGTGCAGCTATAGCATATACCGACTTCCAGCCCCAAAGCTCACTAAGCATACTTGACAGAAAACGGGAAAAAAGTATGCCAGTTAATACACCAGCCATTATTCTTCCTATATATTTAGTCCCGTCTTTTTGTTTGCTCAACCCGGCAGTAATCAAAGGAATGACAGACGTACCTATTCCGATTAAGAATGCTGTGGCAGATAAAACGTAATATCTGTCTGTTATGAAAAAGATCAGTAAAGCTATAGTCGAAACTGAGTACAGGAATGTAATTAACTTTCTCTTACTATAGAAATCCCCCAAAGGGATGATAAAAAATAAGGATAATGCATTGCCAGCCAGAGAGAATGAATACAGCATGGATGCTTTCTCATAAGAAACCATAAGTTCACTACTGATCACAGGAGTCAGTGGTTGGACGTAATACATATTGGCTGCGGTAAAGCCGCATATTATAGGTATAAGATAAATTACTACTAAGTTGCTAAGTTTTTCCATGCTGTACCTTATTTATTTCCAGAGGTTTGCAGAGAACAGATGATCGTCGACCCTATGTATGAGTTTTTCAGTAATATCTGTAAATCTGTTCACCATATACTTAACACCGGTAGCAATCATTTCTTCGCGCTGGTAGTTATGTGGCATAGATGCGGGAACACCAATAAATCCTGCGCCCAGAGATTTACATACCTCAGCAACCCGGTTGATGTCGTCAATAAAAACGACTTCATCAAAATTTAGGTCAAATTTCTCTTTTACAATTTCATACATTCCGGGGCGAAAATAATTGATGTCAATATATGGCATCTTTTTATCAAAATAATTTTCATAGGGTTTTAAAAACTTATCGAAGCTATAGTCCTTATGTCGTCCCCCATAGCATGTAATACGTGCTCCTGTGCTACATAGTAACGCCAGAGTTGATTCTATACCCGGAAGGACCTCAACCGGGTGTAGTTTCAGGTAATTCTCTCTGGTTTTAAAAAAATCTTTAATGACTTTTTCACCTGAATAGGGAAGTTTACAGGCGAGCGCGAGATTATGGCCAGCGGTCACTTGTGGCGAACCCCAGACGCTGCGTTCGATTAGTGGTGAATAGTTCACACCAAGCGATTCAACAAAAAATTTAATTGCCGGGCTGTAGGTGTCATTCAGGACGACACCGTCACTGTCGATCGCAAATAATTTTATTTTTTTGAGATTCATATCTATTATCCTTGTTGGTATTGGGAAAATATCAGGGCAGCATTTTGCCCTCCAAATCCCAGAGATGTACTGAGTACATTTTTAATACCTGCTCCCCGGATGATATCAGTTGCAATATTGATTTTAATTTCTTCATCAATGTGTTTTAAACCGGCAACAGGAGGAATTTCATCATGCAATATTGTCAATACAGAAAAAACGGCTTCCATGGCACCCGTTGCGGCGAGACTGTGCCCGGCAACCCCTTTTGTGGATGTCACCCAGGGATGGCCGCCGAATATAACGGAGAAAACACTCCCCTCAAGGCGATCATTTAATGGTGTTGATGAGCCGTGTGCATTAATGCACTGAACATCACCCGGAGATAATGAAGCATCTTCCAGAGCCTTGTAAATTGATTGAGATAACCCGGCACCATCGGGGGCTGGCGAGGTTATATGATATGCATCATTTGCAGAACCATATCCGGATAAGGTTGCATAGATCCTGGCTCCGCGATCTAGCGCAGTTTTTTCATTTTCTAATACCATGACCGCTGCACCTTCGGAGATGACAAAACCGTCCCTTTCTTTATCAAAGGGACGTGACGCATGCGGCAGGTCTGTATTTTTTGAAAGTGCACCGATTTTTGTGAACGAGGATACAACCAGTGGTGTGATCGGAGCCTCGCTGCCTCCAGCTAGAACAATGTCGCATTCTCCGCTTTCGATAAGGTTTTTGGCTGTTCCAATTGCATCGGTACCGGATGAGCATGCTGTACCCGTAAGGTATGCTGGACCATGAATACCGAGTTCAATAGCAATATTACCGGTTGCCATACTTCCCATTGTGGACAAGAGATAAAGCGATCCAATTGTTCCCGCTCCTTCCTGAAAGGCTCTTTTATTTAACGCTTCCAGAGAGGTTATACCCGCAAGGGAATTGCCCATCACGATACCTGTTTTCAGTCCTCTGTGAGCCTGGTCTAAACCCGCATCTTCGACAGCACTGTGGGCGGCATATAACGCATACTGAATAAAAGGGTCACACCGCCAGATCAATGATTTACTCATATGTTGGTCAGGTATGAAATCCTGAATGGGGCATGACCATGAGATGTCAAGACTGCTCAGGCGGGGATCGGGTTTGGCCATACCTTTTCCTTCAAGCAGCGTCGAACGGCATGCTTCCGGAGTGTGCCCGGCTGAGGAGATAATTCCCATGCCTGTAACCACGACTTTACTTTTCATCTTCATGCACCTTTTAATTCTGCATGCTGCAATTCTCTGACCCTTTCCATAATGCTTTGCAAAGTATCCGTATTGACCAGAGCAAGCCGACCTTCATCAATATTACAGGCCCTTTCAATTTCAATCTGAAACTCCACTATGCATATAGAGTCCAGCCCCATGTTCTCAAGAGATCTGTCATTCCGAATGTCGTTTTCAGAAATACCAAATACATCTGTGAGTAAACTTCTCAACTTATTCATATTCACCTCTCAGTTTCAGATTTACGGTTGCCAGCGTTTTTTCATTCTGGGTTACATCAACGTCAAAGGAATAAATACCATTTTGTAATTCAACTTTTTTAATTATTACTATTGTAGGGATATTCTTTCCCACATAACTGAAAAAATGCCCGTCAAGTTCTACCAGAATAAATCTTTCGATTTTTTCATGCATATATATCGACAGGTAGCTATAACATATTTGTTTTGCTGCCTCAGTCAGGTTCATACCAGTGATATGATCCTGCTCATGATCATTAAGCGATTTGTTACTTTTATCAATATTAATTATTGCATTGACATACGGCCCCTTATCATTCAGATCTGCCAGAATAGCATTCTCTGGTTTTGTGTAACAAACACAGTCAGGAGTAAGTGGCAATACGACTCTTGTCGGGGGGCTTATATCGGGTGTTCTACGAATGAGCGTATAACAATGACTTGTTATGTATCTTACCTCTATTGTTACGGTTCCTATAATCGTCCCGTTTAATTTGAAAGTAATTTCAAATTCATTTTTGATTGTTTTATTAATGGTCGGGTGTTTTGTGTAAATATCAGCTTTAAGATTTTCCGTAATTCCTGATCTTGATGGGTAATATGTTATGGACCAATTATCGAGCAAGAATTTATTGTCCAGCGCGATACCAAATTCAGCATGTGACAAATATGTTTCAGCCTGTCTTGCACATTCCAGTAAAAATAATGGGTTTATCCTGTTTGAGCAGGTGAGACAATCAGAGTAAAAGTGATGGTCCGGAACTAATTTGAAATCAGCCTGAAAATGATTATCAGAAACTCGTGAGGTATTTGTAATGAATATCTCGCCTGCATTTTTCTTATGTGTGTATAATTTGATATTTTTCATTTTTTCACAGTACCCTCAAAAACTTCAAGCTATTAAACGCTTCTGGACATAAAATAAAACTGTCAATTCTGACAGGGAGGGGTTTTCATTTTCATTAAATTTGTAAAGTATTTTTCATCCGGAAATGTGGGTCTTTTGCACCGTATAGCCACCACGGCTTCCCGTGTGGCCGGATAAAGTAAAAGCCACCTTCTAAGAATGCCCCTGTAAGGGCAATGCCGTTCACTTAATCGGTGACGCATTACGGTTAACGGGATAGCGGATATTTGACACCTTAACCGCCCTCGGCCTTGATGGTCGGGGGTGTTTTGTTATAAACATCGCCTCCAGATTTCCCTTCAGATGCATCAGCCGTTTCAGGATCGTAGCCTTACAGGATCAATCACCACCTCCCTGGGAGGTGGTTTAGGGTCAGTGACAACAAAAAAAGCCGCATCAGTTTGCACTGATACGGCTTTGATTTGTCAGGTCATTAGTCACGTTGAAGTGTCGCTTTTTCTCTGCCCAGAATATAGGGAGTACATAAGATATGCGGCAGTATCCAGATAATTTGACGACCACAACTACTTACTCGGCGTTGTCATAGGGCTGCCTACAGCGACAGCCCCTTTCAGTAAACTGAATATATGGTTTTACTAATATAAATTTAGGCTGCTAATAAACGTTCGGAGTACTGCCTGTAGCTCGGTGCTACTTTTTAAATCAGATGCAATTTTCTGGCGTGCTCGGTTAATTCATCTCGAAATTCTGGATGTGCTAGTTCAATGATGCTTAGCGCACGTTCAGTTGATGACAGCCCTTTCAGATTGACTGCACCAAACTCAGTGACAATATAGTGCGTATCTGTGCGTGGTGTTGTTACCGGTCCATCAAGACGGGGAACAATACGAGAAAGGGTGCCTTTTGCAGCTGTTGAGCGTGCAGTGATAATAGATCGGCCACCTTTAGAGGCATATGCTCCTCTGACAAAGTCCAGTTGCCCTCCTGAAGCGCTGTATTGATGACCAAGCATATGTTCAGAATTACAGGCACCTGTAAGGTCAATTTGTAAGGTTGCGTTAATGGACACAACATTGTCATTTTGTGCAATGATTCTCGGGTCATTAACATAATCGACAGGCCTGCTAAAAAATGAAGGGTTATCGTTGATATAGTCGTACATGTCTTTTTGACCCATAGCAAAAGTAAAAACTGATTTTCCCCGATCTAAATTTTTACGCTGATTAGTGACTACACCTCGTCGAATCAAATCGACCAGGCCAGGGTTTAGTGCTTCTGTATGAATCCCCAGATCATTGTGTTCCCTGAGCGCATTACAAATTAGATTTGGCAATGCGCCTACCCCCATCTGCAAGCAGGCTCCATCAGGTATGAGAGGTGCAATAATCTGGCTGATGGCATAATCTTCAGCCACTGCGGAACGTAGCGGTAGCTCAATCAAAGGTACATGGTTTTCAACAATTGCATCAATTTCAGAGATATGAACCGCTGTACCTTCTCCCAGGACGCGTGGCATGTATCGGTTAACTTCAACGATAAGTTTTTTGGCTGATCTCGCCACTTGGGTAGAATAGTCGTTTCCTGTCCCGAAACTAAAATAGCCATGATTATCCATGGAGGAAACGGTATGTACAAAGGTATCGATACCGATCTCTTCAGTTAGTAACCGCGATGCCTGATGAAAATTGGAGGGGACATAATTGACAACTTTACGTCCGGTATGCTCGATACCCTGTCGTATAAGTGCTCGTTCCACGCTCGTAATGAACATACTGTAGAGCTGGATACGGTTACTTAGCTCATAGCGGAAAATGGTATCACCGGCAATTTTTGCCGTTTCGTAACAGTAAACCCGCAGATTGTTGATTTCACCTTTTTCTGCCCGCTTTGCCAGAGCATTCAATAGTGCGGGGGGCTCTGCAGCAAACATCCCCATGGAGAGGCGACTGCCGGAGGCAATAGAGGAAACCGCCTCTTCAGCTGTGACGCATTTTTCAGCATACAATTGATTAATATTCATGATTGTTATAAACCTCACTATTATTCTTCAATAACCAGCGTCTTCTTCAGGTGAGCAGCCTCGGCAATAAACCAGCATTGTGCGTTCGAAACTCATTACTTCAATGCCATCCTGATTAATACCACGCGTGCTTACGGTAACGATGCCTTGTCCCTGACGGCTTTTTGACAGGCGTTTGTTCTGCACGGTGCTTTCAGCATAAAGAGTATCGCCCGCGAACACAGGGTGGACCGCTTTCACCTTATCCCATCCAAGATTAGCCACGACTTTGGCACTGACTGTACGGACACTCATGCCGGTTAAAAGAGCCAGCGTGAACGTTGAGTCAACTAATAACTTTTTCCATTCCGTTTTACTCGCATAAGCTGCATCGAAATGGACTTGCTGTACATTGAGTGTAAGAAGAGTGAACCACACGTTATCTGCATCCAGTATCGTGCGTCCGGGGCGATGCTCAAATACATCTCCAGGGTTGAAATCCTCCCAGTACAGACCCGAGATTTCGCGGTAGTGCCTTTTGCCAAGCGCTTTATAGGCAGGCAGTAGAGTGTCCATAATTATTTCCTCTATTATTAACAAAAAGAAATCAGTCAACGATCCCTGCCCGGGCAAGTAACCGTCGGGCCTGGCGTGCAACCGCTTCATCTATCATTACGCCATTAACGGTTCCAACGCCTTTGACGTTCTCTGCCACGACTGAGCGGGCGCGATTAATTTCTGCTGTTGTGGGAGTAAAGGTTGTGTTGATTAAGCTGATTTGTGTGGGATGAATGGCCGATTTTGCAGAAAATCCGAAATTAGATGCGCGAAGAGTTTCATCCTGTAAACCTGAAAAATCGTGTATACCAAAGAAAGGGGCATCTATCGCAAGAATACTCTTCATGGCGCACGCTGCTACTATCCGAGCACGTACCTGGACCAGGGGTTCCCAGGCGAGTGCCGCGCCAAGATCCGCAGCCATATCTGCGGCTCCAAACATCAGTCCACTGAGTCTGGGAGTGGCACTGACAATGGACTCTACGGCATTGAGAGCAGTCACGGACTCTATAATGCCAATAAGGCGTGTGTCAGAGCCTGTCATCGTCAAAAGATGATCCAGAATCTGCAGGTGTGCAGCTGACTCTGTTTTAGGAAGAATGATGTAGTCAGGAAATACATTACATTCCAGTAGCGTATAGAGGTCTTCGATACCAGCATGAGTGTCCAGCCCGTTGATTCTTAGTGCCAGTTTCAGAGATGTGGATGGGCGTGAAGAGAGTAAATTCATCGCGTTCTGTCGAGCATCCGCCTTGTCATTGAGGGTAACGGAATCTTCAAGATCGATAATGGAGACATCAGTACCGCTTTCAGATGCTTTGGCGAAGCGTTCAGGTCGGGTTGCTGGGGTAAAAAGCCAGCTGCGTGTTGGGTAATTAAGGGAATTTGACATGTTGTACCTCCTGTTAAAATCATCATGCGCTCGCCAGCTTCATTCTTCCAATATATGATAATGACAACCTTAATTGCTTTTGGAGATGATGATGGAGCTACGGCATATCCGCTATTTTCTGGCTGTTGCTGATGAACGGCATTTCACGCGGGCTGCTGCGAAATTAGGGATAGGGCAGCCACCCCTTAGCCAGCAGATTAAGGATTTGGAAAGAGAGCTGGGTACACTCCTGTTTCGAAGAGTGCCGCACGGTGCAGAATTGACTGAAGCGGGGATAGCATTCTACGAAGTCGTTAAAGGTATTCCTGTCGCCGCGGAGAGAGCCACTCAGGCGGCACAGCGGATCGCAAGGGGGGAATCAGGAGTGTTAAGGGTGGGGTTTACCGCCTCTGCAGCATTTAATAGTGTCGTTCCTGATGCAATCCGTACTTTCAAACGAGCATACCCAGACGTATGTCTACAGCTGGAAGAGGGAAATACGACGAGACTGGCTGATGGGTTGAATGAGGGATCGTTGGATGTGGCTTTTTTGAGACCGGGCTTTGGCGGTAGTGAGCGTTTTCATCTCAGACTGTTTCCTGAAGAACCGATGGTTATTGTGTTGGCAGAAACGCATCCGCAAGCAGCGTGTGACCGGATAGCACTCCATACCCTTAAGGATGAAGCATTTTTGCTTTTCCCTCGCGAGATCGGTTTGTCACTGTATGATTCGGTGATTGCGGCATGTCGTCACGCCGGTTTTGAGCCGAAAATCGGGCAACTGGTACCGCAAATTACTTCCGTTATAAACCTTGTTTCCGCAGAACTCGGCGTATCAGTGGTTCCCGCTTCAATGAGGCAAGTTAATGTCATGGGAGTAGTATATCGCCCGATTGCTGACCAGATCCCCGGTGCGAAACTGGCCCTCGCATACCGACGCGGAGACACTTCACCGGCGCTGAGAAATTTTGTCCTGAAAACCACCCATTGAATGCAATTGGTGCTATTTCGCGATTAAGTTTTCATGGTGCAGGCTTTGACTACCGTCGGCTTAGTTTGCTTATCAGCGCATTGACGCGATGTACCACCTCGGGGTTTGCCACAAGGTTGCGGTACTGCTGTCGTATCCCTGGGGTGTGCCTGAGATTGTCTACCATCCCATGTGTCAGAGAGTTAAATACCGCTTTGGTATAGGCTAAACCTTCGGGCATGCAAAGACAGATGCCTTCGAGTAACGTTGACAGACGCTCTTCAAGTTGAGCAGGAGTGGTGACGACATAGTTCACGAGGCCCTGTGCATATCCATCGACAGCATCAATGGGCTTGCTGCATAGAAACATTTCTTTTGCTTTTCGCGCGCCCAGAACACTGATGGCAAATGCATAGCAATATTCCGGCAGAGGAATACCCATCTTATTGACCGTCATACAAAAATGCGAGCGTTCCGTAGCAAGGACAATATCTGCGAAAAGCGCGATCAGGAAACCTCCTGCATAGACATCACCGTCAATGGCGCAGATAATAGGTACAGGGCTATTAATAATACCATTAAACAGGTCAAACATCGGATCGTGAATTAACTCTTTTACGTCATGGATCTCAGATAAATCATGCCCTGACGACCAGACTTTAATATCAGGGTTTGCTGTAAGCACAATAGCCCTGCAGTTCTTCTCCGCTGCCCGTATCGCAGAGAGTACCTCTTCGGACATCGCATTTGAAAATGCATTGCACTTGTGGTCACGATTGAAACGAATCGTACAAATATCAGCAGTGTATTCAACATTAATATTGATATAGTGAGTCATCATTTGCTCTCCTTTTGGCAGAACTCTTGTTTCACTGCAGCAGTATGTTCACCTGCTTCAGGAACAGGAGCATAGTGGCTGGCATAGCTTTGTTTCAAAAACTTCATAGGGTTACCTGCAACTTTGATGTTCCCGACAGTAACCAGCATGTTGCGCTCTTTAATTTGAGCAGAATGGCAAATTTGCTCCATCGTGTTAATCGGACCTGAAGGAATACCTCCGACCTGTAGAATGTCCAGCCATTCAGCACTTGTTCTCTGAATAAACAGTGGGTGCAGAATTTCACGCATATAATCGCGATTTTTCAGCCTCAGGGAGGGGGACGCAAACAGTTCATTTTGCGCAAGTTCAGGCGCATCGATCGTCTTACAAAATATCTGCCATTGTTTTTCACTAACAACGGCAACCACAATATGACCGTCCCGGGTTGGCAGCGTGCCAAATGGTGCAGCGGCACCACTACGGTTGCCGTCATTCTCAGGCTCTTTATTCAGTGAGGTATATGCCGCTACCGGCGCAATTTGCATAGCAAACAGGGAATCAACCATTGCTACATCAATGTGATCTCCCTCTCCGTAGCGTTCACGAGCGAAAAGGGCGGTAGTTATTGCCATGTAACCCCACATTGCTGTGGCAACGTCTGCTATTGAAAAGCCGACACGGTTTGGGCCCGTATTATTGTTGCCATTTGTTTGCATCAACCCCGAATAGGCTTGTGCGACCAGATCAAAACATGCGTGATCGTGATTTGGCCCCGTCTGCCCAAAACCACTTAATGAAGCATAAATAATCTCGGGGTTGAGCTGTTTCACTGCATCATAGCCAAGCCCCAGTCTGTTCATCACTCCGGGACGGAAATTTTCAACCAGCACGTCTGCGTGACGAATTAATTTTTTTGCAAAATCAAGGTCCTCTGCATTTTTCAGGTCAAGACATACGCTTTCTTTACCCCGGTTCACGCTGACAAAATAATAAGAGGGCTCCGTATCGCCGATAGGCCAGGTCTTACGGAGAAAATCCCCGTTTGGTGGCTCAATTTTAATTACCCGGGCGCCGCTATCAGCGAGTAGTTGAGTTGCAAGTGGCCCTGCAACGGCGGCAGTGAAATCGATGATAGTAAGGCCATCCAGCTTCCGGGGCGTTATATCTGATGATTCAGAAAATAATGTACGCATTTCAAATTCCTTAGCCGAGTCGATAAAATATGTTGCGCAGTAGGGGCTTGCCTCATGGGCGTCAGTGCCACTGAGCTGTGGGTAAGAAAAAGCGCAGTAGTACTTAAGTGAACTCAGCATAAGAAATAACGTCATAGATTTGAAATATGGATTTGCGCTGAAGCAATCGTTTTTATTTATGGATAAGGTGTGTGGGTAACCTATGGATCTACGTCAATTGCGGTACTTTGTTAAGGTTGTTGAATTCGGCAATGTCACGCGTGCGAGTGAGGGGCTGCATATCGCTCAGCCCGCAGTAAGCCAGCAGATACGCAACCTTGAGCAAGAAATGGGGATGCAGCTTCTGGAAAGAAGCTCTCATGGGGTTACTGCTACAGCGGCAGGGAAAACACTTTACCGGCACGCGCAGGCGTTGTTGCGTGAGGCGGACAGAACACGCGAGCTGTTAAAGCTGGATGCCGACGTTCCGCAGGGAAAAGTATCCGTCGGGCTCCCTTCGAGCTCTTCCAGAATGCTTGCTATTCCTTTGGCCCAGAGGGTGGTTGAGCGCTATCCCGGTATTTCACTCGAACTCATTGAGATCCCGACGGCCGATATGCCCGGAATGATTGAGAGTGGACGTATTGATCTGGCTATTGCGGCTGATGCGGTGGAATCGCCCGGTGTCAGTAAAGTCCACCTCTTTTCTGAAGATCTGCATATGGTAATGTGGCCTGAATGTGAATGGCCATTCGATGCGATCTCACTTTCGGAGCTTGCTCGTTTTCCTATGATACTCCCTGGCTTTCCTAACTCTATACGAACCCGCGTCGAGCGCGCTTTGAGCCAACAAGGATTACCCTTCAACATTTTATTTGAGGCCAGTTCGATCACGTTATTATTTGCCGCAGTGCAAGCGAAGCTGGGAGTAACCGTTCTGCCGTGGAATACAACCTATTCTGAATTGGAAGGGCGCAAGCTCAGGTTTTCACGTATTGAATATCCGCATTTTAGTCGTGAAATATCTCTGTGCTGGCATAGTACCAGGTTGGCAAGCAATGCATGCGCCAAAATAAAAGAAGATATTCTTGAACTTATCGGCACCCGAAAATAACGAGTGAATAACAGGGAAGATAACGCCCAGACCTGTTATGCAGTACGGGGGAGATAACAGAAATATACCAGCTGACTTTTCATGCCATTTTGCTGAGTTAATATCGTGGACTGACCCCGTTCCGGTAGACGATCCTGCCCTATAGTTGGAGTTATGAGTTTATAGAAAAACTTTCTATTATAAAAAATAAAATAATACTCCTGATTTTTGTTGGAACTCTGTGTTGTTGGCGAAGGAAAAAAACCGCATCAGTCTGCACTGATACGGCTTTGATTTGTCAGGATGGATAATTCATTCGTCAGGCTGCAGTGTCGTTTTTTTCTCTGTTCAGAATATAGGGTGGTACATAAGATTTTCGGCAAATATCAAGATAATCCGACCACCACTGCATCATCGCTTTACGGGCCTCCAGATATTCCGCTTTGTGAATGTAAGCCGCCCGAACGCTATTGCGTTCCTGGTGGCTCATCTGACGTTCAACGGCATCCTGTGACCACCGGCCTGACTCCATCAGGGCACTGCAGGCCATTGCCCGGAATCCGTGGCCGCAGATTTCATTTTTAGTGTCATATCCTGTCAGGCGCAGCGCCTTGTTGACAGTGTTTTCGCACATGGGTTTATACGGATTATGATCACCGGGAAAAATCAGCTCCTGATGCCCGGATATTTCCCGGATCTGTTTCAGAATATCGATGGATTGACTGGAGAGGGGAACGATATGCGGTGTACGCATTTTCGCGCCACGTCCGGAATAGCGGACACCGGGGATGGCCTCGCGAGTGGCCGGAATGGTCCAGATTTTGTGATTGAAATCAATCTCAGACCAACGGGCAAAGCGCAGTTCGCTGGAACGGATGAACAGGTGCAGGGTGAGTAATACAGCCAGTCGGGTTAATTCTCGTCCTTGCTGATATCCGCCAATGCGAGCCAAAAGCTCGGGCAATCGCTCCAGTGGAAGGGCAGGGTAGTGGCGTTTAACCGGAGGGGCGATGATACCGTCCAGATTCGCCGCCGGATTGCTCTCTATTAACTCCTTATGCACAGCATAACGCATGATATTGCACATCTGCTGCCGTGTACGTGCCGCCACTTCCAGCAGACCTTTTTGCTCAATGCCTTTCAGCAGGTCGATAAAGTGACGAGGCTTCAGTTCAGTTACCGGCAGGTGTCCAATCACAGGGAAGATATGGTTGTTCATGCTGGCAAGCATACGGTCGGCGGTATTCTGTGACCATGTTCTGTTACTTTTATGCCAGCTTAATGCAACGTGCTTAAACGTTTTTTCCGGAGAGCGGGCAGCTTTCTCTGCGATACGTTGCTGTGCAGGATTGATATTCTGCGTCAGCAGCTTGCGTATGCCATCACGTTGCTGTCGGGCGTAAGCCAGAGAAACATCGGGATAGGCACCTAAGCCAAGGCGGGATTCTTTACCATTGATACGATATTTGAGATACCAGAGACGTGAACCGGCTGGGTTAACCAAGAGATACAGACCGTGGGAATCGGAAACTTTGAAGGATTTTACTGATGGTTTTAAGTTGCGGATTTTTGAGTCGTTAAGAGACATTTGGGGGTCACTCCGTCATCGAACCAATCTGACCCCAAATCTGACCACCAATTTTTCCCGATGCGGAGGATAAAATCAAAATGCATCGGGAAGAGTTTTCACGCTAAGCCGTTGTATCAAAACCAAATAGGTATTAATGAGGCGGCATGAAAACAGAAATATGGCTCCTCTGACTGGACTCGAACCAGTGACATACGGATTAACAGTCCGCCGTTCTACCGACTGAACTACAGAGGAATCGTGTGAACGAGGCGCATATTACTGACCTCATCATGAGGTGTCAACAGTAAAATTAGCGCGTCATTTCAATTGGTTAATTAATCTTCAAATTCAGTGTTAATGCGTGTTTGGTGAGCGATAATCGTCGTCTCCCCGGGTATCGCGTAACCGCTCCATGGGGTTCTGGCGATAAAACTGGATGAAACGCTGCCATAAGGCAGGAAAACGCGGAGCAAATAATTCAGGAGCACTGAAAAAATACTCGGATAGCACGGCAAAGCATTCAGCAGGATCGGTCGCTGCGTAGGCATCTATACTGCACGCAGTTTCTCCAACCAGATCGATCTCATCCTGAATATTGTTCATAGCAGCATGCAGGTCGTGTTCCCAACCGGCTATATCGCGCAGGGGAATCGCCGGAATACCGCTGGCACGATCGCCATTACGCATATCAAGCTTGTGCGCCACTTCATGGATGATCAGATTAAAGCCGGAGGCATCAAAGGAATCCTGAATATCAAGCCAGTTGAGGATTATCGGGCCTTGTTGCCAACTCTGCCCGGACTGTACCACGCGTTGATTATGCACCAGCCCAATATCGTCTTCCCATTCATCGTCTACGACAAATGGGGCAGGGTAGATGAGAACTTCATGAAACCCGTCAAGCCACTCAATCCCCATTTCCAGAACAGGTAAACAGAATAGCAGAGCAATGCGCGCACTTTTTAGCGGGTCCAGCTCAAACCCCTGAAGAGCGACTAATCTTTTTTGATGTAAAAAGCGCTCGGCCAGGGCAATAAGTCTGGCTTGTTCTTGCTCGGTGAGATTCACCAAAAGGGGAATAGCCAGGGCGTCGTCCCACGGCCAATCGTCACTCCGGGTTGCTTCTTGTTCTTTCCAGGGCCACTTAATCATCGTTTTGCTCGCAAACTCGTCACTTGAACGAAATTGACGGAACTGGGTCTGTTAAAATGCCAAATTACCTGGCATCATGGCAACCGCCAAAACGGAGAGATGCCAGAGCGGCTGAATGGACCGGTCTCGAAAACCGGAGTAGGGGTAACTCTACCGGGGGTTCAAATCCCCCTCTCTCCGCCACTATTCAAACACTTAGCACAATTCCTTTCAACGACTCATGTCACACTTGGTATAGTGTTGGTATATTCACTTGGTATAAAACTCGTCATCATCATCTTCTGATTTGCCCAATACTGGAAGATCCAGTGTGGGAGAAATTTTCACTTTTCTGTCATAAACCACAACCTGGCTTTCAGTTTTGTGACCTGGGAATAGTTGCTTGTCCTTACTCGAGCCTTCATAATCCGATATTCCCTTGGCTTTGAGATCATGAAAAGTACACGGCAGTTTTCTATCTGGTTTTTTTCCTGCTTACATCTGAACGTTTGTCTGAACAAATATTAATACCCCCTCTATGAGGAGGGGGAAACTATAATTCGTGATTTTTTTTCTGTGACGTAGGTGCAGTTAGATGGAATATTAGATTTAATAAATGACATTGCACCAATTTTGACATTGTCACCAATTTTCACAGAAAGACCAATGATGCATGTATTTGCACCTATGTCAACATTATTACCGATTGTTAACCTTAAAGATTTGCAATCCTTGTCTATTTGTCCTATTACGCAGTTTTGTCTGATAATAAAATTATCCCCAATGTCAACAGAGCCGTGAATAACTATGCCTGAATGGTGCGGGATCAATAAGCCTTTGCCTATATTTGCACCCAATCCTATTTCACAGCCAAATCTCTCAATTATTTTGTTATTCAGCTTTATTGCTGCTCTTTTTTGGTATTTCCCACCATTTTTGTACATTTCATTGGCTAGGCGCCACCAAAAAAGGAAATTTCTGTGTCTTAATTTTTTCTCGCGTAGTAATCTTATGATTGAAAAATACGGTCTCCTTATAATCTCACTCTTCCAATAATAGAATAGTTCTTGTGAACGCCCGAATATTACGAATTTTAAGGCGATAATGTATTTAATCATAAATTTCCTTTAAGTAACGTTTTGTTTTGTTGAATTATTTTTGTAACTTTAACTTACGCTTAGCTACGATATTTTGATCTGTGTCTATGCCTTAATAAAGGAGTTTAGTTTTTCTTGTGGACCTTCTCTTTCATGACGAAATTCAGATTGTGTTATACCTACCACTTTGTGATGTTTGTTGTACTATTGTTACAAATAATGTATTTGATAAGGGGAAGTTTTGCAACATGCCTGACAGTAAAAATACCGACAAGTCAAAGGCAGGCTTTTTCTTTCATGTCAAGGGGGAGCGAGAAGCTGATGGAGATTTTGGATCATATGAATGCAAAGGAAGTAAGGGGAGCGCTTTATTTCGCCGGTCAGGGTACCCAGCAACAGTGGGCAATTAAAAGAGAGATGCAGTCACCCCGATATACCACCCGCGATGAAGACCTGCTCCGGGTTAAGTAACAGGCTTAATTTAATCTGCTCCCTGATTTTTCACATTTCCGACGGCACGTGTTACGGCATGCCATATAAATTTATCAGCCGGCACGACACAGTCAGTTGCAATTTCAGCTGCTTCTTTCCCTCCAAGATCCTGCTTCATCCATTCGTGCGCGGCTTCCGGTAGCACTGGTAGCACTACCAACGGTTGTCTGTCGTAAATATCTACCAGTCCTTTGTCGGCCATTGTTTCAGACCGTGCGTTAATTAGCAGCGGTTTATCCCACCACCTCGGGCGTATCCCCAAAGTACAGGGTCAAGGTGCAGTTGTTCATCACGTTCACTCAGCAGCAGAACTTTGATGGCAGGTGCCACGTTGAAACGTCCGATGGGTCTGGATCGTATGGAATGTCGCGTTCAGCTTCTTCAGAGAGCAGGGCGAGATAGTCTTCACGCGTCATTTCAAGCACTTGCACGCCTTGCTTTCAACGACAGTTCTCATGGATGTCTTTTTCTTTGAGTATCCTCACAAGTTTATCGTTGTAATGCCCGTGTGGTAAAAAATACGCTTCGTTGAACAAAAAAAGCCCGCAGCGCGGGCTTTTGAGTTTGTGGAGATTAGAACTGGTACACAATGCCCATGGCAAACTGATCATCAACTGCGTTGCCAGTAATTGCGCCGTCTTCTTTATCCAGCAGGTTAAATTTATACGCTGTGTAGACGTTCATATTTTTATTGAAGTAGTACCAAGTGCCAAGCTCGACGTAATTCACGCGGTCAGCGTTAACACCGCCGGCCAGGTCTTTACCCTGCGAGTAAACGTAACCCAGGGATGGACGCAGACCAAAGTCGAACTGATATTGAACGACTGCTTCAACGTTTTGCGTTTTGTTTGCAAAACCCTGATCGGTTCCGGTTCGGGTCATATTACGCGTTTCGCCATACATCGCTGCCGCATAAATGCTGTTGGCGTCATATTTTGCTGCCAGGGACCAGACTTCAGCGTTGCTGCCATAGCCATCGATGGATTGTTTGTCCGCACGGTCGGATTTACCATACACCGCGACGACACCAAAGCCATCCACGTTATAGTCCACCGACATGCTGTAGCCGTCGCCATTTGCTTTAGTGACAGCGTGATCGTCATTTTTGCCCTGGTACTGCAGCGCGAAATTAAGACCCTCAACCATGCCGAAGAAGTCTGTGTTGCGGTAGGTCGCCACGCCGTTGGTACGACCGGTCATGAAATTATCCGTCGCAGACCAGGAATCGCCACCCCATTCAACCAGCATATCGGTGTAGGCTGCCGCATCGTAGGCTACGCCATAGTTACGACCATAATCAAATGAGCCGTAATCCGCATATTTCAGGCCCGCGAAGGCCAGACGGGTTTTTTGCCCCTGAGAGCCTTCCGCATTGCTGGCGTCGAGGTTGTGTTCAAACTGACCAAAACCTGTCAACTCGTTGCTGATCTGGGTTTCACCTTTCACCCCAAAACGGGCGTAAGAGGTGTCAGCATTTTCACTGTTACTGCTATCCGTATTCGACCAGATGCGTTCGCCTACCATCTTGCCGTAAAAATCAATTTTATTGCCGTTCTTATTATAAATTTCAGCCGCATTTGCTGCGCTTGCAGCGAATAAGGCAGGGAGAAGCAGTGCCAGTACTTTTCTTTTCATTATGTATTCCCTTTATATAATAATTAAAATGAATATGTAGCGCTATCTGAAAGACTACATTTGAATACTATCTATGAAGTTCATTTAATTTTAAATATAACATGTAACAAATGTATTTAAGATATTTCAAAATGTTTCATTATTGCTTTTATATAATTAAAATCGCATGTCATTTGAATTGGTATTATCTATATAAATGTATTTTTATCATATAGTTATGATTTTTGTTTTTCTATCCTGTTAAATGTATATTATTGATATTTGTTATTTATTTTGTATGCGTAATTATAATTAATCTGCTTGTTATTGAATAATGGGTTTATATATCCGTGATAGTGATAATTATTAAGTGAATAATATGTATTGGTGATAAAAAAGCGTCGGCGGTAGTCTGACATGAGAATTGTTGCTAAGGTGGTTTTCTTTCTGCGAAGAGCGAGAGTATGGAACTACAGTACTGGCAGTCGAAATTTGAAGCCTGGTTACGTGACAATCATTCCGGGCACGACGCTGCCCATGACATCTTTCATTTTCGTCGCGTCTGGATGACGTCACAAAAGTTGAGCATGGATGTGACCGTAGACTGGCTGGTGGTGCTGACGGCGTGCTACTTCCACGATCTCGTCAGTTTGCCGAAGAATCATCCCGATCGTCATCGTTCGTCGGTACTGGCAGCCCAGGAAACGCGTCGCGTTTTGAAGCGTGATTTCCCTGATTTTCCACAACAACGATTACCTGCCGTGTGCCATGCTATTGAGGCGCACAGTTTCAGCGCCAAAATCGTACCAGAAACCCTTGAAGCCAAAATCGTGCAGGATGCTGACCGGCTTGAGGCGTTGGGCGCAATTGGTTTAGCACGGGTATTTGCCGTGTCCGGCGCGTTAGGCGTGGCGCTGTTTGATGCGGAAGATCCGTTTGCCCGACAGCGTAGCCTTGATGATAAACAGTACGCACTCGATCACTTCCAGACCAAATTGTTGACGCTGCCGCTGACGATGCAAACTGAACACGGTCGGCATTTGGCGCAACATAATGCTGACTTCTTACTGACGTACATGGCGAAGCTGAGTGCGGAGTTAAAAGGAGAATATGAAATGCTGGATCTTGACGCGATTCAACCCTTTAAGCTGCGTTAGTCGCCAGTACAGCCGCAACGTCAACCGCGCTAATTTATGTTAACCTGTCAGCTATCCATTTCGGCCGGTTAAATGTATGCAGGATAATTTTTCAGTAGCAGGTTCCATGAACCCGATGACAGATGATAACGAGGCCGCCGCACAGGTGATTTTGGCTAAGTTGCTTGAAATATATGACGTGAAAACGCTGGTTGCTCATCTGAATGGTGTTGGCGAGAACCGCTGGAGTCCGGCCATCTTCAAGCGAGTGGTTGCCAATGAAACGTGGCATCGCCTCAGCGACGGTGAGTTGGCTCATCTGAACGACTTGCTGCCGAGGCCGCCTGCGCATCATCCACATTATGCTTTTCGCTTTATCGATCTTTTTGCCGGTATTGGCGGCATTCGTCGCGGCTTTGAGGCGATTGGCGGGCATTGCGTGTTTACCAGTGAGTGGAACAAGCATGCGGTGCGCACCTACAAAGCGAATCACTACTGCGATCCTCACCAGCACCATTTTAATGAAGATATTCGCGATATCACCCTCAGTCATCATGAGGGGGTGAGTGACCAGCAGGCGGCGGAACATATCCGCCAGCATGTTCCGCAGCATGACGTGCTGCTGGCGGGATTTCCTTGTCAGCCATTCTCTCTGGCCGGTGTATCAAAGAAAAACGCGTTAGGGCGGGCTCATGGCTTCGCCTGCGATACGCAAGGCACACTTTTTTTTGACGTGGTGCGCATCATTGATGCACGTCGGCCGGCAATATTTGTGCTCGAAAACGTCAAAAACCTGAAGAGTCACGATCAGGGGAAAACGTTCCGCATCATTATGCAAACGCTGGATGAGCTGGGTTATGACGTGGCTGATGCACACGATAACGGGCCGGACGATCCGAAAATTATCGATGGGCAACATTTTTTGCCCCAGCATCGCGAACGTATTGTGCTCGTCGGCTTTCGCCGCGATCTGAATCTGAAATCAGACTTCACGTTGCGCGATATTGTCTCCCGCTATCCTCAGCGGCGTACGACGCTGGCGGAGCTACTTGAGCCGACCGTCGATGCAAAATATGTGCTCACGCCGGTGCTGTGGAAATATCTGTATCGTTATGCGAAAAAGCATCAGGCACGGGGCAATGGATTTGGCTATGGCATGGTGTATCCCGGCAATCCCGATTGCGTAACGCGCACATTATCGGCGCGTTACTATAAAGATGGGGCGGAGATCTTGATCGACCGCGGTTGGGATATGGCGCAGGGTGAAAAGGATTTTGATGATCCGCACAATCAGCGATACCGTCCGCGCAGGCTGACGCCCAGAGAGTGCGCGCGCCTGATGGGATTTGAATCACCTCAGGGCTATCAGTTCAGGATCCCGGTGTCGGACACACAGGCTTATCGTCAGTTTGGTAATTCGGTGGTCGTCCCGGCATTTGCGGCGGTAGCCAGACTGCTGGAGCCAAAAATCAAACAGGCGGTTGCTATTCGCGAGAAAGAGAAACTGCATGGCAGACGTTCACGATAAAGCGACGCGCAGTAAAAATATGCGGGCGATAGCAACCCGCGATACCGCAATTGAAAAACGCCTTGCCAGCGTACTGGCAGAGCAGGGGGTAACGTTTCGCGTGCAGGATGCGACGTTACCCGGTCGTCCCGATTTCGTGGTGGATGATTATCGTTGTGTGATTTTTACCCACGGCTGTTTCTGGCATCATCACAACTGCTATCTATTCAAAGTCCCCGCCACACGAACAGCGTTCTGGCTGGAAAAAATAGGCAAAAATGTTCAGCGTGACGCGCGGGATTGTGAAAAATTGCAGGCTCTGGGCTGGCGCGTACTGATTGTCTGGGAGTGCGCCCTGCGTGGGCGCGAAAAGCTGGGGGATGACGCGTTGTCCGAACGCGTCATCGAGTGGATCTGCGGCGGTGGCGCAAGTGCGCAGATCGACACCCTCGGTATCCATTTACTGTAACGTCTTTTCCGACGGGGTCGCAACGGCGTCCGCTTTAATGGGAAATAAGTATTTACCGAGTGTGACCAGTACCACCGCAAATACAATCACGCCAAGCGCCAGCCATTCGATGGGCGCCAGACTTTCTCCTCCCAGGCCGGTACCTAACAGTACGGCGACAACCGGATTAACGTAGGCATAGCTAGTGGCTAATGCCGGGCTGACGTTGCGGATCAAGTACATATACGCGTTGATGGCAATAATAGAACCAAACACGGCCAGATAGGCGACCGCCATAAAGCCTGAAAACGTCGGCATAGTGGTCAACTTTTCCCCGGAAATCAGCGAGGCGCACATCAGCACAATACCGGCGGCTAACATTTCAATGGCTCCGGCCATCATGCCAACGGGTAACGTTATGCGCGAGCCGTACACTGAGCCAAACGCCCAGCTTATCGAACCTATCAGGATTAAAATTGCTCCCCATGGATTACCACTCAAATTACCACCGCTGTTCAGCATGATGATCCCCGCGAGTCCAATTGCGATCCCCATCCATTCAAGTTTGCGTGTTTTGATGCCAAAAAAGTGGCTAAAACACAGCGTAAACAGCGGGACGGTGGCGACCACTACGGCGGCAATACCGGAAGGCACATTTTGATGTTCTGCGACGGTGACCAGTCCGTTACCGACAGCCAGCAGCAGGATACCAATTAACGCGGCGTTCAGGAGCACGCGCAGAGGCGGCAGCTTATGTCCGCGGATAAGTAAGAATGCTGTTAATAAAATCCCCGCAGAGAGAAAACGAACGCCAGCCATCATCAACGGCGGCCAGCTTTCAACGCCAATGCGAATAACGAAGTACGTGGAACCCCAAATGATGTACAGCGCGAAAAGCGCACTGAAAAGCGGTAGCAATTGCCTGAAACGCATAATCCCTCACGGTGGAAATAAAAAGGTGCAACATAGTAAACGTTAAAACTATCTTGCTGGCGAGATTTATAATTACGTGCTGATGTTAAAAATTTGTTGACCAGAAAGGTCAGTTTCAGCATTGCGTGTTTTACTTCATACTTATGACTGCAAAAAAATAATATTGAGGGTAAAAATTTTGGCAGGAAGTAGCTTATTGACCTTACTCGATGATATCGCCACTTTGCTGGATGATATCTCTGTCATGGGAAAACTGGCCGCGAAAAAAACCGCGGGTGTGCTGGGCGATGATCTGTCGCTTAACGCGCAGCAGGTGTCGGGTGTGCGGGCGAACCGCGAACTCCCGGTGGTCTGGAGCGTAGCGAAAGGATCGTTTGTTAACAAAGTTATCCTTGTGCCGTTGGCGCTATTGATAAGCGCCTTCATTCCCTGGGCGATCACCCCCTTATTAATGGTAGGCGGGGCGTTCCTCTGTTTTGAAGGTGTAGAAAAAGTTCTCCATACCCTGGAAGCGCGTAAGCACAAAGAAACCCCGGAAGAGCGTCAGCAGCGTCTGACATCTTTGGCAGCGCAAGATCCACTCACCTTTGAGAAAGACAAAATTAAAGGGGCGATACGTACCGACTTTATTTTATCTGCTGAGATTGTCGCGATTACGCTGGGGATCGTAGCGGATGCGCCATTGTTGAATCAGGTGTTGGTGTTATCTGGCATCGCGTTAGTGGTGACCGTGGGGGTCTACGGCCTGGTCGGGATTATCGTTAAGCTCGATGATATCGGATACTGGTTGGCAGAAAAGCGCAGTACGCTGGCCCAGTCGCTGGGTAAAGGGTTGCTGGTTGTTGCCCCCTGGCTTATGAAAACACTTTCCGTGGTCGGCACGCTGGCGATGTTTTTGGTTGGCGGCGGAATTGTGGTGCACGGAATAACACCGCTGCATCATGCGATTGAACATTTTGCCCAACAGCAAAGTGCATTGATTGCGCTGATGCTTCCGACCCTGCTGAATCTGGTGCTCGGTTTTATCATTGGCGCAATAGTGGTGCTGCTGGTGAAAGGTGTCGCCAGAGTGCGCGGAGTTTCGCACTAATTGTCGCAGGGTTGATTACGCAAAACCCTTCTTTGTCGTCTAAGGTGTAAAGGTTTCTCTTGATACAGGAGGCAGGTATGGTCTTTTCTGTCAGTGAGGAAGTCACCTCCAAAGAGGGTGGCCCACGCATGATCGTTACCGGGTATGCCAGCGGAATGGTGGAGTGTCGCTGGTACGACGGCTTTGGCGTCAAACGGGAAGCATTCCGTGAAGATGAACTGGTGCCGGGCGAGCGAAGAAAGCTCTGCCAGGATGCCTGAACACCTGGGGTGCGCGTAACCGGGTGATCTTTCAATCATTAGTTATATTTATCATTTTGGTGAGAATTATTTACTTGTCAGGCAAAAAAATTGCAGATAAGGTTTGTTTCACATCAGATTTCCTGGTGTAACGAATTTTCAAGTGCTTCTTGCATAAGCAAGCTTGATCCCGACCCGATAAGGGCCGGGATTTTTTTCGCCCTCAGTCAGCGATTGATCTCCGACACGCTAAAATCATGGATATCAAGCTCGAACGCGTCGGCCAGTTCATGCCACGTGTGGTAATCACGTCCGTCGACGCTGACGCGTTCAGGGTCATCCTGACTTCGATGAATTTCACTCTCGCAGATTTCGTTGATTGCCTTCAGCAGCGCGTCCACATCGACGCTGACTTCACGTTTGGCCGTATCGCTGTACTCTTTCGCGGTTTTCATCCTCATACCTCTCAACCGTTAAGGATACCGGGGGAGCGCATCCAAACATCAGATACGCACAACTTAAGTATAGACCGTCGATAAAACCCGCAATCGCGCGAGGCGGGCGCTGCCAGAAAAAGGAAATTGTTCTACACTGGCACAAAGCCACAGGAGGAAAACTATGAAGGTGAATGATCGGGTCACAGTCAAAACGGACGGCGGTCCTCGTCGACCGGGCGTGGTACTGGCTATCGAAGAGTTTAGTGAAGGCACCATGTACCTGGTTTCGCTGGAAGACTACCCGCTCGGTATCTGGTTCTTTAATGAGTCAGGTCATCAGGATGGTATCTTCGTGGAAAAAGTAGAATAAGGTGAGTTTTGCTGCATGATCCTGACTGGTGGATTCGCCACCAGTCAGAACGTGTTAGCGCGTATTCACAAAGATACCATTGGTAACGTTATCGGTGAGTCTCACAACGTGATAGATAACTTGCTTATTATGCGTTTTTATCTTTCGTTTTATATTCCCCTTATGGGATGACACGGTCTTGGCCTTGATATTCATTTGGTCGGATATCTGTATTGTTCCCTGACCCTCCATCCACATGCGAAGCATGCTGGACTCGGTACGGCTCAATGATAATGTCGGTAGATTCACATCAATGACAAAATCTACTTCTTTTTTCAGAATATCGCCAAGGAGTTCATCCAGTGAATCGGGTTTAATCGACTTAGAACTAATCAATAAATTTTTTCTGACTAATAGATACTCATCAAAATGCACGTTGGCAATTGCCATAAACACAATAAATAATGTGCCGGGATGCTGATTAATGATTTGCTTTATTTGCTGGCTATTAGCAGGATCGTGGATAAAGCAGTCCTCATTAATAAACACCACAGCGGGCTGTTGAGAGACACAGGCGAGACTGAGCTCCTCAACGTTGGAAATGTTGTTGATTTCCCTTTTCTTCACCCCCCGACTTACCAGATATCCGGTCAACCCTAGCCGGGTGTAACTGCACAAATCCATAATAATCGTTGACATGGCATACCCTCACTCAATGCGTAACGATAATTCCCCTTACCTGATTATTTTCATCACAACTAAACGGAATAATAACGACCCAAGATGACGCTTTCGCTGTTTTTCAGGCGAAATTACTATCCCGTAAAGTTGCGTATAATTTGCCAGGAAACATCTTAAAGTAAAGTAAATGTTGCGTTATGTGAGTGAGTCAATAATAAATAAACCGCGACAGAGATATCCTGGTGGATGTTGTCGCTTTTTAAATTTAGGACAATCCTTAGTAAAACAGGATAAAAATTAAGGGTTATTATTTTCCGGGCATTTCGCTGACAATATCAGCCAACAAATTAAAAATTTCGCTGAATAATCGCTCGCAAAATGGCGCAATTAATGGCATCAGGGCCGCCATTAATGAAATACCCACGGCGAGGGTGAGTGGAAAACCGATGACGAAAATCGACAGCTGAGGAGCCATGCGATTCAACAGACCGAGTGCGAGGTTTAGGGTGAGTAGCAGCGTCATTATCGGCAGGGCCAACATTAGCCCGTTGAGGAAAATCAGGCTACCCGCCCGCGCCAGCGCGAGAAACGCATTGCTGTTCACCGGATTGCCGCCGATTGGCAAGGTATGAAATGTATCCACCAACAGCGAAATAAGCCACAAATGGCCGTTAAAAGTCAGGAATAACAGCATGGCGAGCATGTCGATCAGTCTCGCCAGTACCGGCATATTCAGACGGCTGCCGGGATCAAAGAAGGTTGCGAAGGAGAGACCCATTTGCAGACCAATTAATTCCCCGGCGGTACGTACTGCCGCGAACGCAAACTGCATAGTGAAGCCCAGAGCGATGCCGATCAGGATTTGTTGCATTGCCTGCCATAGCGCCACGATAGAAAAGATAGGGACGTCTACCGGGGGAATCGACGGAGCGATAACGACGGTTATCATTAACCCCAGCCCCAGTTTTACTCGTTTGGGGATCGCGCGCTCGCTGAGAATTGGAGCCGTTGAGATGAGCGCCAGGATGCGCAGCAAAGGCCAGAAGTAAAGATTCAGCCAGTGGAGCCACTCAACGCTGGTCACCTGCAGCATAATGTCATCTACCCGATGATGTAGGGGATATTGCTGAACAGCGTACGTACGTAGTCGAGCAGCAGGTTAAGCATCCACGGGCCGGCAACAATGATGGCAATAAAAACCGCGACAATTTTGGGAATGAAGGACAGCGTCATTTCGTTTATCTGGGTCGCCGCCTGCAAAATACTGATGATAAGACCTGTGACGAGGGCGACCAACAGCAAAGGTGCGGCAAGGGCCAGGGCGACTTTCATCGCCTCTGTGCCCATCATCATGACCGATTCAGGTGTCATTTCGCGCCTCTAACTGTAAAAGCTTTGAGCTAGCGAGCCGACAAGCAATTGCCAACCGTCTACCAACACAAACAGCATCAGCTTGAACGGTAGCGCGATCGTGGCCGGGGGGACCATCATCATCCCGAGCGCCATCAGCACGCTGGCGATGACCAGGTCGATAATCAGAAACGGAATAAAAATGGTAAAGCCTATCTGGAATGCCGTTTTCAGCTCGCTGGTGACATAGGCTGGAAGCAAAATCCGCATCGGTACGGCTTCTGGTCCCTGTAGGGGACCGCTGTTTGCTAAGCGCGCGAAGAGTGCCAGATCGGCTTCACGGGTCTGGCGCAACATAAACTCGCGCAGCGGCTGTGCGCCTTTCTCCATGGCTTCCTGCATAGAGATTTTCTCTTCGCTGAACGGCTGATATGCGTCGACGTAGATTTTGTCGATTACCGGCGACATGATGAAAAAGGTCAAAAATAGCGCCAGGCCCAGTAGCACCTGGTTCGGGGGGGCCGAAGGGGTTCCCAGCGCATTTCGTAACAGACCGAAAACGATGATGATGCGGGTGAAGCTGGTCATCATCAATAAAATGGCGGGCAGGAACGTCAGCGAGGTGATAAACACCAGCGTTTGCACGGGTAAAGACCAGCTTTGTCCGCCGCCAGGCAGCGGCTGGCTAACCAGACCCGGGAGCTGGGCGAGGGCTACTGGGCTGAAAAGCCATAAGCCTGCCAGCGTGATGGATAACAAACGGCGCATCAGGATCTCCCGGGACGCTTAAGCAAACTCTTCATCATGGCCTGGAAATCCGCGGGGGAGGCCGGTTTTTCTTCTGTATCAGCAGGCGCCGGGGGCAGGGTGTGCAGCACGTTAATTTGCGAGGCCGTGACGCCCAGTACCAGGCGCGCATCTTCAACCTCAACAATCACCACGCGCTCACGTGGACCCAGTGAGGTACTTGCCGCAACTTTCAGTCCGCGCGTACCGGCGCTTTTGGGGGCAAACCCCATACGCTTAATCACCCAGGCTGCAGCCAGGATCAATACGATGATCCCAAGCAGCGCGCCGCTTACCTGAACCAGCGGTGAGCCGGGTACGGCGGCTGGCTGAGAAACTGTAGCCTGGGTATTCATGATTAACGGCTCAGACGGCGCATGCGTTCAGATGGGGTAATAATGTCGGTGATACGTACGCCGTATTTGTCTGCGACAACCACCACTTCACCCTGGGCAATCAGGTAACCGTTGATCAGGATATCCAGCGGCTCGCCCGCCAGCCCATCCAACGCGACGACCGAACCCTGCGTCAGACGCAGCAGCTCTTTGATGGTCATGCGGGTTCGGCCCAATTCGACGGTCAGTTTGACCGGAATGTCCATGATCAGGTCGATGTCCTGCAAGGCACCGCTGACGTCGCCGCCACCTAACTGCTGGAATACCGCATCGGCCGCACTTTTGGTGGGCGTGGTTTTTTGCTCGTTTAACGCGTCAGCCCACAGATCGTCCAATGCACCAGTGTTCTCATCGGACGGATTATTCATATCACTCATTTGGGCTGTTCCTCATTCAGCGAATTCAAAATCGGGTTTATCAGATGTTCTACGCGTAACGCATACTGACCGTTCACCGTGCCATACTGGCTGGTCAGTACAGGCACGCCGTCCACATGAGCAATAATGCGGTCGGGTTTTTCAATCGGCAGTACATCGCCGGGTTTCAGTTTTAAAATCTGGGATAGCCGCAGCGGAATGTCAGCAAAGTTTGCCACCAGCTCCAGCTCAGAATGCTGAACCTGACGCACCAGATTATTGCGCCAGTTCTGATCTTCATTACGCGAGTTTTCCAGCGGCGGGTTCACCAGCAGCTCACGCAACGGTTCAATCATGCTGAATGGCAGACAGATGTTAAATTCACCGGTCAGGTTGCCAATTTCAACGTGGAATGGGGTATTGACCACGATGTCGTTAGGAGACGTGGTGATATTGGTAAATTTCACCTGCATCTCGGAACGAACGTATTCCACTTCCAGCGGATTGATGGCCTTCCACGCGTCGCTGTAGCTTTCCAGCGCCAGCTTCAGCATGCGGTTGATAACGCGCTGTTCGGTATGGGTAAATTCACGGCCTTCCACTTTCGTCGGGAAGCGGCCATCACCGCCGAAGAGGTTATCGACGGCGATAAATACCAGACTCGGTGAGAACACCACCAGACCCGTACCGCGCAGCGGCTTCAGGTGGATTAAGTTCAGGTTGGTCGGAACCGGTAAGTTGCGCGCAAACTCGTGGTATGGCTGGATACGGATCGCACCCACGGTAATATCCGGGCTACGGCGCAACAGGTTAAATAATCCCATACGGAACTGGCGCGCGAAGCGTTCGTTAATGATCTCCAGCGCCTGTAAACGCTCACGTACTACGCGGCGCTGGGTGTTGGGATCGTAAGGACGAATATCGCTTTCTTTTGCGATACCGGAAATGGGTTCGTCTTTAGTTTCGCTATCGCCATTAAGCAATGCGTCGATTTCAGCCTGAGAAAGAATACTGTCGCCCATGTCTTTACCGCAGAATAAAAGCTGTATAAAGAACGTCGGTGACAACCTGTTTGGGTTGCCCAACAACGAGCGGAGTCGCGAGCGTCTCTTTGATGGCGGCAATGAGCTGTTGCTTACCTTCTTCGGTGGCGAGCGTAGCCGCGTTCTGACGAGAGAACAGCAGCAGCAAGCGGCTGCGCACTTCCGGCAGATATTCGTTAAGACGTGAACGCGTTGCCTCGTCTTTCATGCGCAGCGTGATACCGATATACAGTACACGGTCCGCATCACCCAGATTGACGGTAAAGGTATCCAGCGCAAAGAATACCGGGGCTGGCGGTGGAGCCGGTTCCGCTTTGACGCTGGCGGACGGCTGCTGCTGCATGCGCCAGTAGCTATAACCCGCAGTTGCGCAGGCGGCGAGGGTAATCAATACCAGCAGAGGGATCCAAATAGCGCGTTTACTTTTTTTGTTAATCGCGGAGTCAGTCATCAGATACGGGCTTCCTGTTTCGGTACAGCTTATGGGCTGATTATCCCGTGTCCTGTCCACGACAAAGCGTGGAAAAGACGCGGATAATCATGCTACCTCTGGCGTTAGGCGAAGATGTCTACTGCTCCATCACCGCGTGCTGCGGCTTGCAGTGAGGCTGGCGCTGCCAGTACGGCGTCATCTTCAGCGGCAAAAATGTCTTGTCCCTGAGCGCGACCCGCCTGCTGTTGCTGCCCGGAAGACTGCTGATTACCGGCAAAGCTTTCACTGCTGATACTGCTTTGCCCAAGCTGGATCCCGCTTTCAGCCAACTGCGTACGCAGCATCGGTAATGCAGCTTCCAGCGCAGCGCGCACGTGACTGTGTGGCGATACCATTTGCAACTGCGCGAGGTTGTCATCCAGCTTGAGGGAAATGTGCACCTGGCCCAGATCCTGTGGATGCAGACGCAGTTCTGCGCTTTGCTGGCCCTGGCGAGTAAACAGAGTGACGTGCTGGCTCAGTGATTGCTGCCATTCCTGGCTACCCAATGGCGCGCTTAGCACAGGTGCGGCGGTCGGTAACGGCTGAGCGTGGGACTGCGGGCCACTTAACGGCGCCGTCGTCATGCCAATGCTGGTCGGCGAAGGGGAGCTTTCAATTTCTGCTCTGGTCGTCGCCGCTGCCGTCAACGGGGTTAATGTCGGATTGTTTGTCTGATCTACGCTGCTGGCAGGCGTTGCAATATCCGCTTTGCCTTTTTTGGCATCACCTGGCAGCAATTCGCCAGCATTATCGGCGATAGCGCTGTGTACCGAACCTCGTGACAACGCCGAAAGCGTCGCATCAACGGGGGCTGGCGCGCTGTCGACGGCAGGCGTGGTCTGCGGTTGTCCTGGCAGCATGGCGAACAACGCGCTCAGGTTGGCGAGATCCTCATCGCTCAGTGCGGTGTTTTTTTCATCCTGCTGAGCGACTTTGCCCAGAGTCGTCAGGGCATTAACTTTCAGTGAGGGCGTGAGGGCAGACAAAAGTTGCTGAGCGTCTGTCATGTCGACAAGAGAAGCATCAGTGTGCATCTCTTTTTGCGCCAGTAGTTCGGTCAACTTGAGCGACGGTGCTGAATCGCCATTTTTTTGCAGTAACCCTTTTTGCAGTTTGCTACCGGCCGCCTGTAAGTCGGCAAACGACAGCGGGGCGTCTTTACCCTGCGCGTTGTCCGCACCTAATGCACCCGCCAGCAGCGCTAAAAAATCCTCGGGTGAATCAACCGCTTTGCCTGACTGAAGACCTGCGGCTACGTTGGTGTCGGTGGTAATCAGTTGGGGTAAAGTAATCATTCGGGTTTCCTCATAGCTGCACGCTGAGCAAATTCATCCATTTTTTTCTGATCCAGGCGGTTTTCGGCCAGTAACGCCGCCGAGGTTTGTCTGTCCTGCAGAGTCTGCCACGCCTGTAAACGTTGTTTTTTGTCGCGCCAACTGTTCAATGCCTGGTCTACTTTCTGCGTCCACTGATTGAGCTGTTGGCGGTGTTGCTCAATCGCTTTTTCCAGCGTCTGAATAAATTGTTGGTAATTGATCCAGCGATTACTGGTAATCCCCTGACCCATGTCACTGTTCAGATTGTTGCGATACTCATGCTGATAATCGATCAGCATTTTCAACTGCTCTTCCGCCTGCTGACAGCCACGACGCATCTCTCCCAATAAGACAGCGGCGTCATCTACCTCTTTTTCAGCCAGGTCTTTCAGTGTGGCTAATGCACCATGTTGTGCCATGACCTATGCTCTCCTGCTTACTCACACACCAGGGAAAATCAGTTCTAACGCGTGCAGAGAATCTTCCCAGTCCGCCCGTTCAAAAATGCCTTGCTGTAAGAATGCTTCCAGTTGTGGCCATAGGGCGATGGCTTTATCCAGCATGGGATCGCTGCCTTTGGCATACGCCCCCACGCTGACCAGATCGCGGTTGCGCTGGAAGCTGGATAGCAGCTGTTTAAAGTTTCGTACCCGCGCATAGTGTTGTTCACTAATAAGCGCGGTCATGGCGCGGCTGATCGAGGCTTCAATATCGATGGCCGGATAGTGACCCGCTTCGGCCAGATGACGGGACAGCACAATGTGGCCGTCCAGAATCGCGCGCGCGGAATCCGCAATGGGGTCCTGCTGGTCGTCACCTTCGGTCAGTACCGTGTAAAACGCGGTAACGGAACCGCCGCCGTGAATACCGTTCCCGGCGCGTTCGACCAGCGCCGGTAATTTGGCGAATACTGAGGGGGGATAACCTTTCGTTGCCGGCGGCTCTCCGATCGCAAGGGCGATCTCACGTTGCGCCATCGCGTAGCGGGTGAGGGAATCCATAATCAGCAATACGTGCTGTCCACGATCGCGAAAATCTTCGGCGATACGCGTGGCATAGGCCGCGCCTTGCATACGTAACAGCGGCGAGACATCTGCGGGAGCGGCAATCACCACCGAGCGTGCACGACCGTCGGTACCGAGAATATTTTCAATAAAATCTTTAACTTCGCGACCACGTTCGCCAATCAGACCCACGACGATAACATCGGCCTGGGTATAGCGCGCCATCATGCCGAGCAGAACGCTTTTACCGACACCGGAGCCCGCGAAAAGTCCCATACGCTGACCGCGACCGACGGTTAACAACGCGTTGATGGGACGTACGCCGGTATCCAGGACGTGTTCAATCGCGGTGCGTTGTAGCGGGTTAAACGGCGGCGTAATCAGCGCCCCGGTTTCGGTGGTATCCGGGGCGGGCAGACCGTCGAGCGGTTTTCCGCTACCGTCAAGCACACGACCCAGCAATGCAGGGCCAAGCGGTAATTGCTTCCCGCTTTGCAGACCTTCTCCGGCAATGTTTTTTGCGTACACGCGTGCGCCGGGCAGAACGCCTTCAACCTCTTCGAGGGGCATCAGAAACAGACGCTGACCGTTAAAGCCCACGACTTCACTTTCGACCTCCTGGGTTTCGTTGCCGTCCTGGCGTTCAATAACGCAGGTGGCGCCCAGAGGCAACTGTAATCCAGTGGCCTCCAGCACCAGCCCAGTGGCGCGGGTCAGGCGACCGTAACGGCGCACCGCAGGCAGCAGCGACATTTTCTCTTCGAAGCTGTCCAGCGTGTTGAGCCAGCGAGTCAGGCGAGTGGTCATTACACGACTCCCGGCGCTGCCAGACGGCAGAGTTCTTGCCAGCGCGTGGCGACGCTGGCATCCAGATCGCCTTCATCGGCAGAGACTTTACAGCCGCCGTGATGCAGCGTCGGATCACCGCGCAGCCGCCAGCCGTGCAGGCTGAGGGTCGCACCGAGCATCTCCTCCACACGCTGGAGATCGTCCGGATGTACGCGTAGCTGCGGCTTACCGCTAAACAGCGGTTCTTGCTGCAACAGCTGTTGGATTTGTTTAATCAGCGCAGCGTTATCCACAATAGGCGTCTGACCTATAACCTGACGCGCAGCTTCCAGCGCCATTTGCATCAGACGCGAGGCAATTACGCTGTCCAGTGCGTCCAGCGTATTCTGAAACTCGCTCACCAGTTGCTGCATGCGGGCATGGATCGGCGCATGCTGAGCGCGCGCCTGGTTCTGGCCTTGCTCCAGCCCCTGACTCAGGCCTTCCTGATAACCTTGTTCGTGGCCTTTTTGTCGACCTTCCGCCAGACCCGCGTTATAACCTTGCTCATGGGCCTGCAGTTGCAGCTGTGCGAGCTGCTGTTCAAGCTGTTGCTCTGCGGAAAGCTCTGGTTCTGCTGTTTCTTCTGACAGCGGGTTTTCGCTGTGCTCAGCCAGTACGAACTCCGCTATCGGTGGGGCGAGGTCGTCCGGGGTCCAGACTTTCCACGGCAGTTCGTTAGACATAGGTATCCTCGCCGCTGCCTATCACCATCTCGCCGGTTTCCGCCAGACGACGCACAATAAGCAGAATGGCTTTCTGTTCGTTTTCCACCTGCGACAAACGCACCGGACCGCGGTTGGCGAGGTCGTCGCGCAGAATATCGGCAGCACGTTGCGACATGTTGCGCAGGAACTTCTCGCGCAGCGGCTGTTCGGCACCTTTCAGGGCAATCAGCAACGATTCGGAATCCACTTCCTGCAGCAGGCGCTGGATACTGCGATCGTCGACATCCACCAGGTTCTCGAACAGGAACATCTCGTCGATAATTTTCTGCGCCAGCTCGCCGTCGAATTCGCGTACGGCGGTAATAACCGCTTCTTCCTGCTGGGTTTTCATCAGGTTGATAATTTCTGCCGCCGTTCTCACGCCGCCCATTTTGCTGCGCTTGAGGTTCTGGCCATCGAGCAGGCCGTTGAGAACCTCGGTCAGTTCTGCCAGCGCGGCAGGCTGTACGCCGCCAAAGGTGGCGATACGCAGCATCACGTCGTGACGTAAACGCTCGTCGAACAGTGCCAGAATATCGGCGGCCTGGCCCCGCTTGAGGTGCACCAGAATGGTGGCGATAATCTGCGGATGCTCGTCGCGGATAAGGTCGGCGGCGCTTTGCGGCTCCATAAAGTTAAGCGTTTCAATGCCGCTGGTGGTATCGCGGGTTTCCAGAATATCTTCCAGCAGACTGGAGGCACGTTCCTCGCCCAGCGCTTTCACCAGCACGGAGCGCAGATATTCGTTGGCGTTGATATTCAGCGCGGCAAACTGTTCGGCTTCTTGTTCAAATTCGGCCAGCACTTCCGTCAACTGCTTGTTGGAAATCTGGCGAACGTTGGCCATCGCCGTACTGAGCGCCTGAACTTCGCGCGTGGAAAGGTGCTTAAACACCTCCGCCGCGCGATCTTCGCCAATGGTCATCAGCAGGATGACGCTTTTATCGGTACCGGTAAGATTACTCATGATCGTTACTCATCCACTGGCGAATGACCAGCGCCACGACGCGCGGATCGTTATCTGACATTTCACGAATACGCTGACTCATGACTTCTGCTCCCAGACGCTGATTAGTACGACGCTGCTGGGTTTGTTCGTCTTTGCTGAGGCGAACTTCTACCGCTTCTTCGGTTTCCTGACGGACACGCGTTTGTTCTTGTACGGCTTTCGCTTCTTCACTGCGACGGACCAACTGCGGACGAACGGCTTTCCGCCACAGGATCCACGCCACCAACAGAACCAGCAACCAACGACCTGCGGACATTAACTGATCAACAAAGAACGGCTGTTTCCAGAACGGTAGCTCGCCCATGGAATCGTCGGTCGCCGTGAAGGGAGAGTTCACCACGTTCAGGGTATCGCCACGCTTGTCGGAGAATCCCATCGCTTCGCGGGTCAGATCCTCAATCTGTTTCATCTGCTCGGCGGTTAACGGCAACGGTTTGCCGTCTGGTAACGTTTTGTAGTTGACCACGACAGCCACCGAGAGACGCTGCACATCGCCAACGTTCATTTTGGTATGGCGAATGGTGCGGTCAACTTCATAGTTGCTGGTTTCATTGCGCTGAGTATTGCGCGGGCCGGCATTATTACTGTTATTCGCCGTCTGTGCGTTTTGCGTATTTTGCGCGTTTTGCTGATTAGCGGGTGGGGTGGCGATTGGCGCAGTATTTGCCGGAGCGGGCTGATTTGACAACGCGCCCGGGACGCCGCCTGGTGCTCCGCTACCGACCTGCTCACTGACGTTCAACTGACGAGAACGCAGCACGGCCTGGGACTCATCACCGTTTGGACGGTACTGTTCTTCGGTTTGCTCTTTGTTGGCAAAATCCAGCTGCGCGGTAACCTGCGCATGTACGTTACCGTTGCCGACAATCGGCGACAGAATCGATTCGATACGACGCTGAACGCGGCCTTCGACGTCGCTGGCGTATTTCAGCTGCGCATCGTTAAGATCGCGGCTACTGGTATTCGACTGGGTTAACAGATGCCCCGCCTGGTCGACCAGCGTAACGTTGCCCGGCGGCAAGCCTGCAACAGCGCTGGAAACCAGATGCGTGACCGCACTGATCTGACCTTCATCCAGCGCGCGACCCGGCTCCAGGTTGACGGTGACGGAGGCTGAAGGCGCTTTTTGCTCACGCACAAACAGCGACGGTTTCGGCATAGCCAGATGCACGCGGGCGCGTTTTACCGGTCCCAACGTTTCAATCGTACGGGCTAATTCACCTTCCAGCGCGCGCTGGTAGTTGACCTGCTCGCTAAACTGGCTGATACCAAACTTTTCCTGATCCAGCAGTTCAAAACCCACCGCGCCGCCTTTGGGCAGACCTTGCTGCGCCAGACGTAAACGCAGTTCGTGGACTTTATCGGCAGGAACTTCAATGGCGCCGCTTCCCTCAGTAAAACGGTAGGGAACGTTCATCTGCGTCAGTTGGGTGACGATCGCGCCACCATCCTGATCGGAAAGATTGCTGAACAGCGTGCGGTAGTCAGGCGCTTTGGCCCACAGGACCATCGCCACGATGATCGCGACGGCAGCGGCTCCCGCCACAATCAGAGGAATTCTGGGATTCGCGCGCAGGCGGTTTAACCACTCGAGAGGTTTAAGCTGGGTTGCAGTCGATGCTGTCGCACTCATCTCGCACCTCGTGGCTTATCGTGGACGGCGTTTTTTGCAAAGTGGAACAAGACTCACTCCCGGGTCAGCAAACTCGAAAAATTGACGGTCTCATTATTTGCGGTTTCGAATTTTTCTATGCGTTAAAAACCGTGGTTTTTTATCGTTATTTAACGCCTTTATCTTATTGACTAACTGGTAATCTCAACTACGTAAAAAATTATCCAGGGGATCAGAATGTCGGCAATACAGGGGATTGAAGGGGTCATCGGCCAGCTACAGACCACGGCGATGTCAGCAAAAATGCAGGATATGCAGCCACAACCGACCGTGAGCTTTGCCGGTCAACTGCATGCGGCGTTAGACAGGATCAGCGATGTACAAACCGCGTCCCGTGTGCAGGCTGAGAAATTTACCCTCGGTGAACCGGGTATTGCGCTGAACGATGTGATGACCGATATGCAAAAAGCGTCGGTATCGATGCAGATGGGGATCCAGGTGCGCAACAAACTGGTGTCGGCGTATCAGGAAGTGATGTCGATGCAGGTGTAGCAAGCCGAACATTCTCCCGCTGCGTCGGGCAACGGGAGAATCGCATTACTTCTGAATTAAATAACGAATCGTTGGACCATCCTGCTGAATATCCAGCACCGTATAGCCGTGATTACGCGCATCCAGTGGAATATTGTTGATTGACTGCGGGCAATCGCTCACCACTTCCAGAATCTCACCTTTCTTCAATTGCGGCATCGCTTCCAGTGTGGCGACAGCCGGATACGGACACGGCTCGCCGACCATATCGAGGCGATAATCAGGCACGATATTTTTCATACAGACTCCTTGGCAGGCGTCAGCCCAGCGCGACGGAAGAAGCGTTTTTCCCAGCCGATGATGAGCATCAGCGCGGTAAATAACAGCAGATAGGTTACCAGCAGGCCACCGAGCGGGCCGAAGGTGTTGAGCAGATTCACTTTGTCCCAACTGGTGGCAAGCGCGGGAGCAAAATCATCCCAGTAGTAGGCCAGAATGGTCGAGCCAATAACGTTGCCCAGACCCACCCACCAGTAATGCACCTGGCCTTCAACGGCGCGGTACATCCAGCCCGTTTCACACCCGCCCGCCAGAACAATGCCGAAGCCGAACAGCAAGCCGCCGATCACCGCATTCGGACCTGCCCACATGATTTTAGGCTCGATGCCCAGTTGCACGTAGCTAAAGATACCAATGGCGCTGACCGCCATCCCGAAGATGATCGCTTTCGCCATATGGGTGCGACCGGAAATCCACAGATCGCGGAAGGCGGAGGTGAAGCAGATTTGCGCCCGTTCAATCAGCAGTCCGAACCCGACGCCGAACAGCATGGCCAAACCAAGTTTGGGCTTATCCATCGCAGTGAGGAGCGCCCAGCCGATCATGGCGATAAACACCAGCATGCCGAGGCGGAAACGGCGACGGGCCTGATCCGGCTTTTGCGTTAACGGAGAAGCGGCGGAGACTTTCTGCATTTTGACCGGAATACGAAACATCGGCAGCAGGGTAAAGCGTGCGCCAAACCATGAGCCAATAGCCGTTGCCAGGGCGAAAAACCAGGCGTGTAGCGAGAACTGTGGAATACCGGTGAAGAATGCGGCCAGGTTACAGCCCATTGCCAGCCGGGCGCCGAATCCGGCAATCATTCCGCCGACTATCGCCTGCATAATGCGCACCCGACTGCGCGGCATGCGTAATTTGACGTTGTTTGCCCACAATGCGGCAGCAAAACAGCCCCCGAACATACCGAGGATCATCATGCCGTCAATGCGGGTCAGGGGTGAGCCTTCGAGATGGATCAGCTTGTAGTATCCCCATTCTTCGGCGTGAACGCCAAACAGTTGCAGGATTTGACCACCCCAGCGAGTGAATTCGCCGGTAACGGCCCAGAAGGTTCCCGTAATGCCGAAATAGTAGGTAGAGAGAATACCCGCTGCGATGACCGCAGGGGCGGGGGCCCAAAATTTAATTAACCAGGCCTGTTTGAAGTGTTGCCATGACATGCGTTGTGCCTCTGAACTCAGAAGGTATGTAACAAGAAGTGTGGATACTACACCGATCAGAATTTTTGACTATGAGTAATAAGAGGTAACACCGTCTGGATCAATCTTTCTCGACACTGCCGAAAGGCTGGCGACATCAGGCCTTTAATGCCACAATCCCATTTTCTTCGCATGCAGGATGAATGATGAAAAAATTAGCAATCGTTGCTGTATTTCTGGCGCTTACCGGATGCGCCGAAGTAGAAAATTATAACGACGTGGTGAAAACGCCAGCGCCAGCCGGTCTGGAAGGATACTGGCAGTCAAAAGGTCCGCAACGCAGTCTGGTGAGCCCGGAAGCGATTGCCAGCCTGGTGGTAACAAAAGAGGGCGACACGCTGGATTGTCGCCAGTGGCAGCGAGTGATCGCGCTGCCGGGGAAACTGACGATGATCTCTGGCGATCTCACCAACGTGACGGTGAAACGCGAGCTGTATGAGATTGAGCGGGAAGGCAATACGCTGGAATATGACGGTATGACGCTGCAGCGGGTCGACCGCCCGACGCAGGAATGTGCTGACGCGTTAAAGAAAACGCCGCTGGCCACGCCACTGCCATAAGCTATACGCCCCGGTAGCCAACGGCCACCGGGGTTGAGCTTTATAACACGTCTTCAATCACCCACACGCTGACGCTACCGCCGTTACAATAAAACGTCGCTTCACCGTTTTCATCGGTGACCACGCTTTCTTCGCGATTTCCCAGATAGTCGCGCCAGGTTTTATTCCCGTAATTCGCACCGAGATTGATGGTCTTTTCCCCGTCATCGCCGTTAGACAGAACAACCACACAGCCGGGATCGTCGTCCGTTCCGCTGCGGCTAAAAGCGATACAGTTAGGGTGATCGAAAAAGAGCGTCTGTACCCCGTGTGCGAAGCGCTGGCGCGCGAGGATCAGTTCATCAAGCTGTTCAATGATCGGCATGTCGATAGGATAGGTTTCGCCATCGCCGCCGGTGTCTTCGTAATGCGCTCCGTAGAGGTCAGGATAAAACACTGACGGCACGCCGTTTTCGCGCAACAGGATCAGCGCATAGGCCAGCGGCTTAAACCACGCTTCGACAGGGGCTTCCAGCGCCTGCAAGGGCTGAGTGTCGTGATTGGCCACCAGCGTGACGGCATGAAACGGATCGGCTTCCACCAGGGTGTCGGTGAAAATCTGACTCATATCGTAATCGCGTCCCTGACGGGAGGCTTCGTGGAATTTCATCTGTAAAGGGGCGTCGAATAGCATAGTTTTCCCCTCCACCTGATTAATGTAGGTTTGCAGCTTGTCGACTTCATGCGACCAGTATTCCGCGACGATAAACAGCGGCTTGGGGGCGACTTCCTGCACATGCTCAATCCACTCTTTATAAAACCATGCCGGAATATGTTTCACGGCATCTAAACGAAAGCCGTCACACTGGGTTTGCTCCATCACCCAACGCGCCCAGTATTTGATCTCTTCGGTGACCGCGTGATTGCGAAAATCGATGTTTTCGCCCATCAGATAATCAAAATTACCCAACTCATCATCAACCTGATCGTTCCAGCCTTCGCCGGTGTAGTCGTTCACGATTTTAAAAATGCCGTCTTCGGTTGGGTTTTCGATATGGTCAATACCGCTGAAGCATTTAAAGTCCCAAATGAATTGCGAGTACTTGCCTGCGCGGGCAGGGAAGGTGTAGCGCGTCCAGCCTTCGCATTCGACGATCTCATCGTCTATTTGCGTGCGATCCTCGGCGTTAACCCGCTGGACACGAATATTCTCTTTCTCATCTGCGCCCATTTTGTGGTTAACCACCACGTCGAGCAGTACGGCAATATCATTGTGTTTTAGCGCGTCTATCGCCGCCAGCAGCTGGTTTTTATCGCCATATTTGGTAGCGATGGTTCCCTTTTGGTCGAATTCGCCCAGATCAAACAGATCGTAGGAGTCGTAGCCAACGGAATAGCCGCCGGATGCGCCTTTATAAGCGGGAGGTAACCACACCATATTGATGCCGATGTCATTGAGTCCACCTGCGCGTTCGGCAAGTTCTGGCCAGAGTTGACCGCCCTCGGGGTAATACCAGTGAAAATACTGCAATAACGTGGGATTTTTCATCTTCCGAGCTCCAGAAGTCGTTTGGCCGACCTCTGGAGTATGGAAGATTATTCAGACGAGACGGGAAATTATTGTGGGGCAGTGGGGGCGTCGGGAACTAACAGCATGCCGGAAAGACGGCCATAAGCGTTATTTAGCGTCTTTTGGCGCGTCGACTGACCGATGAGATTGCTGAGTTCATCCAGACGCTGCTGCAACAATGTTTTGAGCAGTTGTTCGTTATCCAGCGTCTGTTTAATGTACCCGGCCACTAAATCCTGAATACTTCGCGTAATGCCTGGTGGAGTTTGCTCTTCCATGACCACTTCAATACTTTGCAGATAGGTAACTTCCTGTTCCAGTAAAAGGTCCCATTCACCGCGCTGCGCCAGTTCCAGCAGTGAGTGACTGAGCAGCGCGATGCGCTGCCAACGGTTGATAAACTCCACGGCTGAGGTCATTAACGAGACTCCTGGGAAGATGCTTTCGGTGAGATCTGTTTCCAGGCATCTGCAATGTTGCCGAGTAACCCTTCGACTTCTTCAATGGCCTGACAATCATTACGCAAGTTAGCTTGCAGTAAACGGCGAATCATATAGTCATACAGAGAAGACAGATTGGTGGCGATTTCGCCGCCATTCTCTTGATCAAGTCCTGCCTTCAGGCCATTGTCGATAATATTAATGGCTTTACTTAACGCTTCACCTTTGGCGACGATATCACCCTGTTGCATAAACAGGCGAGCGCGCACCAGGGCGCTGTTCGCGCCATCAAACAACATTTCAATCAGCTGATGTGGGCTGGCGCTCATCACGGCGCTTTCCACGCTGACCTGTGCATAGGCTTTGGTACCGCTCGCGGTATACATGCTTACCTCGTGTTATCAGGATTTATTCATCGCTGTAAATTGTTGGCCCAGATAGGTACTGGTGTTATTCAGTTTGCTCATCATGCTATCAAGCTGGGTAAACTGCGCCGTATAACGCGCAACCATGTCGTCAATGCTGGCGCTAACTGACAGATATTGTTTGGTCAGTTTTTTCAGCGTGGCGTTAATGCTGTCTTGCGCATTATCGATAATGCCGTCATCGGCGAGATAGCTTTTTACTTCAGCGGCAATTTTGGTGGTGATGCCGGTTTCTTTACCGTCGCCAGCCAGCAGTTCGCGAACAGAGGCGGTGTTTTCATCCAGCGCTTTTTTCAGCTTGGTATCATCGATGGACATCTTGCCGGTTTTGCCATCTTGTTTGATGCCGATTTCATTCAGTGTCTTAAAGGCACCTTCAGCACCGGAGTTAGCAAACTGTGCACGAATGCCTGTCTGAATCGTACGTACTACGCTATCACCGACCAGCGCGCCGTTGTCTTTGTCCTGACCTTCCGCTCCTGCATCTACGGCTTTATATTTGGTCAGCGTATTAAAGGTATCGATCAGTGAGTTATAGGCATCCACCCAACCTTTAATCGCTTCCGTGGCTTTCTCATTGCTTTTCGTCACCGTTACGCGCGCGTCGGTAACTTTTTTGGTCAGTTCCAGCGTAACACCCTGCGGGGCATCGGTGACTTTGTTGCTTTGACGTTCAATATCGATACCGTTCATCGTGAGCTTGGAGTTCTGGGCCTGAACCAGCTCAGTCATTTTTCCTGTACCGGTCGTGCTGTCGTAAGCCAGCATATCGTTAAGCTTGCTGTCGCCCTCAACAGAGATGGTCATCTTGCTGTCCATACCTTCTGCTGCGGTCAGCACCAGTTTGAACTCGCCGTCTTTCACCTTCACGATACTGGCGGAGATACCGCTATCGGTATCGTTAATTGCCTTGCTGATATCATCCAGCGTGGTCTTATCTTGGGAGAGTTTAATCTCCAGCGGCTCTTTACGGCCCGGCTGCTCAATTTTAATGGTACGCGTGGCGGAGCCATCACCCAGAGCCTCTTTATTTGAGGCCACCGATGTGGTGCTCAGCGATTGTGCCTGTGCCAGTTGCGTGACGCTGATGGTATAAATACCCGGTGCCGCGCCTGCTTCGGTGGTGACTTTTAGGTCTTCAGTACTGCTCGTCACATTACTGCTTCTGAACAACTCCGGTTTATTTAACGCGGTATTGGCCGTCTGGAACTTTTCCAGCGCACTCTTTAGCGTACCGTAAGCCGTCAGACGGGCAGTATTGTCGGTCTGTTGCTGAGTAATTGGATTTAGACGTTTTTTCTCAGCAATAGTCAGGTTGTTTAGCAACGTGTCCAGTGGTAAGCCTGAGCCTACGCCTAATGATGTAAATGAAGCCATGCCCGATTCCTTGTGATTGCAAACAATTGTTATGCGGGTTATCGGCAATCTGCGCGCAAAGTTTAATGATAGTTTTGTCAAAATAATGCGCGGAATAGTGGTGCATATAGAGGGTATTTCGCGGACTAAGAAAAAAAACGACAGAAAGTAAAAATTTTCTAAAGTTCGAAATTAAGGTGCCGATACATGGGTTACGGTGAGAAACCGTGGGCAACAGCCCAATAACATCAAGTTGTAATTGATAAGGAAAAGATCATGGCACAAGTCATCAATACAAACAGCCTGTCGCTGTTGACCCAAAACAACCTGAACAAATCTCAGTCCGCTCTGGGCTCCGCTATCGAGCGTCTGTCTTCTGGTCTGCGTATCAACAGCGCGAAAGACGATGCTGCTGGTCAGGCGATTGCAAACCGTTTCACCGCTAACATCAAAGGTCTGACTCAGGCTTCCCGTAACGCCAACGACGGTATCTCCGTTGCACAGACCACTGAAGGCGCGCTGTCTGAAATCAACAACAACCTGCAGCGTGTTCGTGAACTGTCCGTACAGGCAGCGAACGGCTCCAACTCCGAGTCTGACCTGAGTTCTATCCAGGACGAAATTAATCAGCGCCTGGCAGAAATCAACCGTGTTTCAGAGCAGACCGACTTCAACGGTAAAAAAGTTCTGAACCAGGACGGCCAGTTGACTATTCAGGTTGGTGCAAAAGACGGTGAAACCATCACTATTGACTTGAAAAAAATCAACAGCCAAACACTGAAACTAGATGATCTGGATGTAACTAAAATTGCAACGACAGTTGCTAATGGTTCCAAAGTTAACGTCCAAGTTACTCCACCAGAAGCTGATATTGTCGATAAGAAAGCGGGGGGTATTACTACTGGTCAGACACTGGTTACTGATACCACTGGCAAGTATTTTGTTAAAGTTGGTGCTGATGTTTATGACGCAACGCTTGACAATTCTACTGGTAAAGTCACTTTCGATAGTACCACTAAAGGTACTGCTACCGGTGCAACAGCAGCAGCGACCGTTGGTAAGAATGTCGCAGTAGTCACTACGGGTCTGGCTGCTGGTGAAAGTATGATTTCGTATAAAGATGCGGGTCAAACTAAGTATGCCGTTAAAGACGCAGCTGGGGCTTACACTGTTGCAAACATTAACGGTACAACTGGCGCAGTAACTAAAGGTGCGGCAGTTACTCCAGATATCAGCCTTGATCCGCTGAAGAAAATCGATGATGCGCTGTCTGATGTTGATAAATTCCGTAGCTCTCTGGGTGCGGTGCAGAACCGTTTTGAATCTGCAGTAACCAACCTGGGTAACACTGTCAACAACCTGTCCTCTGCCCGTAGCCGTATCGAAGACTCCGACTACGCGACCGAAGTGTCTAACATGTCTCGTGCGCAGATCCTGCAGCAGGCAGGTACTTCTGTACTGGCACAGGCTAACCAGACCACGCAAAACGTACTCTCTTTACTGCGTTAATCCATCGATTGGGTTACTTAGTAGTCAGAGACAATAAAGGCAGCGAAAGCTGCCTTTTTTCTATACTGGAGTCTGAATAATGCAAGAAATAACCGTTACCGAACCGGCTTTTGTTAAGGCCTTCCAATGCTCTGGAACACAATGCCGCGATCATTGCTGTAAAACATGGCGTATAACTCTGGATAGGTCAACGGTGAAAAAATATATTTCCAGTAAAGACGATAGTATTAGGGGAATTGCAAAGGAGAACATCATTCTCCTAAAAAAAGATATAGATAACTGGGGATTAATCAAACTTAATGAAGCTAGCGGGAACTGTCCTTATCTGACCGAAGACAGCCTTTGCCAGGTCCAAAAAACGCTTGGCGCCGAAGCATTAAGCACGACATGTAAAACATTTCCGCGAAGTGAACGTATCTACAAAAACGATGTGAGAAAAACATTAAATCTGTCGTGTCCGGAAGTAGCGAGTTTAGTCCTGACTGATCCCAATGCGATGGTTCTGTATGAGAGCAGTAAAATTGTTCCTAATGCTTATACTGCACCGGTATTTTCTCAGCAACAAAAACTGCTTAATCTTTTCTGTCTGAGCCTTGTGGAACAGGCAGGGAGTGATGTGAATGTAGGGCTATATGCGCTTATTAAACTTACTTTATGCGTTAAGAAGTTTAATCAGATTGATAATGTGGCGCTGTCTGAAGTTGAGCAAATTTATCACGCGATTATGACCCAGATTCAGTCAGGTGAGTTAAAAGAAGAATTTTCGGCATTTTCAGCGGATAACAATGTTAAGGTCACTTTAGTGCTCTTGCTTCAGGATTATTTCCGCAGTCTTCCGGTAAGCCGTGCTAATGGAGTGCTCAACTATTATATCCAGTGTCTCCTGAGAACATTGACCCAAGAAGAAAATCACTCTGTTGGGGAGTGGGTCGCTAAACTTGAGTCCACATGGCAGAAGGTTTATGAACAGCAAGGTGAGAGTGGATTCGATCTTAAAAACTTCATTTTGTATAAGATTTGGGAGAATAATTTCCCGAATCAAAAAAATGTAGATCCACTACGTACCTTGTACATGATCTGCGTTGAGTATTATTTTATCAAAATATTGATCGCCGCGAGCGCCTACGAAAGAACGTACCTGGAGAAGGAAGATGCGATCAATATCGTCTATAGTTTCCATTCACTAAGTCAGCATAATCCTACCGTGCATGAGAACTTCCACAAGCACATCGAGACCGTCAGAACAGGTGATGACCTGTCGATGATTCATCTCTTGACATAATTTTAACGGGGATGCGTGAAAACGCATCCCTCGCAGGCTAACTATTTGATTTATTCTTGATTATTTCTTATTCGAAATAACGCCATCAGCTACATAAGTGAAATAACCCTTCTTTTATAGCCTTATTCCTCCGATAGAACCCCCTGCAGAAACGGATAATCATGCCGATAACTCATTTAACGCAGGGCTGTTTATCGTGAATTCACTGTATACCGCTGAAGGTGTAATGGATAAACACTCGCTGTGGCAGCGTTATGTACCGTTGGTGCGTCACGAAGCATTGCGCCTTCAGGTGCGTTTGCCGGCGAGCGTAGAACTGGATGACCTGCTACAAGCGGGCGGCATCGGGTTATTGAATGCAGTCGACCGATATGACGCTTTGCAAGGAACGGCATTTACCACTTACGCAGTGCAGCGTATTCGTGGAGCGATGCTGGACGAACTACGTAGCCGGGATTGGGTGCCGCGTAGCGTTCGGCGCAATGCTCGCGAAGTGGCACAGGCGATGGGGCAACTGGAGCAGGAATTAGGGCGTAACGCGACGGAAACCGAAGTGGCGGAGCGTCTGGCTATTCCTGTGCAAGAGTATCGTCAGATGTTGCTTGATACCAATAATAGCCAACTCTTCTCCTATGACGAGTGGCGGGAAGAGCATGGCGATAGTATTGAGCTGGTGACGGAAGAACATCAGCAGGAAAACCCGTTACAGCAGCTACTTGAGGGTAACCTCCGCCAGCGCGTGATGGACGCGATCGAAGCGTTGCCGGAACGCGAAAAGCTGGTGTTAACGCTGTACTACCAGGAAGAGCTGAATCTGAAAGAGATTGGCGCGGTACTGGAAGTGGGGGAGTCACGGGTAAGCCAGTTGCACAGTCAGGCCATCAAACGTCTACGCACCAAGCTGGGTAAGCTATAGGGGTACATCATTACCCCTGAACAATGCCGCATTACGAATTGACTACCAGGAGTTCTCATGACGGTGCAGCAATCAAAAAGACGGCCCCTAAGCCGCTACCTCAAAGATTTCAAACACAGCCAGACGCATTGCGCCCATTGCTTTAAGTTGCTCGACAGGATCACGCTGGTTCGCCGCGGGCAAATTGTGAATAAAATCGCCATCGCCCGACTGGACACGTTGCTGAATGAAGCAGAGTGGGAACAGGAGAAAAAAGAGTGGGTGGCGCTGTGTCGTTTTTGTGGTGATTTGCACTGCAAAGAGCAGAGCGACTTTTTTGACATTATCGGCTTCAAGCAATTTTTATTCGAGCAGACCGAAATGAGTCACGGCACGGTACGCGAATACGTTGTGCGCCTGCGTCGCCTCGGGAATCATCTGACCGAACAAAATATCTCTCACGACCTGCTGCAGGAAGGGTTTCTCGACGAAAACCTTGCCCCGTGGCTACCGGAAACCAGCACCAACAATTACCGCATCGCCTTGCGTAAGTATGAGCAGTTTAAAGCCCATACGCATATGGGACATATGCAGAAATCCTCCTGGACAGCCAGTTCTGATATATATTAAAAACGAATAAGGTGTAACAGAGTCGTGTTTGTGGATCACGGCAAACGCTTTACACTGTAGTCATAAATGATAGTCACTAATGACAATATTCGGGGTAACTATGAAATTAGCACTTCTGGGACGTCAGGCTCTGATGGGTGTAATGGCTGTTGCACTTGTCGCCGGAATGAGCGTGAAGACTTATGCAGATGAAGGTCTGTTAAATAAAGTTAAAGAGCGCGGCACGCTGCTGGTGGGCCTGGAAGGGACCTATCCCCCGTTTAGTTTTCAGGGCGATGACGGCAAGCTGACCGGTTTCGAAGTGGAGTTTGCCGAGGAACTGGCCAAGCATCTTGGAGTGAAAGCCACGCTGAAGCCGACCAAATGGGACGGTATGCTGGCTTCTCTTGATTCCAAACGCATTGACGTGGTCATCAACCAGGTGACTATCTCTGATGAACGTAAGAAAAAATACGATTTCTCTACCCCGTATACGGTCTCTGGTATCCAGGCGCTGGTGAAGAAAGGCAATGAAGGCGTTATTAAGACTGCTGCCGATCTGAAAGGTAAAAAAGTCGGCGTGGGTCTGGGAACCAACTATGAAGAGTGGCTGCGCCAGAACGTGCAGGGCGTGGATATTCGTACCTATGATGATGACCCGACCAAATATCAGGATCTGCGCGTAGGTCGTATCGACGCCATCCTGGTTGACCGTCTGGCCGCGCTGGATCTGGTGAAAAAAACCAAGGATACGCTGGCCGTTACCGGTGAAGCATTCTCCCGCCAGGAGTCCGGCGTGGCGCTGCGTAAAGGCAATGAAGATCTGCTGAAAGCGGTGGATGCAGCCATTGCTGAAATGCAGAAAGACGGTTCGCTGAAAGCCCTGTCTGAAAAATGGTTTGGAGCAGATGTGACGAAATAATCGTCATCTGATGAAAAAAGGCGCCTTTAACAGCGCCTTTTTTTATTTCATTGCGCCTGAACGTGCATAATAAAAGAACATCACAACAACGAATACCGGAGGCTGTATGCCGCTGCATAATTTAACGCGCTTTCCACGTCTGGAATTTATTGGCGCGCCAACGCCACTCGAATATCTTCCGCGCCTCTCAGATTATCTCGGGCGCGATATTTTCATTAAACGCGATGACGTCACGCCGATGGCTATGGGCGGCAATAAGCTGCGTAAGCTGGAGTTTCTGGCCGCAGACGCGCTGCGTGAAGGCGCGGATACGCTGATAACCGCGGGTGCGATTCAGTCTAACCATGTTCGCCAGACGGCGGCGGTCGCCGCTAAGCTAGGCCTGCACTGCGTGGCGTTGTTGGAAAATCCGATAGGCACCACTGCCGAAAACTATCTCACCAATGGCAACCGTCTGCTGCTGGACCTGTTTAATACGCAAATTGAAATGTGCGATGCGCTGACCGATCCGAATGCACAGCTGCAGGCGCTGGCGACGCGGATTGAAGCGCAAGGGTTTCGCCCGTATGTGATCCCGGTTGGGGGTTCCAATGCACTGGGTGCGCTGGGCTATGTGGAAAGTGCGCTGGAAATTGCCCAACAGTGTGAAGGGGCCGTTTCGCTCTCTTCCGTAGTGGTGGCCTCGGGCAGTGCGGGAACCCATGCCGGACTGGCCGTGGGCCTGGAACAATTGATGCCAGACGTCGAACTCATCGGCGTGACCGTCTCACGCAGCGTGGCGGATCAAAAGCCCAAAGTTGTTGCACTGCAGCAGGATATTGCCCGGGAGCTGGAACTGACGGCCTCAGCGGAAATCCTGTTATGGGACGATTATTATGCGCCGGGCTACGGTACGCCAAACGAAGAGGGCATGGAGGCGGTAAAACTGCTGGCGCGTCTGGAAGGCATTTTGTTAGATCCGGTGTATACCGGCAAGGCGATGGCGGGTCTGATTGATGGCATTAGCCAGAAGCGCTTCAAAGATGAAGGGCCAATTCTCTTTATTCATACTGGTGGGGCGCCTGCGCTGTTTGCCTACCATCCTCACGTGTAACGACCAGGTAGAAAAACGCTAATGCATGAAAGTATCCAACTGGTGATTGATTCTCTGCCGTATCTGCTCAAGGGCGCAGTTTTTACGCTGCAACTGAGTATCGGTGGGATGTTCTTTGGTCTCGTGCTGGGTTTTATCCTGGCGCTGATGCGTCTGTCGCCGCTGCTGCCTGTGCGCTGGCTGGCGCGCTTTTATATCTCTATCTTTCGCGGAACGCCGTTGATTGCCCAGCTGTTCATGATCTATTACGGTCTGCCGCAGTTTGGTATTGAGCTTGATCCTATTCCGGCGGCGATGATTGGCTTATCGCTTAATACGGCGGCCTACGCTGCGGAAACGCTGCGTGCGGCAATCTCCTCCATCGACAAAGGGCAGTGGGAAGCGGGTGCCAGTATTGGTATGACGCGGTGGCAAACCATGCGCCGGGCAATCCTGCCGCAGGCTGCGCGGGTTGCGCTCCCGCCGCTGAGTAACAGCTTTATCAGCCTGGTGAAGGACACCTCTCTGGCCGCGACTATTCAGGTACCGGAACTGTTCCGTCAGGCGCAGTTGATTACCTCGCGTACGCTGGAGGTATTCACGATGTATCTGGCAGCCTCGTTGATTTATTGGGTGATGGCGACGGTGCTTTCTGCACTGCAAAACTATTTTGAAGAGCAACTGAATCGCCAGGAGAGAGAGCCGAAATGAGTGCTATCGAAGTCAGAAACCTGGTCAAAAAATTCCATGGGCAAACGGTGCTGCATGGGATCGATCTTGACGTCAAACCCGGTGAAGTTGTGGCGATTATCGGGCCGAGCGGTTCGGGCAAAACGACGCTGCTGCGCAGCATTAATTTGCTGGAGCAACCGGAGGCGGGCACCATTAAGGTGGGTGAGATTACCATTGATACCGCGCGTTCGTTAACTCAGCAGAAAGGTCTGATTCGTCAGTTGCGCCAGCACGTGGGCTTTGTGTTCCAGAACTTTAATTTGTTCCCGCATCGCACGGTGCTGGAAAACATTATTGAAGGTCCGGTGATTGTTAAAGGCGAACCGAAAGCCGAAGCGACAGCCCGAGCGCGCGAACTGCTGGCGAAAGTCGGGTTAGCTGGTAAAGAAACCAGCTATCCGCGGCGTTTGTCCGGCGGGCAGCAGCAGCGCGTGGCTATTGCCCGGGCGTTGGCGATGCGACCTGAGGTTATTCTTTTTGATGAGCCTACCTCCGCGCTTGATCCTGAACTGGTTGGTGAGGTACTTAACACCATCCGCCAACTGGCGCAGGAAAAACGCACCATGGTGATTGTGACGCATGAAATGAGCTTTGCGCGCGACGTTGCCGATCGGGCGATATTTATGGATCAAGGACGGATAGTGGAGCAGGGGCCCGCTAAATCCTTATTCACGCATCCGCAGCAACCGCGAACCCGTCAGTTTCTTGAAAAGTTTCTGATGCAATAAATAGTGCATGCAGCACTCGTCGAAATTGTTTTTTGACGAGTGCTGTTCGCATAACTATTTATAATTATTGCTTTATTATTAACTCCCAATACTTTTACTTCCTGCCGTCGTTGAGTAATGCTCAAGTAATTGACCATTTGTCCGATAATTTGCATATATAAAATACATTTATGTGTTAGCTTGTTTCATATGTTTGGATGATTATCAATCTCAGGGGTATTACCACTTTGTATGCAGGGTCATGATTTCTTCACCTGGCGACGGAGTATGCTGTTACGCTTTCAGGAAATGGCGACGGCAGAGGATGTCTATAATGAATTACAACAACAGACGCAGCATTTAGAGTTCGATTTTTACGCGCTCTGTGTTCGTCATCCCGTACCTTTTACCCGACCTAAAACGTCGCTTCACACGACCTATCCCAAAGCATGGGTGGCGCATTATCAGTCCGAGAATTATTTCGCTATTGATCCGGTGCTGAAGCCTGAAAACTTCAGTCAGGGGCATTTACCCTGGAACGATACCTTATTTCGCGATGCACAGCCCCTGTGGGATGCCGCGCGCAATCACGGTTTACGTAAAGGGATGACGCAATGCTTAATGTTGCCTAATCGGGCGTTGGGTTTTTTATCGGTATCGCGTGCGAGTGTCCGTAATAGTCGCTTTGCAAACGATGAGGTAGAGCTCAGGATGCAACTGCTGGTGCGGGAAAGCTTGTCGGTACTGACGCGGCTGCAAGATGACATGGTCATGGCGCCAGAGATGCGCTTTAGCAAGCGGGAAAAAGAGATATTGAAATGGACGGCAGAGGGGAAAACCTCTTCAGAGATAGCGATAATTCTGTCGATTTCTGAAAATACCGTTAACTTTCACCAGAAAAATATGCAAAAGAAATTTAATGCACCCAACAAAACGCAGATCGCCTGTTATGCCGCGGCAACCGGGCTGATCTGAGTAAATTATCGTTCTGAGTGTCAGACGCAAACCCGGCTGAGAGCATCGCTGTCAGCCGGGTTCTTATTACTGGCGGTAGGCCTGTTTAATTTGCTTAACAGTGCTGGAAAATACCGCAGCCTGTGATTGATCTTCAATCAGCGCGATCTGTTTTTCCATTTTAAGAATCACGCGCCCTGCATCGGCTTGGCCCATTGCCTGCAGCATCAGCGTTAACATGGCTTTCAGGCAGGTGACTTCGTTGGCCAGTTCCTGGTTATTCTCAGCAGTGGAAAAGTCAGGCGTACTCATTTATTTTCCTCGTTATGTTTCAATGAAAAAGTGCGATGTCAAATCTTAAGGCGCCGGAGTATACCATAAGCGAGGCTAAAAATATCAGCGGTTGTTTTCTGCGCAAACATAAGCCGCGGACATTAAAATAAACAACATGTTGCACTGCATATATTTTCTCCATCTGTTGTTTATTTCGAGTATTTTACTCGTTAATTATTGTTACAACTTTAGCTGCCTATTTTGCATTCAACGGACGAATATGAATTTTTTGTCACTATTCTGAAACAGCTATGCAGATATAACCGTGGCAAAAGGTTGCCATAACAGAAAGTTTCCACTCGTCGTACCTTCTAATTTCCAAAAACGAGAGCAAAATCGAAAGACGGCGATTTTTACATTTCAAAGTTGAGATAAAACCCGTTAACATAGGACCGATTAACTATCGGTAGCGTTATCCCTATTCTGGAGATATTCCTTTGATCAACGTTTTTCTTGTTGATGACCACGAACTGGTGCGCGCAGGGATACGACGCATTCTTGAAGATATAAAAGGCATTAAAGTTGTCGGTGAGGCGTGCTGCGGTGAAGATGCGGTAAAATGGTGCCGCTCAAATTCCGTTGACGTTGTGCTGATGGACATGAATATGCCCGGTATTGGTGGCCTTGAGGCAACGCGTAAAATTGCGCGTTCAACGGCTGACATTAAAGTGATCATGCTGACTGTCCATACCGAAAACCCGTTACCTGCAAAAGTCATGCAGGCGGGAGCCGCGGGCTATCTCAGTAAGGGGGCTGCGCCCCAGGAGGTCGTGAGTGCGATTCGTTCGGTTTATTCTGGCCAACGTTATATTGCCTCCGATATCGCTCAGCAGATGGCGCTTAGCCAGATTGAGCCTGAGAAAACGGAAACCCCGTTTGCCAGTTTGTCTGAACGTGAGTTGCAGATTATGCTGATGATCACCAAAGGTCAGAAGGTCAATGAGATCTCAGAGCAACTGAATCTTAGTCCTAAAACGGTGAACAGCTATCGCTATCGAATGTTCAGTAAATTAAACATTCACGGCGATGTTGAGCTGACTCACCTGGCAATTCGCCATGGCCTGTGTAATGCGGAGACATTAACAAGCCAGTGACCGATCAGTTTGATGCCAAAGCGTTCCTGAAAACCGTGACCAGTCAGCCCGGCGTTTATCGTATGTATGATGACGCCGGGACGGTCATCTACGTCGGGAAAGCGAAAGACCTGAAAAAAAGGCTTTCCAGCTACTTCCGTAGCAACCTCGCATCGCGTAAGACCGAAGCACTGGTCGCGCAAATACAGCAGATTGATGTCACGGTAACGCACACCGAAACCGAGGCGTTATTGCTTGAGCACAACTACATCAAGCTGTATCAGCCGCGTTATAACGTTTTGCTGCGCGACGATAAATCCTATCCTTTTATTTTCCTCAGCGGCGATACCCATCCTCGCCTGGCAATGCATCGCGGGGCCAGGCATGCCAAAGGCGAGTACTTTGGACCGTTTCCTAACGGCTACGCCGTACGCGAAACGTTGGCGTTGCTGCAGAAAATCTTCCCTATTCGTCAGTGCGAAAATAGTGTTTATCGCAATCGCTCGCGGCCCTGTCTGCAATATCAGATTGGCCGCTGCCTCGGTCCGTGTGTGGCGGGCCTGGTGAGTGAGGAAGAGTATGCGCAGCAGGTTGATTACGTTCGTCTGTTCCTGTCCGGAAAAGACGATCAGGTATTAACGCAACTGATCGCCCGGATGGAAAAGGCCAGCCAAAATCTCGAGTTTGAAGAGGCTGCACGCATTCGTGACCAAATTCAGGCCGTACGCCGCGTGACCGAAAAACAGTTTGTCTCTAATACCGGAGACGATCTGGATGTCATCGGCGTGGCGTTTGACGCCGGCATGGCCTGTGTGCACGTGCTGTTTATTCGCCAGGGTAAAGTGTTAGGCAGTCGTAGCTATTTCCCGAAAGTCCCAGGTGGAACAGAACTCGGCGAGGTCGTTGAAACCTTTGTCGGACAGTTTTATCTGCAGGGAAGTCAGATGCGCACCTTACCCGGTGAGATCCTGCTCGATTTTAATCTTAGTGATAAAACCCTGCTGGCGGACTCTTTGTCTGAGCTGGCCGGGCGGAAGATCAACGTTCAGACGAAACCGCGAGGCGATCGCGCGCGGTATCTGAAGCTGGCGCGTACCAACGCGGCGGTGGCGTTAACCACAAAACTTTCCCAGCAGTCGACCATTACTCAACGCCTGACGGCGCTGGCATCAGTACTCAAGTTACCCGCAGTGAAACGCATGGAGTGCTTTGATATCAGCCACACGATGGGCGAGCAGACGGTAGCCTCCTGCGTGGTATTCGATGCCAATGGACCACTGCGCGCCGAGTATCGCCGCTATAACATCACGGGTATTACGCCTGGTGATGATTATGCGGCAATGAATCAGGTTCTCCGTCGGCGCTACGGTAAGGCGATTGAAGAAAGTAAGATTCCGGACGTCATATTGATCGACGGCGGGAAAGGTCAACTGGGGCAGGCGAAAGCCGTTTTTGCTGAGCTGGACGTTCCCTGGGACAAACAGCACCCGCTTTTGTTGGGCGTGGCAAAAGGGGCCGATCGTAAAGCTGGTCTGGAAACGCTGTTCTTTGAGCCGGAAGGTGAGGGCTTTAGCCTTCCGCCGGATTCGCCTGCATTGCACGTTATCCAGCATATCCGCGATGAATCTCACGATCATGCGATTAGCGGGCACCGTAAAAAACGGGCGAAGGTGAAAAGTACCAGCACGCTGGAGACTATTGAAGGTGTCGGGCCGAAGCGTCGGCAGATGTTGTTGAAATATATGGGCGGTTTGCAAGGTCTTCGTAACGCGAGTATTGAAGAAATTGCAAAAGTGCCGGGTATTTCGCAAGCTCTGGCAGAAAAGATCTTCTACTCGTTGAAACATTAGGCCCTCTGTAGCAACATAGGGGTAATTTTACTGACAACAGATAGTTATCCGTCATATGCAATTTAATATCCCTACGTTGCTCACGCTGTTTCGCGTCATCCTGATCCCATTCTTTGTATTGGCTTTTTATCTGCCATTCACCTGGGCTCCCTTCGTTTGTGCGCTGATCTTCTGTATTGCGGCGGTCACCGACTGGTTTGACGGCTATCTGGCGCGTCGCTGGAACCAAAGCACGCGTTTTGGCGCCTTCCTCGATCCGGTCGCTGATAAGGTACTGGTGGCTATCGCGATGGTGCTGGTGACCGAGCACTATCACAGCTGGTGGGTAACGCTTCCTGCCGCCACGATGATCGCGCGTGAAATTATTATCTCTGCGCTGCGTGAGTGGATGGCTGAACTGGGTAAACGTAGCAGTGTGGCGGTGTCCTGGATCGGCAAAGTGAAAACCACTTCGCAAATGGCCGCGCTCGCATGGCTGCTGTGGCGTCCAAATATTTGGGTAGAGTACGCCGGGATCGCACTTTTCTTCGTTGCCGCGATACTGACGTTGTGGTCAATGTTCCAGTATTTGAGCGCTGCGTGGGGAGATTTGCTTGAACAGTGATCGTTTCGGCGCAAATTTCAGCAAACGATCGTCAGTGGTGAAAAATATCGTTGACTCATTGCGTCAGGTAAGTAGAATGCAACGCATCGAACGGCAGCACTGATTGCCAGACGATAACAAAATCAAGTGATTAACAAAGTTACTTGGTGATGCGGGAATAGCTCAGTTGGTAGAGCACGACCTTGCCAAGGTCGGGGTCGCGAGTTCGAGTCTCGTTTCCCGCTCCAAATTAAAGACATCGGCAATAGCGGATGTCGGCTGAAAAGCCAGAAGATTTCGGCGCGTTAGCAAAGCGGTTATGTAGCGGATTGCAAATCCGTCTAGTCCGGTTCGACTCCGGAACGCGCCTCCAATTTCTTCCCGAGCCCGGATGGTGGAATCGGTAGACACAAGGGATTTAAAATCCCTCGGCGTTCGCGCTGTGTGGGTTCAAGTCCCACTCCGGGTACCATGGGAAAGAAAAGAATAATCAAAGCAATAAGCAGTGTCGTGAAACCACCTACGGGTGGTTTTTTTGTGCCTGAAATTTCCCGCTTCTCGCTCAGCGAACCTTCAAGATCAGAAATCCCCTGGCTTTCATCCTTTGTGCATCACAGGCATTTGGGGTGTAACGCAAGCATATCACCCTGACGGGCGCAACACAGATACGCCAACGCTATTGCAACTCTTACCGGTCTATTTGCACCATCAGTATGCGGTGAACTAACAGGTTAGATGAAAACAAGCAGAGTCACTATCAGCGTGCAGCATGAGCTCTTAAGGCCTGTCAGCCAGTCGTTGAGATAGATTTTCTGATACATATGAAACTCTCCCTGTTTTGAAATTCTCTTTTATGATTCCAAGTCAGGAGGGGCGGCTACAGGTCATGAGAGATAAACGTTCGCAGCCGAGGGGCCTCGAAGACCATTTATTCGACAAAACTCAACGCGTAATCCGGGGATGAGTACTTCTGAGTCACGGAGACTTAAGGCTGAAATGTGAAGCTGTACATCTTTGCGACCATCGGAGGGGGAGATAAGGCCTTTACCGCTCTTGCAGTCAAAGGCTTTGACAATTCCTGTCATTTTACGAGACAAAAAAATTCCTTAAAGCTAATAACGTGTTGCACTATACACATACCCCTGGATAATGCCAGAAATATTTTTCAGCAATCGTGAGATCTGGATAGCTAAAATAAACATTGATTATTATATACGCCCGTGCGTTAATGGTCGCGTCGGTTTGAAGAACAGACAAAATACAAAGTAGTTTACTAAAGCAGTTCTCATTTCAGGTGTTTTATATTTATCCCTTCTTTGAGTCTCCCCACTAAGCACTAAGTAGTTTCTGTAATAAAACCATGTTCGCCGGAAGGCCAAATTAAGGAATACAAAATGTCAAAAAAGATGAATGGTTTAGTAAAATGGTTTAATGCCGATAAGGGATTCGGTTTTATTTCTCCTGTTGACGGTAGTAAAGATTTATTTGTACATTTTTCTGCTATCCAGAGCGATAATTTCCGCACCTTGTTTGAAGGGCAAAAAGTCTCATACTCCATTGAGAATGGTACTAAAGGTCCGGTTGCTGGCAATGTAGTTATTACAGAGTAAATCCTTTATTGTCTGTATGCGATAACGAAGAAGGCTAAAGCCTGAGTAGACATACTGACAGAAGCAATGGATGTATTGTTGGGTCAGTAGAGATGAAATGTTACTGATCCGGCATTCAGGGCAACGGTCAGCATATTTCATCTCTCTTTTGCATGAGAAAGTATGCTGACCATTGTGAGTACGTGTAGGTTCGCTGCACGAAAAGTCTAACCACTTGCTTTGCACGACAACATACGCAAGAAGATAGCTTTTCCCAGATATCACCATATTTTTTATTTTTAAATATGAAAATACTAAACCCGCAGCCAGCGGGTTTTCTATTATCTGTAGCTTGATAAATCTTAAAATACAGATGTGTTGATTCTGTTCCAGAAATAGAGTCTAAAACGGATTCAGGCTGCTTCTTTTTGGTTTGTCTGGAATACTTTATTGCAATGAGGACAGATTAAAAGAGAACCTTTTTGAACTCTTGAAAAACTGTGTTCAGATTGTTGGGTACAGTTTGGGCAGGTGCATTTGACAAGATAGTTGCGGCGTGATTTAGAGTCTTTACGTTCTGACATAGGCTTTTCCTTGAGTGGATGAACTTCAACCATACCCTAATTTGTCCAAAAAATCTTAACTTTATGATGTTTTGGATATGTAAATATAAAGAAAAGGTATCGCAAAGAGCCTGATGATAAGGGCGGCTTCCCAAATTTATTTCTGTAATCCTCAATCTCCCTGGCTGCGTGGTTCATATGAAAATATGAACAGATTGCTCAGACAGTATTTTCCAAAAGGAGCTGGCTTATCGGTTCGCAGCCAGCAAAGAATTAACATTGTTGCATCCAGCGTTGAACGCCCAGCAAAAAGCGGACGTTTTTGAGCTCAGTAAAAAAGGACGTTATATTTTCGCTTGATTGACGCGGGATGAAAGCTCCTGATGGCTCTCTTTTCGTTCGCTGTAGCGATCGGCAAGGTAATCGGTTTGCCCCTTGAGCAGCAGCGTGATTTTAAACAACTCCTCGGCGACATCGACGATACGATCATACCAGGACGAAGGTTTCATTCGCCCGTTCTCATCGAATTCTTGCCAGGCTTTGGCTATTGAGGACTGGTTAGGGATCGTGAACATCCTCATCCAGCGCCCAAGGATACGCATCTGGTTCACGGCGTTAAAAGATTGAGACCCGCCGCAGACCTGCATCACCGCCAGTGTTTTTCCCTGTGAAGGGCGAACGGCCCCTTCGCTTAAGGGTATCCAGTCGATCTGTGCCTTCATCACCGCACTCATTGCCCCATGCCGCTCCGGGGAACTCCACACCATCCCATCACACCATCTGACCAGCTCGCGCAGCTCGGTGACTTTTGGGTGCGTATCTGGGGCATCATCCGGCAGGGGTAAACCTGAGGGATTAAACAGTCTTACTTCCGCTCCCATCGCCGTCAGCAGGCGTCCTGCTTCTTCTGCGGCAAAACGACTGTAAGAACGCTCTCTTACCGAGCCATACAGGATCAGTATGCGTGGCGGCTCCTGGAGCTGCAGGCGTTCAGCAATCTGCTGATCGAAGCAATCAGCATTCAGTGCAGGAAAGTGTTCCATTTTCTACTCCTCCGGGAGGTTCTGTGATTTCAAATTAAACACATATGATTTATCATATATGTATTCTAAAGGGAACGGAGTAAAAAATGCTACAGCCAGTTCAGCTTTTTAAAATCCTGTCGGATGAAACCCGTCTCGCCATTGTTATGCTTCTCCGGGAATCCGGCGAACTGTGCGTGTGCGATATATGCGCGGCGACCTCTGAATCACAGCCTAAAATTTCTCGCCACATGGCTATTCTGCGTGAAGCAGAGCTGGTGCTTGACCGCCGGGAAGGCAAATGGATTCACTACCGTCTGTCTCCCCACATGCCAGCGTGGGCCGCTGAGACGATCACGACGTCCTGGCAGTGTCTGAGGAAAGATGTGGGTGAATGGCTGAAAAAATCAGCCTGCACATCCTGTTGAGAGAATTTTTTACATACACATAATCATATATAAAGGAATCTAAAATGCTTTTGGCAGGGAGTATTTTTATACTGACGCTGGTCCTGGTCATCTGGCAGCCCAGAGGTCTCAGCATTGGCTGGAGCGCAAGTATCGGAGCCTTACTGGCACTGGGGACGGGGGTCATCCACATTGATGATATTCCCGTAGTCTGGAATATCGTCTGGAACGCAACAGCGGCATTCATCGCGGTGATTATCATCAGCCTGCTGCTCGATGAGTCCGGTTTCTTTGAATGGGCCGCGCTGCATGTCTCCCGCTGGGGTAACGGGCGTGGTCGCCTGCTGTTTACCTGGATAATACTGCTTGGCGCTGCTGTTGCTGCGCTGTTTGCTAACGACGGTGCAGCACTGATACTGACGCCGATTGTGATTGCGATGCTACTCGCCCTGGGGTTCAGCCAGGCGACGACGCTGGCCTTTGTCATGGCTGCAGGATTTATCGCAGATACAGCCAGCCTGCCGCTGATTGTCTCTAACCTGGTCAATATTGTCTCGGCGGATTTCTTCGGCCTGGGCTTTACACAGTATGCCTCCGTGATGGTTCCTGTGAACCTGGCGGCCATTGCTGCCACGCTGGTCATGCTCCATCTCTTCTTCCGCCGCGACATCCCGGCCAGATATGACGTTTCACTGCTCAAGATGCCTGCCAGTGCGATTAAAGATCCGGCGACGTTCAGGGCGGGCTGGATTGTTCTGCTGTTCCTGCTGGTCGGTTTCTTTGTTCTGGAGCCGCTGGGGATCCCTGTAAGCGCGATAGCAGCAGTTGGGGCTGCGGTGCTGTTCGTGGTAGCCAAGCGTGGCCACGCTATTAATACCGGAAAAGTGCTGCGCGGGGCGCCCTGGCAGATCGTGATTTTCTCGCTGGGTATGTATATGGTCGTCTACGGCCTGCGTAATGCAGGACTCACTGAGTATCTTTCTGCCGTACTCAATATGCTGGCAGACAAAGGTTTATGGGCTGCCACGTTCGGTACCGGCTTCCTGACTGCCTTCCTGTCGTCTGTGATGAACAATATGCCGACGGTGCTGATTGGTGCATTGTCCATTGACGGGAGTGCTGCGACCGGCGTCGTCAAAGAGGCGATGATTTATGCCAATGTGATTGGCTGCGATTTAGGGCCTAAAATCACCCCGATAGGCAGTCTGGCAACTCTGCTGTGGCTTCATGTGTTGGCACAGAAAAATATGACCATCACCTGGGGATATTACTTCCGCACCGGCATTATCATGACTCTGCCCGTGCTATTCGTCACTCTGGCCGCGCTGGCGTGGCGGCTCTCTGTCACTTTGTAATGAGATATTGATATGAGCAACATTACCATCTATCACAACCCGGCCTGTGGCACCTCACGTAACACGCTGGAGATGATCCGTAACAGCGGTAACGAACCAACTATTATTTATTATCTCGATACGCCCCCGACTCGTGATGAACTGACCAAACTGATTTCAGATATGGGCATTTCAGTACGCGCATTGCTGCGGAAGAACGTTGAACCTTATGAGCAGCTTGGTCTTGATGAAGATAAGTTTTCTGATGAGCAGTTGATCGATTTTATGATTCAGCATCCGATCCTGATTAATCGGCCGATTGTAGTGACGCCGCTTGGCACGCGTCTTTGTCGTCCCTCAGAAATTGTGCTGGATATTTTACCTGAAGCTCAGAAAGGCTCTTTTACCAAAGAGGATGGCGAAAAGGTCATTGACGAAACAGGGAAACGGGTTAAGTAATCTTTCCGCTTAATATTATCGGGTGCCTGTTGACTTCATACCGGTGCCTGCTCTTTGCTGATAACCCTCGTTCACGACTGGAGAAGCGTATTTGCGGGGGATCAAAACAGGTTCATTAGCCTGCCCACTTGCCTGAAGAGACATTTGTCTCACTCCGAATGCATTTCGTTTATCAATTATTGAAATAAATATATACATAATAGTTTTTGATTAGCAGAACTTACCGATGCAGGTCAGTTGAGGCAATTTCATTTCCCTTAGGGTAAGAGTCAAAAACTATCATGAAACAAGAGCTTGTATTGACAGATGAAGACTTACTTGCACGAGGTAACGATCGTTACGTCTTTCAGCATCCACAGGATAGTAACCTGCTGATCAAAATCGTTATTTCAGATATTGCGAACTATAAAAGCAAGTTACGGGAAGTCTTCCGGGACCTCAAAGAATGCAAGCCTGGCCATCAAACAGACTCTCTTTATATGCAAAAGATCGAAGGTCTTGTTGAAACAAATAAAGGTCTAGGGCAGATCACTGTGAAGGAGTGCGATGAGCATGGCAACCTTGCTCAAACTCTTTATCAGCTTGCTCTCAAAAAAGAACTCGATGACAGCAAATTGCAGAAGTTGAATGCTTTTTTAGCATGGTTTGTCAGCACCAAAGTCATTATTAACTCCCTGCATTGTAAAAACATTGTTTATGCCTGGGATAGCGAGCGTCAGGATTATCGCTTCAAAGTCATTGACGGGTTTGGTGACAAAACGTTTTTTCAACTCAGTAAGCTTTCGCAATCAGTTCGCGATAAGAATAAAATCAAATGTCTCAAGCGGATGCTTAACGATTTGAACGGTCTGCAACAAGCTTAACCACGCAGGTTAAAAATAATCGAATCACCAGTTTTCTGTTGCCGGACTTCCGATCCCGCATATCTGATTAACAAAGGTGTTTACGCAGAAGTAAGTTACATATTAACTTCTTGAAAAATATCCTGAACTGCTCGGCGTTCGTGCTGTGTGGGGGCAAATCCCACACCGGTACCATGGGAAAGAATAGAACAATCAAAGCAATAAGCAGTGTCGCGAAACCACCTACGGGTGGTTTTTTTGTGCCGGCTTTTGACGAACCATAGATATTTTGCGTCAAGTAAGCCTGCCAGATACGTTAAGCCGCCCGCTACACACTCCCCATTGCCAATCAATCTATCGACGAATCGGTGCATTAAACATAAACCTTCCCCGGGCAGGGTTGTTGATAAAGCCATCCCGGGCGGGATTATAGTTGTGGTCCTGAAAACCATTCATCATTATGGGATCGCCAATGCCATCCTGAATCGCCAAATGTCTGTGGATTCGGTTACGTGCCCTGAATGTGAAAGCGAAATCATCCGCCTCGCTAATGATGATGACGCCATGTCCTGCAAGAAGTGCCGCGCTTAACTCTTGCTCTCTTGCGGCCTGGTTTTGTAACGCGCTGGCTGCGGCAGACGATGACGCCAGCAGCAATACGAGGACGGCGCATGAAAATACCGGTGGCAGTTTCATGATTAATACCCATTAAAAGTATGGCTATTAAAGTATAGTCTTATGTCGTCATCTCATCTGAATAGAAAATGAACAGTTTAAGCCTGTTGCCTGTACAGAGTCTGAGGGGCCGGGAGAGGAGTGCCGCGCAATTAAGAACTATAATAAAAACAGTCGACAGCTGATGACTCCAGTTTGCAGATAGTACCGATACAGAGGGCGGTTATGCGCGTCTCATTTTCTCCGCGAGTTGCGTTCACCGCTACGACATCTGGCTGGATAATTATCACGGACTCCCTGCCAAAGTGATCAGCTATGCGCCAGATGGGCAGCGATTAGAAACTGTTCTTCTGGATGCTATGGTTATTAACACCCGTTTCCCCGTCAATTTTTTCACGCCTTGAGGGAGCCTGCACTATGGCTGACTATCAGTTTTCCACAATCTGGCGGGTTGAGGCTTCAGTTCAGGAGGTATGGGATGTTTTTTCCCATCCGGACAGGTGGCCTGAATGGTGGGGAAGTCTGGAACGCATCGTTGAGATAAGGAAAGGGGATTTACGGGGTATTGGGGCGTTGCATCGTTATACCTGGAAAGGGGCGCTTCCTTATCGCTTAACCTTTGATATCAATGTGTTGAAAATACGGCCTTGCACATTGCTTGAAGGACAAGCCAGCGGCGCGGTGGAAGGGCGAGGGGTATGGTCTTTTACTGCCAATGGTACAGCGACTATTGTCAGATATGACTGGAATGTGCGTACCACGATCCGCTGGATGAATTATCTCGCCCCGCTTGCAGCACCTGTATTTCGCTGGAATCACAATACGGTCATGCGCGAGGGGGCAAGAGGGTTAGCCCGCAAACTGGCAACGACTGTGTATATAGTCTGAACGTATCTCCGCTGCTGTACTTTTTTGGCTGTAAATGGCTTAATAGCGACCTTGCAGTTTCTCACTTCATTCACAGTTAACAGGTCTGTTATTGATGAATAATCTCCATCGACTCGCCTTTTTATGCCAGCCTCTGTCTGCTGTGATGATCGCGTACGGTTTCCCCTTTAGCCGTAGCTCAACTCTTACAACCTGGACAGACAGCAATGCAACGTCGTCAGTTTCTCAAAAATAGCGTTCTCCTTTCCGCCGCCGGATTAGTCGGCCCTGCAGTCATTAGCCAGACGGTACGTGCCGCGGAGCCATCCGTTGCGACAATAGCTCGTCGACGCTTTGTCTTATCTCAAACGTATAAACTTAATCCTCCTAAGGGATCGAGCGGCGTGGTGAAACTGTGGATCCCGCTACCGGTGGATACCGCGTTTCAACAAATGACGGCGCTTGCCTTTAGCGGAAACTATAAGCAGGCGTACGTCACCACCAATAATACCTATGGCGCGAAAACGCTGTTTGCCACCTGGGCTGACTCGCAGGGTGAATTGTTGGTTAACGTTGATATCGACATTGAAACCGCCGACTGGGAACCGCTGAAGCAGGACGCGCTGAAAAACTGGCAGGCACCTGAGCAGATTATTTATCCGCTGGATGTAAAACCGTATCTGTGGCCGACGGCACATACCCCAGTTGATGGACTGGTCCTGGAAACCGCGCGTAAAATCACCGGTAATGAGCAGGATCCGCTGAAAAAAGCGCGCCTGATTTACGAATGGGTCAGCAGCCATATGGAGCGTGACAACGACGTTATTGGCTGCGGCACGGGGGATGTGGCGGAGATATTAAAAAGCGGTAAGCTCAAAGGAAAATGCACCGACATGAGCTCCGTTTTTGTTGCTCTGGCGCGGGCCAGCGGTATTCCGGCGCGCGAACTGTTTGGCATCCGTCTGGGCAAGGCCAATAAGCTCGAACGTTACTCGAAAAGTGCTTTTGGCACAGCCGACAGTGCAGGCGTTGCCAATGTGAGCGGCGGTCAACACTGCCGTGCTGAGTTCTATCTGGCAGGTTACGGTTGGTTACCGTGCGATCCTGCTGACGTGACCAAAATGCGTCTGGCAGAGAAAAAAACGCATCAGGATGCCGATGTCCAGGCGGTTAACGCTTACCTGTTTGGTAACTGGGAAATGAACTGGGTTGGATTCAACTACGGACGTGATTTCGAGTTGTATCCGGCAACGGAGCAGGGGGCCATGAATAACTTTGGTTATCCTTACGCTGAAGTCGATGGCGACCCGATCAATTTTTATGATCCTAAAGCGTTCTCCTACAGCTATGTCGCCACAGAACAACGCTAAAGGTGCGGGGATTACCCTGTTGACGGCTGCTGCGGCCGCCGTCACCGCTGGCTTATGCTGTGTTGGACCGCTACTTTACCTGCTGTTTGGTATTTCGGCGGCGAGCTTCGCCGTTTTCACCCGGTTTGAGTTTTTGCGAACTCCTCTGGTACTGCTGTCCCTGGGATTATTACTGCGTGTCTTCTGGCGGCTCTATTTTTCCAAACGGTTGTGGTGCTCCGGGTGGTTAACTCTGAAGCAAGCGCGCGTTCTCTACTGGTGCGCGCTGGCATTGATTTTACCGGTGCTATTTTACCCAACGCTTGTTGCCTGGTTTTATGAGGTATTTGAATGAAGATCTTCGCGTTAGTTGCATGCTTGCTGTTGCCGCTGTGGGCTCAGGCGGCCAATCAAAAAGTGGTGCTGGATATACAAAATATGACCTGCTCGTTATGCGTTATTTCGGTCAATCAGGCGCTACGTGAAACCGACGGCGTGATTAAAGCAAAATCCTCTCTCAAAACCCGGCAGGCAGAAGCCATCGTGCCAGAAGGTTTCCCAACCGATACTCTACTTAACGCAGTAGCGAAAACGGGCTATACCGCAACGCTCAACCGTATTGAACAACAGTAAACCACCTGCGGGTGGTTTTATTGTGTTTTCCCGGTATGATGCCCGGCGGCTTAGTGTTCTCTTTTGTGCGTTAACTACCGGAATTCCCCTCTTTTCCTGTTAACCTGAACAGGCGGCTGCTGTAAGCCGCAAATGCCCATTTATATCTGTTATCCCTCCAGCCATGTAGGATGATCACAGGCAAGATTTTTTGACTAAGGAAAAGCGTTATGAAAACGGGACCATTAAACGAGAGCGAACTGGAATGGCTGGATGATGTACTGACTAAGTACAATACAGATAAGGCTATTCTGGATGTGTCAGAACTGGATGGTTTACTGACGGCGGTACTGAGTTCACCGTATGAAATTGAACCGGAGCAGTGGCTGGTCGCTATTTGGGGCGGCGCGCAATATGTTCCTCGCTGGTCCTCCGAAAAAGAAATGACGCGTTTCATGAACCTGGCGTTTCAACATATGGCGGATACGGCCGATCGCCTGGATGAATATCCTGAGCAGTTTGAGCCGCTGTTTGGTTTGCGTGAAATTGACGAGCATGAACTGACCATCGTTGAAGAGTGGTGTTTTGGTTATATGCGCGGCGTCGCGCTGTCGGACTGGTCCGCGTTACCAGACTCGTTAAAACCGGCGCTCGAGGCTATTGCGCTGCACGGTACGGAAGAAAACTTTGCGGTCGTTGAGAAAATGACGCCAGAAGCGTTCGAAGAGAGCGTGGATGCCATCCGCCTGGCGGCGCTGGATCTGCATGCTTACTGGATGGCGCATCCTCAGGAAACGCCGATTAAAGTACCGGTCAAAGTGGATGCCAAGGTAGGGCGCAATGACCCTTGTCCGTGCGGTAGCGGTAAAAAATATAAGCAGTGCTGTTTGCATTAAGAAAAAGGGGCGTTAAGCCCCTTTTGTTTTAACCCACTTCCGGTAGTAATCCTGCTGCAATTGAAAACTGTACGGCTATCACCACAATGCCGCACAAAAATACCAGCGCCAGCGCCGGAGCACCCCCTGCCACGCGGTAGTTAGCCTGTGGATTCTTTTTTCTGCTCTGCCATGCCAGCATCGAGGGAATGAGCAGCGCCAGCACCGCCAGGGCAACGCCCGCATACCCCAGGGCCATGACGAAACCACGCGGATAGAACAGCGCGAATGCCAGCGGCGGCAGGAAGGTCACCACGCCGGTTTGCATTCTTCCTGCTACGGTATTGCGGCGCTGGAAGAGGTCGGCCAGGTAGTCAAATAATCCCAATGCGACGCCGAGGAAAGAGGTTGCCAGCGCAAGGTCGGCAAACAGATGCACCGCCAGTTCGACGTGCGGCGAAGCCACGACTTCACGTAATGCTTGTAATAAACCGTTTAAACCAGCGTGGTTGGCTAACAGCCCCATGAACGTTGAGGAGTTAATACTGCCAAGCGTGGCCAGTTGCCAGAAGATATAGGCGACTAGCGGAATGGCACTACCGGTGATAAACACCCAACGCAGTTTACGGATGTTACCGTTCATATAGCTGACGATACTGGGGACGCTGCCGTGAAAACCGAACGAAGTGAAGATAACCGGGATTGCAGACAGTGCCAGCCCCTGCTGAAGCGGTAACGTAAGCAGGTTTACTTTATGGATATGCGGCATTAACAGGGCCAGCATCACCACCAGGAAGATTATCTTGGCACTGAACAACAGACGGTTGAACAGATCGACCAAAGATGTGCCAACGCAAACCACGCCACCGGCAACAAAGGTGAACAGCAGTACGCCTGTTGTCGGGGAGAGCGTTGTCCCGGTCCAGTCGCTGATGCTGGAAGCCAGCAACTCACCAGCGCCACTGATATACGCCGCCGTCAGCGCGTACATTAAAAACATCATGCTAAAGCCCGTTACCCATTGTCCGTAACGACCAAGATAACGTTTTGCCAGCGTACCCAACCCGGTGTCTGCCGGTACGTGTTGATACACTTCAAGCAGCAACAGCGCGGTGTAGCACATTAGCGCCCAAAGACTCACTAACAATACCAGCGTGACGCTAAACCCCACGCCTGCCGCGGCCAGCGGCATTGCCAACATACCGGCACCAATCGTGGTTCCCGCCACGATAAAAATACTACCCAGGGTTCTGTTTTTCACGCTTTCCTCTGTCCCAGAGATAATCAACGGTTATATCTGCGGCGCAGGTTAAGGCAAAACGCTATTTTCGTCAAATCACCGTTACAATGAATGTACATTAATCTTTACGATGTTTGGCGCGTTAAGATGTATCACAAATGATATTTATCTGCGGGTAAACCTGCGTTAGCGCAAAGCAAGGCCGTGCCGTTCACATTAGGCTACGGACTTTATTGAGGAGGTAGTATGGAATCTATTCACGGTCACGAAGTGCTCAACATGATAATTGAATCTGGCGAGCAGTATTCACATGCCAGCCTTGAAGCGGCGATTACGGCACGGTTTGGCGAGCAGGCTCGTTTTCACACCTGTTCTGCGGCGGATATGTCGGCAGCCGAGCTGGTGGCGTTTTTAGCGGCGAAGGGAAAATTTATTGCAAAAGAAGACGGCTTCTCTACGCACGAAAGCAAGATCTGCCGTCACTGATTTTAGCGGGTAATGATGGCGGGTTGCCTTCATTACCCCACAACATTAATTCTGTGTATCAAGCGTAGCCAGTTCTTTATCGATGAAATAAAGACCTTCGCCACTTTTCCCTGCCAGCGATAACTTATCAATGACAGATTTAAATAATTTCTCTTCTTCATGCTGCTCGGCAACATACCATTGCAGGAAATTAAACGTCGGATAATCCTGGTGGGTCATTGCCGCGTGTGCCAGCTCATTAATTTTCTGGGTGATCAACTGCTCGTGTTCGTAAGTAACACGGAACAGTTCGTCCAGAGACGCATATTCAGCAAAGGGGGAAGGAACGGTGTTAATACACGGCAAGCTGCCGGTATCGGTCAGGTAGTCAAACAGACGCTGCATATGCGTCATCTCTTCCTGGGCGTGACGGCGCAGGAACGCGGCGGCACCTTCAAAGCTGTGATAGCTGCACCACGCGCTCATCTGTTGGTAGAGCAGAGATGAATATAATTCAAGGTTCATTTGCTCATTCAGTTGGTCGATCATTTCTGTTTTCAGCATGGTTGTGCTCCACAAACGTTATTATATATTAGCGTGGCGTCACTATAATTTGTTATTTAATTATTTGCAAAAGGTAAAATAATAAATTTATTTATTAAAAATGCGAATGGGAATAAAACGCATTAACGCTATTAAGCGGAGAATATAAATAATGAAAAGGCAGAAGACCAGCAATAATGTGCTGGTCGAAAATATTAATAATTGAAGGAAGGCGATTGGGATACCGCAACGCCGTGACACTGCCAGGCGAGCGTGATTTTGGTATTTAAGCACAGAGAACCGGCATATACGCTACAGGTAGATACCGGCTGACCAAACGCCATTGCGTTGGCATAGCCCAGGCGCTGACACTCTTTGGTGGCTGTGCCTTGGGTAAGGTAGTCATCGGTACGCGCCGTTTGTAGCATGGCCTGGTTGTAGGTCAGGCGAACGACGCCGGTGATGGCACTGGCTTCGCTGACCTGCGCCTGTTTAGTAATAGTGCATCCTGTCAGCACGAGCGGCAAAAGGGCAAGGATAAAGGTCTTCATGTGATCGCTCTGAAAGTTCGGAGATAGGCTATCATGGCATATGTGGTGGCGCATCAATGGCTTGAATAGCCCGAAGATCACCTGCGATTAATCGCAACGACGTCATTTTATTGAGGCTATTCTGAGCTGTCTCAGGAAAAATGTGAGCACCTCATTATTTTATAAAACAAAATTTCATTAAATTTGAAAGTGAGTTTGCAAAATAGTAATGTGGCCTGAATGTTATGACTTTCAGCGGGCCTCCGCAGCGCATTCAGGAGATTACAGAATGAAAATTGCATTGATGATGGAAAACAGCCAGGCAAGCAAAAATGCCATCATTCATAACGAGCTTAAAGCCGTTGCGGATGAGAAAGGTTTTCCAGTGTATAACGTCGGGATGAGCGACGAAAATGACCATCATCTGACCTACATCCATTTAGGGATTATGGCCAGCATCCTGCTCAATTCCAAAGCCGTGGATTTTGTGGTTACGGGTTGCGGTACGGGTCAGGGGGCAATGATGTCACTGAATATTCATCCGGGCGTGGTGTGTGGTTACTGTCTCGATCCGGCAGACGCATTCTTGTTCTCTCAGATCAACAACGGGAATGCGCTTTCTCTGGCATTCGCCAAAGGTTTTGGCTGGGGTGCTGAGCTGAATGTGCGCTATATGTTTGAAAAAGCATTCACTGGTCGTAACGGCGAAGGGTATCCACCAGAGCGTAAAGAGCCGCAGGTGCGTAACGCGGGGATCCTGAACCAGGTGAAAGCGGCGGTGGTAAAAGAAAACTATCTGGACACTCTGCGCGCTATCGATCCTGAACTGGTAAAAACCGCCGTATCTGGTCCGCGCTTCCAGCAGTGCTTCTTTGAAAACTGCCAGGACAAAGCGATCGAAGCGTTTGTACGCGAGATAGTTGGCTAAATCCTGTTGGCCCGGCGGTGTTCGCCTGCCGGGCTATTTGTTCTTGCTAGATACCGCGCTTCCAGCATCATGGGCAAGCCGCAGCGTATCAACCATACCTACCAGACAAATAATCGCAATAGCGACAAAGGCCAGCCGGAAACTGATCCCCGGAATATTGCCTAACGCCAGCCATTCACTCACCTCATCGCCGATACGGATCCCGATAGCGGCCAATGAAATGCCCAAGCCTACCGCTAATTGTGTTGCCGTACTGAACAGCGTATTGGCGTAGCTCATTTGTGGCCCGGGGACGTCCGCAAAGGCAAGCGTGCTGATGCCGGTAAACTGAATTGAGCGGAACACGCCGCCCAGATACAACACCAACAAAATAACCCACACCGGGGTCTGCGGCGTAATTAATGCACAGGCCAACAGCGCCAGGACGTTTAGCGCACCGTTGATTAACAGTAGTTTCTTAAAGCCCAGCCAGCGTATCAACGGCGTGGTGGCAGGTTTTATCGTCAGATTGCCCACAAACACCGCCAGAACCAGCGAACCCGCGTGAAAAGCGTTCATGCCAAAACCGACCTGGAACATTAACGGCAGCAGAAATGGTACAGCGCTAATAGAGGCACGAAATAGTGACCCGCCGTACAGGGTGACGCGAAAAGTAGGGACGCTCATGGCATCAAGACGAATCATCGGCCAGGTAGTGCGACGAAAATGATGCAGGGCAAACAGAAAGGTCACGGTTCCTAGCGCCAGCAGCCCGGCGGTTAGCCAGCCCTGCGGCTGCTGGGTTCCCAGTAACTCCATGGCATACACCAGGCTAACCATCGCAACTGAGGTCGCGATAAAACCCGCTATATCAAATGGACGGCGCTCGTCGTCATGAATATCCGGGATGAAACGTAGCGCCAGCGCGATCGCCAAAATTCCCAGCGGTACGTTAATAAAGAAGATCCAACGCCAGTTAGCATAGCTGGTAATGAATCCTCCAAGCGGTGGTCCGATGATAGGCGCGACTAACGCGGGCCAGGTCAGGGTCGCTATGGCGGTGATCAACTGATGTTTAGGCGTGGTGCGCAGTACCGCGAGACGGCCAACAGGAACCATTAGCGCACCACCCACACCCTGTAAAATTCGCATTGCTACAAAGCTCTCAAGGCTTTCGGACAAACCGCATAAAACCGAAGCGAGAGTAAAAATCGCCAGCGCCAGGGTAAACACTTTTCGGGCGCCGAAGCGATCCGCAATCCAGCCGCTGGCGGGGATAAGCACCGCGAGGGTGATCAAGTAGGCGCTGATACCAATGTTCAGGTCTACCGCCTGTACGCCAAAGCTTTTGGCCATGTCGGGTAGGGCTGTGGCAATCACCGTGCCGTCAATAAATTCCATAAAGAAAGCCCCGGCAACAAGTAATGCTGCCGGGGAAAGACCGCGTTGGTTCTCAACCGCTAACTGTTCACTCATGTTGTGCTTGCCATCTCAAAAGAAACTGACTGGACCTTTTTTATTTTCAGCGCATTTGTAATGTGTGCGCGGCTATCGTTTCGATCGCTGAATAGGTACTATGACGACCTTTCTATAAGGAGCTCACTATGTCCCAAACATTGAATGCCGATCAGGAACTGCTCTCGGACGTTGTTGCCTGTCAGCTGGTTATCAAGCAAATTCTTGATGTTCTTGATGTTATTGCCCCGGTAGAAGTTCGGGAAAAAATGTCCAGCCAACTGAAAAACATCGATTTTTCCAGCCATCCTGCAGGGGCCGATCCGGTCACTATGCGCGCAATACAAAAAGCGGTTGCCTTGATCGAGTTGAAATTCACGCCGCAGAATGAATCCCACTAAAATAAACCGTTGTTTCAGGTTTTAGAAAGGTTTTTTTGCGCCTCGCAGAATGGGAGGCGCGTGCCAGGGAAAATCAGAGGTTGACCGGATAAGGTGCGCAGCATCGTTATCCGGCATTAACGCGATGAAAACTGAAGATTAGTGATGCTGGTAGTTAACGACGTTGAGCAAGTGCTTATCGGTTTGCGCCATGCACAACCCCGCGCGTTTGGCGCTGCGGACTTCATCAAGAATCGTCTGTAACAGCACGCCATCCTGCTGCTGCTCTTTTTCCAGATCGTGAAGAAAATCAATGGTTGGCGCATCGTTTAATGCTTCAGCTTCATTGGTTAAACGCGAGAGCTTACTCGAACGCTGCTGATATTCATCCAACGTTTTCTGAAACAATTCTTCAAGGGAACTCAGTTCATCACCCGGCACATCCATGGCCTTGACGATGGGATTAGCCCCGGCACTTTTCATAAAATTGAACATACGCATCATTTGAGTCACGTTACCCTGCGCCTGCGTGCGTAGAAACGTGGCTGTACCTGTCAGGCTATGCTCGTAGCACCATTCGCTGAGATGCAGGTAAAGATTCGAGGCGTAGAACTCGAGATTCATTTGTGTATTGAGTTTATGAACAATTCCAACTGCAGCCATATCAATATCCTTATTTCCAGAAAGGGGGATGTACGTTACTCACGCCAGTACAGCGGGCTGCCGCTGCACTTCACCTCTACGTACAATTAAAGCTGTTAGCAGAATAAATCCGTTCCGCCGGTCCTTTAGTGATCACGAATTATATTCGCTCCGATCGAGATTCAGCATAACGCTTGCCCTGGTATAAGAAAATCCTTAAATCTGCGTATTTATGTTTTTTTACATATTGTCATAACAGTATTCATGCTTCTGCTGTTTTGGCATATAGATGACATGAATGTAAGAGGTTGAAATTTATGTTATTAAATGATTTTCATGATAATGAAATGGTGTTTCATGTCACAAAATTAAATTCCACAATAAGGTATTGTCTGGCATCTGATGATTATCTGCCCAAGTTGAAAGGCAATTTCACGATCGGGATGGAGTAGTACAAATTATCTGATGGCTAATTTTTTGCGCCAGATCAGTTTTAATCAAATTGAGAAATTTAACAGTCTGCACTGGTCGTCATTAATTGTTTCGTTTATGTGGATTAAGCAAGGAGTTACATATGAAGAAGGTTGCGGTGCTGCTGGCACCCGGTTTTGAAGAGGCGGAGGCGATTGTTACCCTTGATATTCTGCGTCGCCTGAATATCGAAGTCGAAACCCTGGCCTGCGCAGAGTCACGTGCGGTGGTGAGTTATCATGACGTACCGATGGTGATGGATAGCACGTTGGCCGCGCGCCAGACGTATCTCTACGATGCCGTCGTATTGCCAGGCGGGCCGCAGGGCAGCGTTAATCTTGCCGCCAGTGAGGCGGTCATCCAGTTTGTATCTCGTCATGATCAGGCAGGAAAGCTCATTTGCCCGGTATGTTCTGCGGCCGCGCGCGTGTTGGGCGGCAACGGTCTGCTGAAGGGGCGTCGCTATGTTTGCTCAGGAGATCTGTGGCAAAACGTCACGGAAGGGGAATATATCGATGCGCCGGTTGTTGAAGATGGCAATCTGATTAGCGGCAAAGGATTAGGGCATATTTTCGATTTTGCGTTGACGCTTGCGGCGCGCCTGCTGGGAGATGACATTCCGGTTCGCGATCACGCTGACCACATTTATTACCGATGGTAATCATGTTCCCGAATGCTTCGGTATTCGGGAACAAGGATTCGTTAGCTGATGTTATGGATTAATCTGCTATCCCTCTTTTTTCCCGTCGACAAAACCGCGTTTTTTTATGTCATTTCCCGCTGAATTTATGTACGCAATTACTGTAATTCTGTGGTGTGATGCCGCTCTCTTATGGAGAATCAATTTCCCGCTAAAACTACTCTCAGCACTGGCATTGATCTTATCACTAAAAGGTAATGCCTTGTTTTACGTCCGAATTACAAAAAATCGTCTGATTTTACCCTACATAAAAGAACGTTAAAGCTGGAGTTAACCATGCACAAATTCACTAAAGCGCTGGCTGCCATCGGTCTGGCTGCCATTATGTCACAATCCGCTATCGCTGAATCCATGAAGCTCGGTTTCCTGGTCAAACAACCGGAAGAACCGTGGTTCCAGACTGAATGGAAATTTGCCGATAAAGCCGGTAAAGACCTTGGCTTTGAGGTGATTAAAATTGCCGTCCCGGATGGTGAGAAGACCCTTAACGCCATCGACAGCCTGGCTGCAAGTGGCGCAAAAGGGTTTGTGATTTGTACGCCGGACCCCAAACTCGGGCCTGCCATTATGGCCAAGGCGCGTGGCTACGATATGAAAGTCATTGCCGTCGACGACCAGTTTGCTAACGCCAAAGGTAAGCCGATGGATACCGTGCCGCTGGTGATGATGGCTGCAACCAAAATTGGTGAGCGCCAGGGCCAGGAGCTGTATAAGGAGATGCAAAAGCGCGGTTGGGATGTGAAATCCACAGCCGTAATGGCCATTACGGCGAATGAACTCGATACCGCGCGTCGCCGTACATCGGGTTCAATGGAAGCGCTTAAAGCCGCAGGCTTCCCGGAAAAACAGATCTACCAGGTCCCCACTAAATCGAATGACATCCCCGGGGCATTCGATGCCGCTAACTCCATGCTGGTTCAGCACCCTGAAGTCAAACACTGGCTGATTGTCGGCATGAACGACAACACCGTGCTGGGCGGCGTACGTGCGACCGAAGGGCAAGGCTTCAAAGCGCCGAATGTGATTGGTATCGGCATCAACGGCGTTGATGCCGTGAGCGAACTCTCCAAAGGCGAAGCGACCGGGTTCTACGGTTCACTCCTGCCAAGCCCGGACGTTCACGGCTACAAATCAAGTGAGATGCTCTACAACTGGGTAACGAAAGGTGCAGAGCCACCGGCGTTTACTGAAGTGACGGATGTGGTGCTGATTACCCGCGATAACTTTAAAGAAGAACTGGCGAAGAAAGGCTTAGGCGGTAAGTAACACAAATGCCGGATGCGACGCCAACGCGTCTTATCCGGCCTACGAATTGCGTACTCAGTAGGCCGGATAAGGCAAAGCCGCTATCCGGCATAAAGATCTGACTCACGGAGACGTTATGCAACAGTCTACCCCGTATCTCTCATTTCGCGGCATTGGCAAAACGTTCCCCGGCGTTAAAGCGCTCACGGATATCAGTTTCGACTGCTATGCCGGTCAGGTGCATGCGCTGATGGGCGAAAATGGCGCCGGGAAATCAACACTATTAAAAATTCTCAGCGGCAACTATGCGCCAACGACGGGATCTTTGGCGATCCGTGGACAAGAGGTTTCGTTTGCGGACACCAATGCCGCGCTGAACGCCGGTGTTGCCATTATTTACCAGGAGCTGCATCTCGTCCCGGAAATGACCGTTGCCGAGAATATTTATTTAGGGCAGATGCCGCACAAAGGCGGGATTGTGAACCGCTCGCTGCTGAACTATGAAGCGGGGCTTCAGCTCAAGCATCTGGGCATGGATATCGATCCCGATACGCCGTTGAAATACCTCTCCATTGGGCAATGGCAGATGGTGGAGATTGCGAAAGCGCTGGCGCGCAACGCCAAAATTATCGCGTTTGATGAACCGACCAGCTCCCTTTCAGCGCGCGAGATTGAGAATCTGTTTCGCGTCATCCGTGAGCTACGCAACGAAGGGCGCATCATCCTGTACGTTTCGCACCGTATGGAGGAGATCTTTGCCCTTAGCGATGCCATCACCGTGTTTAAAGATGGTCATTACGTCAAAACGTTCACGGATATGCAGCAGGTCGATCACGACGCGCTGGTGCAGGCGATGGTCGGGCGCGACCTCGGTGATATTTATGGCTGGAAATCCAGACCTTATGGTGCAGAGCGCCTGCGTTTGCATGACGTCAAAGCCCCTGGCGTGCGTACCCCGATCAGTTTATCAGTGCGCAGTGGTGAAATTGTTGGATTGTTTGGACTGGTGGGCGCCGGACGTAGCGAATTAATGAAAGGTCTGTTTGGCGGCACGCGTATCACGGCAGGCCAGGTGTTTATCGATGAACAGCCTATTGATATCCGTAAACCGAGCCACGCCATTGAAGCGGGGATGATGCTGTGCCCGGAAGATCGCAAGGCTGAAGGGATCATTCCGGTCCATTCGGTGCGTAACAACATCAACATCAGTGCCCGTCGTAAACATGTTCTGGGCGGATGCGTGATCAATAACGGCTGGGAAGAGACCAATGCCGATCACCATATTCGCTCACTCAATATTAAAACGCCGGGCGCGGAGCAACTGATTATGAACCTCTCCGGCGGTAATCAACAGAAGGCTATTCTCGGCCGTTGGTTATCGGAAGAGATGAAAGTGATTTTGCTGGACGAACCTACACGCGGTATTGATGTGGGCGCCAAGCATGAAATTTATAACGTGATTTATGCCCTCGCGGCGCGCGGCGTGGCCGTGCTGTTTGCTTCCAGCGATCTGCCAGAAGTGCTCGGTGTCGCCGACCGTATTGTGGTGATGAGAGAAGGCGAAATTGCCGGTGAGTTACTTCATGAACAGGCGGATGAGCGCCAGGCGTTAAGCCTTGCTATGCCAAAAGTTAGCCAGGCTGTAGCCTGAATAAGGAGAGAATGATGTCTTCCGTTTCAACATCGGGTTCAGGTGCTGCAAAGTCGGCGCTAAATCTTGGTCGCATTTGGGATCAATACGGGATGCTGGTCGTGTTCGCCGCGCTGTTCCTGGTTTGTTCCCTCTTTGTGCCTAACTTTGCCACTTTCATCAACATGAAGGGGCTGGGGCTGGCGGTATCGATGTCGGGTATGGTCGCGTGTGGGATGCTGTTTTGCCTGGCATCCGGTGACTTCGACCTGTCCGTTGCCTCCGTGATTGCCTGCGCCGGGGTTACTACAGCCGTGGTCATTAATATGACCGAAAGCCTGTGGATTGGCGTGGCTGCCGGGCTACTGCTCGGTATTCTATGTGGTCTGGTGAATGGGTTCGTGATTGCGCGGCTGAAAATTAACGCCCTGATCACGACCCTTGCGACGATGCAGATTGTGCGTGGTCTGGCCTACATTATTTCCGACGGTAAGGCGGTAGGGATTGAAGACGAGCGCTTCTTCACTCTCGGCTACGCCAACTGGTTTGGTCTGCCGGCACCTATCTGGATCACGGTCGTCTGTTTCATCGTTTTTGGCTTACTGCTCAATAAAACCACGTTTGGTCGTAACACGCTGGCCATTGGGGGGAATGAAGAGGCGGCACGTCTGGCTGGGGTTCCGGTCGTTCGTACCAAAATTATTATCTTTATTCTGTCCGGGCTGGTATCCGCCATCGCCGGGATTATCCTCGCATCTCGTATGACCAGCGGCCAGCCAATGACCTCAATCGGCTATGAGCTGATCGTGATTTCCGCGTGCGTGTTAGGGGGCGTTTCGCTTAAAGGCGGCATCGGAAAAATCTCATATGTGGTAGCCGGAGTGTTGATTCTGGGTACAGTTGAGAATGCAATGAACCTGCTGAACATCTCTCCGTTCGCACAGTATGTCGTACGTGGTCTGATCCTGCTGGCGGCGGTGATCTTCGACCGTTACAAGCAAAAAGCGAAGCGTACTGTTTGATGATTTTAACCCCAACTTTTTAGTCTAGCTTTAGCTCATCGCCAGCCGCTACCCGGCTGGCGATTGTTTTTCCAAATGGCGAGCATGGTCACACTGTCTATACTTATATCCGTCATACATCATATATACGGCGCGATCCGCGCGGCGTACAGACCATGATGAGGAGGATAACCGGGTGACAGCATCACTGATCTTACCCCCTGAACAATCTGCAAGCTGTGCTTATTTTTTTGATCTCGATGGGACACTGGCTGAGATCAAACCTTATCCTGACCAGGTCGTTGTCCCTCAGACAATCCTGCAGTTATTACATCAGTTGGCGACGCATAATGCGGGTGCGCTGGCATTGATTTCAGGGCGCTCGATGGTTGAGCTTGACGCGCTTACCACTCCCTTTCGTTTTCCGCTCGCCGGAGTGCATGGGGCAGAGCGCCGTGACATCAATGGTCAAACTCATATAGTGCGCCTGGCTGCGGCAATAGAGCGCGAAGCAGGAGAGCTATTAAGTACCGCCTTGGCGACGATGCCGGGTACAACGCTTGAAGCAAAAGGGATGGCGTTCGCACTGCACTATCGCCAGGCCCCGGAACATGAAGCGGCGCTAATTAATCTGGCTGAGCGCATCACGCTCAGATGGCCGCAGTTGGCTTTACAGCACGGAAAATGCGTTGTGGAGATAAAACCAAAGGGTACGAACAAAGGCGACGCAATTGCCGCATTTATGCAGGAAGCACCTTTTGCCGGACGGGTCCCCGTTTTTTTTGGTGACGATTTGACGGACGAAACAGGATTTGGCGTGGTTAATCGCGCTGGGGGCATTTCCGTGAAGGTGGGGAATGGAGCGACGCAGGCGACATGGCGTCTGGATGGCGTGAGTGATGTCTGGCACTGGCTGGAACAAATTAACTCTTCGCAGCAAGAATCGAAAGCAACGAATAACAGAAGAGGTGGCTATGAGTCGTTTAGTCGTAGTATCTAATCGTATCGCCTCACCCGATGACAAAGGAAGCGCAGGTGGGCTTGCCGTCGGTGTGCTTGGCGCGTTGAAGGCTGCTGGTGGCCTGTGGTTTGGCTGGAGTGGCGACACGGGTAATGAGGACAAACCATTAAAAAAAGTCACGCGTGGCAACATTACCTGGGCTTCGTTTAATTTGAGTGAACAGGATTACGAAGAGTATTACTGCCAGTTTTCTAATGCGGTTTTATGGCCTGCATTTCATTATCGCCTCGATTTGGTGCAGTTTCAGCGTCCTGCATGGGAGGGCTATCAGCGGGTGAATGCCTTGCTGGTAGATAAACTGCTGCCGCTGCTCAACGATGACGACATAATCTGGGTTCATGATTACCATCTGTTGCCGTTTGCCAGCGAACTGCGTAAACGGGGCGTGAATAACCGTATCGGTTTTTTCCTGCACATCCCTTTTCCGACGCCGGAAATCTTTAATGCCTTACCCCCACATCAGATGCTACTTGAGCAGATGTGTGATTTTGATTTACTCGGTTTCCAGACCGAGAACGATCGTCAGGCTTTTCTGGATTGTCTGGCAGCCCAGACTCAGGTAACCACTCAGAGCGAGCAGCACCACCGTGCATGGGGAAAAGCGTTTCGTACCCAGGTCTATCCCATCGGTATTGAGCCGGATGAGATCGCCCGCCAGGCTTCCGGACCTTTGCCGCCGAAGCTGGCGCAACTGAAAGCAGAACTCAAAAATGTGCAGAATATCTTCTCCGTTGAGCGTCTGGATTATTCTAAGGGTTTGCCGGAGCGCTTTCAGGCCTATGAGGCTCTGCTGGAACACTATCCGCAGCACCACGGTAAAATTCGCTACACCCAGATAGCGCCAACTTCGCGTGAAGAGGTGCAGGCCTACCAGGATATTCGGCACCAACTGGAGACTGAAGCGGGGAGGATTAACGGTAAATATGGGCAGTTGGGCTGGACGCCGCTCTATTATCTGAACCAGTACTTTGATCGTAAATTGCTGATGAAAATCTTCCGCTACTCTGATGTAGGGCTGGTGACGCCGCTGCGAGATGGTATGAACCTGGTCGCGAAAGAATTCGTGGCCGCGCAGGATCCTGCCAACCCCGGCGTGCTGGTGTTATCGCAATTTGCCGGGGCCGCGAATGAGCTAACTGCCGCGCTTATTGTTAATCCTTATGACCGCGACGAAGTGGCTGGCGCATTAAACCAGGCTCTGACGATGCCGCTTGCTGAGCGTATCTCCCGCCACGCTGAGATGCTCGAAACTATCATTAAAAACGATATCGACAACTGGCAGGCGAGGTTCATTTGCGATCTGGAAAAAGTTATCCAACGTCAGAGTAAACAGCCATTGCCAGACAACGTTTCTCCCTGCACTAAACTGGCGTAACGCTCAGAAAACGCAGGTCAATCTCCAGCCAGTGGAACCAGCAGAACATCCACGTGGCTGGCACCGATCACGCTTTTTGCTGAGCAGGATGCCCGCGAAAAGAAGCTGTGGTTATGGTTGCCATAAATGACCAGATCGACCGCGTGTTTACGGCATACATCCAGAATATGTTCATTCAGTGCCCCATAGGTAATAAAGGTATGCTCAATGGGGTACTGTGCTTCTTTGCTGAGCTTGTCGATAAAATCCTGAGTCTCCTCTTGCATCACTTCACGCAGGTCCTCCAGCATAGGTGCAGCAAACTGATTATACAGTTCAGGGTCTGAGACCAGGGTTATCAGGCTAATACGAGCGTTGACAGGGCGAGCGATTGAAACCGCCTTGGCTAACAACTGCTGGCTTTCAGGGGTGGCGGCAACGGCCACAAGAATGTGTGTATAGCTCATAACTCGCTCCTTTTTTCAAGAATTATGAGAGGGTTTCTCAGCATTGCTCAGCTTACTCCATACTGCAACGTTTCCTTCCCGGATAGTGTGAATGTCATCATGCTTATTCATTAATTATTCTTATAAATAGAATAATTGCGTCATATAACTTGTAAATACGTACAGCTTACTTAAGTAAAACTCACCGCTAATGAAAACAATGCGTTAATTAAAAATTAACATAAGTTAACATTTAACGGGTTATCACTACCCGGTATTAATTAATCACCCTTAATATTTAAGTCATTGTTTATAAAGGATTTAATTAAAATAGTGTTTTACATTAAATATGTGATCAAGCTCGCTATTTCACAAGGTGATATTAACGTTTGTGAACAAAATACTATTCGCTTTTATTGCAAGAATATTCGTATGTCAGGAATTGAAATGGCGAACTTGAGATTAAAAAATAAGCAAAGTAAAAGCTGTGCTGATGGATTTATGTTAAGTGTTTAGCTGGTTTATGTGATCTATGTCACATATTCTTCAAATTCGCAGCATAGCTACGTTGTATGTGTAACGGGCGGCGGGTAGAGTTGCGTCGAATTAGGAAAAATCTTAGACATTTGTAAGAATTGATGTGAGCTTGTAAGGGGCGCGGCTTTCTGAAAAGGGAATGTTTAGACAACGCGTAAGTGCCGTCACGCTGCTATGTATTTGACCTTTTGCTTTTTTTTACCGGGCCTTCCCGGCGACATCACGGGGTGCGGTTTCACCGCATGAAAACAATGTTGGTTATTATGGATGCAAATAATGCATACATCCGAGTTGCTGAAACACATCTATGACATCAATTTGTCATATTTATTGCTTGCACAGCGTTTGATCGTTCAGGACAAAGCATCTGCGATGTTTCGCCTTGGTATCAGCGAAGAAATGGCGGACACGTTGGCAACATTAACACTTCCACAAATGGTCAAACTGGCTGAAACAAACCAACTGGTCTGTCATTTCCGTTTCGACGATCACCAGACCGTTACTCGCCTGACGCAAGACTCCCGCGTTGACGATCTTCAGCAAATTCATACCGGTATCATGCTTTCAACGCGACTGTTAAGCGACATCGATGAAGCAGCGCGCAAGAAAAGGGCTTGATGATGAGCGAAAAAAGCATTGTTCAGGAAGCGCGTGATATCCAGCTAGCGATGGAATTAATCACATTGGGCGCCCGTTTGCAAATGCTGGAAAGCGAAACGCAATTAAGCCGTGGCCGACTTATCAAGCTGTATAAAGAATTACGCGGCAGCCCTCCGCCAAAAGGGATGCTGCCTTTCTCCACCGACTGGTTTATGACGTGGGAACAAAACATTCATGCTTCGATGTTTTGCAACGCATGGCAATTCCTGCTCAAAACTGGTTTGTGCAGCGGCGTGGATGCCGTGATCAAAGCGTATCGTTTATATCTTGAGCAGTGCCCGCAGCCAGCAGAAGGGCCACTGCTGGCGTTAACTCGCGCATGGACGTTGGTGCGTTTTGTCGACAGCGGATTGCTGGAGTTGTCCCGATGCAATTGCTGCGGTGGGAATTTTATTACCCACGCTCACCAACCCGCAGGCAGCTTTGCCTGCAGTTTATGCCAACCGCCATCACGCGCCGTAAAAAGACGTAAACTTTCCCAGAATGCTGCCGATATTATTCCACAACTGCTGGATGAACAGATCGAACAGGCTGTTTAACTGATACGGTGTGGACAAACACTCCAGCAGCGGTAAGCGATTACCGCTGCTTTTTTTTGTCCTGACCTCGAGTTAACTGCCCGACTGCGCATCCTGTCATAGTCAATTGCGAAAGGATGATGTCGTGCTTATCTTATTAGGTTACCTGGTTGTTATTGGTACAGTTTTCGGCGGTTACATGATGACCGGCGGACACCTTGGGGCACTCTATCAACCGGCTGAGCTGGTGATTATCGGTGGCGCGGGTATTGGGGCATTCATCGTCGGCAATAACGGGAAAGCCATTAAGGGGACGATGAAAGCCATCCCGATGCTTTTTCGTCGATCAAAATACACCAAAGCGATGTATATGGATCTGCTGGCGCTGTTGTATCGCCTGATGGCCAAGTCACGCCAGCAGGGCATGTTCTCGCTCGAACGCGATATCGAAAACCCCAAAGAGAGTGAAATTTTCGCCAGCTATCCGCGCATTCTTGCTGATGCCGTGATGCTTGATTTCATTGTCGATTATCTGCGACTGATCATCAGCGGCAACATGAACACGTTTGAAATTGAAGCGCTGATGGATGAAGAGATTGAGACTCACGAAAGTGAGGCCGAAGTCCCGGCCAACAGTCTGGCGATGGTGGGGGATTCATTACCGGCGTTCGGGATCGTGGCGGCGGTCATGGGGGTTGTCCATGCGCTGGCTTCTGCCGATCGTCCGGCGGCTGAACTGGGTTCGCTGATTGCACATGCCATGGTAGGGACATTCCTCGGTATTTTACTGGCCTATGGATTTATTTCTCCGCTTGCCAGCGTTCTGCGCCAGAAAAGCGCTGAAACCACCAAAATGATGCAGTGTGTGAAGATAACTCTGCTCTCCAATCTGAATGGTTACGCGCCGCCAATTGCCGTCGAATTTGGTCGTAAGACTCTGTATTCCAGCGAACGTCCATCGTTTATCGAACTGGAAGAGCATGTTCGTGCGGTGAGAAATCCAACTGCGCAGCAGACGACTGAGGACGCATGAAAAATCAGGCCCATCCCATTATCGTTGTAAAGCGACGCAAGCATAAAGGTCACGGTGGTGGGGCGCATGGTTCGTGGAAAATCGCCTACGCCGATTTTATGACCGCGATGATGGCCTTCTTTCTGGTGATGTGGCTCATTTCCATCTCTAGCCCTAAAGAATTGATCCAGATTGCCGAATATTTCCGTACGCCGCTGGCTACTGCGGTAACCGGGGGAAATCGTATTTCGAATAGCCAAAGTCCAATTCCAGGCGGCGGGGATGATTACACCCAGCAGCAGGGAGAGGTGAACAAGCAGCCGAATATCGATGATCTGAGAAAACGCATGGAACAAAGCCGCTTGAGCAAACTTCGCGGCGATCTCGATCAGTTGATTGAATCTGACCCCAAACTGCGTGCGCTGCGCCCGCATTTGAAAATTGATTTAGTTCAGGAAGGGCTGCGGATACAGATTATCGACAGTCAGAATCGCCCGATGTTTAAAACCGGTAGCGCTGAGGTGGAACCGTATATGCGCGATATCCTGCGAGCCATAGCGCCAGTGCTTAACGGCATTCCTAATCGAATCAGCCTTTCCGGCCATACGGATGATTACCCTTACGCCAATGGTGAAAAAGGGTATAGCAACTGGGAGTTGTCCGCCGATCGCGCTAACGCGTCGCGTCGCGAACTGGTTAGCGGCGGTCTGGATGATGGAAAAGTATTACGTGTGGTAGGTATGGCCGCCACGATGCGTCTGAGCGATCGCGGTCCTGAAGACGCTATCAACCGCCGTATTAGCCTGCTGGTTCTCAATAAGCAGGCGGAAGAGGCCATTTTGCATGAAAACGCTGAAAGCCAGAATGAGCCGGTAAGTGTCTTACAACAGCCAGCGGAACTCCCGCCGGCAAGCGTTCCCACATCGCCACCAGCCAATCCGAGGTGATAGCGTGAGCATGGATATAAGCGATTTTTATCAAACATTTTTTGATGAAGCTGACGAACTGTTGGCTGACATGGAGCAACACCTGCTTGATTTGGTTCCTGAAGCCCCGGATTCCGAACAGCTGAATGCAATTTTTCGTGCTGCGCACTCGATAAAAGGCGGGGCGGGCACCTTCGGCTTTACCATTTTGCAGGAAACGACCCATCTGATGGAAAACCTGCTGGATGAAGCGCGGCGTGGCGAGATGCAGCTCAATGCCGACATTATCAACCTGTTTTTGGAAACGAAAGATATTATGCAGGAACAGCTCGACGCCTATAAAAACTCAGAGGAGCCGGATGCCGCCAGCTTTGAGTACATTTGTAATGCGTTACGACAGTTAGCGCTCGAAGCGAAAGGTGAAACCGCACCGGCAGTCGTCAACACCGCAAAACTGAGCGTTGTTGACAGCGCTGCAATGCAGGAAGAGGCGGTTGCACAGCCTGAGTCTGCAAGTGAAGAGAGCAAGAAACGCATTATTCTCACGCGCCTGAAAGCCAATGAAGTGGATTTACTGGAAGAGGAGCTGGGGAACCTGGCGACCTTAACCGATGTGGTGAAAGGGAGCGACACGTTGTCAGCAACGCTTGATGGCAACCTCGCAGAAGATGACATCATCGCGGTGCTGTGCTTTGTGATTGAAGCTGATCAGATTGAATTCGAAACCGTCAGCGCAGCGCCCGTAGCTGTTGAAACTGAAGCAGAAGCAGAAGCAGAAACGGTAGCCGTTGTCGCGAAGCCGCAGCCGGTTGCCGTTGCGCCAGCGGCAAAAGCCGCCGCCAGTGAAGCGCCAAACGGACGCGCGGAACGCGACAAACCCGCCCGCGCCAGCGAGTCGACCAGCATCCGCGTAGCGGTTGAGAAGGTCGATCAGCTCATTAACCTGGTCGGTGAGTTGGTCATCACCCAGTCTATGCTGGCACAACGTTCTAACGAACTGGATCCCGTCAATCATGGCGATCTCATCACCAGTATGGGTCAGTTACAACGTAACGCCCGCGACTTGCAAGAGTCGGTGATGTCGATTCGTATGATGCCCATGGAGTATGTGTTCAGCCGTTTTCCGCGTCTGGTGCGTGACCTGGCCGGTAAGCTGGGTAAACAGGTCGAACTGACACAGGTGGGAAGCTCAACCGAACTCGACAAGAGCCTGATTGAACGCATCATCGATCCGTTGACGCACCTGGTGCGTAACAGCCTCGATCACGGTATTGAACTGCCGGAAAAACGCCTTGAAGCCGGGAAAAGCCCAATCGGTAATCTGACGCTTTCCGCGGAGCACCAGGGCGGGAATATCTGTATTGAAGTCACCGATGATGGCGCCGGTCTGAACCGTGAACGAATCCTCGCCAAAGCTATCTCCCAGGGGATGCCGATCCACGAAAACATGAGCGATGACGAAGTCGGTATGCTGATCTTCGCTCCGGGCTTCTCGACTGCTGAACAGGTGACGGATGTCTCTGGCCGCGGCGTGGGTATGGATGTGGTGAAGCGAAATATCCAGGAGATGGGGGGCCATGTTGAGATCCAGTCCAAACAGGGACAGGGGACGACTATCCGAATTCTGCTGCCGCTGACGCTGGCGATCCTCGACGGCATGTCCGTGCGCGTGGCCGACGAAGTCTTTATTCTGCCGCTGAATGCCGTTATGGAATCACTGCAACCGCGCGAAGAAGATCTCCATCCGCTGGCCGGAGGAGAGCGCGTGCTGGAAGTGCGTGGCGAATATTTACCGCTGGTTGAGCTGTGGAAAGTCTTTGAGGTTGAAGGCGCAAAAACCGAAGCGACTCAAGGTATTGTGGTGATTTTGCAAAGTGCAGGGCGTCGCTACGCGCTGCTGGTCGATCAGTTAATTGGTCAACACCAGGTGGTCGTTAAAAACCTGGAAAGCAACTACCGCAAAGTGCCAGGTATTTCTGCAGCAACGATCCTCGGCGACGGCAGCGTCGCGCTGATTGTCGATGTCTCTGCATTGCAGGGATTAAACCGCGAACAACGTGTGGCGATCACAGCCGCCTGATTGAGTGAGAAGGGAATAATATGACCGGTATGAGTAATGTAACTAAACTGGCCGGCGAACCGTCAGGTCAGGAATTCCTCGTGTTTACGCTGGGGGATGAAGAGTACGGTATCGATATCCTGAAAGTGCAGGAAATCCGAGGGTACGATCAGGTGACGCGTATTGCTAACACGCCTGCGTTTATCAAAGGTGTCACCAATCTGCGCGGTGTGATTGTGCCGATTGTTGACCTGCGCGTGAAGTTTAGCCAGAGCGATGTGGATTACAACGAAAACACCGTGGTGATTGTGCTGAATCTGGGCCAGCGGGTGGTCGGGATTGTGGTCGATGGCGTCTCGGATGTGCTGTCGCTGACAACGGATCAAATCCGTCCGGCACCGGAATTTGCCGTAACGCTGTCGACGGAATACTTGACGGGACTGGGGGCTCTGGGTGACCGGATGCTGATCCTGGTTAACATTGAGAAGCTGCTCAATAGCGAAGAAATGGCGCTGCTGGATATTGCCGCCAGTCACGTCGCGTAACCGCTATACCGTATCCGGCCTACAATGATTGCGGTTGTAGGCCGGATACGCGTAGCACATCCGGCAGATTTCCCCTTACGCTTCCCGCTCAACCAGCTCCGGTTCTTCTTCCAGTAAACCTTCATCTTGTGCCAGCATCGCCGTTGCAATCCCGTTACCTAATACGTTGATTGCTGAACGTCCCATATCCAGGAAGTGGTCAATACCCATCAGTAACAGAATCCCGGCAACCGGAATATTAAAGCTCGGGATGGTTGCTGCCAGCACCACCAGCGCAGAACGTGGCACGCCGGCAATCCCTTTTGACGCCAGCATCAGCGTCAGCATCAGGACGGTGATTTCTGCAAAGGAGAGGTGAATGTTATAGGCCTGCGCGATAAACATCGAGGCAAATGAACAGTAAACCATCGAGCCGACCAGGTTAAATGAATAACCGATAGGCAATACAAATGACACGATGTTGGGCGAGCAACCAAATTTGGTTAATTGCTCCAGCGTTTTTGGATAGGCGGCTTCCGAGCTGCTGGTAGTAAATGCGACCAGAACCGGATCTTTCAGCATGCTTACCAGACGAAAAACCTCTTTTTTCAGCATGACATAACCGACCGCCAGCAGTACCAGGCAGGTCAGCAAAATAGCCACATAGTAGCCGCCGATGAACGACGCATAGTTAAGCAGGATCCCCAGACCCTGGGTGGAGATAACGGAGGAAATGGCGGCGAAAATGGCCAGCGGCGCAACGTACATCACGTAGCCAGTCACCTTAAGCATAATGTGGGAGACCACATCCAGCGCGGCAACCAGCGGGGCATTGAACTTCTCACCAAGGGATGCGCCACCAATACCGAAGAACATCGAGAACACCACAATTTGCAGGATCTCATTGTTGGCCATCGCCTCGGCTATGCTGGTTGGGATGGTGTGAGTCAGGAAACCTTTCAGGCTCATGCCGCTCACGGCCAGGCCGGTATCAGTGGCTTCCAGCGGGATCGCCAGGTTCAGGCCGCTGCCGGGTTGCTCAAGAGAAACCACAAACAGACCGACCAGAATAGACAGTATGGAAGAGCTAATAAACCAGATCATCGCTTTGCCGCCTACGCGCCCGATGGTGGACGTTTCCCCCAGGCGCATAATACCGACGGTCAGGGTGCTGAATACTAAAGGTGCGATCACCATTTTAATCAGGCGCAAAAAGATGTCGGTGAGAAGCGTAATATTATCGGCCCAGGCGGTCACTACGCCGGGGGCGGCATAAGAGTGGATCACCGCCCCTGACAGGATCCCCGCCAGCATGAAGATCACGATAAACAACGTGAGTTTGTTTGCATTTGCCACTAAAAAGCCCTCAGTAAGGATTTAACATTTATTGTTCGGTTACTCATTTTTTATATTTATTAATTGGTAACTAAGTATTCATCATATAAATTGAATTAAAGCGCCAACTGATACAACTTTTTTTAATTTTTTATCCATTTTGTTGTGGTGCAGAGGATATGTATTTGTGATCCTGGTCACGAAATAATGACTGTTTCATCCAATATGACCGCGCCCACAGATAAATTTGAATGTTATTCACATGATAATTGTGACATTTTTATGTGAATGATTTGTGGTTGCCGTACACCCGTCTTCCCCTCCTTCCGCGAGGCTTCACGTCCCTTCAGGATTTCCTTTTCGCAAACGTAAAGTTATCTCAGCGACTGCCGATAACGTTGATAACTCGTTTTCAGGAAGGTGCCTTATGTTTAACCGTATCCGCGTTGTCACAATGCTGATGATGGTGCTGGGGGTTTTCGCACTGCTACAGCTTGTTTCCGGTGGTCTGTTGTTTTCTTCATTGCAGCAGAATCAGCAAAGTTTTGTTATTTCTAACGATCTTCGACAGCAGCAAAGTGAACTCACCTCAACATGGGATCTGATGCTGCAAACACGTATCAATTTAAGCCGTTCTTCTGCACGCATGATGATGGACGCGTCCAACCAGCAAAGCAGCGCGAAAAACGATCTGCTGAAGAATGCGAAAGCATCGTTGGCGCAGGCCGAAACACATTACGCAAAATTTAAAAACATCACACCGTTACCCGAGATGGCAGAAGCCAGCGGCAACGTTGAGGAGAAATATCAGCAGTACCATGCGGCCTTAACCGAACTGGTTCAGTTTCTGGAGAACGGCAATATGGACGCCTATTTCGCGCAACCGACTCAGGGAATGCAAAACGCGCTCGGTGAGGCGCTGGGCAAGTACGCCAGCGTTAGCGAAAAACTTTACGCTCAGGCATTCGATAAAAGTGCGCGGGATTACCACTTCGCCCAATGGCAGCTTGGCGTGCTGGCCGTAGTGCTGGTGCTGATTCTGGTGGTGGTGTGGTACGGCATCCGCCATACCCTGCTTAATCCTCTGTCTCGCGTCATTGCCCATATTCGGGAAATCGCCAGCGGTAACCTGACCGCGACCCTGGCCGTCAGCGGTCGTAATGAAATCGGCGAGCTGGCCAGTACGGTTGATCATATGCAGCGCTCGCTGACGGAAACCGTCACCCTGGTGCGTGAAGGTTCTGATGCGATTTATTCCGGGACCAGCGAAATTGCCAGCGGGAACACCGACCTTTCATCTCGTACTGAACAGCAGGCCTCTGCGCTGGAAGAGACCGCAGCCAGCATGGAACAGTTGACCGCAACCGTGAAGCAAAATGCGGACAACGCGCGTCAGGCCTCGCAACTGGCGAAAAGCGCCTCCGATACCGCACAGCATGGCGGCAAAGTGGTTGATAGCGTGGTGAACACCATGCACGAAATCGCCGATAGCTCGAAGAAAATCGCCGACATCATCAGCGTTATTGATGGTATTGCTTTCCAGACCAACATTCTCGCACTGAATGCGGCGGTTGAAGCGGCGCGTGCCGGTGAACAAGGCCGTGGCTTTGCTGTGGTTGCGGGCGAAGTGCGTAATCTGGCAAGTCGCAGTGCGCAGGCAGCGAAAGAGATCAAAGCGTTGATTGAGGATTCGGTTTCCCGAGTGGATACCGGGTCCGTATTGGTAGAAAGCGCAGGCGAAACGATGAACGACATCGTAAATGCCGTAACGCGGGTTACCGACATTATGGGCGAGATTGCCTCGGCCTCCGACGAGCAAAGCCGGGGGATTGATCAGGTGGCGCTCGCGGTATCCGAGATGGATCGCGTTACGCAGCAGAACGCCTCGTTGGTACAGGAATCGGCTGCCGCTGCCGCGGCTCTTGAAGAACAGGCCAGCCGCCTGACGCAGTCGGTGTCGACTTTCCGCCTTGCGTCACGTCCGGCGTCGGCTAAGCCGCGCGATACACGATTACCTGCAACGGCGGCCGCATCCTATCCGCGCCAGAACAATGAGCAAGATACGAATTGGGAAACATTTTGACTGATAGTTAAACCGCGGCCAGTGCCGCCCAATGGGAGCGTTGATGTTTAATCGTATTCGAATTTCGACCACGCTGTTTTTGATTTTAATCCTCTGCGGTGTTTTGCAGATTGGCAGTAATGGCTTGTCCTTCTGGGCATTTCGGGACGGTTTTCAGAACCTGAATCAGGTCGAACGAAGTAATCAGCAACGCGCTGCGCTGGCCCAAACCCGCGCTGTGTTATTACAGGCCAGTACGGCCCTTAATAAGGCAGGGACGCTGACCGCCCTGAGCTATCCGCCAGAGGATATCAACACGCTGATGACCCTCGCACGTGATAGCCTGGCGCAGTCTGAATTGATGTTTAAACGCTTTATGGCGACATCGGATACGACGGCACAAGGAAAGGCGCTGTTTGGCGCAACGGAGAAAACTTTCAGCCAATGGCACAGCGCTCTTGCGCATCAGGCCACCTGGCTTGAAAACAATCAGTTGTCAGATTTTCTGACCGCGCCGGTGCAGGCTGCTCAGGATGCTTTTGATGCAAATGTGAATGCGTGGCAGAGCAACATCGATCGCGTGTTGCAAACGGCAGGAGAGCAGAGCCAGCGAAATTACCATATGTCGGGGGTGATTTTCGCCACCATGGTGGTACTGGCGGCACTGCTCACCAGCGGTGCGCTGTACTGGTCGCGCAAGATGATTGTCCAGCCGCTGGCGATCGTGGGCAGTCATTTCGACAGCATTGCCGCGGGTAATCTGGCCCGGCCGGTAGCGGTTTATGGGCGCAATGAGATATCAGCCATTTTTGCCAGTCTGAAGAAGATGCAGCAGGCACTGCGTGAAACGGTAAGCGAAGTACGCCAGGGCAGCTCAGCCATGCATAGCGGTATTTCAGAAATCGCGATGGGTAATAACGATTTGTCTTCGCGCACTGAACAGCAGGCGGCCGCGCTGGCGCAAACGGCAGCCAGCATGGAACAACTGACCGCAACCGTTGGGCAGAATGCGGATAACGCGCGCCAGGCGTCAGGAATTGCCAAAAGTGCGGCAGATACAGCGCATAAAGGCGGCGAACAGACCTCCCGGGTCGCCAGCACCATGCATGAGATTTCCGCGAGCTCGCAGAAAATTGGCGACATCATCGGCGTGATTGACAGCATTGCCTTTCAGACCAATATCCTCGCGCTGAATGCTGCGGTTGAGGCCGCTCGCGCGGGTGAGCAGGGGCGTGGTTTTGCCGTGGTTGCTGGCGAAGTACGCAATCTGGCAAGCCGTAGCGCACAGGCGGCGAAAGAAATTAAGGGGCTCATTGAGGAGTCTGTCACCCGGGTGCATCAGGGCTCGCAGTTGGTTGATATGGCAGCGCGCACCATGACGGAAATTGTCAGCTCGGTTACCCGGGTTAACGACATCATGGGCGAGATTGCCTCTGCGTCTGATGAACAGCGCAAAGGCATCGAGCAGGTGGCGCAGGCCGTCAGCCAGATGGACTCCGTGACGCAGCAAAACGCCGGGCTGGTGGAAGAAGCCGCATCCGCCACCGGACAACTTGCCATGCAGGCCGATAATCTTTCTGCCTGTGTCGCATTTTTTAAGCTTGAAGAGCAAACCGTAGCAAAACAAGAATTGGCGCAGCCGCAGGTTGTGCCCGTTGTATCCTGAATGTGATTGAGAAGGCGCTATGACATCATCTCTGCCCCCTGGGCAAACGTCATTATTGTTACAGATGACACAGCGCCTCGCGCTGTCTGACGCGCATTTTCGTCGGATATGTCAATTAATCTACCAGCGTGCGGGGATCGTGCTGGCCGACCATAAGCGGGACATGGTTTATAACCGCCTGGTCCGCCGTCTGCGAACCCTGGGACTGGATGACTTTGGTCGCTATCTCAGCATGCTGGAAGCTAACCAGAACAGTGCTGAGTGGCAGGCTTTTATTAACTCCCTGACTACCAATCTGACCGCGTTTTTTCGCGAAGGGCATCATTTTCCAGTGCTGTCAGATCATGCTCGTCGGCGCAGCGGTGAATACCGTGTCTGGAGCGCGGCGGCGTCAACCGGAGAAGAGCCGTACAGCATTGCGATTACGCTCGCCGATACCTTAGGTATGGCTCCGGGCCGCTGGCGTGTTTTTGCCAGCGACATTGATACCGAAGTGCTGGAAAAAGCCAGAAGCGGCATCTACCGCCTTGATGAGCTAAAGACGCTGTCACCGCAGCAGCTACAGCGTTATTTCATGCGCGGCACCGGACCGCATGAAGGACTGGTACGCGTTCGGCAGGAACTGGCGGGGCATGTTGAATTTTCCAGCGTGAATTTACTGGATAAGCAGTACAACGTGCCAGGCCCCTTCGATGCCATATTTTGCCGTAACGTGATGATCTATTTTGATAAAACGACGCAGCAGGACATTTTGCACCGTTTTGTTCCACTTCTTAAACCAGATGGGCTGCTGTTTGCAGGTCATTCAGAAAACTTTAGCAACCTCGTGCGCGAGTTTAGCTTGCGTGGACAGACGGTGTATGCGCATGCGCCAGGTAAGGATAAAGCATGAGTAAAATCAGGGTTTTATCGGTTGATGATTCTGCACTGATGCGTCAAATCATGACCGAAATTATTAACAGCCACAGTGATATGGAAATGGTGGCGACGGCGCCGGATCCGTTGGTTGCCCGGGATTTAATCAAAAAATTCAATCCCGACGTCCTGACGCTGGATGTGGAAATGCCGCGCATGGACGGCCTCGACTTTCTTGAGAAACTGATGCGTCTGCGTCCGATGCCAGTGGTTATGGTCTCTTCGCTGACCGGTAAAGGTTCTGAGGTCACGCTGCGGGCGCTGGAGTTGGGGGCGATTGATTTTGTCACCAAACCACAGTTGGGGATCCGTGAAGGGATGTTGGCCTACAGCGAAATGATCGCTGAGAAGATCCGCACCGCGTCGCGGGCAAAACTGGCGGCCCACAAACCCATGACGGCACAGGCGACCTTGAAAGCGGGGCCGTTACTCAGTTCTGAAAAACTGCTGGCGATTGGCGCCTCAACCGGAGGAACAGAGGCAATTCGCCATGTACTCCAGCCATTGCCGCTTTCAAGTCCCGGTATTCTTATTACCCAGCATATGCCGCCAGGATTTACCCGCTCATTCGCCGAGCGTCTGAACAAACTGTGTCAGATCACCGTGAAAGAGGCTGAAGACGGGGAGCGAGTGCTCCCAGGGCATGCGTATATCGCCCCTGGTGACAAGCATATGGAACTGGCGCGCAGCGGGGCGAACTACCAGATCAAAATTCATGATGGTCCACCGGTTAACCGGCATCGGCCTTCAGTGGATGTGCTGTTCCATTCGGTGGCAAAACATGCGGGGCGTAATGCCGTGGGAGTGATCCTGACGGGTATGGGCAACGATGGCGCCGCCGGAATGTTAGCGATGAACCAGGCGGGTGCCTGGACCATTGCGCAAAACGAAGCAAGTTGTGTGGTGTTCGGCATGCCGCGCGAGGCCATCAATATGGGTGGCGTAAGCGAAGTGGTCGATCTTAGCCAGGTAAGCCAGCAAATGCTGGCGAAAATCAGTGCCGGACAGGCAATACGTATTTGAATCAGGAGTTTATTTTTTATGGCGGATAAAGAGCTTAAGTTTTTGGTTGTGGATGACTTTTCCACCATGCGTCGCATCGTGCGTAACCTGCTCAAAGAACTGGGTTTCAACAATGTTGAAGAGGCCGAAGACGGCGTGGACGCGCTGAATAAGCTGCAGGCTGGGGGATTTGGTTTTGTCATTTCCGACTGGAATATGCCGAACATGGATGGCCTGGAACTGCTGAAAACCATTCGTGCTGATGGCGGAATGTCCGCCCTGCCGGTGCTGATGGTTACGGCGGAAGCGAAGAAAGAGAATATCATTGCGGCGGCACAGGCTGGCGCCAGTGGCTATGTCGTGAAACCGTTCACGGCGGCGACGCTAGAAGAGAAACTCAATAAAATCTTTGAGAAACTGGGCATGTGAGGGTGTGATAATGATGATGCAACCACAAATTAAACCTGCTGACGAACATTCAGCCGGGGACATCATCGCGCGCATCGGCAGTTTGACCCGAATGCTGCGCGACAGCCTGCGTGAACTGGGGCTGGATCAGGCCATTGCCGAAGCGGCAGAAGCGATTCCCGATGCCCGCGATCGTCTCGATTACGTTGTGCAGATGACCGCACAGGCGGCAGAGCGCGCGCTGAACAGTGTGGAAGCTTCGCAGCCGCACCAGGACGCGATGGAAAAAGGGGCCAAAGACCTGACCAAACGCTGGGATGAATGGTTCGAAAATCCGATCGAGCTGTCTGACGCCCGTGAACTGGTCACCGATACCCGCCAGTTCCTGGGTGATGTGCCAGGGCATACCAGCTTTACTAACGCTCAACTGCTGGACATCATGATGGCGCAGGATTTCCAGGACCTCACCGGTCAGGTCATCAAGCGCATGATGGATGTTATCCAGGAGATTGAACGTCAGTTGCTGATGGTTCTGCTGGAAAACATTCCAGAGCAGGGCGCTCGTCCAAAACGTGAAAACGAAAGCTTGCTTAACGGCCCGCAGGTTGACACCTCAAAAGCCGGCGTGGTGGCAAGTCAGGATCAGGTTGACGACCTGCTGGATAGCCTCGGGTTCTGATCCGTAGCGTTTTTATTTGCTGGCCCGGCAGGCGCTCGCCGCCGGGCATTCTAACCGATAACGGCTTGCGCGTTATCCGGCCTACAGATACCTATCGTTCTCTTTACTTACTATCCATTTTTACGGTGACGTTGCCAGAACGGGTTCGAACGCTGCATACCGAGCGCTGCGCTTTTGTGGATCCCGCAGGGTTATTGGGCCGCCAGTCGGGACAATGTGCCCTGCACTATGATTCGTACCCGGTTGAATGCCTGGATGAAGTGGGTTCATCTGCACGGCGTATATCCTCTTTTTTATGCCATAACTTGGCGGTTATTTGCCGAAATGATGCTGAGGTCACAGCGGGTTACGCCTGAGTGACAGTGCGATATATAGACTTGTCATAATAATTGCAGTTAAATGGTTATCAGTGCAAGGCAATATATTATGTCAGTAGGTTATTTATCGATATCCCGAGTGTTTTTACTCGAATAGCGGCGGGGGAGATATGCGAATTTTACGTGAGAATGATTTTTTTCATTCAGAGCAACATGCGTTTTGTCTTTTTTCGATGAATAACCAATTAATGGAAGGTGTGCACGGGCATGATTTTGATGAACTGGTGATTGTCCGTAGCGGTAGCGGGTTTCATATTATTAATGACCTGGTTCGTTTTATCTGTCAGGGTGACTTTTTTTTAGTGACCGCTAACGATACCCATAGTTATGTTTCAACTAATAATCTGTCGGTTATTAATATATTGATTCGTCGCCCGCGCAGTTTTCATTTTTTACAGCACATTGATAATTTGCTCGATTGTATAAAAGAAAAACTTCTACAGCCTACCGCGCTGGCGTTAACTCAGGGAGCGCTGGCGCGTATTGAGGTATTGAGCCAGGAGATAATCTCACGTAACGAGAGTAACTATGACGTGCTCTATTTTTCATTGTGTGAAGTCGCTTTGCTGAACATCATCAACACGCTTTGCCAGTGCGACCGCCAAACCGAGGCGCTTAGCCCTGATGAGCGAGGGCGAGCCAACCTAATCCGTATGCTCAAGACCAGTAGCTTGCGTCATTTAGACTGGAATGTGTTGAGTGATGATAACGGTGTTGCCAGGCGCACGATGTATCGCTTAATTAAGCGAGTGACCGGTTATACTCCGGTTAAATTCCAGATGTTGTATCGTGTATTAAAAGCTCAAGAATTACTGCGCACTACGGATAAAACCATCAGTGAAATTGCGGCACGTTGTGGTTTTATGAATGCGATCAGGTTGACTGAATCGTACCGACGGTATTTTCATTATCCTCCAAGCCATGAACGTGAACTTCATTCACGAGTTTTAATAGCGATTTAATTGTTAGGTTAATAACAATAAAAATTATTACTACCATCCATCGTGACGGGGGTAGGCCATACGCTTATTTCTCGCCATACTGTCTGTAAATTTAAGGGAATCGTTATGTCAAAAAATAAAACACCTAACCCCTGGTATATTGGGGTGGTGTCTGGAATGGCATCATATATTGATTCAGCGGCTATTGTTTCCAGTGGTACAGCCTTAGTCATTTATCAAAAAACAATGGGTATTACTGCACTACAAATTGGCATTTTATCTGGATTATTAACGCTGAGTATTGCCGCTGGGGCTTTTGGTGGCGGTCGTCTTGGAGACCGTATTGGTCGTCGTAATGTTTTTATTATTACGATGGCGATGATTTTTATCGGCACGCTGGCGCTGGCCTTTGGTTTGAACTTCCCGTTCCTGGTGCTGGGCACACTCTTGGTGGGGCTGGCGACAGGGGCTGATTTACCTGTCTCTCTGGCGACTATCTCCGAAGCGGCGAACGATGAAAACCGCGGCAAGATTATCGGCTTGTCCAATTTACTCTGGCTGGTGGGAATTGGCGCCACGATGGGGATCTCCGCTATCGTCGGCGACTGGGGGCTGATTGGCGCGCAAATCATGTATATGCACGTTGGGCTGGTGGCGGTTGTGCTGATGATCCTGCGTTGGTCTATCCCTGAGTCGCCGCTGTGGTTGGCGGCAAAGGATGAACTGCGTCGTGGCATCGCCACCGTGCGGGCGCAGAAAACCGGCTGGCGCGATCTGCTCGAAGGCAAATACCTGTGGCCGTTTATCTCGCTGTGTATCTTTTATACCTTCACCAATCTGGCGGCCAATACCGGCGGGCAGTTTGGGGCTTATGTAGCGGTAAATGTGGTGGGCATTTCCGTCAGCACGCACTCTCTGTGGGGGCTGTTGATTCTGCCAGTGAGCGTGGCGTCTGGGTTGATGTTTATGCGCGTCGTTGATACCTCAAAACGGGTTCCATTCTTTATTTTTGGCGCGGTGATGATGTCCGGTGGTTATTTCGTGCCGGTATTGTTTAATTTCTCGCCACTCTCCTGGTTCTGCTGCCTGCTGTTTACCAATATCGGCACAGGATTTGCCTTCGAAGGCATCATGAAAGTGTGGGCACAAGAGTCATTCCCCACCATGCTCCGCGCCACCGCGCAAGGAGTGATTGTCGGTGTCGCCCGTCTGACCTGCGGCTTGTTGGCGTTCGTCACTCCTGTGCTGTTGAGCGCGGGGCCGGTGGTTCTTTATTGCCTGCTGACGGCGATTGTGGCGATAGGCATGGTTATCGGCTGGCTGTGCTTCCACGGCAAGCAACGTAATGAATTTAATGCAGAAACAGAAATGGTGGTGACGCCTGATAACGGGCAGGCGTCGCACGATACTTTGCGGGCCAAAGCCTGAATATGAGCCACTGAGGGAAAAATTATGTTGGCAGTAGAAAAGATTACGCTCAACTATGAAACCACGCTGACGGGCTGCGAAACGTTGCCGGTTTTCGGCTGGATAATCACCAGCACCTTGCGCGATGTACAGCAGCGTAGCTGGCGTTTGCAGCTGTCGGCGCAAGAAGATTTTGCCCAATGCCTGTTTGACAGCGGCGAAATGCACGATGACCGCTCCAGTAATATCGAATTGCCCGACGTCGCCTGCCAGCACTCGACGCGCTATTTTGTGCGGGTGCATATTACCGACAACCACGGTGAAGAGAGCGGCTGGAGCCCGGCGGCAACGTTTATTACCGGCCTGCCAGCGCAAGCGTGGCAAGGGGTGTTTATCTCGGCTGAAACGCCGCAGGATAAAGACAACTCAAAAGGCACGTTGTTGCGCCATGCGTTCAGTTTGCCCGACGGTGATGACATTGTTTCGGCGGTGGTACATGCCAGCGCGCTGGGGCTGTATCAACTGTGGATCAACGGCGAAAAAGTCGGGCGTGATGAGTTATCGCCCGGCTGGACGAGCTACCACCACCATCTGTTGTATCAAACCTGGGATGTGACTGAGCACCTGCGAGAAGGCGAAAACGTGATTGGCGCGATGGTGGGGGCGGGTTGGTATAAAGGGGATATGAGCTTCAACCGCTATCGCAACTATTACGGCCAGCAGACGGGGTTTATTTGCCATATGGTAGTGACGCTCCGCGATGGTAGCCAGCGGATAATCGCCACGGATGCACACTGGCAGGGCTGCGATGACGCGATTTTGTTTGCTGAAATTTATGATGGCGAAGTGTATGACGCACGTCGGGAGCAGCGCGGCTGGAGCGAGCCTGCGTTTAGCGCCGGGCATTGGCGTGCGGTGACGACGCTTGCGGCAGAGACTTCGGTGCTGCAACCGCAAACGGCCTGCCCGGTACAAGAAATAGAACGGCTTGCGCCGTGCTCAATCATCACGACGCCAAAAGGCGAGACGGTGCTTGATTTTGGCCAGAACCTCAGCGGCTGGGTGGAGTTTCGGGTGCGCGGTGCGGCAGGTGAGCGCGTGGTGCTGCGCCATTTTGAAGTGCTGGATGCCGAAGGCAATGTTTATCTGGCGAACCTGCGCACCGCCAAACAGTGCATTGATTACACCTTACGCGGCGATGGCGAAGAATGTTTTCACCCGCATTTTACCTTTCAGGGTTTCCGTTATGTGCTGATTGAACGTTGGCCTGGCACGCCGACGCGGGATGACTTTGTCGCGGTCGTGCTGCATTCCGCGATGACGCCGACGGGTCACATTGAAACCTCAAACGCGGATCTCAACCAACTGCATCACAACATCATGTGGGGGCTTAAGGGCAATTTCGTCGATATCCCAACCGACTGCCCGCAGCGCGATGAACGTTTGGGATGGACGGGCGATGCGCAAATTTTCTGCCGCACCGCCAGTTATCTGATGCAGACGCGCACTTTTTTTGCCAAATGGCTGACCGATCTTCAGCATGACCAAACGCCGGAGGGCGGTGTGCCGCACGTCATCCCCGATATCCTCACCGGCAAATGCGACAACGACCGCTTTTTATCCCACGGGCGCACCCATTCCGCCGCCGCCTGGGCCGATGCGGCGGTGATTAACCCATGGACGCTGTACCTGATGTACGGCGATAAACAGACGCTGGCCCGCCAGTACGACAGCATGAAAGCCTGGGTGGAGTTTATGCATGACAACGCTGTTGAGAACCAGTGGTCGTGGAAACTGCAGTTTGGCGATTGGGTTGCGCTGGATGCCAAAGAGGGCAGCTATTTTGGCGCAACGCCGAATGAACTGACCTGCATGGCCTACTATGCGTTGTCCACGCTGCTGCTGGCGAAATCAGCCAAAGCACTGGGAAATGACGTTGATCACACCCATTATCAGGCGCTGCATACCGCGATTGTCGAAAGCTTCCGCAATGAGTTTTTTACCGCCACCGGGCGGCTGGCGGCGCGCACGCAAACGGCGCATATTCTGGCGCTTTACTTCCAGTTAGTGCCGGATGCGCACCGCGAGCGCACCGTGCAAACGCTGCTGGAACTGCTGGCGGAAAATGACGGTCATCTGGTGACGGGGTTTGTCGGCACCCCCTATTTCTGTCACGCATTGAGCGAAAACGGGCAGGCCGACGCGGCGTGGCAATTGCTGATGAAAGAGGACTTCCCAAGCTGGTTGTATCAGGTAAAAGCCGGGGCGACGACGATTTGGGAACACTGGGATGGCGTGAAACCGGATGGCACAATGTGGAGCCCGGACATGAACTCTTTCAACCATTATGCCTACGGGGCGATCGGTGAATGGCTGTATCGCGTGGCGGCGGGAATAAATACCGAAGAACACGCGCCGGGATTTAAATCTTCGGTACTGCGGCCTATTCCGGGCGGTGGCCTGACATGGCTGAAAGCGCGATACGGCTCGGTATATGGTGATATTGCCGTCCACTGGACGCAGGAACCGGCGCGCGATGGTTTGCAGACCATCACTCTTGAGGTAGATATTCCGTCGAATACCCACTCAATGGTGATCCTCGATGGCGCACAAACGCTGCTCGATACCGATGGCCTCGACTTCGCGCCAGTAGACGGCGGCTATAGCGCGCAGGTGGGATCGGGCCATTATCGCGTTATCTGGCAGCGCTAACCGCGCGGTTGTCACGGCAGCTTTCGCGCTGTCGTGGCAAACGAACGCTCGAATTCCTCTGTTTTCGTTTCGCTATTCGACGCATTGGCAATGGTTGCGGTCGCGATAATACTCGTGACCGTGACGACGAGAGTAATGCCGTGGCAGAAGAAAGCGACGACGACAAAACAGAAGCCCCCACACCCCACCGACTTGAAAAAGCACGGGAAGAAGGGCAGGTCCCCCGATCCAAAGAGCTGACCTCACTGCTTATTTTGCTGGTGGGCGTGTGCATTATCTGGATTGGCGGGGAGTCGCTTGCCCGCAGACTGGCCGGTATGCTGTCGGCCGGATTACGTTTTGACCACAGTATGGTCAATGACCCTAACCTGATCCTCAGCCAAATCATCCTGCTGATTAAAGACGCGATGATTGCGCTGTTACCGTTGATTACCGGCGTCGTTCTGGTGGCATTAATCTCCCCGGTGATGCTTGGCGGCTTGATTTTCAGCGGTAAATCTCTGCAGCCCAAGTTCTCTAAGCTGAATCCGTTGCCGGGCATTAAACGCATGTTTTCAGCGCAAACCGGAGCGGAACTGCTCAAAGCGATACTGAAATCCACGCTGGTGGGGAGCGTGGCCGGATTTTATCTTTGGCATAACTGGCCGGCGATGATGCGTCTGATGGCGGAATCGCCGATTACGGCGATGGGCAACGCCCTGGATTTAGTTGGCATGTGTGCGCTGTTGGTGGTGCTTGGCGTTATTCCAATGGTGGGGTTCGACGTTTTTTTCCAGATTTACAGCCATCTGAAAAAGCTGCGCATGTCGCGTCAGGATATCCGTGACGAATTTAAGCAAAGCGAAGGCGACCCGCACGTTAAGGGCAAAATACGCCAAATGCAGCGCGCGGCCGCGCAGCGTCGCATGATGGCGGATGTGCCGAAAGCGGACGTGATTGTTACCAACCCCACGCACTATTCGGTGGCGTTGAAGTATGACGAGAACAAAATGAGCGCGCCGAAAGTTGTTGCCAAAGGCGCGGGGCTGGTGGCGCTGCGCATTCGTGAGATTGGCGCTGAACATCGAGTCCCTACGTTAGAAGCGCCGCCGCTGGCGCGTGCGCTATACCGTCATGCTGAGATTGGTCAACAAATACCGGGTCAATTATATGCCGCCGTTGCCGAAGTGCTGGCATGGGTATGGCAGCTAAAACGCTGGCGTCTCGCCGGCGGCAAGCGTCCACCACAACCTGAAAACCTTCCGGTGCCTGAAGCACTGGATTTCATGAACGAGAAGAATACTGATGGCTAATCTGGTCGCGATGTTGCGTTTGCCCAGCAACCTGAAATCCACGCAACTGCAAATCCTTGCCGGACCGATCCTTATCCTGCTGATCCTGTCGATGATGGTGTTGCCGTTGCCGGCTTTCGTCCTCGATTTGCTGTTCACGTTTAACATTGCGCTGTCGATCATGGTGCTGCTGGTGGCGATGTTCACCCAGCGTACGCTGGAGTTTGCCGCATTCCCGACGATTTTGCTGTTTACCACATTATTACGCCTCGCCCTGAACGTTGCGTCGACGCGTATCATTTTAATGGAAGGGCATACCGGCGCGGCGGCGGCGGGAAAGGTGGTTGAAGCTTTTGGTCACTTCCTGGTGGGCGGTAACTTTGCGATCGGTATCGTGGTCTTCGTTATTCTCGTCATTATCAACTTTATGGTTATCACCAAAGGTGCCGGACGTATCGCCGAGGTTGGCGCGCGCTTCGTGCTGGATGGTATGCCCGGCAAGCAGATGGCGATTGATGCGGATTTGAATGCGGGTCTGATTGGCGAAGATGAAGCCAAAAAACGACGCTCGGAGGTGACGCAGGAAGCGGATTTCTACGGCTCTATGGACGGTGCGAGTAAATTCGTACGTGGAGATGCCATCGCCGGTATTTTGATCATGGTGATCAACGTGGTCGGCGGTCTGTTAGTCGGGGTGTTGCAGCATGGTATGAGCATGGGTAGCGCAGCGGAAAGTTATACCCTGCTGACCATCGGTGACGGGCTGGTGGCGCAAATTCCTGCGCTGGTAATCTCCACCGCGGCGGGGGTTATCGTGACCCGCGTGAGTACCGACCAGGATGTAGGCGAACAGATGGTGACCCAACTGTTCAGTAATCCTAGTGTCATGCTGCTTAGTGCGGCGGTGCTTGGGCTTTTGGGTCTGGTTCCGGGCATGCCGAACCTGGTGTTTTTGATGTTTACCGCCGCGTTACTGGGTCTGGCCTGGTGGATGCGTGGTCGTGAGCAAAAAGCTCCCGATGAGCCGCAGCCGGTGAAAATGCCGGAAAACAACTCCGTGGTGGAAGCAACATGGAATGACGTACAGCTGGAGGATTCCCTGGGGATGGAGGTAGGCTACCGCCTGATCCCAATGGTGGACTTTCAGCAAGATGGCGAGTTGCTGGGGCGAATTCGCAGTATTCGTAAGAAATTTGCCCAGGATATGGGTTTTCTGCCGCCGGTGGTACATATCCGCGACAATATGGATCTGCAGCCGGCCCGCTATCGTATTTTGATGAAAGGGGTGGAAATTGGCAGCGGTGACGCCTATCCGGGACGCTGGCTGGCCATTAACCCTGGTACTGCCGCCGGGTCACTGCCGGGCGAGAAAACGGTCGATCCGGCTTTCGGTCTGGACGCTATCTGGATTGAAAGCGCATTGAAGGAACAGGCGCAGATTCAGGGCTTTACGGTTGTTGAAGCCAGTACCGTTGTCGCCACGCACCTTAATCACCTGATTGGGCAGTTCGCTGCGGAGCTGTTTGGTCGTCAGGAGGCGCAACAGCTACTGGACCGCGTCTCGCAGGAGATGCCAAAACTGACAGAAGACCTGGTCCCGGGCGTCGTGACGCTCACTACGCTGCATAAAGTGCTGCAGAACTTACTGGATGAGAAAGTACCGATTCGCGATATGCGCACCATTCTCGAAACGCTGGCTGAACATGCACCGCTGCAAAACGATCCGCATGAGCTTACCGCGGTGGTACGTGTTGCGTTGGGACGCGCCATCACTCAGCAGTGGTTCCCAGGTAATGAAGAGGTTCAGGTTATCGGCCTTGATACTCCGCTCGAACGTTTGCTTCTGCAGGCGCTGCAGGGCGGCGGCGGTTTGGAGCCGGGTCTTGCAGACCGACTGCTGGCCCAGACTCAGGAAGCGCTGTCCCGTCAGGAAATGTTGGGTGCGCCGCCGGTCTTACTGGTTAACCACGCGTTGCGTCCGTTACTGGCTCGCTTTTTACGTCGCAGCATTCCGCAACTGGTGGTGTTATCGAACATGGAGCTGTCTGACAACCGCCATATCCGTATGACGGCGACTATTGGAGGTAAGTAATGCGTAAATTACTGTGGTTGTTGTTTTTTCCTCTGGTAGCGCAGGCTGCCGGAGAAGGCGCCTGGCAGGCCAGCGGTATGGGGATTACTTTAAATCACCGCGGCCAGTCAGCCTCGTCTTCACCTCTGACGCCCAGCCAGCCGGTCTCGGGGTTGATGACGCTGGTGGCCTGGCGCTATGAGCTCAATGGCCCAACGCCTGCGGGTTTACGGGTACGTTTATGTTCCCAGTCCCGCTGTGTTGAGCTGGACGGGCAAAGCGGGACCACCAACGGATTCAATAATGTTCCCGCCATCGAACCGATGCATTTTGTCTGGGAAGTACCCGGTGGCGGTCGCTTGATCCCCGCCTTGCAAGTTCAGAGCAATCAGGTGATTGTGAACTATCGTTAACGCCTCCCTTCATTCCGGCCAGCAGCAGAAACTGCTGGCTGCTTCGCAATTCTAGTCCGCCTCTTTGATTAAATAGAAACGCTGTTTTATAAAATAGGTGACATACGTTGCCGGACTCTTTGTGCTGTTGCCATTTCACGAATACCCCTGGCAAAAATAGAAAGGTTTCACTTGCTGTTAGCTTTTACTGTGGCCCTGTAAGGAGGCCCAATGTCAAAGCGAGGATTGCGGGGCCTCCCAATAATGTGCAGGGGTAACGGCAATGAATACACGTAAAATTGGGTTGGTTAACTATTTTGCCTACGGTTCGGGGGATTTTTTAGGCGCAGGCACCACGGCGTTAACCGCTGCCTGGCTACTCTATTTTTACACGACGTTCTGTGGCCTGACGCCAATCGAAGCAACCTTTATCTTCGCTACCGCCAGGGTGTTGGATGCCGTTGTTAGCCCATTAATGGGTTTTTTAACCGATAACTTTGACTCCACCTGGCTCGGCAAACGCTTTGGGCGACGTAAGTTTTTTATTTTGTTGGGGATCCCCTGTGTCTTTAGCTACTCACTAATGTGGGTGGGTGATATGGGGTTCTGGTACTACCTGCTCACCTATCTGATTTTTGACGTGGTCTACACCATGATTCTGGTGCCATACGAAACGCTGGTACCCGAAATGACCGATGACTTTAAACAGAAAACCAAATTCTCCGGCGCGCGCATTTCGATGGCGCAAATGTCTGCCATTCTGGCCTCATTCTTACCCGGCGTTCTGCTGACGCTGTTTGGCAAGGACAACCCCGTCTCTTTTTTCTACGCCAGCCTGGTGTTTTCTGTGCTGTGTGCACTGATGCTGACCTTCGTCTGGTTCTTTACCTGGGAACGCCCACGGGAAGAGTGGACTGAGGCGGCGCTGCGAGTCGAAGAAGAGAAGAAAAGCCTGACCTTAAGTCAGAGTATGAACCGTTTATTTGTGGAACTGAGTTCAACACTGCGCATCCGTATCTTTCGCCAGCATTTAGGAATGTATCTTGGCGGCTATATTGCCCAGGACGTCTTTAACGCCGTCTTTACTTACTATGTGGTGTTTGTGCTGATGCAGGAAGCATCGATGGCGTCAAACCTGCTGGGTACGATGGCTATCTTCCAGTTTATTGCCGTTATCGCCATGATCCCATTGTGCATCCGTTTCGGACCTGCGCCGTCTTATCGCATGGTAGTCGTCCTGTTTGGCCTCAGTTCACTCTCCTATGCGGGGCTGTATTACGCCGGATTAAGCGATGTTTATTCTCTGTTGCTATTGGTTTCCGCCGTTGCGGGTTTAGGACGCGGTGGTATCAACTACGTTCCCTGGAATATCTACACCTATATTGCCGACGTTGACGAAGTGATCACCGGTCAGCGTCGGGAAGGGATCTTCGCCGGCATTATGACGTTAACGCGTAAAGCGTCGCAGGCGGGAGCGGTGATGCTGGTGGGGATTGTGATGCAGTTGTCTGGTTTTGTATCCGGCCAGAGCGCACAACCCGCGGCGGTCAGTCATACCATCCTGTTAATTCTGAGCTGCGGAACGCTGATTGTTCTGGCGATGGGTTTCCTGGTTTCCTTGCGCTTCAAACTGAACCTGCAAACGCACAGCACCCTGCGCGAAGAGACAGCAAAAATGCGTGAGTCCGGGCAACCCGTGCTGGAAGGACTTTCCGCTAAAGGACGCACGACCGTAGAGATGCTATCGGGCATGCCTTATGAATCACTTTGGGGTAACAACAATATTGGTTACCTGAATCGTAATAAACCAGCGGCACCGAAACTGGAAAAGGGTGCTGTATTGAATTCGACATTGACAGAGGTTAAGTAAATGATTGTTTATCCGGTTAAACACAGTCCATTGTTGCGCCAGCCAGAACATTTTATTGCCAGGGATGAATTAAAAGCGTTGATCAAAAAGGTGACGCATAACCTGGTCAATATTCATGATGAGACCGGCGAGTTCTTGCTACGTCTGGATGACGGACGCGTTATTGATACCAAAGGCTGGGCGGGATGGGAGTGGACGCACGGCATCGGCTTGTACGGGATGTATCAGTATTATCAGCAAACCGGCGATGCCGCGATGCGCGATATTATCGACAGCTGGTTTGCCGATCGCTTTGCGGAAGGTGCAACGACCAAAAACGTCAACACCATGGCACCGTTTTTAACGCTGGCATATCGCTATGAAGAGACGCGTAATCCCGCGTATCTGCCGTGGCTCGACAGCTGGGCTGAGTGGGCAATGCATGATATGCCGCGTACCCAATTCGGCGGTATGCAGCACATTACGCTGGCGGAAGAAAATCACCAGCAGATGTGGGATGACACGTTGATGATGACGGTCTTACCGCTGGCGAAGATTGGCAAGTTGCTCAACCGCCCCGAGTATATTGAAGAGGCAACCTATCAGTTCCTGCTGCACGTGCAAAACCTGATGGATAAAGAAACGGGGCTGTGGTTCCACGGCTGGAGCTATGAAGGACAGCATAACTTCGCCAACGCTCGCTGGGCGCGTGGCAACAGCTGGTTAACTATAGTCATCCCGGATTTCCTCGAATTACTTGATTTGCCGGAAAACAATGCAGTGCACCGCTATCTGGTGCAGGTTTTGAACGCGCAAATCGCGGCGCTGGCGAAGTGCCAGGATGAAAGCGGATTGTGGCACACCTTGCTGGACGACCCGCAGTCGTATCTGGAAGCCTCGGCAACCGCCGGATTTGCCTATGGGATCCTCAAAGCGGTACGTAAACGCTATGTCGGACAAGACTATGCGGCTGTAGCCGAAAAAGCGATCAGAGGCATTGTGCAACATATTTCGCCGGAAGGTGAATTGCTGCATACCTCGTTTGGTACCGGGATGGGCCACAATCTCGATTTCTACCGCAACATCCCACGGACCTCCATGCCTTACGGTCAGGCGATGGCGATGCTGTGCCTTACCGAATACTTGCGTAAGTATTTTTGATATCGGTGTCCGATGGCGTTGCGGCTATCGGACCCGCTTGAGCATCGTCGCCCTGCGCAGCAAACAGATGATCCATGATTTGACGCATGACTGGTGCGGCGGTGACGCCATCGCTGCCGCCGTTTTCCAGAATTAACGCTATGGCGACTTTCGGGTTCTTATATGGCGCAAATGCGGTATAGAACACGTGGTCGCGCAGACGCACGGGGATCATTTTCGCATCGTAGGTCTGATTTTCTTTCAGGCTAAAGACCTGTGATGTGCCACTTTTCGCTGCAATGCCGTAAGGCGCGGTGTGAAAGAACTTATAACCGGTACCGTTTGGCTCATTCGCCATGCCGAACATCGCTTGACGCACCAGCCCCCAGTAGGGGGACGAAGCAGAGGCAATTTGTGACGGTGCTTCGGGAGCCTGGTACGGCGTGATGACTTTTCCGCTCTCTTCATCACGTAGCAGGTGAGGGGCGATAACCTTGCCGTTGTTAATCAGCGCGACCATGGCTTTAACCATCTGGATCGGCGTGGCAATCCAGTATCCCTGACCGATGCCAACCGAAATGGTATCTCCCTGATACCAGGCTTTTTTATGCACTTTCTGCTTCCATTCGCGGCTCGGGAGCAGGCCGTTATACTCCTCACCAAGATCGATGCCGGTCGGCTTGCCATAGCCAAACTGGCTGAGCATGCTGTTAATACGGTCAATCCCCATCATATATGCCACCTGATAAAAGAATGTGTCGGCAGATTCTTCAATTGCTTTGGTGACATCCAGCATACCGTGGCCCGTTTTTTTCCAGTCACGGTAATGTCGCTCCGTGCCGGGGAGCGTCCAGGTGGGGGCGCCGAAGAAACGGGTCTGCGGCGTGATCACGCCGTCCAGTAACGCTGACATCGCCATATACGGTTTGACCGTGGAGGCAGGAGGATACAACCCCTGCGTGACGCGGTTGATTAACGGCAGGTCCTTATCCTGAAGCAGCTTGTTATAGTCCTGATAGCTGATACCTTTGACAAACGGGTTGGGGTCATAGCTGGGGTTCGAAACCATTGCCAGCACGGAACCGTCATGTGGATCCTCAACCAAAACGGCGGCCCGCTGGCCCACCAACAGACTCTCAATATATTGCTGTAAATGGAGGTCCAGCGTCAGATGGATATCTTTTCCGGCAACGGGCGGCACATCTTTGATCAGGCGTACGATGCGTCCGTGGTTATCAACTTCGACCTCCTGATAACCGGTTTTCCCATGCAGTTCATTTTCATAGTAGTGCTCAATACCCTGCTTACCGATGTTGTGATCGGCGGCGTAGTTCTCTGTCAGGCCTTTTTGATCCAGCGCTTTCAGGTCGTTGTCATTGATTTTTGACACATAGCCAAGGACATGCGCCAGCGCTGCGCCATAAGGGTACTGGCGGTCTTCATAGCTATTGATATTGACGCCGCTGAAATGAAACTGGTTAACCGAGAAGCGGGCGATTTCCACATCGGTCAGCGCATTTTTTAGCACGACCGGGCGATAGCGGCTGCTGGCTTTCAGCGCATGGCGAAACTGGTCAATGTCATCAGGAGTGAGGTCAATGATAGGCGTGAGCTGCCTGATCAGGGCATTCATATCACTGATTTTATAAGGCGTAACGGAAATGTCGTACCAGGTTACGTTGCGCACCAGCGGGATGCCGTTGCGATCGTAAATCATGCCACGCGTCGGGGCCACGGGCAGCATTTTGATGTCGTTTGCATTCGAGCGGGTGGTGTAATACTGGTGCTGACAGATTTGTAAGTTGTAGAGATTGTAAATCAGGATGCCAAAGCAGATGACCACCAGGCCAAAGGCCACCAATACACGCCGCTGGAAGAGTTTTTCCTCCGCCTCAAAATCTCTGAATGTCATTGACCCGTACCCGATTAATTCGCCGCCTCATGATACGGAGGCTTAAACGGGATGACAGGCAAAAAATGTTCCATATCTCTACGGAAATGTGTCATTACTTGTGAGTTGTTACAGATGGCCTGTTACAGAAATAAAAAAGGCCTGAGTCCGAATTTCGGAGTCAGGCCTGATAGGTGAGCTGATTTACATACGTTCTACGGTTTCGATACCCAGCGTATCCAGACCCAGCTTCAGGGTTTTCGCCGTCAACTGTGCCAGTTTCAGGCGGCTGTTACGAATCTCTTCGTTTTCAGCGCTAAGGATTGGGCAGTGCTCGTAGAAGCCGGAGAACAGACCGGCAACGTCGTACAGGTAAGCACACATCACGTGCGGCGTACCTTCACGTGCAACAACGGTCAACGTTTCTTCAAACTGCAGCAGACGCGCAGCCAGCTGAGCCTCGCGATCTTCACTGATAATCACCTGCGCATTTGCCAGCGCGCTTTCGTCGATATCCGCTTTACGGAACACGGACAGTACGCGGGTGTAGGCGTACTGCATATACGGCGCAGTGTTCCCTTCGAACGCCAGCATATTGTCCCAGTCGAAGATGTAGTCTGTGGTACGGTTTTTGGACAGATCGGCATATTTCACCGCGCCGATACCGACCGCATTTGCCAGTTTTTCCAGCTCGTCGGCAGGCATGTCCGGGTTCTTCTCCGCTACCAGACGGCGTGCGCGTTCCAGCGCTTCATCCAGCAGGTCGGCCAGTTTAACCGTGCCACCCGCACGGGTTTTGAACGGCTTGCCGTCTTTACCCAGCATCATACCGAACATGTGGTGTTCCAGCGGCACAGAATCCGGCACATAACCGGCTTTACGCACGATGGTCCAGGCCTGCATTAAGTGCTGATGCTGACGGGAGTCGATGTAATAAAGTACGCGGTCGGCATGCAGCGTTTCATAACGGTACTTGGCGCAGGCGATATCGGTCGTGGTGTAGAGATAGCCGCCATCTTTCTTTTGAATGATTACGCCCATCGGTTCACCTTCCTTGTTCTTATACTCATCAAGGAATACGACGGTAGCGCCTTCGCTTTCAACAGCCAGGCCTTTAGCTTTGAGATCGGCCACGATGCCAGGCAGCATCGGGTTGTACAGGCTTTCACCCATGACGTTGTCACGGGTCAGGGTGACGTTCAGGCGATCGTAGGTTAACTGGTTTTGCGACATGGTGATGTCGACCAGTTTGCGCCACATCTCACGGAAGTACTCGTCGCCGCCTTGCAGCTTCACGACATAACTCCGGGCACGTTCCGCGAAGGCTTCATCTTCGTCGTAATGTTTTTTCGCATCACGGTAGAAACCTTCAAGGTCAGCCAGCGCCATCTCGCCAGCATTTTCCTGCTGCTGTTTTTCCAGCCATGCGATGAGCATACCGAACTGAGTACCCCAGTCGCCGACGTGGTTGGCGCGGATAACATTGTGACCGAGGAACTCCAGCGTACGCACCGCAGCGTCACCGATGATGGTGGAACGCAGGTGACCAACGTGCATCTCTTTCGCTACGTTAGGTGCGGAGTAATCAACCACAACGGTTTGTTTAGCCGGTTGGGTGACGCCCAGACGATCGGAAGCCAGCGCCTGCTGAACGTGCTGCGCCAGAAATGCCGGATCGAGAAAAATATTGATAAAGCCCGGGCCTGCAATTTCAACTTTGCTGGCGATCCCGTTGAGATCCAAATGAGTCAGCACCTGCTCAGCCAGTTGTCGCGGCGCCATACCCAGTTTTTTAGCGACAGCCATCATGCCGTTAGCCTGATAGTCGCCGAACTGTACTTTTGCTGACTGACGAACCTGCGGTTCGCAATCTGCAGGCGCGCCTGCAGCAATCATGGCCTGACTGACTTTTTCTGAGAGAAGAGCCTGAATATTCACCGGAATACCTTACATTTATGAAGCGGCTTAAAATGCACCGCACCAGTTTAAGAATTAAGGGCGGGAGTATACTGCAAATGCCCGTTGCCGTCAGCATTGCGAGTATCTCCAGCACCCTGAAATATAAACATTGTCATTACGTATAATTATTCATATTGCGCTTAAGAAAATCAGCAGTTGGTTGGGGCTGCGCAACAGGGTAAATTAGCGGCTTTGAATATGGATATGAGCTTTCATTATGGCGAACTGGCAAACAGTTGCAGAACTGCATGATATTTCCGCAGATTTACCGCATTTCATTCAGGCGTTAACGGATCTTTCCACTCGCCTTGGGCTGGATGTCTCATCGCTTGAAGCCGATCACATTTCTCTGCGTTGTCATCAAAATACCACCGCAGAGCGCTGGCGTCGTGGGTTTGAACAGTGCGGCGAATTGTTGTCAGAAAATATCATCAATGGCCGACCGATTTGCTTGTTCAAGCTCGATGAGCCAGTTTGTGTGCAACACTGGCAATTTTCTATCGTAGAACTGCCGTGGCCGGGCGAAAAGCGTTATCCGCATGAAGGCTGGGAGCATGTTGAAATTGTTCTGCCGGGTGAGGTGGAGACGCTGAATGCACGAGCGCTGGCGCTGCTTTCAGATCACGGGCTGAGCCAGCCGGGTATATTTGTAAAAACCAGTTCGCCAAAAGGCGAGCGCGAGCGTTTACCGAATCCAACGCTGGCGGTCAGCGATGGCAGTGTGACGATAAAATTCCATCCGTGGTCGATTGAAGCCATTGTGGCAAGCGAACGTCAGGAGTGAGTATGGCATTACTGGAAATCTGCTGTTACAGCATGGAGTGCGCGCGCACGGCGCAGCAAAACGGCGCGGATCGCATTGAGCTTTGCTCGGTGCCCAAAGAGGGGGGCTTAACGCCGTCCCTGGGCGTCTTGCGTTCGGTTCGCCAGCATATCTCGATTCCGGTCAATCCCATTATTCGCCCACGCGGGGGCGACTTTTGTTACACCGACGGTGAATTCGCTGCAATGCTGGATGATATTGCAATGGTAAGAGATCTGGGGTTCTCAGGGTTGGTAACCGGCATTTTAGATGCAGAGGGTGATGTCGATATGCCGCGCATGGAGAAAATAATGATCGCGGCGGGACCGCTGCACGTCACTTTTCATCGGGCCTTTGACATGTGCGCTAACCCACTCAATGCGCTAAAAAAATTAGCTGATTTGGGCATCGCCAGAGTGCTGACTTCCGGGCAAAAATCAGATGCGGCGCAAGGTTTAACAAAAATTATGGAACTTATTGCGCAGGGGGATGCTCCAATCATTATGGCCGGAGCGGGGGTTCGCGCCTCGAATTTGTCCCTGTTCCTTGATGCTGGAGTGCAGGAAGTCCACAGTTCTGCCGGAGTATGGCTGGCTTCCCCCATGCGTTATCGCAATTCGGGGTTGTCGATGTCTTCGGATGCACAGGCGGATGAGTATTCACGCTATGCAGTAGACGGGGCGGCGGTTGCGGAAATGAAAGCAATCATTGCACACCACCAGGCCAGCTGATTTTTACCGTTGCATCATGTCGCCCAATATGATGCTTGCTCGTACCAGGCCCCTGCAATTTCAACAGGGGCCTTTTTTTATCCTGCATATTTCAAGCCGCAACGGAGCTGTCTGCCTTGCTGCAAGTTGAACTATTTTGCAGAAAGAGTGCTATCGGGCAAAAATGATTACGGCTTACGTGCAATCAATACCGCGCGTAATGGGGCCGGGTAGCCTTCCACCGTTTTGCTGTGATCGTTCGGGTCGAGGAAGTCGGCCAGGGATTCGGTTATCATCCACTCGGTGCGGCGCTGCTCTTCGGTGGTGGTGACGCAGACATCAGCAATGCGCACATCAACAAACCCACATTTTTCCAGCCAGTTTTTTAACGCCAGCGCAGAAGGAATAAAGTAAACGTTACGCATCTGCGCGTAGCGATCGCCCGGCACCAGTACGGTATTTTCATCACCTTCGACGACCAGCGTTTCCAGTACCAGTTCGCCATCTTTCACCAACTGATCCTTCAACTGCCACAGGTGTTCCAGCGGTGAACGGCGGTGATAAAGCACTCCCATGGAGAATACGGTATCAAAGGCGTTGAGCGCCGGAAGCTGCTCAATACCCAGCGGCAGCAGGTGAGCGCGCTGGTCATTGCCCAGCAGTTTACGTACTGCCTCAAACTGGCACAGAAACAGTTGGGTAGGATCGATACCAACTGCCAGATGCGCCCCCGCGCCAATCATGCGCCACATGTGATATCCACTCCCGCAGCCGACATCAAGAATGGTGCGCCCGGTGAGGTCAGACAAGTGTGGCAGAACGCGATCCCATTTCCAGTCCGAGCGCCACTCGGTATCTATATTGACGCCGTACAACGAGTACGGCCCTTTACGCCATGGCATCAGGTTACGCATCAGGGTGTCGATACGTTTGAGCTGACCGTCGCTGAGCGGCTCATCGCTTTCGGCGGTAACGCTATGCAGTAAGTCCAGGCGATGCGGCGTCAGCTCGGGCAGAAACTCGACCGCATTTGACCACTGCTTAAACAAGCCGTGCTGATCGCGCTGCCAGGTCGCGATTTGCGCCGGGAGCGTTTCCAGCCAATGAGAAAGGTGATTTTTGGCAATCAGTTGATAAAAGTTACCAAAGTCGATCATGCGCTAACCTCAGCTTTCAGTGCCACCAGAGAACCAAAGTTAAAGCACTGGAACCACAATTCGCTGTGTTCAAAGCCCGCCTGATGCAGTCTCGCTTTGTGCGTTTCGACCGAGTCGGTCAGCATCACGTTCTCCAGCATGCTGCGCTTTTGACTGATTTCCAGCTCGCTATAGCCATTTGCCCGTTTGAAATCGTGGTGCATGTTGAACAGCAGTTCGCCAACGTTAGCGTCTTCGAAACTGAATTTTTCAGACAGTACCAGCGCGCCGCCGGGGTTCAGCCCCTGATAAATCTTATCCAACAATGCCTGGCGCTCAGGTGGCTCAAGGAATTGCAGGGTAAAATTCAGCACCACCATCGAGGCGTTTTCGATAGTAATGTTGCGAATATCGCCTTCGACAACGTCAACCGGTGTCGGCGCTTTATAGGCGTCAATATGACGGCGGCAGCGCTCAACCATGGCCGGGGAGTTATCAACGGCAATAATTTTGCAATTCTCGTGATGAATATTGCGACGCACCGAGAGCGTCGCCGCGCCCAGAGAACAGCCCAGATCGTAGACCTGTGTGTTGGGCTGTACGAAACGTTCGGCCAACATCCCAATCATAGAAATGATATTGGAATAGCCAGGAACGGATCGTTGGATCATATCCGGGAAGACTTCAGCTACCCGTTCATCAAAGGTCCAGTCACCCAGACTGGCGATAGGCGCAGAAAAAAGCGTGTCGCGGTGAGACATAACGTAAAAATCCGGGAAAAATAAAGTGGCGTATTGTGCGCTAATGCAGGGAGAAAACCAACTCCCAGGGCATATACCAAAGATTCGCCAGCACCATTAGCAACAGCGAACACCAGGTCGCGCTCATGCCTGAACGGCGCCAGCGGAAAAGCCGGTGATGGAATCCGTAATAATGCATCAATCGTCCGGCAATCAAAATCAGCCCGCAAATATGCACCATCCACGTTTCTGCGCCGTTCATTTCCATAAATAACAGCAGCACCAATGCGACGGGAATATATTCCACCGCATTACCGTGAATGCGGATAGCGCTTTGTAGTTCGCTAAAACCTCCGTCACCATATGCAACGCGGTATTGCATGCGCAGGCGAACGACGTCAAAGGAGAACTTAATTAACAATAACGCACCCAATACGGCATAAAGCGCGCTTACCATACAAACTCCCTTTTAAAATGGCTGATGGCATTGACTATGATAGGTGGCATTTTCAGAAAAGAGAAGATTGCTGTGGAATAGACGGAGCTGATCCGATCTCTGGCAGGGCGCTGCGTAAATTTGCCCATAGCGTATCGACAAGCTCCGGGGCCTGCGCGATATCCGGGGTATGTAAAAACAGATACGGCGTTGTGGTTTGTTGCCATTGCGACAGCTTGGTCAGCCAGACGGCAAAAAGCGCGCTGTTTTGTGCCATATTATCGCTGCCGATAAAGCGTACCATCGGATGGTTTGCCGTCACCACTGCATGCACCGGAACCTTTGGCTTCTTGCGCTGGGCGTCACGTATCGCTTCAGTATGTGGTATTGCGGCATGTACCGGTCGACTGTCCAGAATCACCCGATTTACCCTGCGCTCATGTAGGCCTCGATTGAATCGTTGCTCTGTTTCGCCTTTGGCAAAGAAGTCCGGATGGCGAACTTCCACACCGTAGGTAAAGGATTTGGGGAGCGCATCGAGAAACTGCCACAAGGCTGGCAGGTCGTGCGGGCCAAAAGTTGCGGGTAATTGCAGCCAGTATTGCCCAATGCGTGATTCAAGTGGCGACATGCGCGTGAAAAACTCTTGTACCAGGTCATCGCAATTACGCAGCGCGGCCTGATGCGAAATGGTGGCCGGAAACTTAAAACAAAATCGAAACGCATCGGTAGTCTGCGCATGCCAGCGGGCCACAATGTCGGCTTTTGGCAGCGCGTACAGCGTGGTATTGCCCTCCACACAGTTAAAGTGGCGGGCATACTCTTCAAGGCTGGTGATCCCCAGACGCACCCATTTGGGATGCGCCCACTGGGGTAAACCGATATAAATCATAGCGCTTGCAGGATCTCGTCCACGCTGCGTACGCGTGCGATACGCGGGAAAATATGCGTCATGCTGCCCTGATGTTGCTCAGCGCTGGCGGCACTACAGGCGTTTTCTGCAACGATCAGATTAAAACCCAGCTCCCACGCATTTCGCGCCGTTGACTCCACGCCAATATTTGTGGAGATTCCGCACAGGACGATGGTCTCGATGCCCCGACGACGCAGTTGTAATTCCAGATCGGTGCCGTAGAAAGCTCCCCACTGGCGTTTGGTCACTTCGAGGTCGCTGGCGCATTTACCCAGAGCGCTCGGGTAATTCCACCAGTTTTCGGGTAACGCTTTGGCCGGAGCGTGAGCATCAACTGGCTGTTTCAGCGCTTCGGCATAATCGTCAGACCAGCCGACGCGCACCATTACCACCGGGGAACCGTGGGCACGGAATTTTTCCGCCAACTGCGCGGCGCGGGCAACCACGTCGTTTGCCGAGTATGGGCCGCCAGCGAAAGGCAGGATACCTTCCTGTAGATCAATAACAACAAGAGCGGTTGTTTTTGCGTTCAGTTCCAGCATGATCACTCCAGTAAAAAAAGAATTCCGTTACACCTTAATCGCGATTCAGTGTGAAAGGGACGACAATTTTTGTTATTTTTTGTGAGATTACGCAATGCCCGTCCAGGAAACAGGCGTACAGTCAGTACCGGACTTATCGTGCGGCAGAATTTCCAGTATAATAGCCGCCTTTTTTCATTCAGTTGTGACATTCAGCTAAAGCTGCGACTTCGTCACCTGCGAGACAGGTGACAATCCGCCTGCGGCAAAGTTAAGGGATATCTCATGCGTACAGAATATTGCGGACAGCTACGTCTGTCCCACGAGGGGCAGCAGGTGACTCTGTGTGGTTGGGTCAACCGTCGTCGTGATCTTGGTAGCCTGATCTTTATCGATATGCGCGACCGCGAAGGTATCGTGCAGGTATTTTTCGATCCGGACCGTGCGGATGCGTTAAAGCTGGCCTCCGAACTGCGTAATGAGTTCTGTATCCAGGTTACGGGCACCGTGCGTGCGCGTGACGCGAAAAACGTCAACGCCGATATGGCGACTGGCGAAATTGAAGTGCTGGCCTCCGATCTGACCATCATCAACCGTTCAGACTCGCTGCCGCTGGACTCTAACCATGTAAACACCGAAGAAGCGCGACTGAAGTATCGCTACCTGGATCTGCGTCGCCCTGAAATGGCGCAGCGCCTGAAAACGCGTGCAAAAATTACCAGCCTGGTGCGTCGTTTTATGGACGATCACGGCTTCCTCGACATCGAAACTCCGATGCTGACCAAAGCTACGCCAGAAGGCGCGCGCGATTACCTGGTTCCTTCTCGTGTTCATAAAGGTAAGTTCTACGCGCTGCCGCAGTCTCCTCAGCTGTTTAAACAGCTGCTGATGATGTCCGGTTTTGACCGCTACTATCAGATCGTAAAATGCTTCCGTGATGAAGACTTACGTGCTGACCGTCAGCCTGAATTTACTCAGATCGACGTTGAGACTTCCTTCATGACCGCGCCGCAGGTGCGTGAAGTGATGGAAGCGCTGGTGCGTAACCTGTGGCTGGAAGTTAAAGGTGTGGATCTGGGTGATTTCCCGATCATGACCTTTGCCGAAGCCGAGCGTCGTTACGGTTCTGATAAACCAGACCTGCGTAACCCGATGGAACTGGTTGACGTTGCCGATCTGGTGAAAGGCGTTGAGTTTGCTGTGTTCTCTGGTCCGGCGAACGACGCGAAAGGCCGTGTGGCTGCCCTGCGTGTACCGGGCGGTGCGAGCTTAAGCCGTAAGCAGATCGACGATTACGGTAACTTTATTAAGATTTACGGCGCGAAAGGTCTGGCTTACATCAAAGTCACCGAGCGTGCGAAAGGCCTGGAAGGCATCACCAGCCCGGTTGCTAAGTTCCTGAACGCAGAAATCGTAGACGCGATTCTGGAGCGTACTGGTGCGCAAGACGGCGACATGATTTTCTTCGGTGCCGACAACAAGAAAGTGGTTGCCGACGCGATGGGCGCGCTGCGTCTGAAACTGGGCAAAGACCTGAACATTACCGACGAAGCCAAATGGGCGCCGCTGTGGGTTATCGACTTCCCGATGTTTGAAGACGATGGTGAAGGCGGTCTGACCGCGATGCACCACCCGTTCACCGCGCCAAAAGACATGACTGCCGCTGAGCTGAAAGCTGCGCCGGAAGACGCTGTTGCCAACGCTTACGATATGGTCATCAACGGCTATGAAGTGGGCGGTGGTTCCGTGCGTATTCACAACGGTGATATGCAGCAGACTGTATTCGGCATTCTGGGCATCAACGAGCAAGAACAGCGCGAGAAGTTCGGCTTCCTGCTGGATGCGCTAAAATACGGTACACCGCCGCATGCGGGCCTGGCGTTTGGTCTGGATCGTCTGACGATGCTGCTGACCGGTACTGACAACATTCGTGACGTTATTGCCTTCCCGAAAACCACCGCTGCAGCATGTCTGATGACTGAAGCGCCAAGCTTTGCCAACGAAGCAGCGCTGGCGGAACTGAGCATTCAGGTTGTTAAGAAGGCCGAGAATAACTGATATGAGATACAAACAGCCTGTCTCGGTGTTAGTCGTGATTTATGCAAAGGACACCGGGAGAGTGCTGATGTTACAGCGACGCGACGATCCTGATTTCTGGCAGTCGGTCACCGGCAGCCTTGAAGAGGGTGAAACCGCGTCGCAAGCCGCGATGCGCGAAGTAAAGGAAGAGGTCGCCATTGATGTTGCGACTGAGCAACTGACCTTAATTGACTGTCAGCGCACGGTGGAATTTGAGATTTTTAGCCATTTACGTCATCGCTATGCGCCGGGAATTGAGCGTAATACTGAATCCTGGTTTTGCCTGGCACTTCCCTCTGAACGAGAGATCGTGTTCACCGAACATCTGACCTACCGTTGGGTTAATGCGCACGAAGCCGCGCAGTTAACCAAGTCGTGGAGTAACCGGCAGGCGATTGAAGAGTTTGTAATTAACGTCGCCTGAAAAGGCGCGCTTTTTGGAGAGATTATTTATGGCAGGTCATAGTAAATGGGCCAACACCAGACATCGTAAAGCAGCGCAGGATGCTAAACGCGGTAAAATTTTCACCAAAATCATTCGTGAGCTGGTGACGGCAGCCAAACTGGGCGGCGGCGATCCGGATGCTAACCCACGTCTGCGCGCCGCGGTTGATAAAGCGCTGGCAAACAACATGACCCGTGACACCCTGAACCGTGCAATCGCGCGTGGTGTTGGTGGCGACGATGATGCGAACATGGAAACCATCATCTATGAAGGTTACGGTCCTGGCGGAACAGCCGTTATGATTGAGTGTCTGTCTGACAACCGTAACCGTACCGTTGCGGAAGTGCGTCACGCATTCACTAAAACGGGCGGCAACCTCGGTACCGACGGTTCCGTAGCTTACCTGTTCAGCAAAAAAGGCGTGATCTCTTTTGAACAAGGCGACGAAGACGCCATTATGGAAGCGGCACTGGAAGCGGGCGCTGAAGACGTTGTGACCTTCGACGACGGCGCGATTGACGTTTACACCGCGTGGGAAGAGATGGGCAAAGTGCGTGATGCGCTGGAAGCGGCTGGTCTGAAAGCGGACGCGGCTGAAGTGTCTATGATCCCCTCCACCAAAGCGGATATGGATGCAGAAACGGCACCGAAGCTGATGCGTCTGATCGATATGCTGGAAGACTGCGACGACGTGCAGGAAGTTTACCACAACGGCGAAATCTCCGATGAGGTTGCTGCAACGCTCGAATGATGTGGTTAAGCCATAAACTAACAGGAGATGCGTGATGTCTATCATTCTCGGCATTGACCCGGGGTCGCGCATCACCGGTTATGGCGTAATCCGTCAGGTCGGCAGACAGCTGACCTACCTCGGTAGCGGCTGCATTCGCACCAAAGTCGACGATCTTCCATCACGTCTGAAGTTGATTTATGCAGGCGTGACGGAAATCATCACCCAGTTCCAGCCCGACTATTTTGCCATTGAGCAGGTCTTTATGGCGAAGAATGCCGACTCGGCGCTAAAGCTGGGGCAGGCGCGCGGCGTGGCGATCGTTGCGGCTACCAATCAGGATCTTCCGGTCTTTGAATACGCGGCCCGCCAGGTAAAACAGACCGTGGTAGGTATCGGCAGCGCGGAAAAAAGCCAAGTTCAGCATATGGTACGCACGCTGCTAAAACTCCCGGCAAATCCGCAGGCGGATGCCGCGGATGCGCTGGCGATTGCTATTACCCATTGCCACGTCAGCCAGAACGCCATGCAAATGAGCGAGTCGCGGCTGAATCTGGCGCGAGGTCGGTTACGTTAGTGACAAATGAGGCTGGATATCTATCCAGCCTTTTTTTATGATAGCGCATTACCTTTTAGCCCTTAACGCAGGAGCGTCACGTGATAGGCAGACTCAGAGGCATCATTCTTGAAAAACAACCCCCGCTGGTCCTTCTGGAAACCGGCGGAGTAGGCTATGAAGTCCATATGCCGATGACCTGTTTCTACGAGTTGCCGGAAGCCGGGCAGGAAGCGATTATCTTCACCCATTTTGTGGTGCGTGAAGACGCTCAACTGCTATATGGTTTTAACAACAAACAAGAACGCACGCTGTTTAAAGAGTTAATCAAAACCAATGGCGTCGGGCCGAAGCTGGCGCTGGCGATCCTCTCCGGTATGTCTGCACAGCAGTTCGTTAATGCCGTTGAGCGCGAAGAGCTTGGCGCGCTGGTGAAATTACCGGGCATAGGTAAGAAAACCGCAGAGCGTTTGATTGTGGAAATGAAAGACCGCTTTAAAGGCCTGCATGGCGATCTCTTCACGCCGGCGGCGGACCTGGTCCTGACCTCTCCAGCCAGTCCTGCAACGGATGACGCCGAGCAGGAAGCGGTTGCTGCGCTGGTGGCGTTAGGCTATAAACCACAGGAAGCCAGCCGCATGGTGAGCAAAATTGCTCGCCCTGATGCCAGCAGTGAAACCCTGATTCGTGAAGCGCTTCGCGCGGCATTGTGAGGTAAAGGATGATTGAAGCAGATCGCCTGATTTCGGCTGTCAGCACGACCCCTGAAGATCTGGTGGATCGCGCGATCCGCCCCAAATTGCTGGAAGAGTATATTGGCCAGCCTCAGGTGCGTTCGCAAATGGAGATTTTTATCCAGGCGGCTAAGCTGCGCGGTGAAGCCCTCGATCACCTGCTGATTTTCGGTCCTCCAGGTCTCGGTAAAACCACACTTGCCAATATTGTTGCCAATGAAATGGGCGTTAATCTGCGCACCACTTCCGGTCCGGTACTGGAAAAAGCGGGCGATCTGGCGGCAATGCTCACCAACCTTGAACCGCACGATGTGCTGTTTATCGATGAAATCCATCGCCTGTCACCGGTGGTGGAAGAGGTGCTGTATCCGGCGATGGAAGATTATCAGCTGGATATCATGATTGGCGAAGGACCAGCCGCACGTTCGATTAAGATCGATCTGCCGCCGTTTACCCTGATCGGGGCGACGACGCGCGCCGGTTCGTTAACGTCTCCGCTGCGTGACCGCTTCGGTATTGTACAGCGCCTGGAATTCTATCAGGTGGCAGACCTGCAGCACATTGTTGGACGCAGTGCCCGCTTTATGGGACTGGAAATGAGCGATGAAGGCGCATTGGAAGTGGCACGCCGCGCCCGTGGTACGCCGCGTATCGCCAACCGTTTATTACGCCGGGTACGCGACTTCTCCGAAGTGAAGCATGACGGCACAATTTCAGCAGATATTGCCGCTCAGGCACTGGATATGCTCAATGTGGATGCGGAAGGATTCGATTATATGGACCGTAAGCTGCTGCTGGCGGTTATCGATAAGTTCTTCGGTGGACCGGTAGGACTGGATAACCTGGCTGCGGCGATTGGGGAAGAGCGTGAAACCATTGAGGACGTGCTGGAGCCGTATCTGATTCAGCAAGGTTTTCTGCAGCGAACTCCGCGCGGACGTATGGCAACGGTGCGGGCGTGGAACCACTTTGGCATTACACCGCCGGAAATGCCATAAGATCCAATAATCCCTGATGGCGCTACGCCTGGCAGGCCTACGATATGATGCAGGCCGGACAGGCGTAAAACAGATTACTTCAGTTCATCAACCATGGTGACGGCGCGACCAATGTAATTGGCCGGCGTCATTGCTTTCAGGCGCGTTTTCTCGTCTTCAGGCAGCGCCAGACCGTCGATAAACTGCTTCATACCTTCGGCGTCAACGCGTTTGCCGCGGGTCAGTTCCTTCAGCTTCTCGTATGGTTTTTCAATGCCATAGCGACGCATCACGGTCTGGATCGGCTCTGCCAGCACTTCCCAGTTATGATCCAGTTCATCCAGCAGATGATCGCGGTTCACTTCCAGTTTGCTCACACCTTTCAGCGTGGACTGATAAGCGATCAGCGCATAGCCAATCCCCACGCCAAGGTTACGCAGAACGGTAGAGTCTGTCAGATCGCGCTGCCAGCGGGAAACCGGCAGTTTGCTCGCCAGATGCTGCAGAACCGCGTTAGACAGGCCCAGGTTACCCTCGGAGTTTTCGAAATCGATTGGGTTCACCTTGTGCGGCATGGTGGAGGAACCAATTTCACCCGCGATGGTTTTCTGTTTGAAATGGTTCAGCGCCACGTAACCCCAGACATCGCGGTCGAAGTCGATCAGGATAGTGTTGAAACGGGCGATGCAATCAAACAGCTCGGCAATGTAGTCGTGCGGCTCAATCTGCGTGGTGTACGGATTCCACTGGATGCCCAGCGAGGTGACAAATTCTTCGCTGAACTGATGCCAGTCCACTTCCGGATAAGCGGCGATGTGGGCGTTATAGTTACCGACTGCACCGTTGATTTTGCCGAGAATTTCGACCTGATTGAGCTGGCGGTACTGACGCTCCATACGGTAAGCCACGTTTGCCATTTCTTTGCCCAGCGTAGACGGGGTGGCTGGCTGACCGTGGGTACGGGAGAGCAGAGGAATATCGCGATACTGTACGGAAAGATCTTTCACCGCGTCGATAAGCTTGCGCCAGTACGGCAGAACCACTTCGTCACGGGCGGTTTTCAGCATCAGCGCGTGAGACAGGTTGTTGATGTCTTCTGAGGTACACGCGAAGTGGATGAACTCGGAAACAGCGTGCAGTTCCGGGATATCCGCCACTTTCTCTTTCAGGAAATACTCAACTGCCTTCACGTCATGGTTGGTCGTACGCTCAATGGTTTTGATACGCGCAGCATCTTCTTCATTGAAGTTAGCGACAATCGCATCAAGGAAACCGATTGCGTCGGCAGCAAAAGCAGGAACTTCCTTGATCGCTGCGTGCGCGGCCAGTTTTTGCAGCCAGCGTACTTCAACTTGTACACGGAATTTCAGCAAACCGTATTCGCTGAAAATCCCGCGCAGCGCGCTGACTTTATCGCCGTAGCGTCCATCGACAGGGGAAACGGCGGTCAGTGAGGATAATTCCATAGATCACAACTCCGGGGTTAAATGAGCAAGAATTTGTTTAGCCTGAGTCGTCAGGCGATTACGAGAAAACATGAGTTGCAGACGGCCTCCACCAACCTGATGCCAGAGCACGGCAGCGCGAATGCCAGCCAGCAGGGAAGCGCGTACTTTAGCCTGAACCTGTGGGCTCTGAAGGATGGCCGGGGAGCCCGTAACCTGAATACGTGGGCCGAGTGGGCTGATGACGTCAACATAAATGCCTGCCATCGCACTCATCAACGTTTCTGACTGCAAATCAAAATGGTCCAGTTGGCGCTGCAAGCCGTTGATGCGGTCTCCCAGCGTGTCCATAGCGCCTTTAGCGGCTGACAGCTTACGCTCCAGCACCATCAGGCTTAACGTGTAGCGGGTGAGTTCCGCGTTCAGCCCCTGACGACTGCTGGCGTTGAGCACGCCGAGCATCGTTTCCAGACCTAAACGCAGGTTGGCCTCGCTACCGCCAAACACGCCCAGCGTAGAGCTGGGATTCATGTCGATGACACTGTTCAGTGAAACGTGCAATGCATCGGCATCACAATGCCCCTGGTGCGCCAGTTCCTGCACCAGGCGTGCCGACTGACAAATGCCTGCCAGAGCGAGGGTGATGTCATAATAATTCTTTGCCACGTTCACTGCTTCCTTGTATTAGATGTGTAAGTAATTATACCGGCAGAGGCAATCGTTGTTCGATAATGCCGCCGCCGAGGCACACTTCGCCATTGTAAAAGACAGCCGACTGACCCGGCGTTACCGCCGAGACTGGCTCGTCGAAAATGACTTCAATACGCTCAGCATCCAGCGCCTTAACGGTGCACGGAATGTCGGTCTGACGATAGCGGGTTTTCACCGTGCAGCGCATTGTGCCGGTGAACGGTTCGCGATCGACCCAGTGCAGCTGTTGCGCCACCAGGCCAACGGACATCAGACGCGGGTGTTCATGACCCTGAGCAACAACCAGAATGTTGTTCTCGACGTCTTTATCCACCACGTACCACGGATCTTCCGTGCCTTCTTTCGTCCCGCCAATTCCCAGACCTTTACGCTGACCCAGCGTGTGGTACATCAGCCCCTGATGCTGGCCAATCTCTTCGCCATCAACGGTGATGATTTTGCCAGGCTGAGCCGGCAGGTAACGACCGAGAAACTCGCGGAACTTACGTTCGCCGATGAAGCAGATACCGGTTGAGTCTTTTTTCTTGGCCGTAATCAGACCGAGATCTTCGGCAATTTTACGCACCTGCGGTTTTTCCAGTTCGCCTACCGGGAACAGGCTCTGCGCGATTTGTTCATGACCGAGCGTGTAGAGGAAATAGCTCTGGTCTTTATTGCCATCAAGTCCACGCAGCAGGCGGCTTTTGCCGTCGACGTCGGCGCGGCGCACATAGTGACCGGTGGCGATATAATCGGCACCTAAATCTTCGGCGGCAAACTCGAGGAAGGCTTTAAACTTGATTTCTTTATTGCACAGAATATCGGGGTTTGGCGTACGGCCCGCTTTGTACTCTTCAAGGAACAGTTCAAAGACGTTGTCCCAGTATTCTGCGGCAAAGTTGACGGTATGCAGTTCAATGCCGAGTTTGTCACAGACAGCCTGCGCATCTGCAAGATCGGCGGCCGCTGTGCAATATTCCTCGCCATCGTCCTCTTCCCAGTTCTTCATGAACAGGCCTTCTACCTGATAACCCTGTTGTTGCAACAGCCAGGCAGAAACGGAGGAATCGACACCGCCGGACATGCCGACGATCACTTTTTTTGGGCTTTCAGACATAGGAATACTCACGACATTGAACTTCAAGGCGGCATATTCTAGCACGCAGCCCCTTACTTGACACCCTCTGTAAACGGCCAGTTAAATTCGCCGATCATCGCCAGCGGGTAGCGCTGTCCGCTCTGATAGCAACGAATACTCTCCGCAACCAACGGCGAACGCAGATTTGGCGCTGAGAGAACCTCTTCTGCGCTGACCCAGCGACAGCAATCTATATCGCTGTCATGAGGTTCAGTAGCGCACATATTGGCAAGCTCGATAGAAAACAGAAAACGTAAAAAGGGCGTTTTGTCCGGCGCAATCCATTGATGCATCCGGATGAAGTGTTGCGGCTGCGCTTTGATGCCCGTCTCTTCCCACAGTTCGCGAGCGGCGGCTTGCACCAGGGTTTCATCCGCTTCCAGATGTCCTGCAGGTTGATTCCACAGGGCTTTGCCATTGATTGTTTCCTCAACGACTAAGAACTTATCTTCTGCATGCACAATGCAGGCGACCGTGACGTGCGGTTTGAACATACCTGTTCCTTATTCAGTTAGTTGCATCCCGCCATTGACCGTTGGCGAGATTTTCCAGCGTGTAATCTCCCATGGCATAGCGGATGAGGCGCAGCGTCGGGAATCCAACATGCGCTGTCATACGACGAACCTGGCGGTTACGGCCTTCATATAAAGTAACTTTCAGCCAACTGGTGGGGATATTTTTCCGTTCCCGAATAGGCGGGTTTCTCGGCCACAGCCAGGTGGGTTCCTCTACTATTTCAATACCTGCGGGCAGCGTGGGACCATCATTGAGCGTCACCCCGGTACGCAGCGCATCCAGCGCTTCTGCTGTCGGCTCGCCTTCGACCTGGACGTAATAGATTTTCCCCGTGCGCTTGCCAGGTTGCGTTAACCGCGCCTGCAGCGCGCCGTCATTGGTCAGCACCAAAAGTCCTTCGCTGTCCCGGTCGAGTCGGCCCGCAGCATAGATTCCCGGCACGGGAATAAAATCTTTTAACGTGCTTCTGCCCGCCTCGTCAGTAAATTGTGGCAAAACATCGTAGGGTTTATTGAACAAAACCACGCGTTTTGGCTGGTTTTCTTTACGCTGCCTGGTGACTTGTCGTGAGCTGAATCGCTCAACCCGGTGATTTCTAAAAGAAGTTTTTTGCATGGTATTTTCAGATTATATCAATTGCCGCATTATAGCCTAAGAACGAGTGTCTTTCATGGCGACGAACATTAGGGTAGTATTGACATGCTCATTACAAAACATTAACAAAAAATTGCTCTAACGCATTCGTGCAGCAGGACGCAAACGCACATGCAGCGCGATGACAGACGAGCAGAACCAGAAGCGCTCGAAGGAGAGGTGAATGGAAAGCAAAGTAGTTGTTCCGGCGGAAGGTAAGAAGATCACCCTGCAAAACGGCAAACTCAACGTTCCTGAAAATCCGATTATCCCGTTCATTGAAGGCGACGGTATCGGCGTTGATGTAACCCCACCGATGATCAAAGTTGTCGATGCTGCTGTCGAGAAAGCCTATAAAGGCGAGCGTAAAATCTCCTGGATGGAAATCTACACCGGCGAGAAATCCACTCAGGTTTATGGCCAGGACGTCTGGCTGCCTGCTGAAACCCTTGATCTGATTCGTGAATATCGTGTTGCCATCAAAGGCCCACTGACCACCCCAGTTGGCGGCGGTATTCGCTCTCTGAACGTTGCCCTGCGTCAGGAACTTGACCTGTATGTCTGCCTGCGCCCGGTGCGTTATTACCAGGGCACGCCTAGCCCGGTTAAGCACCCTGAACTCACCGACATGGTCATCTTCCGTGAAAACTCCGAAGATATCTACGCAGGTATCGAATGGAAAGCGGACTCTGCAGATGCCGAGAAAGTGATTAAATTCCTGCGCGAAGAGATGGGCGTGAAGAAAATCCGCTTCCCGGAGCATTGCGGTATTGGTATCAAACCGTGTTCTGAAGAAGGGACTAAACGTCTGGTTCGTGCGGCGATCGAATACGCCATCGCTAACGATCGTGATTCTGTTACCCTGGTACACAAAGGTAACATCATGAAATTCACCGAAGGCGCGTTCAAAGACTGGGGTTACCAGTTAGCGCGTGAAGAATTCGGTGGTGAACTGATCGACGGCGGTCCATGGGTGAAAATCAAGAACCCGAAAACCGGTAAAGAGATCGTGGTTAAGGATGTTATCGCCGATGCGTTCCTGCAACAGATCCTGCTGCGTCCGGCTGAATATGATGTGATTGCCTGTATGAACCTGAACGGCGACTACATCTCCGATGCGCTGGCCGCACAGGTTGGTGGTATTGGTATCGCGCCGGGCGCGAACATCGGCGACGAATGTGCGCTGTTCGAAGCAACCCACGGTACTGCACCGAAGTATGCAGGTCAGGATAAAGTGAACCCAGGTTCCATTATTCTGTCCGCTGAAATGATGCTGCGCCACATGGGTTGGGTTGAAGCGGCTGACCTGATTGTTAAAGGTATGGAAGGCGCGATTAACGCGAAAACCGTAACTTACGATTTCGAACGCCTGATGGATGGCGCTAAACTGCTGAAATGTTCAGAGTTTGGTGACGCGATCATCGAAAACATGTAATCCAGATACTGGGTTGTGTGAAAACGGGAACCGAGAGGTTCCCGTTTTTTTTATGCCTGAACTCGCGGTTGCGTAATACGTAAACCACTCACAATTGCTGCCAGCGAGGCCAGAATTCCAGCGGTTATCAGCGAGACGTGCGTTCCACTGTCGCCAAACTGGTTTAGCATCAGCGCGACCAGCGCGGCCCCGGTACTCTGACCCAGCAAGCGCGCCGTCCCCAGCATACCGCTCGCCCCACCGCTGCGTTCACGCGGCGCGGAGGTGATGATGGTGTGATTATTTGGGGACTGGAACAAGCCAAAGCCCGCGCCGCACAGAATCATCGGCCAGATGATATTAAAATCGGAGGGGGAAACGGGCAGCAGCACCAGCGAAAACAACCCACTTGCCATCAACGCCATGCCCAGTGCGCCTAGCAGCCCGGCGTGAACGCGTTCAATCAGATATCCCGCCAGCGGCGCCATCACCATGGTTGCCAGCGGCCATGGCGTCAACAGCAGGCCTGTTTCGACCTCGCTGCGTCCGAGCACCGTTTGCATAAAGAAGGGCAGGGAAACCAATGCCAGCATTTGTGCGCAGAATGAACATATCGAGGTACAAATCGAGAGTGAAAACAGTGGAATGCGTAACAGGTCAACCGGCAGTAACGGCACCTCCAGCGCGAGCTGGCGTCGGATAAAGAAAAAACCTACCACCATAAGCGCCACAAGCTCGGCACCAATCAGTTTTAGCGACTGTCCTTGTGCAAAGCCGCTGAGCGCCGTAATTAACAAGCCAAACGTTAAGGCATTCATTACCGCACTGGGCAGGTCAAAGCGTGGTTTAGTGCCGCGGGACGCATTGGCTGGCAAAAAACGCATCGCCAGCAACAGGGCGACTATTCCCAGCGGGACGTTAATCAGAAACAGCCATTTCCAGGAGGCAATAGAAAGAATTGCTGCGGCAATGGTCGGACCCGCGGCCGAGGAGACCGCGACGATAAAAGAGTTAATCCCCATCCCTCGCCCGAGTTGACGCTGGGGATAAATAAGTCGGATCAATGCCGTATTCACGCTCATTAGCGCCGCACCGCCAAAACCCTGGGCGACGCGAGCCAGCGTCAGCATGTGCAACGAATCTGACAAGGCACAAAATAGCGATGCAAGCAGGAACACGACCAGGCCACACTTATAAATGCGCCGGTAACCGAACATATCGCCTAAAAAAGAGAGGGACAGGAGCGAAACGACGATCGCGATTTGATAGGCGTTTACAATCCAGATTGAGCTGGCAGGTGAGGCCTGAAGATCGGCGGCGATAGTTGGCAGGGCCACGTTCGCTATTGCACCGTCGAGTACTGCCATAGAAATGCCAATAACAATGGTTAAAATTGCGCCATATCGCTGGGGCAATGGCAGACCATCGGCCTGAATTTTTTCCATAGAAAGTCGATATTTGTGGAATTTATGATGAGAGTAATAATTTTAGCATTGATATTCAGGTGTTAGGTCGCAGATTTGTAACTAAGTGAGCAAAGAGCGATTGCGAGGGTTGGTACGTGAAATTATAATAAAAACCGGTTCTGATTTTTATAAAACACTCGAAAGGGGTGATAAATGGCAATCGCAGATCTGGATAAGCAACCTGATTCTGTATCTTCCGTGCTGAAAGTTTTTGGCATTCTGCAGGCGCTGGGTGAAGAGCGCGAAATTGGTATTACCGAGTTGTCGCAACGCGTCATGATGTCGAAAAGCACCGTTTATCGCTTTTTGCAGACCATGAAAACGCTGGGTTATGTGGCACAGGAAGGGGAGTCTGAGAAATACTCACTGACCCTGAAATTATTCGAGCTGGGCGCGCGCGCGTTGCAAAACGTCGATCTTATCCGTAGCGCTGACATTCAGATGCGCGAACTTTCGCGCCTGACTAAAGAAACAGTCCACCTCGGTGCGCTGGATGAAGACAGCATCGTCTACATTCACAAAATCGACTCTATGTACAATCTGCGCATGTATTCCCGAGTTGGTCGTCGTAATCCGCTGTACAGTACGGCTATCGGTAAAGTTCTGCTGGCATGGCGTGACCGCGATGAAGTGAAGCAGATTCTGGATGGCATTGAGTACAAACGCAGCACCGATCGTACCATTACGAATACTGATGAATTACTGCTACTGCTGGATAAAGTACGTGAGCAGGGTTACGGCGAAGATAACGAAGAACAGGAAGAAGGCCTGCGCTGCATCGGCGTACCGGTGTTTGACCGTTTCGGCGTGGTTATTGCGGGGTTGAGTATTTCATTCCCAACGCTGCGTTTCTCAGAAGAGCGTTTACACGAATATGTGGCAATGCTGCATACGGCAGCGCGCAAGATTTCAGAACAAATGGGCTATAACGACTATCCGTTCTAATCTGACGTAATCGCGAATGTTAAAAACCCCAGGTATTTTGTACCTGGGGTTTTTTATGAACAGTCATAACGTTACCTGGCGTAAATAACGTATCGAATGTAATGTTGCATTATTAGCCGTTATCGATAATGACCGTGCTTTTCCTTAACAAGGGACAATCCGACAGGCCAATGATACCGCTACTGGTGTGGACGTACTGTGCCGTGCTGGTTCCACGGGCAGTCAGATATTGGCATTGCAGACCCAGACCGGCAGCATTCTCCTTACTTCCAATCAAAATTCCATAGCCGCTCAATAATAAACCGATCCAAACCAGAGCTAACAACACAATAGCGCGGATAATCAGACGCATTACAACCTCTTATCTTTTCTCATAGTTATTAGATTAGCCTGTACACGGTATGAAACAAGTCAATCATTCCTAAAAAGATTGAATGCCTATACAGTTAACGCTGGGTTTAGGTAACGCATGATAATTTATAGACATAAGATGTGGAGTTGAAGAGTGGAGCTGGAGTGAAAAAAATTCGCTGGGTAGTGCTGATTGTTGTTGTACTGGTATGCATACTGATGTGGGCGCAGGTGTTCAACATCATGTGCGATCAGGACGTACAATTTTTCAGCGGTATTTGTGCCTTCAATAAATTTATTCCCTGGTAAGCGCATTTTCGCAACAGTTGATTACCTTCTTGTGCGGCAGTGGTAAACTACACTGTCTACATTGAGGTGGTAAAATGAACGAAGTTTTGAATTCTGGCGCGTTGAGTTTTGCGCCTTTAGCGGTATCGGTGGTGGTTCTGATTGTTGGGCTTGTTCTTTGGTTTTTTATCAATCGGGCAAGTTCGCGTACTAACGAGCAGATTGAGCTGCTTGAGGCATTGTTAGATCAGCAAAAAAGACAGAACGCTTTGTTACGTCGCCTTTGCGAAGCTAACGAACCCGAGAAAGCAGCAGAGCCTACTGCACTGCCCATTAAGGATGAAGACGATGACATCATCCGCCTGGTAGCTGAGCGGTAAAAAAGGTATGGCAGGATGAGGAACGGCTGTTGTTGTTCTCAGTTGCTTCATCCTGTCGTCAGCGCGTCAGATTATTTTCTTCTGTCCCCGTCGTGTAATTGGCGGCCGGACAGTCATCTATTCTCAGTATTTTCAGATGCTCCGACTAATTAATATCTTATCCCCAGTCTGATATAAATATAATCTTCCATACGTAAAAAATATGATTATGTCATTTTTGTGATAACGATCGTTTTATTAACAGCGAAACGTTTCTCTTACTTTTTTTGTGCCTTGTCATCATTCTTTCATTATTTTGGTGCAAAACCAGAAGGCGGATCTCATTTTTACGCTTGTGACATTTTATGCATTACTAAGCATAAAAAATGATATCTGGCAGAACCCGTAACAGATAACCTGGAACAACTGAAGCTATTGAGCTATGGTAGAAATATCCCGGCTATGGCGCAAGTCAGGCGGGGATAGGGGAGAGAGGCGAGAATATAATTCTACTCGACCTGGCGCATAACTGTGCAGTTGCTGTTTGATGGACGACGGGATTTGTGCGACCGATCGAGACACGTTTAAAAATGGCTTGCCATTATTAACGTTGTATGTGATAACACGTTTTGGGTTAAACGAGGTACAGTTCTGTTTATGTGTGGCATTTTCAGTAAAGAAGTCCTGAGTAAACACGTTGACGTTGAATACCGCTTCTCTGCCGAACCTTATATTAGTGCCTCAAGCAGTAATGTCTCAGTTTTATCTATGTTATGCCCGCGGGCGAAGAAAATACTCTAAGGAATTTTGCAAATGGCAAAGATTAAAGGTCAAGTTAAGTGGTTCAACGAGTCTAAAGGTTTTGGTTTCATTACTCCGGCTGATGGCAGCAAAGACGTGTTCGTACACTTCTCCGCTATCCAGGGTAACGGCTTCAAAACTCTGGCTGAAGGCCAGAACGTTGAGTTCGAAATTCAGGACGGCCAGAAAGGTCCGGCTGCTGTTAACGTAACAGCTATCTGATCGACACCACTGATTTGAAGCGCTTTTGCGCATCCATCTCAGATATAAAGCCTCGCTTATGCGGGGCTTTTTAATTCTAATTACGTCAAAATATTACTGAATGCCCATCCATTAGCGCTTTGTTGCAAAGGCGTGATGTTCGTAGCATAGTTTTCCCCGCTTTCTTGCGGCATTTCCCGTTAAATCAGACACCTGAAAAACTATCTTGTTGGAGATCGGGTGAAAAAGAAAAACGACGGCGATGCGCGCAATTTTACTCCCGTACGTTTTGCCCTGCTTTGCGTGGCAATATTATTGAGCCTTGGATTGCTGCTGGGGCGGGTTGCGTGGTTGCAAATTGTCACGCCGACGAATCTGGTAAAACAGGAAGACATGCGTTCTTTACGCGAGGTGTCCATCGCTTCGCCACGCGGAATGATAACCGACAGAGAAGGGCGACCGCTGGCGGTAAGCGTTCCGGTTAACGCCGTCTGGGCCGATCCGAAGACGATTATCAGCAAGGGTGGCGTTGGCTATAACGAACGTTGGCAGGCGTTAGCGAAGACGCTGCATATTTCGCTCAGCACGCTGGCTGAACGCGTTAACAGCAATCCAGCCGGGCGGTTTATCTATCTGGCGCGCCAGATCTCTCCTCAGCAGGCAGAATGGGTCGATAAACTGGATCTGCCGGGAATCAACCTGCGTGAAGAGTCCCGCCGCTTTTATCCCGCCGGACATGTTGCGGCCAATCTGATTGGTTTCACCAACATTGACGGTCAGGGGATTGAAGGGCTGGAGAAAAGCTTCAATAGCCAGTTGATGGGCAAACCCGGCTCCCGCCTGGTACGGAAAGACAAATTTGGCCATGTCATCGAAAATATCACGGAAGTGATGCCGGTGCCTGCGCATGAATTACAGCTCAGCATTGATGAGCGCTTGCAGACGGTTACTGAAGACGCGCTGGACAATGCCGTGACATGGAATAAAGCGGAATCAGGGGCCGCAGTGCTGGTCAACATTGCCACCGGCGAAATACTCTCCATGGCAAGCTTTCCCGATTTCAATCCCAATAACCGTGATGGCGCGGTACTGGATGATTTTCGTAATCGTGCAATTAGCGATACCTTTGAACCCGGTTCAACCGTAAAACCACTGGTGATTATGACCGCTCTGCAGCAGGGGATAGTACAGCCTGACAGCGTGATTGATACTCATCCTTTTATTGTTGATGGGCATCGCATCCGCGACGTCGGATTTTACCCGGAGCTATCGCTGACCGGGATTTTGCAGAAATCGAGCGATACCGGCGTGTCACACCTTTCGCTGGCGATGCCGGTACAGAAATTACTGAATACCTATAAAAGCTTTGGCTTTGGCGATCCAACCGGACTGGGTTTAACCGGGGAAAGTCGCGGATTAATGCCTCAACGCCGCTACTGGAGCGATCTGGACCGGGCAACCTTCGCATTTGGTTATGGATTAATGGTGACGCCGCTCCAGCTGGCGCATGTATATGCCACCATCGGCAGTTTTGGTATCTATCGACCCCTTTCTATTACGCGTATCGATCCGCCGGTAATAGGTACGCGGGTGATGCCGGAGGCGTTGGTTCACCAGGTTGAACATATGATGGAAAGCGTCGCGCTACCCGGCGGCGGGGGAACCAAGGCCGCGGTCAGAGATTATCGCGTCGCGGTTAAGACCGGAACGGCAAAGAAAATTGGCGATGACGGCAAATATGTCGATAAATATGTGGCCTATACGGCGGGCGTTGCGCCAGCGAGCGACCCAAAGTTCGCGCTGGTTGTGGTTATAAATAACCCGCAAAACGGTGCTTATTATGGGGGGGCAGTCTCCGCGCCGGTATTCAGCCAGATAATGGGCGATGTCCTGCGTCTGGAAAACGTTAAGCCGGACGGTATGCCTCCTGGCTCCGATCATCTGCTGGTAATGCACGGCAGCAACGTATCCTCGCCGTCGCTGTAAGTTATTTTCCCAGGGCGCAATTCGCGTTACACTTGCGCCCTTAAGTCACCTGCCGGAGTTGTCATGTCGTTTTCCTGTCCTCTTTGCCACCAGCCTCTTACTCAAGCGAATAACAGTTTTGTCTGCCCTGGGCGGCACCAGTTTGACGTGGCGAAAGAAGGGTATGTCAACTTACTGCCGGTTCAGCACAAACGGTCGCGCGATCCGGGTGATAGCGCGGAGATGATGCAGGCGCGCCGGGCATTTCTCGATGCCGGACACTATCAGCCGCTGCGCGAAGCAATTGTGGATGCGCTCACCCAGAGGTTGAGTTCAGAAGATGCGGCGATCCTGGATATTGGCTGTGGGGAAGGGTATTACACCCATGCCTTTGCCGATGCGCTGACGGGCTGTACAACCTTTGGTCTTGACGTTTCTAAAGTGGCGATTAAGGTCGCAGCCCGTCGTTATTCGCAGGTGACCTTTTGCGTTGCCTCCAGCCATCGCCTGCCGTTTGCCGACGAGTCAATGGATGCCATCATCCGGATCTACGCGCCCTGTAAAGCGCCGGAGCTGGCTCGCGTGGTCAAACCGGATGGCTGGGTTATTACCGCCACGCCGGGTCCGCGTCATTTAATGGAGCTGAAAGGGCTGATTTATGATGAGGTGCGTTTGCATGCGCCACACACTGAGCAACTGGACGGTTTTGTTCTGCAAGAGAGTCTTGCGCTGGGGTATCAGATGCAGCTCAAAGGTAGCGAGGCCGTTGCGTTACTGCAAATGACGCCGTTCGCCTGGCGGGCAAAGCCGGAAGTGTGGGAAACGTTAGCCGGAAAAACGACGTTTGACTGCCAGACAGACTTTAGTATTCATATCTGGCAGCGCCTGAATTAACCGTGGAAGTGTGCCCAGAGGATCTGGGCGCCAATACCTATCAGTACCACCCCGCCCAAAATTTCAGCTCGCTTGCCCAGCATCGGGCCAATGAAACGACCGATCATCATGCCGAGCGTAGACATAATCAACGTGGCGCAGCCGATGGCCAGCGCAGTGGCAATAATGTTGACCTGCAGGAAAGCCAGACCCACCCCGACGGCCATTGCGTCGAGACTGGTTGCAATGGCGGTGGTGACCAGCAGCCAGAAGCCATGGCGGCGCTGTGGCTCTTCATCTTCATCCCCGTCGTCGCGAAAGCCTTCTATTATCATTCGTCCGCCTAAAAAGATCAGCAGAATGAAGGCGATCCAATGGTTCCACTCCAGTACAAATTTGCTGGCGAGCATACCCATGCCCCAGCCAATGAGCGGCGTAAGCGTTTCAACGGCGCCGAAAATAAGGCCGGTGCGCAGTGCTTCAGAAAATTTGGGTTTATGCAGGGTGGCGCCTTTGCCAATTGATGCAGCGAAAGCATCCATCGACATGCCGAAAGCAAGAAGAACAGTAGCGGTGAGATTCATAACAGCGTCCTGACCGGGGTATCCATAACACACATCACTGCCCCCAGTAACCATGCATACAGGCTGGAATCACTAAATACAGCGCCATTCAGGTATGCATTGCAGTTGATGTGCCTATGGTCTCGCCTGACTGAACCTGTAAGATCAGTCCGTACGCGCCACGTTTTTCAACGAGTATGTTGACACGTACATTTCCGGAGTCTGGAAATCGGCTACTCCCCAACGACGGGCGCAACCTTAACATATTTTGAGAATATAAAACAAGAAACGCAGAAATAATATTTGGCCTCTAATTGAAAACGATTTTCATTTAGATTTATTTATAAATAAAACGTTAAAATAAATAACATTATGAGCAGTGGGATATAGCCTTAGCTATGTTTATTTTGGAATGGATATATATAAAACATAGTTCAGGCTATATTTTTAACTCATTGATTTGAAATTAAAAGTTTATATATGTTTTCGAGATCGTCTATATTCCGTACGCGAATCAGTAATCTTCGATGTTCTAATTGCATCACCAGGACACCGTCTTCAGATAAATTCATCTCTTTAATCCGGTTATATTCAATCCAAACATTGGCGAAAAAAAAGCCTTTCTGTTTGAAGATGATTTTTGGCGTACGGATCCAAAACAGATACAGTCCCATCAATACCAGTGCACATAATAACCATGTGGTAAATTGCGCGCCGTGGCTGGTGATGTTGTTGTAGATAAGAATAGCAATCAAGCCAAGGAAGATAACGCTGTCGACTCTGCTACGAGGAAGCAGGGCGACAGACAGCAGAGTAGGGCCATTACGGCGGGGCATGATGAACTGATCGTAAATGGCATACGCCAGCAGCGAAAAGATAAAAAGAACCAGCACCAGGTCCGTGATAGTCATGAATCCTCAACCCTCTAAATAGAAAAACCGGGGGCAAGCCCCCGGTGATGTACAACAGTCTTACAGGCCGAGCAGTCCGACAGCGTAGCCCGCGATACCGATGACGAAGAAGCCAACGATGATCCACAGCGGGTTCACTTTTTTACGCAGCAGCCACATACAGGCGAAAGTCAACAGCAGAGGAACCAGACCCGGCATCAGCTGGTCAAGGATAGTCTGCACAGTGGTGACGCGAGTCTGACCATCCTGACCGGTGATGGTGGAAACCACCAGCGGGATGTTTACGTGCGTCCACTTGTTAACCAATGCCCCCATGACAAACAGGCCGAGGATTGACGCCCCCTCAGTCAGTTTCTGCAGGAAGCCGCCGCCCATATCTTTAACGATATCGATACCTTTACGGTAGCCGTATGCCACACCGTAGTAACGGGTTGCCAGACGAACCAGGTTAAACAGGATGAAGAACAGCAGTGGTCCAAGCAGACTGCCGCTCATCGCGATACCTGCGCCAAGTGCGGCGAATACCGGACGTACGGTACCCCAGAAGATCGGGTCGCCCACGCCTGCAAGCGGTCCCATCAGACCAACTTTGATACCGTTGATGGCACCATCGTCAATCTCTGCGCCGTTTGCACGCTGCTCTTCCATCGCCAGCGTAACGCCCAATACGGGGGCCGCTACGTACGGATGGGTATTAAAGAATTCCAGGTGACGCTTAATAGCCTGCTTACGAGCGTCGTTGTTTTCCGGGTACAAGCGGCGGATAGCCGGCACCATGGAGAAACAGAAACCCAGCGCCTGCATACGTTCGAAGTTCCAGGAACCCTGAAACAGGTTAGAACGAAGGAACACGCCACGAATGTCACTCGGAGTGAGTTTTTTCTCGGTGGTAGTTTTAGTCATATCAACCATTTCGCTCACCTGCTAGTCCAGTTCGTTATCGAGATCGTTATTGCCAGCCGCAGCAGCAGGTGCGCCGGCTACGCGGTTATATTTCGGGCTCAGCTGAATGTAGAGGATAGCCATTACTGCGCCAATCACACCCAGAGCAACCAGGTTGAAGTTAGTAAATGCCGCGGTGACGAAGCCGAGGTAGAAGAATGGCATCAGGTAGCCTGCGCGCATCATGTTGATGACCATCGCATAACCAACCACTACGATCATACCCCCTGCGATGTTCAGACCGCCGGTCACAACTTCCGGAATGGCATTAAGCATGCTCTGAACTTCACTGGTACCAACAGAAATCGCCACGATTACCGCCGGGATAGCGATACGCATAGCCTGCAGGAACAGGGAGGATACGTGCAGCCAGGAGATCGCCGTCAGGTTACCGTTTTCTGCCGCCTTATCCGCTGCGTGCTGGAATGCTACGGTGATAGTACGAACGATGATGGTCAGTACCTGGCCTGCTGCTGCCAGTGGGATAGCCAGCGCGATACCTGCACCAATGCTTTGGTGACCCGCGATAACCAGAACGGTAGAGATAATTGAGGCCAGTGCAGCATCAGGTGCAACCGCAGCACCGATGTTCATCCAGCCCAGGGCGATCATTTCCAGGGTACCACCGATGATGATACCGGTTTTCATATCACCGAGAACGGCACCAATCAGCGTACAGGCCACCAACGGACGGTGGAACTGAAATTCATCGAGTACCGACTCCATACCCGCGATACATGCGACGATGAACACCAGCACAATCTGAAGAGTGGTAATCTCCATTGTACTTCTCCTATTGCTATACAGACTTAAGTGTGAAAACTAAGTAAATGCCAGGGCGTTATTTCACCTTGGCAATCAAATCCATCATTTTCAGTTTCTGATCGGTAGAAACCTTACGAGCCTCGAGCTCAATACCGCGTTCGTTGAGTTTCTTGAAGGCTTCGATGTCTTTTTCATCGACAGAAATTGCGTTGTTTACCTGCGTTTTACCCTGACGGAAAGCCATACCGCCAATGTTTACAGAGGTAATTTTCACACCACCTTCAACGATACGTTCTACGTCGGTCGGGTTGGTAAACAACAGCATCACACGCTCACCTGCATATTTCGGATTGTTGTAGACGCGGATCATTTTCGCGACATCAACCACATGCGCCGTCACACCCGGAGGTGCAACCTGGGTCAGCAGCGTTTTACGCACGGTATCGGCGGCAACTTCATCACTGACGACGATAATGCGTGTTACGTTGGTTTCTTTGGTCCAGCGAGTTGCTACCTGACCATGGATTAAGCGGTCATCAATACGCGCCAGGCCGATCTGCATATAATCGTTCGGCCCCATCGGTTTGGCGGGAACTGCTGCTTTTGGCGCCGCGACTGGGGCTGGAGCGGCTTTCTCCACCGGTTTTGCTTTCAGCGCTTTCACGCCTTCGCTACCGGTTTCAACGGCCAGTGCTACTAATTCATCGAAGCTGGGGTTGTCATCACGCGCCATGAAGGTTTCAACCAGCATGGGAATGTTCACACCGGCGATGACTTCGTAATGCTCTTTATCGACGACAATGCGGCTCGCAGCGTTAAACGGGCTGCCTCCCCATGTGTCAACGAGAAACAGCACGCCTTTACTGGTATCGAGTTTTGCCAACTGAGCGTTGTACTTTTCAATCAGCGTTTCGGCATTTTCGCCTGGAACGAAATCGATCCAGCCGACGTTTTCCTGCTCGCCTAACAGCATTTCTGCTGTCTTAAGTAACTGCTCTGCAGCCCAACCATGTGTGCCTATTACAATAGCAATGGTCACTTGCTACCTCCTTTATTATCGTTAACACATCAACGTGAAGATGTATTTGAATCGTCGTCCGCAATCGAATCGATTCAGATAAGGGTTACAAAGAAAAACCTATGATTTTCGTGAATTATTTTAGATATCGAAAAAAATATTTTATGTGATGAAGATCCGTAATTTAACTTCCGATAAAAAGAAATTTCGAAGGGTAAAATATCTCCGAAACAACTTATTGCAAAGGAAGGTAAATCTTTGCTAAAAAACGGTTGTCTCTGTTATGTTTAGCATCGGTTTAATTACTCAGGAGTATAGGGCAGTAGCTCACCATATGGATCGTCACCGACGTCATTTCACTATCAGGCCGTATCAAGCCTGTCAGATTGGCACTTTTTGCCACAAATTTTCTCTGCATATCGCTTCAACGCCTGAGATCCTCAGCGCGCAGTTTGGTCATTCCTTAAGCAGGAGCTTGTCATGGAATTATTAATGGACCCGCAGATTTGGGTGGGTTTGCTCACGCTTGTCGTTCTCGAAATTGTTCTGGGTATCGATAACCTGGTCTTCATTGCGATCCTGGCTGATAAGCTGCCGCCAAAACAGCGAGATAAAGCGCGTTTAATCGGTTTGTCACTGGCACTGGTTATGCGCCTGGGCTTGTTGTCCGTGATTTCGTGGATGGTGACGCTAACTAAGCCGCTATTTACGGTAATGGACTACTCGTTCTCGGGGCGCGATCTGATCATGCTGCTGGGGGGGATTTTCCTCTTGTTCAAGGCCACGACAGAGCTGCATGAGCGGCTGGAAAACCGTGAACATGATACCGGCCAGGCAAAAGGGTATGCGAGTTTTTGGGTTGTTGTGACGCAGATTGTCATCCTCGACGCGGTGTTCTCGCTGGATGCCGTTATTACGGCGGTTGGTATGGTCAACCATCTGCCGGTGATGATGGCGGCGGTCGTGATTGCCATGGCCGTGATGCTGCTGGCTTCTAAGCCGCTGACACGATTTGTGAACCAACATCCGACGGTGGTGGTGCTGTGTCTGAGCTTCCTGTTAATGATCGGTCTGAGCCTGGTTGCCGAAGGGTTTGGCTTCCATATTCCGAAAGGCTATCTGTATGCGGCGATTGGCTTCTCAATCATCATTGAGTTGTTTAACCAGATTGCCCGTCGGAACTTTATTCGCCACCAGTCGACGCTGCCGCTGCGTGCGCGCACTGCCGATGCAATCCTGCGTCTGATGGGGGGTAAAAGTCAGGCCAGCGCGCAGATGGAATCCGACAACCCGGTGCCGGTTCCCGTCCCGGAAGGCGCATTTGTGGAAGAAGAACGCTATATGATCAACGGCGTCCTTTCTCTGGCATCGCGTTCATTACGCGGCATTATGACGCCTCGTGGCGAAATTAGCTGGGTTGATGCAGACCTGAGCGTGGAGGAAATTCGCGAGCAATTGCTCTCGTCACCACACAGCCTGTTCCCGGTGTGTCGTGGCGAACTGGATGAAATCATCGGTATTGTGCGTGCTAAAGAGCTGCTGGTCGCGCTGGAAGACGGTGTGGATGTGGCGGCCATTGCCTCTGCGTCTCCGGCTATTATTGTCCCGGAAACGCTGGATCCTATCAATCTGTTAGGTGTTCTGCGACGCGCTCGCGGCAGCTTTGTTATCGTCACTAACGAGTTTGGTGTAGTCCAGGGTCTGGTCACGCCGTTGGACGTATTAGAAGCTATTGCCGGTGAATTCCCGGATGCTGATGAAACGCCTGAAATTATTGCTGATGCAGGCGGTTGGTTGGTGAAAGGTGGTACCGATCTGCATGCGTTGCAACAGGCGCTGGACGTGGATACGTTAGTGAATGAAGATGAAGACATCGCCACGGTGGCAGGTTTAGTCATTGCCGCTAACGGCCATATTCCACGCGTAGGTGATGTTATCGATGTTGCACCGTTGAGCATTACGATTGTCGAAGCCAATGACTATCGTGTGGATTTAGTTCGCATTGTTAAAGAACAACCCGCTCACGACGAAGACGAGTAAGCGGGGTTAGCGAAACGGCATAACGTGCATACTGTGTCGCCCGTTATGCCGGGCGGGCGGCGGCGTGCTGCCCGCCAGCCATTTGGGAAAATCGCGCAGCGGCATCGGCTTTGCGTACAAAAAGCCTTGCAATAAATGTACGCCGTGTCGGCGTAAATGCTGTGCCTGCGCCTGTGTTTCAACGCCTTCCGCCACCAGTTCTATATTCAGTTTTTTCCCCAAAGCGATAATGATGTCTGTGACGGTTGAGTTCACGGCGTCTGTCCCGATTGCCGAGGTAAATGATTTATCAATCTTCAGCACATCCGGGCGAAGCTTTTCCAGCCATGAGAGCGAGCTGTTGCCGGTGCCGAAATCGTCAATTGCCAGCTTTACGCCAAGCCGATTTAACTCGCGCACGACCCGATAATCCACATCCAGCAACGCATCGCGCTCGGTGAGTTCGATAACCAACTGCTGAATAGGGTGCTGGCTGAACCAGTACTGGTTGAGATCTTTTAGCAGCGTACCGTTACGAAAATGGCTGGCGGCAACATTAATCCCAATATGAAACTGGCTGCTCATCGGGAATACGTGCCGTTGCTGAATGGTTTCTGCGATGACATGACGGGTAAGCGGCACAATCAGGTTGTGCTCCTCTGCGATGGGAATAAACACTTCGGGAGAGATCCAACCCTGGCGCGGGTTATTCCAGCGTAAAAGGATTTCCACTCCCATACATTGCTGGGTTTGCGCATTAAGTAGCGGCTGGCAAAACAGCTCGAATTCCCGTGCAGCAAGGGCCAGATTTATCTCCCAGGAGAAGCTCATTCTGCTGGCGGTCGCCAGCCATGCCAGGTAGCCCACTAAAAAACTTAGGATCACCGCCAGCGGCAGTTGTGTTGGTAGATGTTTTATAGCCAGTTCGCTGGCACCCGGACCGGTGACGCTGATAGTAAAGGGGAAATGTTGCGATGAGAGCTGGTAGCGTTTTTCATTATCCAGTTCAGGTAGCGTATCGACAACACCCTGTCCATATAGCAAATGGCGATTACCGACGGTTAAGCTGGCATGGGTAATTTGCGGTGGCTGGGGTTCAAGCAACATGGACGATAATAAATCAATGTTAACGATTTCCAGCACGCCATCTGAGCCATCGGCAGATGCTGGATACCATTGCGTCAGAATCGGACTGCCCTTAATCAACGAATGGTCGGTAGACAGCAGCAATTGCGGCTCCCGACTGGGTAATTCAGGCTCCAGTTGGCGAATAGGCACATTGCGATAGCCAAAAATGCTGGAACAATAAAGGATCCCGCTCTGAATCAGGCTGATAGAACGTACCGTTTGCAGTCTGGCTGCATGCTTACTCAGAGGTAAACGCGCGACTGAGCAGGGAAGCCCAATCAGCGGTAGCAGTACATCGCGTCCGGTCTGTAGGGGCAAAAGCACGTCATCCAACTCTTCAACGGCGTGGTTGGCAAAGGTAACGGTATTGCGATGATTTAAATTACGCTCCGAAATAAATCGGACAGTTAATGTGAGAATGAGCGTCAGTAGTGCACATAATGTGCAGACGATTAAGCGATTCCGGCGATAGTTCTTGATGATCCTTTGCGCTGTTTGCATGCGGGCCGCCCGATAAGCCGTTGGTCACAGTAGCCAACAGCAACAGAGCAAGTGTAGTGGGGAAAATTACGCCAGACGAGGGAGAGGGGGCAAATTCGCCCATCCGTCGCAGATGGGCGAAAAATAAGTATTAGTCACATTGAACTTTGATTGCCAGGCCACCGCGTGACGTTTCACGGTATTTGGCGTTCATGTCTTTACCTGTTTCGTACATGGTCTCAATGACTTTATCCAGCGAGACGCGCGGAGCGCTGGTACGGCGCATTGCCATACGCGCAGCGTTGATCGCCTTCACTGACGCAATGGCATTACGTTCGATGCACGGAACCTGTACCTGTCCCGCAACCGGATCGCAGGTTAAGCCGAGGTTATGTTCCATGCCGATTTCAGCAGCAACACACACCTGCTCAGGGCTCGCGCCTAACAGTTCAGCCAGACCCGCGGCAGCCATGGAACAGGCTACGCCCACTTCACCCTGACAACCCACTTCTGCACCAGAGATAGACGCGTTCATTTTATACAACGCGCCAATCGCGCCGGCCGCCAGGAAATAACGGGTATAGATATCCGGGCTGACGGACTCGATGAAATGATCGTAATAGGCCAGTACCGCAGGCACGATACCGCAGGCACCGTTGGTTGGCGCAGTGACTACGCGACCACCCGCGGCATTTTCTTCGTTAACGGCCAGCGCGAACATGTTCACCCAGTCGATCACGTTCATCGGATCGTTGGACAGCTTGTCGCTGGAAACCAGCATACGACGCAGGGCTGAAGCACGACGAGGAACGCGCAGCGGACCCGGCAGCACGCCTTCGGTGTTCATACCACGATCGATACAAGCCTGCATGGTTTGCCAGACGTTACCAAAGTACTCTTCAATCTCTTTTTTACTGTGCAGAGCAAGTTCGTTCTGCATCGCCATGCCAGAGAGAGACAGGCCGGTGCTGTTGCAGTATTCCAGCATTTCGGTGGCAGATTTGAACGGATAAGGCACACTGACCTCGCCCGCGGCATCCTGACCAAAATGTTCTTCATCAACGATGAATCCACCGCCGATAGAGTAGTAGGTTTTGCTGTAAATGACGGTTTCGCCACTGTACGCGTGGATCTGCATTCCGTTTTCATGCAGCGGCAGGTTGCCGTTGTGAAAACGCATTCCGTCATTCTGCGGGAAATCCACTTCGTGCTGACCCTGCGCAAGCAGCAGGCGTCCACGCGTTTCTACGTCGCGGATAAATCCGGGGATGCTGTCAATATCTACGGTAGCAGGCTCATTGCCCGCCAGACCCATAATAATGGCGATATCGGTATGGTGACCTTTACCCGTGAGCGACAGTGAACCATACACGTCGACGGCGACACGAGTAACGCTGTCCAGTAATCCTTTTTCGACCAGGTCATCGACGAACTGTTTACCCGCCTTCATAGGTCCTACGGTATGGGAAGATGAGGGACCAATCCCCACCTTAAACATGTCGAATAGACTAATCACGATAATACTCCTACAGGGCGACTGGGGTTTCCAGTAACGATGTTATAACTGCGCATAGTGTAAGAGGGAACGCGGCGATCGGCTTAACTATTCACATGAATTAAACTAATAGATAACCGCGGTTTTACTAATGTTGTGACCTGAGTTTCAAGTTGTCTATGGTGTGCGTAAAGATAAGTATAGTCAGGGCTTGACGCCAATTTGCAGCGCCAGCTCACGAATTATTCCGGCGGTCATTCCCCAGACGAAATATTGCTCATACCAGGAAAGCCATACACGATGTGAATCGCCGCGACGGTAGATATCCAGTGGATGATAACGACCTAAATGCAGGGCTTGTGCCAGCGGCATTTCGAACACGGCGGAAACTTCATCAACACTTGCGCGATATGGCAAATTTGGCGGGATAATGCCTACCACCGGCGTGACCTGGAAACCGGTCACGCTGTCGACCGGCGGCAGAACGCCAATCACCTCCACGCAGGATGGTGGGATCGCCACTTCTTCCTGCGCTTCGCGAAGGGCGGCGGCAATTAACGAGGCATCGCTGCTATCCACCGCGCCGCCGGGAAAGGCGACTTGTCCGGCGTGCTTGCGCAGATGAACGGATCGCTGAGTTAACAGTAACCCCGGCTGTGCACGACGCACGACGGGGATCAGTACGGCGGCCTGACGCTGGTTTAACGCAGTATGATTAACCTGCGGGCGCAGGAGTTGAAAGCGCGATAAAAAATCATCAAGCGTCAGGCTGCTGTATTCCACGTGTCAGTTCTCCAGTTGGTGCAAAATACGATTCACTTTATCAAACGTTTCCTGATACTCCGCATCTTCCTGGCTGTCCGCCACAATGCCACCGCCAGCGGAACAATAAATGCGTCCGTTGGTGGCTGTCAGCGTGCGAATGGTGATGCTGGTATCCATATTGCCGCAAAAGCTCAGATAGCCAATGCTACCGCACCAGGCGTTGCGTCTTTGCGGTTCCAGTTCGTCAATAATTTCCATTGCCCGCACTTTTGGCGCACCGGTAATAGAGCCGCCGGGGAAGGCGGCGCGCAGCAGGTCAGTGGCGTGCAATGACTCTGGCAGACGCGCGGTAATGGTGCTGACCAAATGATGAACGGCAGGGAACGGTTCGACAACGAACAGTTCCGGAACCTGTACCGAACCGGGTTCGGCAACGCGGCCGATATCATTACGCATTAAATCGACGATCATCAGGTTTTCCGCCTGATCCTTTGGGGAGTTCGCCAGTGATTGAGCCTGCTGACGATCGGCATCGGCATCTTCAAGTCTGGGCAGCGTGCCTTTAATCGGACGCGTCTGGATGTGCTGGTTTTCCAGCAGAATAAAACGCTCAGGTGAAAGGCTGAGAATCGCCCCCTCCTCAAGACGTATAAACGCACTGAACGGGGCGCGGTTCGCATGGTTGAGACGTACAAACGCCAACCACTCATCTCCTTGATAATGAGCCTGAAAACGCTGGGCAAGATTGACCTGATAGCAATCGCCGCTGTGCAGATAACGCTGCACCTGACGGAACCTTTCACCATACTGCTCGCGGGTCATGTTTGACTGCCACGAGGATGTTAACGAAAACGGTTCGCGCACGGGTATCTGTTGATTTTCCAGCCAACGGCGTCGTGCCTGTACATCGGAGTGGCTAAGTAGCGACACCCTTTGCAACTGATGATCGACAATCAGCGCCCAATCGTAAATGCCAACCGCCATGTCCGGTAGCGTGATATCCTGTTCGGCTTCCGTTGGCAGAGATTCAAAACGACGGCCTAAGTCATAACCGAACAGACCCAATGCGCCTCCCTGGAAGGGAAAATCGGGATTATAATCGGGCTGAATAGTCAGCGATGTCAGCGCCGAACGTAAAACCGTCATCGGATCATCAACCGTTTGCATAGTGCCGTGATGGTCATGCACAACGGTCTCTTCTGCATGTGTGACCAGCGTGGTAATGGGGTCGGCGACCAGAATATCAAAGCGATTATGCGGATGGTCGGCATGGCCTGAATGCAAAAGCATTGCCCAGGGCTGGTGGCTTAATGTGGCAAAATAGTGCTCAGCGGCGTCCAGACGCCAGGGGAGTGTGATTACAGCGGGAGATAACGTCTTCATCAGTCCTGACTCGTTGCTACTTCACTGGCTATGTGCCGGGTAGCATGAAATAATTAGCGCTAATAATTTAGCAGGAGTTCACCATGATTGCAGGTTTACCTTCACTCACGCACGATCAGCAGCAACAGGCGGTTGAACGCATTCATGAACTGATATCCCAGGGGATGAGCAGTGGCGAGGCGATTACGAAAGTGGCTGCTGAATTACGCGCCAGCCATACCGGCGAGCGGATCGTGGCGCGTTTTGAAGATGAAGACGAATAACGCCGCTTATACCGCAGCGATAATCTTAATTTCAACTTTGTATTTCGGGTTCATTAACCCGGCCTGAACGGTACAACGTACCGGCGCGTGACCAGCAACAACCCATGCGTCCCAGGCTTTGTTCATGGCGGCAAAATCATTTTTGTCCGCCAGGAACAGGGTGGCATCAAGAATACGTGACTTGCTGCTGCCCTGTTTTTCCAGCACCGCATCAATTTGCGCCAGCGTATTTGCCGTTTGCTCAAAGGCGTCGGCATCCAGATTTTCCGGTACGCCGGTGTAATACAACGTGTTGTTGTGGATAACTACGTCGGACCAACGCGCTTCGGCATCAATGCGCACAATCGTCATAAATCATTCCTCATTTACGTTTTTTCATAATGGCTTCGGGTTGCGCCAAGACTGCCATAATGTTGTGTCCACGTCACCTCTTCAACTGGCGAAAGAGCCGCTGGCCTGACATAATCCCTGTTCAAATGAACAGGGGGCAGTGTGACGGACGATTTTGCAGCAGACGGTCAGTTGGCTAAAGCGATACCCGGTTTTAAACCGCGTGAACCACAGCGGCAGATGGCCTTCGCCGTCAGTCATGCTATCGAAAAATCACAGCCGCTTGTTGTCGAAGCCGGAACAGGAACAGGTAAAACCTACGCTTATCTTGCCCCTGCGCTGCGTGCCGGAAAGAAAGTAATTGTCTCCACGGGCTCGAAGGCGTTGCAGGATCAGCTATACAGCCGCGATTTACCCACAGTAGCGAAGGCTCTGGAATTCACGGGTAAACTGGCGCTGCTGAAAGGGCGTTCAAACTATCTGTGTCTTGAGCGTCTCGAACAACAGGCGCTGGCGGGCGGTGACCTGCCGGTACAAACTTTAAGTGACGTCATTCTGCTACGCTCCTGGTCAAATCAAACCCTTGATGGTGACATCAGCACCTGCGTCAGCGTGGCGGAAGACTCTCAGGCCTGGCCGCTGGTGACGAGCACAAACGATAATTGCCTTGGGAGCGACTGCCCGCTGTACAAAGAGTGCTTTGTCGTGAAAGCGCGCAAGAAGGCGATGGATGCAGATGTCGTCGTGGTAAACCACCATCTGTTTCTCGCTGATATGGTGGTAAAAGAGAGTGGGTTTGGCGAGCTGATCCCGGAAGCTGAAGTGATGATCTTCGATGAAGCGCATCAGTTACCGGATATCGCCAGCCAATATTTTGGTCAATCGCTCTCCAGTCGCCAACTGCTGGATCTGGCGAAAGACATCACCATTGCCTATCGCACCGAGCTGAAAGACACTCAACAGCTTCAAAAATGCGCCGACCGGCTGGCGCAAAGCGCGCAGGACTTCCGCCTGCAGCTGGGCGAGCCGGGCTATCGAGGAAACTTGCGGGAACTGCTGGCCGACCCGCGCGTGCAGCGCGCGTTTTTGTTGCTCGATGACACGCTGGAGCTGTGTTACGACGTGGCGAAACTGTCTCTCGGACGTTCCGCCTTGCTGGATGCCGCGTTTGAACGTGCCACGCTTTACCGTGCTCGTCTGAAGCGCCTGAAAGAGATCAACCAGCCAGGTTTCAGCTACTGGTATGAATGCACCTCGCGCCATTTCACCCTTGCGCTGACGCCGCTCACGGTGGCGGATAAATTCAAAGAAGTGATGGAACAGAAGCCGGGCTGCTGGATTTTTACCTCCGCGACGCTGTCGGTAAACGATGATCTTCATCATTTCACCGCGCGGCTGGGTATTGAAGATGCCGAGTCGATGCTGCTGCCAAGCCCATTTGATTACACCCGCCAGGCGCTGCTGTGCGTGCCGCGTAATCTCCCGCAAACTAACCAACCGGGAGCGGCGCGTCAGCTGGCATCCATGCTGCGTCCTATTATCGAAGCGAACAACGGACGCTGCTTTATGCTGTGTACCTCGCACGCGATGATGCGCGATCTGGCGGAACAATTCCGCGCCACCATGACCCTTCCCGTGCTGCTGCAGGGCGAAACCAGTAAAGGGCAACTGTTACAGCAGTTTGTCAGCGCAGGTAATGCGTTACTGGTTGCCACCAGCAGCTTCTGGGAAGGGGTGGACGTGCGTGGCGATACGTTGTCGCTGGTGATTATTGATAAACTGCCGTTCACCTCGCCGGACGATCCGCTGTTAAAAGCGAGGATGGAGGACTGCCGTTTGCGCGGCGGCGATCCGTTTGAAGACGTTCAGTTGCCGGATGCGGTAATAACCCTGAAACAGGGCGTGGGGCGTCTGATTCGTGACGCTGACGACCGCGGGGTGCTGGTGATTTGCGACAACCGTTTGGTGATGCGACCTTACGGTGCCACTTTCCTGGCAAGTCTTCCGCCTGCGCCGCGGACGCGTGATATTGCTCGCGCTGTTCGTTTTCTTGCCATACCAACGACTGAGTAATTTGTTACGGAGTGTGGTAAGATGCGCGCCAAATTTATTGACCTGATCACAAACACCCATGCGAATTCTGGCTATCGATACCGCCACAGAGGCGTGCTCTGTTGCCCTGTGGAATGACGGTACTACCAAGGCTCATTTCGAGCTTTGCCCACGAGAACACACCCAACGAATTTTACCAATGGTCGAGGAAATCCTGGCCGCTGGCGGTCTTACGTTAACCGATATCGACGCTCTGGCGTTTGGTCGCGGTCCTGGCAGTTTCACCGGTGTACGTATTGGGATTGGCATTGCTCAGGGGCTGGCGTTAGGCGCGAATTTACCGATGATCGGCGTTTCCACCCTGGCAACAATGGCGCAGGGAGCCTGGCGTAAGTCGGGCGCGACCCGCGTACTGGCCGCGATCGACGCGCGAATGGGCGAAGTCTATTGGGCCGAATACCTGCGTGATGAGAACGGCAACTGGCACGGTGAAGAAACCGAAGCGGTGCTAACCCCCGAGCAGGTGCATGCGCGTTTACTGCAACTGTCTGGCGAGTGGGTAACGGTCGGAACGGGCTGGCCTGCCTGGCCTGAGCTCGGTAAAGACAGCGGTCTGACGCTGAGCGATGGCGACGTTTTGCTTCCGGCGGCTGAAGATATGCTGCCTGTTGCCACTCAAATGCTGGCTGCCGGTAAGACCGTGGCGGTTGAACATGCGGAACCGGTTTATTTACGTAACACCGTGGCATGGAAGAAACTTCCCGGTAAAGAATGAATCTTAGTAGTACATCCCTGGTCAATTCGCACAGCCGTCAGTGCGCAGCATGGTGAATTGGTCGGGGCAGAAGCTAAGAAAAGGGAGTCGCAATATGGCGGTGCAAAAGCAGTTATTGAAAGGTCTGTTGGCGGGCGCATTCGCGTTAATGCTTAGCGGTTGTGTCACCATCCCGGACGCGATTAAAGGTTCGAGCCCTACGCCGCAGCAGGATCTGGTGCGGGTTATGAATGCCCCGCAGCTGTATGTCGGACAGGAAGCGCGTTTCGGCGGTAAAGTGGTGGATATTCAGAACCAGCAGGGGAAATCCCGTCTGGAAATTGCCACTGTTCCTCTTGATAGTGGGGCGCGACCGGTGCTGGGCGAAGCCTCCCGCGGGCGAATTTATGCTGATGTAAATGGCTTCCTCGACCCGGTGGACTTCCGCGGTCAACTGGTTACCGTCGTCGGTCCGATTAGCGGTACTGTGGATGGAAAAATCGGTAATACGCCGTATAAATTCATGCTGATGCAGGTAACTGGCTATAAACGCTGGCATATTACTCAGCAAATTGTTATGCCGCCTCAGCCGATCGACCCCTGGTTCTACGGTGCGCGTGGCTGGCCTTACGGTGGCTACGGTGGATGGGGATGGTACAATCCCGGCCCGGCACAGGTTCAGACCATAGTAACTGAGTAACTCTTTGTTTTATGAGTAAAAGAAACAGCGGCTCGTCCGCTGTTTCTGCATTAACGTGGATATAAGAAAAATAAATAGTGACGTGCTTCGCAACCTTGTCGTTGTGTAATAAACAAACTGGTACGCTGAGTTAATATTATGTTAACAGTTTGTTTATTGCCTGGGGTTGTGATGACGACGAATACGCATTTTAGAGGTGATGTATTGAAAAAGGTTTGGCTTAACCGTTATCCCGCTGGTGTTCCTGCGGAGATCAATCCTGACCGTTATCAATCCCTGGTGGAACTCTTTGAACACTCAGTAAGACGGTATGCCGATCAGCCCGCGTTTGTAAACATGGGGGAGGTGATGACCTTCCGCAAGCTTGAAGAGCGTAGCCGGGCATTTGCGGCCTATTTGCAACAGGGACTCGGGCTGAAGAAGGGCGATCGCGTCGCATTGATGATGCCGAACCTGCTGCAATATCCGGTCGCACTGTTTGGGATTTTACGTGCCGGCATGATCGTCGTGAACGTGAACCCGCTGTACACGCCTCGCGAGCTGGAACATCAGCTCAACGACAGCGGCGCGTCGGCGATTGTCATCGTGTCTAACTTTGCCCACACGCTGGAAAAAGTCGTCGACAAAACGTCGGTGCAACACGTGATCCTGACGCGTATGGGGGATCAGCTGTCGACCGCCAAAGGGACCTTGGTTAACTTTGTCGTCAAGTATATCAAGCGTCTGGTACCGAAATATCACCTGCCGGATGCCATCTCTTTTCGTAGCGCGCTGCAAAACGGTTATCGCATGCAGTATGTGAAACCCGAAGTAGTGTCGGAAGATCTGGCGTTCCTGCAATATACCGGGGGGACTACCGGTGTGGCTAAGGGCGCGATGCTTACGCACCGTAACATGCTGGCTAACCTTGAGCAGGTTAACGCCACGTATGGCCCGTTGCTGCATCCGGGTAAAGAACTGGTGGTGACGGCCCTACCGCTGTATCACATATTTGCGCTGACGATGAACTGTCTGCTGTTTATTGAGCTGGGCGGTCAAAACCTGCTGATTACCAACCCGCGTGATATTCCGGGACTGGTAAAAGAGCTGGCGAAGTATCCGTTCACCGCCATGACCGGCGTCAACACGCTGTTTAACGCGCTGCTGAATAACAAAGAGTTCCAACAACTGGACTTCTCGTCACTGCACCTTTCGGCTGGCGGCGGGATGCCGGTTCAACAGGCGGTAGCTGAACGTTGGGTAAAGCTGACGGGTCAGTATCTGCTGGAAGGCTATGGCCTGACGGAGTGTGCCCCTCTGGTGAGCGTCAACCCTCATGATATCGACTACCACAGCGGCAGTATCGGGTTACCGGTTCCTTCCACCGAGGTCAAACTGGTGGATGACGACGATAACGAAGTGCCGCCGGGAGAACCGGGCGAACTGTGCGTGAAAGGTCCGCAAGTGATGCTGGGCTACTGGCAGCGACCAGACGCCACCGACGAAATCGTTAAAGACGGCTGGCTGCACACCGGCGATATTGCGGTGATGGATGATGAAGGCTTCCTGCGTATTGTCGATCGTAAGAAAGATATGATCCTGGTGTCCGGCTTTAACGTCTATCCAAACGAAATTGAAGACGTGGTTATGCAACATCCTGGCGTACAGGAAGTGGCTGCGGTCGGTGTTCCGTCGGGCAGCAGCGGTGAAGCGGTGAAAATTTTCGTGGTGAAGAAAGATGCCTCGTTAACTGATGAGGCGCTTATCACTTTCTGCCGTCGTCACCTGACGGGCTATAAAGTACCGAAGCTGGTGGAATTTCGCGACGAGTTGCCGAAATCTAACGTCGGTAAAATTTTGCGACGAGAATTACGTGACGAAGCGCGCGCCAAAGTGGACAATAAAGGCTGAGCGTTAAGTCAGCCAGCAGAAAACGCCGGGTAAACCGGCGTTTTTTTTGGCGCAAACCTAAGAGAGCACGATTTGAATTATCAAATGATCACCACGGACGACGCGTTAGCCACGCTGTGCGAAGCCGTCCGTGAATTTCCGGCGATAGCCCTGGATACCGAATTTGTTCGCACACGTACCTATTATCCGCAGTTGGGGCTGATCCAGCTGTTTGATGGCAAACACGTTGCTCTGATTGATCCGCTAGGGATCACCGACTGGTCGCCCCTGCGCGATATTCTGCGTGATACCACCATCACCAAATTCCTGCATGCGGGAAGTGAAGACCTGGAAGTGTTTCTCAACGCTTTTGGCGAACTTCCGCAGCCGTTAATTGACACACAAATCCTGGCCACGTTTTGCGGTCGTCCGCTGTCATGGGGCTTCGCCTCGATGGTGGAAGAGTTTACGGGTGTGGCGCTCGACAAAAGCGAATCGCGTACCGACTGGCTGGCCAGACCGCTGACCGAGCGTCAGTGCGAATACGCGGCGGCTGACGTCTGGTATCTGTTACCGATCACCACAAAACTGATGGCTGAGACCGAAGCCAGCGGCTGGCTGCCAGCCGCGCTGGACGAATGCCGCTTAATGCAGCAGCGTCGCCAGGAGATTCTGGCGCCGGAAGACGCCTGGCGTGACATCACCAACGCATGGCAACTGCGCACCCGTCAGCTAGCCTGCCTGCAATTGCTTGCTGACTGGCGACTGCGTAAAGCACGCGAGCGCGATCTGGCGGTAAACTTCGTGGTGCGTGAAGAGCACCTGTGGGCGGTGGCGCGTTATATGCCGGGCAGCCTGGGTGAACTGGATAGCCTGGGTCTTTCCGGGAGTGAAATTCGTTTCCACGGTAAAACGCTGATCGCCCTGGTGGAAAAGGCCCAGGCTTTACCGGAAGAGTCGCTACCGCAGCCGCTGCTGAATTTGATGGATATGCCAGGGTATCGCAAGGCGTTCAAAGCCATCAAAGCGCTGGTTGCCGAGGTGAGTGCGGAACATAATCTCAGCGTCGAACTGCTTGCTTCGCGTCGCCAGATCAACCAGTTGCTCAACTGGCACTGGAAATTAAAGCCGCAGCAATCCCTGCCAGAGCTGGTTTCCGGCTGGCGTGGCGAATTGATGTCCGATCGCCTCAACGCGCTGCTGCAGGAATACCCGCAGTAAGTCACCAGGCTCGCCGGGTCGCGCGTTTGCTGACCCGGCCTGCGCAACGCTACAGATCGAGCACCAGGCGCTTACCTTTGGCGCGCGAGCAGCAGATGAGCATGCTTTGCTGGCTGGCTTTTTCGTCGTCGCTGAAATACTGATCGCGGTGATCCGCTTCCCCTTCCAGAATCGTCGTTTCGCAGGTGCCGCAAACACCTTCCCGGCACAGGCACTCAACCCGGGCGGCTTTGTTATTTTCGATAACCTGCAAAATGGTCATCTCTTCCGGGACCACAAACTCGCGCCCGGAACGCGCCAGCACCAGGGTGAAGGCGTCGCCGCCTTTCTTTTCCGCGGCAAATTGTTCGAAATGTAGCGTATTGCTGTCCAGCCCAAGGCGGGAAGCCGCTTCTCTGACAGCATCGTTGAGCACCGCAGGGCCACAGGTGTAGATATGCGTGCCGGGTTCAACATCTGCCAGCAGACGGGCTAAATCGAGGCGGGTGCCTGCGTTCGACAGGTGCAGATGAATGCGATCGGCGCTGGGGTGTTGCATGAGTTCGTCATGAAACGCGCAGGTCTCCTGGCTGGGAGAGCAATAGTGCAGTTGCCATTGCGTCTGAGATTGTTCCAGCTCCGGGAGTTGCGATAAAAACGGTGTGATGCCGATACCTCCGGCAATCAACAGATGTTTTTGTGCCTGAAGGGCGAGGGCGAAGAGATTGTTTGGTGTGGAGATCGTGAGCGTGTCGCCGGGCTTCACGTTTTGATGCAGGTATCGTGAGCCGCCTTTGGACGCTTCCTCCAGGCGTACGGCGATTTTATAGGCGCGCGTATCGCGTGGTGAACTCATCAGCGAGTACGCATTGCTGTACAGGTTCTCGCCATCGCGCATCTGCACGATAATATGGCTGCCACCCTGAAACGCAGGTAACGGCTGGCCTGAGGTCGCCGTTAAGGTGAAGCATTTTACCTGCGCGGTAATCGTCTCAATCCGGCTGACCCGGACTTCTTGCATTTGATAATCAGACATTGCGGCCTCCCTAAAAAATCTGTCCGACGCGCCTCAGCGACGCGCCGGAACCTGTCGTAACAGCCCCGGGTTATTCCTGAAAAACCTGGGCGACCAGATTATGAAAATGGGCAATGCCATGCTCGGAGATGCCGCTGCCGCTGGTGTCCGCCATAATGCGTCCCTGGCCACGATACCCGCGCGATTTCAGCCCTTTTTGTACGCTTTCAACCAGACGTAAATCTTCAGGACGAAAGACGTTGCGATACCATTCGATCAGTTGTTTCTGCTCTTCGGTCAGCTCTTCGTTGGTGAAGTAGATGTCATAGTTTTGCAGCGTGGTTTCCGCATCTACCGGGAATTCGTAGATAACGGTCATCATGCCTTTGATTGGCGTCACGTTGAGCATGGTGCACGGCCACAGCCAGAAACCGTGGAAGGCGGCATCAACTCCTTCTTCGAACTTAAATGACTGCTCTGAAGGTTTGGCGAAACCGTATTGCAGCGTCCAGTTGCCGTGCATGGTATGCCAGTAACGGTCAACCTGGACCGAGTCGGAAAAACCTGGATGGGCCGGACCGCAGTGGTAGCACTCCAGATAGTTATCGACGATATTCTTCCAGTTGGCTGGGGTACGGGTAGTAAAACGTGCAGCAAGTTTCAGGTCATGCACGTCTGGGCAGGCTTCGATAACTTTGTCTGCAAGACCAGGGAGTTGTTCTTCCACGCTGCCCGCGTTCGGATCCATGTTTATAAACACGAATCCGGCATATTCTTCCAGGCGTACCGGTGTAAGGTGTGCTTTTTCGCTGTCGAAGTTGGCGACGTTTTCGCAGTTACGCGCATGCGCCAGATTGCCGTCAAGTTTGAATGCCCATGCGTGGTAAGGGCAGGTAATCACATTTTTCGCTTTCCCCTCGCCGCTCAACAGCTGATGGCCGCGATGCGGGCAGACGTTGTAGAATGCCCGCAGCACGTTATCGCGACCACGTACCAGCACGATATTCTCGCCAATCACTTCTCGGGTAACATAATCATTGGGTTTCGCCAGTTCGCTACTGTGGGCGACGCAAATCCAGCTTTTAGCGAACACCTTTTCTTGTTCGTGTTCGAAAGCCTGATGGTCGGTATAAAACCGGGCCGGGATAGTCCAGGCATCCTGCGGGTTGGCACAGAAATTTTGCGGCAGAATAAACTCAGGGCTCAGATTGCTCATTGGAATACCTTTAATTTGTGAGTAAGAGGATTTTTGTACTGGCGCTTAATTGTCGCCTTTGAGTAGTGTCCCGGCCGGTGGCGCGACCGGGACGTCAACTGGCGCTTCGGGAAGATGACTTTCAATTTGATGCGCAGGAACGTGGGCATAGTCCTGCCGTACCCAGCGCAGAAAACCGCCAACCTTCACCAACAGGATGGCGAGGAATGGAAGAGCGGTCAGAACCACCGTGGTCTTCATGGTTTCCAAGGACGCGCCGGTGAACAAAATCGATAATGGGATCAGGGTGATAACCACGCACCAGAACAGACGAAGACTGCGCTGCGGATCTTCCCCTTCCTGCAGGTTGCGTGTGCTGGTGGCCGCCATGGTGTAGGCCACAGCATCCATGTGTGAGGCGAGGAATATAATCATGATCGCCAGATACGCCACCAGAAACAGTTTCCCGGCAGGCAACGACATCAACACTTGCTGTACGGCCGTCTCACCACCCAGCGTCGCCATAACCTGCGGTACGTCGATCACACCGTTCACAAACTGGTGAATGGAGTAGCTTTCCATCACGCCAAAGAAGAACCAGCAGCCAACAGTGCTACCGAGGATTAATGCCCAGATAACCTCTTTGATTTTGCGACCACGGGATACGCGAGTGACAAACATTGCCACGCCCGGCGTGTAGGAGATCCACCACAGCCAGTAGAACACTGTCCAGTTACGGGTGAACTCACCGTTGCCAAGCGGGTCGGTGAAGAGGCTCATTTGCAAAAAGTTTTGTGTCGTCAGGCCGATGGCGTTGATGATGTTATTGGTGATGAACTCGGTCGGGCCGACGATCAGCACCAGCAGCGGCAGTAAAAACGCCCCCCAGCCGACCATTTTGCTCAGACGTTGCAAACCGTTATTGATGCCAATCCAGGAGCTCAGGCAGAAAATGCCGCCAGAGAACAGGATCACAAACGCCTGCACCGTGAAGTTATCCGGTAACCCCGTCAGGGCAGACAAACCGCGGGTAAAGGTGGCGGCGGTGACGACCAGAGAGATAGTTAACGCGCCAACTGTCGCGATCAGGAACATCAGGTCAACCAGGCGACCCCAGACACCCTGCGGATGCACGCCTGTAATGGCGGCGATAATCCCGGACAGGCTCAGTCCTTTGTTTTTACGCACATGGAAGTGGTAGGCCATGGTTAATGAGGCCAACGTGTAGGTCGCCCATGCGCTGATCCCCCAATGGAAAAAGGAGTAAGGCAGGCTGTATTCCAGCGCTTTTTGCGAGTGCGGCGCGATATTCAGACCCGGGGTCTGGTAATAATAGGCCCACTCAGCAACGCCCCAGTAGAGCGTGGAGGAGCCTAATCCGGCGCATATAAACATAAAAAGCCAGGAGAGCGTGCTGTATTCCGCTTTACCTTCTCCCAGACGAATGTTGCCGTATTTACTGGTAGCCAGCCAGACGACCAGACCCATAGCCATCAGAACGAGGATCTGCACGGCGGAACCCAGCATCCGGGTAACGCCGTTAAAAAGGGTATTTGCGACTTGTGCAGACTGCTGAGGGAAGAGACTAAGTGTGGCGGCGATGAAAAGAATAGCCACCAGGCTGATGGCTATCAGCGGCATGTCTTTTTTCTTGACGTTGCTCAACATGGGATCTCCTGGGCACAGTTGCCCGCGTATGGCATTAGCCTGTCGTTGTTATCATGCTGTAGGGGTAGAATGAGTTATTTTTTATTTAACAATTTTATTATTTGTTCTTTACATGAATTAAACAATTGCCCGATGTGTGAAGCAATAAAACACGGAACGGAAATAATAAAAGGTGAATTAGCGCAGGTTATTGGCTCCACAAAACGCATAAAAAAGCCGCGTCAGTGACGCGGCTCATATTTCGTGGTTTGACCTCTAACGTAGTGCCTGACAGATGGCCTCACCCACCTGTTGCGTGGTGGCGCTGCCTTTCATATCCGGCGTTTTCGGGCCACTGGCAATAACGTGCTCAATTGCCGCCAGAATACCGTCGTGGGCAGCCTTATAGTTGGCATCACCCTTGCCAAGGAAGTCCAGCATCATGGCGCCAGCCCAGATAGTGGCAATCGGGTTGGCGATGTTTTTTCCGTAAATATCGGGGGCCGAACCATGTACTGGCTCGAACAGGGACGGGAAGGTGCGTTCCGGGTTTAAGTTGGCAGAAGGTGCGATGCCAATCGTCCCGGTACAGGCCGGACCCAGATCGGAGAGGATGTCGCCGAACAGGTTGGAAGCAACCACAACGTCAAAGCGCTCCGGCTGCATCACAAAGCGAGCGCACAGTATATCGATATGCTGTTTATCCCAACGGATCTCAGGATAGTTAGCCGCCATTGCTTCAACACGCTCGTCCCAGTAAGGCATGCTGATGGCCAGACCATTGGATTTGGTCGCCGAGGTCAGGGTTTTGCGCGGGCGGTTTTGCGCCAGCTCGAAGGCGTAACGCAATATACGATCTACGCCGCGACGGGTGAAGACCGACTCCTGGATAACCACCTCGTGTTCCGTCCCTTCACTCACGCGTCCGCCGAGAGAAGAGTATTCTCCCTCGGTGTTCTCGCGTACGACGTAGAAATCAATGTCGCCTGGCTGCTTGCCCGCCAGTGGGCAAGGGACTCCCGGGAACAGGCGTACCGGACGCAGGTTGACGTACTGGTCGAATTCGCGGCGAAACTTAAGCAGCGAGCCCCATAAAGAGATGTGGTCCGGTACGGTATCCGGCCAGCCAACGGCGCCAAAATAGATAGCATCAAAGGATTGCAACTGCTCATGCCAGTCATCCGGCATCATTTTGCCGTGATGGGTGTAGTACTCGCAGCTCGCCCATTCCATTTGCTCAAAGCTGAACGACAACCCCCAACGCTCGGCGGCTGCCTGTAACACATGAATGCCTTCAGGCAGCACTTCTTTACCAATGCCATCTCCGGGGATAGCGGCAATACGACAGGTTTTCTTCATAGCAGCTCTCACTTGTACGCCATCAAAATTGACTTTCCCCTTATCCTATAATTGACTGATTAAGAGTTAATCCCCCTAACTGGTGAAACATAAAACACAGATCATGAATAATCTGCCGCTGCTAAATGATTTACGCGTCTTTATGCTGGTTGCCCGTCGGGCAGGATTTGCCGCCGTTGCCGAGGAACTGGGTGTATCACCGGCTTTTATCAGTAAGCGAGTAGCCCTGCTGGAGCAGACACTGAACGTGGTGCTGCTGCACCGGACAACGCGGCGTGTAACCATCACGGAAGAGGGGGAGCGGATCTACGAATGGGCGCAGCGGATCCTGCAGGATGTCGATCAGATGATGGACGAGTTGTCTGATGCCAGGCAGATCCCGCAGGGGATGCTACGCATTATTAGTAGCTTTGGCTTTGGCCGTCGGGTGGTGGCTCCGGCGCTGTCTGCGCTGGCAAAAGCGTACCCGCAGCTAGAACTGAGGTTCGATGTTGAAGACCGCCTGGTGGATATGGTGAATGAGGGCGTCGATCTTGATATTCGTATCGGGGATGATATCGCGCCGAACCTGATTGCCCGCAAGCTGGCGACTAACTACCGTATTCTGTGCGCTTCGCCGGAATTTGTGGCGCAGCACGGGACGCCGAAGCAACTCAACGATCTCTCCACTTTTCCTTGTCTGGTTATCAAAGAGCGCGACCATCCGTTTGGCATCTGGCAAATGCGTAATAAAGAGGGCGCTCACTCAATTAAAGTTACGGGGCCTCTGTCGTCTAATCATGGCGAAGTGGTACATCAGTGGTGTCTTGATGGGCAGGGAATTGCCCTGCGTTCGTGGTGGGACGTTTGCGACAACATTGCCGGTGGACATCTGGTACACGTATTACCCGAGTATTATCAACCAGCAAATATATGGGCGGTTTATGTTTCTCGGCTGGCGACGTCGGCAAAAATCCGTATTACGGTTGAGTATTTGCGCCGCTATTTTGCCGAAAACTATCCAAAGTTTACTTTGGAATAAATCCGCAACAGCCAGGCAAGAAACTGAAAATAAAAAAGGCAGAATAATCTGCCTTTTTTTGCAACTATAACTCACTGAGCAAAGCCGTTATTTAGACTCTTCAGCTTCAGGTAATGTCACGTTAAGTTCGAGGATAGAAATATCGCCGTCTTTTTGTTCAAGCTGTACGGTGACCATTTCGGGATCAATTTGTACATACTTGCAGATAACCTCGAGAATATCTTTCCTCAGTTGCGGTAAATAATGTGGCTCGGCGTCACTACGACGACGTTCCGCAACAATAATCTGCAGTCGCTCTTTAGCGATGTTCGCTGTGCTCTTTTTCCGCGAGAGAAAAAAATCCAGTAATGCCATAACTTATCCTCCGAACAGGCGTTTGAGGAAACCTTTCTTCTCTTCTTCAATGAAGCGGAAAGGACGTTCTTCTCCCAACAGACGGTCTACGGTATCAGCATAGGCTTTACCGGCATCAGCATTGATGTCGAGAATAACCGGCTCACCCTGGTTAGACGCGCGCAGGACTGACTGATCTTCAGGAATCACGCCAACCAGCTTGATTCGCAGAATTTCCAGTACGTCTTCCATGCTCAGCATGTCACCTTTATTTACGCGGCCAGGGTTGTAGCGCGTCAGCAACAAATGCTCTTTAATCGGATCTTCACCGTTTTCCGCACGACGAGATTTCGACGCCAGAATACCCAGAATACGGTCAGAGTCACGTACAGAGGAGACTTCCGGGTTAGTGGTGATAATCGCTTCATCGGCAAAATACAGGGCCATCAGCGCGCCGGTCTCAATACCCGCCGGGGAGTCGCAGACGATGAAATCGAATTCCATCGTTTTCAGGTCGTCCAGAACTTTCGCGACGCCTTCACGCGTCAGCGCGTCTTTATCGCGAGTCTGTGAGGCCGGAAGAATAAAGAGATTTTCGGTACGCTTATCTTTGATTAACGCCTGATTTAACGACGCATCGCCCTGAATAACGTTGACGAAGTCGTAAACGACGCGGCGTTCACAACCCATAATCAGATCGAGGTTACGCAGGCCGATATCAAAATCAATAACGACAGTTTTCTTTCCCTTCTGGGCCAAACCTGTAGCGATGGCCGCGCTGGAGGTGGTTTTGCCAACGCCCCCTTTACCCGAAGTAACAACAATAATGCGTGCCATAGAAATTCCTTGTTAAAAAGGGATCAATTCAACGGTTGAACTGTCAAAGCGTTCTCTGCTAATTGCAGACGGGCCGCTTTGCCATAAAATTCTGCTGGGATTTTATCACTCAGCCAATAAACACCTGCGATAGACACCAGTTCTGCCGTCAGATGGGTACAAAAAATTTGCGCTTCACGATCGCCGCTTGCACCTGCCAGCGCACGGCCTCTCATCATTCCATAAACATGAATATTGCCATCAGCGATAAGCTCTGCGCCCGCACTGACGTGGCTTGTAACAATCAGATCACATTGTGGAGCATAAATGCGCTGACCGGAACGAACCGGCACATTTATTAATCGTGTTTTTGTGATGGGAGTAACGTTTTGCGGCGGAGCGACGGGAGCCGGGACCTCAACAGGCGCAGGACGAATAGCTTTTTCTTTACCTTCAGTCAGTAAAGGAAGACCCATTTCGTCGATTTCTGCCTTTAGTCTGGCGTCTTTGCATCCGCTAACGCCAATAATGCGCAATCCGGTAGACGCGACAACTTTCTGCAGCGCTGACCAGTTTACCGGGCTTTCAAGACCACTCACGTTAACCACCACGGGAGCATGTTTTAAAAAAGCCGGTGCCTGCGCGATTTTGTCTTCCAACGCCTGACGAATAACCTCGGGTTCTGCTTCATGTAAATGAACCACTGATAAGGTGAAGCTACTGCCTTTAAGCTCGATTGGCGTGTTTGACATCCTGGCCTTACTCAATTTGCTATTTATCATCCCCAGCGCGGGGTGATATTCCGAAGACTATAAGGCATGTTATAGTCAGTATTATATTGAGGCAAGCCACCATTCCGTGAATTCAGAGTAAAAGATATGTTTTGTGTGATCTACCGAAGCAGCAAACGTGACCAGACCTATTTATATGTCGAAAAAAAAGACGATTTCTCGCGCGTTCCTGAAGAACTGATGAGAGGATTTGGTCAGCCGACGCTGGCAATGATGTTACCGCTTGATGGGCGAAAAAAATTAGTTAATGCCGATCTTGAAAAAGTAAAACAGGCCCTGACCGAGCAGGGCTATTATTTACAAATACCCCCGCCGCCAGAAGATTTACTTAAACAGCATCTGGCAGCGGCAAAACAAAATACACCAGACGCTAAACGTTAAACTGCATCCGGCAGCAGCACGTTCCATCGATGCAGTACCTGAAATCTATGACTACGTTAGGGGAAAGTAATGTATCAACATCACAACTGGCATGGTGCTCTGCTGGATTATCCGGTGAGTAAGGTGGTTTGCGTAGGGAGTAACTATGCCAACCATATTAAAGAGATGGGCGGAACCACCCCGGAAGAACCGGTTCTGTTTATTAAACCGGAAACCGCGCTGTGCGATTTGCGCCAGCCGCTGGTGATCCCATCTGATATGGGGTCTGTCCACCATGAAGTTGAGCTGGCTGTGCTGATTGGCGCGACCCTGCGGCAAGCGACAGAAGATCATGTGCGTAAAGCCATCGCCGGTTATGGTGTCGCGCTGGATCTGACCCTGCGCGATATTCAGGGCAAAATGAAGAAGGCGGGGCAGCCATGGGAAAAAGCGAAGGGTTTTGATAACTCTTGCCCGCTGTCTGGATTTATTCCTGTGGCGGAGTTTAACGGCGACCCGCAGGATACGATGCTTGGATTAACGGTCAACGGTGAAACTCGCCAGCACGGCTCCACGGCGGACATGATCCATCACATCGTTCCCTTGATTGCTTATATGAGCCGTTTCTTTACCCTCAAAGCGGGCGATGTGGTGCTAACGGGAACGCCAGCAGGCGTGGGACCTTTAAGCAGCGGCGACGAACTGGCCATCAGTTTTCACGGTCAAACGCTAACAACCCGCGTGCTGTAATCTCTGCTTGCCGCCTTTTCGGGCGGCAAAACTTGCATCAGCGTGCCAGACTGGTTATAAGGTGCAGCTTTATTGCAATAGCGGAAACCCTGATGAGCGACATACCTTTCTGGCAAAGTAAAACCCTTGATGAAATGACCGATGCCGAGTGGGAGTCATTATGTGACGGGTGCGGTCAATGCTGCCTGCATAAGCTGATGGATGAAGACACTGACGAAATCTACTTTACCAACGTCGCCTGTCGTCAGCTCAACATTAAAACCTGCCAGTGTCGTAATTACGAACGTCGATTCGAGTACGAGCCTGACTGCATCAAACTGACGCGTGATAATCTGCCGACTTTTGAATGGTTGCCGATGACCTGCGCCTATCGTCTGCTCGCAGAAGGAAAAGGGCTAACGGAGTGGCACCCGTTGCTGACAGGATCAAAAGCGGCGATGCACGGTGAACGTATCTCAGTTCGTCATATTGCGGTGAAAGAATCGGAAGTACGTGACTGGCAGGATCATATCCTGAACAAACCTTCATGGGCGGACTGAGCCGCCCATCGATTAGCAGGCGTTAAGGGTTAAGACTTTTTCGCCTGATACATCTCATCGGAGTGGTTGTCATTTTCCACCCAGAAGTTAATGTTGAATTGCGCATCGTCGCTTAATTCAACGCGATGCCAGTACTGCGGTGGGCTGGTTGCGAACTGACCGGCATTAATCACCACTTTCACTTCAGGTTCTTTTGCGTCTTCATTGGCAAAGCCATAATACGTTACCGTACCTTCCATCACGCAGAGCTGTCCAAACACGCCTGCGGCGGTGTTATGGTGAGAAAGAAGTGCTGCCGGGACGTTGTCTTTGGTAAAGAAGGGAGTAGAGCGTTTTACTTTCCAGTTTGCCGGGATGCGTAAATGGGACATCAGACATCTCCTTGGTGTGGCATCTATAAGATGCATTTAATATACATCTTATAGATGCCAGCAGGCAATGAATTTAAGGCAAAAAAAACGCTCCCGAAGGAGCGTCTCTGTTAGCGACCGAAGAGGTCACGTTTTTTCGGTTTAAACGGCTGTGCTATGACTACCAGCACGGCGACCACCAGGTAAGCGGCGAAGATCCCCAACAGCCACTGTGGCATTTCCAGGGTTAAAAAAGACCACTGGCGTTCAGCACAGTCACCGGATGCTAAAAACACCTGCGGCAGCCATTTGTCCAGCGGCAGCCAGCTCGGGAAGCGTGCGGCAAAATCACAGGTCATAAACGGTGATGGGTGCAACTGAATCATGGTGTGCTCATACGCTAACTGCAGCCCGCGCCAGGCACTGTAAATCCAGATAATCATCGCCACATAGCGCAGCGGCGTTTTTGGTGCGATAGCCCCCACCAGCCCCGCGCCCATCACGCCAAATAATGCGCTACGTTCGTAAATACACAACACGCAAGGTTTTAGCAGCATGACGTGCTGGAACCACAGCGCGACAAGCTCCAGCGCAAAGGCGGTTAACGCCAACAATAACCATGCACCACGACCTCGGGAGCACTGGTTTAAAAATCGCAACATAATAATTTCCCTGCAACATGCGTAGAGAGCGCAGTTTAAACCAATTCAATTTATGCGCCACTAGCAGGAATTGAAAATTTGAGTAATCGGATAATTATCATGCAAAAAGTCAAACCGGGCAGTGATTTGCCCGGTAAATTGTTATGAAAATGTAGCTAACCAGCCCGCTTGGGTCATCCACTCAGTCACCGGAACAAGCGTGAACTCGACGCAAAGCAGACCAACCAGCGTCAGGACGAGAGTATAAGGCAGAGCCATCCACACCATGCGGCCATAAGAGAGTCGAATCAATGGTGCCAGCGCGGAGGTCAGCAGGAACAGGAATGCCGCCTGGCCGTTTGGCGTAGCAACGGAAGGCAGGTTAGTCCCGGTATTGATCGCCACCGCTAACAGCTCAAATTGGTTAAGGCTGATGGTCCCATGTTCCAACGCGGCTTTGGCTTCGTTAATGTAGATGGTGCCGACAAACACGTTATCAGAGATAGAAGACAGCAGGCCGTTAAAGAGATAGAACAGCGTCAGTTGAGCATGTTCAGAGGACTGCAAAACAAACTGAATAATCGGTGAAAAGAGCTGTTGATCGATAATCACCGCAACGATAGAGAAGAACACGGTCAGCAGGGCGGTGAAAGGCAGCGACTCGGTAAACGCTTTACCAATCGCGTGTTCGTCAGTAACGCCGGTCAACGACGTGGCCAGGATAATGACGGACAGACCGATTAATCCGACTTCCGCCAGATGCAGGGCCAGGGCAACCACTAGCCAGATACCGATAATCGCCTGAACAATCAGTTTGATTTTTTCCTGACGAGTACGCTGCTGACGGCTTTGATCGTCAAACTGTTGCAGGACATCGCGGACGGTCTCCGGCAGCGTTTCGCCATAGCCAAACCAGCGCAATTTCTCAACCAGCATGCAGGTTAGCAGGCCGCAAATCAGCACCGGGACGGTGACCGGCGACATGCGCAGGAAAAAGTCACCAAAATGCCAGCCAGCCGCTTTGGCGATAATCAGGTTTTGCGGTTCGCCGACCATAGTCATTACGCCGCCTAACGCCGTACCGACACCCGCATGCATCATCAGGCTGCGCAGAAAACCACGGAACTGCTCCAGTACGACCTTATTGTGCTGATCGATATGGCTATCATCGAGCATATTGTTGTCTTCCGTGCGGGAAGAGGCGAAGCGATGGTAAATACCATAAAAACCAACCGCTACGCTGATTACCACGGCAACGACGGTCAGCGCATCCAGGAATGCAGAAAGGAAGGCGGCGGCAACGCAAAATGCCAGCGACAGCAGCATCTTGGAGCGAATCGTAAGCAGTAGGCGGGTGAAAATAAACAGCAGCAACTGCTTCATAAAGTAGATGCCAGCCACCATAAACATCAGCAGCAATAGCACCTCAAGGTTAGCGGCAACCTCTTCACGCACATGTGTGGCACTGGTCATGCCGATGATGACCGCCTCGATGGCTAGCAACCCGCCTGGTAGCAGCGGGTAACATTTTAACGCCATCGCCAGCGTAAAAATGAACTCGGCCACCAACAGCCAGCCCGCAATAAAGGGATTGATGAAAAATATTACCGGGTTAACGACTAAGAATACGAGTAGTGCAAGTTTGTACCAGTCAGGTGATTGACCTAAAAAATTGCGCCACATAGCGCGGCCCCATGATAGCTCCATGGTGATTTCCCTACCTTTAAAAATGAAATCATGTTTTTATGTTTGACCGCAAAGCTTAGCGGGAGGAGGGAGTACAGGCAAGCTATTCACGCGACGGACAAGGCTGGCTGTGCTTCAGCGTAATCTGGAAAATGAAGCCTTGATCCACTTTTTCTTCATTGCGTCAGCTATCAGCCATGTAGCCCGTCTGGTATGATAACTGTAACTATGTTTTGCTGTGTAATGGAATTATCACTATGGTCATTAAGGCGCAAAGCCCGGCTGGGTTCGCGGAAGAGTACATCATTGAAAGTATCTGGAATAACCGCTTCCCACCTGGCACTATTTTGCCTGCTGAACGTGAACTCTCTGAACTGATTGGAGTGACACGTACCACGTTACGCGAGGTATTACAGCGTCTGGCGCGGGACGGCTGGTTGACCATTCAACACGGCAAGCCGACGAAGGTGAATAACTTCTGGGAAACCTCCGGGCTAAATATCCTTGAAACGCTGGCGCGTCTCGATCACGAGAGCGTGCCGCAGCTTATTGATAATCTGCTGTCCGTGCGTACCAACATCTCGACGATCTTTGTTCGTACCGCGTTTCGCCAGCATCCTGATAAAGCGCAGGAGGTTCTGGCAACGGCAAATCAGGTGGCCGACCATGCTGATGCATTCGCCGATCTGGACTATAACATTTTCCGCGGTCTGGCATTTGCCTCTGGCAATCCGATTTACGGTTTGATCCTCAATGGAATGAAGGGATTATATACCCGCATTGGCCGCCATTATTTCGCCAATCCGGAAGCCCGCGCGCTGGCGCTGAGCTTTTACCGTAAGCTGTCAGAACTTTGTGATCAGGGTGCTCATGAGCAGGTATATGAAACGGTGCGTCGCTATGGTCACGACAGCGGCGAGATTTGGCATCGTATGCAGAAAAACCTGCCGGGCGATTTAGCTATTCAGGGGCGCTAATCGCAGCTTATCCGGCCTACGAAATGCATTGTAGGCCGGATAAGAGGTTTTCGCGTCGCCATCCGGCAATAAGATTTACAGACCGTTCATCCTCGGCGGGCAACGCTCCAGCAGTTCCACACTGCCGTCTTCATTCTGCTGCTCCAGCATCACGTCAAAACCCCAGAGCCGGTGCACATGCTTGAGCACCTCTTTGCGTCCTTTATCCAGCGGAGCGCGGTTATGCGGAATATAGCGCAAGGTGAGCGAGCGGTCGCCGCGCAGATCGACATTCCAGATTTGAATATTCGGCTCAAGGTTGCTCAGGTTATATTGCGACGACAGCCTGTTGCGGATCTCACGATATCCTTCCTCGTTGTGAATCGCGGAAATCTCCAGATAATTATGACGATCGTCATCCAGCACGGTGAACAGACGGAAATCACGCATAACCTTCGGTGACAGGAACTGGCTGATAAAGCTCTCATCTTTGAAATCGCGCATCGCGAAATGCAGGGTTTCCAGCCAGTCAGAACCCGCTATATCCGGGAACCAGTATTTGTCCTCTTCGGTAGGCGACTGACAAATTCGTTTAATATCCTGGAACATGGCAAAACCCAGAGCATAGGGATTTATCCCGCTATACCACGGGCTGTTGTACGGCGGCTGGAATACCACGTTGGTATGGCTATGTAAAAACTCCAGCATAAACCGTTCGGTGACTTTACCTTCGTCATAAAGGTGATTAAGGATGGTGTAATGCCAGAAAGTGGCCCACCCTTCGTTCATCACCTGGGTCTGTTTCTGCGGATAAAAATACTGGCTGACCTTGCGCACAATGCGCAGCACTTCGCGTTGCCAGGATTCCAGCAGCGGGGCGTTCTTCTCCATGAAATACAGCAGATTCTCCTGCGGTTCAGAAGGATAACGTCGGGCTTCCGCAACGGTTTTCTCTTCCTCTTTCTTCGGCAGCGTACGCCACAACATATTTACCTGGCTTTGCAGATACTCTTCACGGCTTTTCTGTCGGGCTTTCTCTTCCTGTAGGGAGATTTTTTGCGGGCGTTTGTAACGATCCACGCCGTAGTTCATCAGCGCGTGACAGGAGTCGAGGAGCTTTTCGACTTCATCCACGCCGTAACGCTCTTCACACTGGGTAATATAGTTTCGCGCGAAGATCAGGTAATCAACGATGGAGCTGGCATCCGTCCAGCTACGGAACAAATAGTTGTTTTTAAAGAAGGAGTTATGTCCGTAGCAGGCATGCGCCATCACCAACGCCTGCATGGTGATGGTGTTCTCCTCCATCAGATACGCGATACACGGATTGGAGTTGATAACAATCTCATAGGCCAGCCCCTGCTGACCATGCTTATACAAACGCTCGGTTTCAATAAATTTTTTACCAAACGACCAGTGAGGATAGTTGATTGGCATCCCGACGCTGGAGTAAGCGTCCATCATTTGTTCGGAGGTGATCACCTCGATTTGGTGCGGGTAGGTATCCAGTCTGTAGAGTTTCGCCACGCGGTCTATTTCCGCCAGATAGACATCCAGCAGATCAAACGTCCAGTCGGGTCCATCGCTTAACCGTGTGCTGTCCTTGTTCATGGAATCAATCGTAGCCATTCGCGCACCCTCATTGTTGGCGGCACTCTCTGTCTGGAGTACCTCATTTCAAGCATAGATCATGGTGTTAAAAAACGTGCTGCGGCTGAATTTTTTTCTTTGCGATTTCTTGTTAGCGAGGCGTCGAAAAACGGTATGGCCGCAAAATTTTATGCTGGATAAAAATAACGCACAGCAGGAGATACCAAAGCAGGGAGTTCCCCGCCATCACCGCCATATGTGAGATAAGTCACCATAAAAAAGCCATATGTTGAATAATATTTTCAACTGAGTTATCAAGATGTAATTAGATGATTGTTCTTTTACTGTTAACGGAGTGGCTATGCGAGTTGTCATACTGGGAAGTGGTGTCGTTGGCGTGACCAGCGCCTGGTACTTAAGTCAGGCTGGACACGATGTCACCGTCATTGATCGTGAGCCCGGTCCGGCACTGGAAACCAGTGCGGCGAACGCGGGGCAAATCTCTCCAGGTTATGCAGCACCCTGGGCGGCGCCAGGCGTACCGCTTAAAGCAATTAAATGGATGTTTCAGCGCCATGCGCCGCTGGCCGTTCGCCTCGACGGGACGCAGTTCCAGTTGAAATGGATGTGGCAGATGCTACGCAACTGCGACACCAGCCATTACATGGAAAACAAGGGCCGGATGGTGCGACTGGCGGAATACAGCCGTGATTGCCTGAAAGCGCTACGCGCCTCTACCGGTATCGAGTACGAAGGACGCCAGGGCGGAACGTTGCAACTGTTCCGTACCGCTCAACAGTATGAGAACGCGACCCGCGACATCGCCGTCCTCGAAGACGCCGGCGTGCCGTATCAGCTCCTGGAAGCAAGCCGTCTGGCGGAAGTTGAACCGGCGCTGGCGGAAGTGGCACACAAGCTGACCGGTGGTCTGCGTTTACCGAATGACGAAACCGGTGACTGCCAGCTGTTTACCCAGCGTCTGGCGCTGATGGCGGAGCAGGCGGGTGTGAAATTTCGCTTTAATACTCCGGTCGATAAGCTGTTGAGCGATGGTGAGCAGATTTATGGCGTTCAGTGTGGCGAGGAGATAGTCAAAGCCGATGCCTATGTAATGGCATTCGGCTCGTACTCTACGGCGATGCTAAAAGGGATCGTTGATATTCCGGTCTATCCGCTCAAAGGCTATTCATTGACCATTCCTGTGGCGCAAGATGACGGCGCACCGGTTTCAACGATCCTTGATGAAACCTACAAAATCGCCATTACCCGCTTTGATAATCGTATTCGCGTTGGCGGCATGGCGGAGATTGTCGGCTTCAATACGGAATTGCTGCAACCCCGTCGTGAGACGCTGGAGATGGTCGTCCGCGATCTCTTCCCACGCGGTGGGCATGTGGAGCAGGCAACCTTCTGGACCGGGCTGCGTCCGATGACGCCGGACGGTACGCCAGTGATCGGGCGAACGCGCTTTAAGAATCTACTGCTTAATACCGGCCACGGCACGCTGGGCTGGACCATGGCCTGCGGTTCGGGTCAGTTGCTGAGCGACATTCTGTCTGGCCGCACACCAGCCATTCCTTACGACGATCTGAGCGTGGCGCGTTACAGCCCGGGGTTTACCCCATCTCGTCCACGGCATTTACATGGCGCACATAACTGATAAGGACGTGAGATGACTCGCCCGATACTGGCCAGCATTGACCTGCAGGCGTTGAAACAAAACCTGACCATTACCCGCCAGGCCGCGCCGGACGCCCGCGTCTGGTCGGTGGTGAAAGCCAATGCCTACGGACACGGCATTGAACGTGTCTGGAATGCGCTGGGCACAACCGACGGTTTTGCCATGCTCAATCTTGAAGAAGCGATAACCCTGCGTGAGCGCGGGTGGAAAGGCCCGATACTCATGCTGGAGGGATTTTTCCACGCCGAAGACCTGGTGGTGTATGACAAATATCGTCTGACCACCTGTGTACACAGTAACTGGCAATTAAAAGCGCTGCAGAATGCGCGCCTCAACGCGCCGCTGGATGTTTACCTGAAGGTGAACAGCGGCATGAACCGACTGGGTTTCTTACCGGAAAGAGTATCAACGGTCTGGCAACAGCTGCGGGCAATGCCCAACGTCGGTGAAATGACGCTGATGTCCCACTTTGCAGATGCGGAGCACCCGGAAGGTATTCAGGACGCCATGGCGCGGATTGCACAGGCGACAGAAGGGCTGGAGTGCAGACGGTCGCTGTCCAATTCGGCCGCCACGCTGTGGCACCCTGAAGCACATTATGACTGGGTGCGCCCGGGCATTATTTTGTATGGCGCGTCACCTTCGGGACAGTGGCGGGACATCGCCAATACCGGCCTGAAACCGGTCATGACCCTGAGCAGCGAGATAATCGGCATACAGACGCTGAAAGCTGGAGATCGGGTGGGCTACGGGGGACGCTATACCGCCAGCGGCGAGCAGCGCATTGGCATTGTGGCGACCGGGTATGCAGACGGTTATCCGCGCCATGCGCCAAGCGGAACGCCGGTGCTGGTGGACGGCGTACGCACGACAACGGTGGGGACGGTCTCAATGGATATGCTGGCGGTAGATCTGACACCGTGTCCGCAGGCGGGGATCGGGACGCCGGTAGAGCTGTGGGGCAAAGAGATTAAAATTGACGATGTGGCCAGCGCAGCGGGTACGGTGGGCTACGAGTTGATGTGTTCTCTGGCGCTGCGCGTGCCGGTTGTGACGGTGTAACGTATCTAAAGCCGGATGTCGACGCTGATGCGTTTCATCCGGCTACACCGTTTATGCGACGCAGATTATGCGACGCAGAGCGCAAACCGGGCAAAGCGCTGCCGCCGCCCGGCAAAAAGCATCAACGCGCCTCATCCTCATCTTCAGCAACGCGAACACCGACCTTCAGCACCGCATTATCTTCTTTCTCAGCAACCGTCCAGATCATGCCAGCAAATTCTACCTGGTCACCGACGACCGGCGCGGCGCCAAGCAGATGCTGGACAATTTCACCCAGCGTTTGCTGTTTATCACGATACTCTGTGCCATCTTCCAGGCCATAAATCAGTGCCACATCGGCGTATTTTGCGCTGGCCTCGAGAATAAAATCACCGAAGAAGCGCTGGTCTAATGACACCGGCGGCGACTGGCTGAACAGCTTGCCGAGAGCCGGGAGATCGCGCTCGCGGCCAATGACGCACAGAACATCGCCTTCACGCAGCCGCGTACTGCCGGATGGGTGAAACAGCACGTTGTCACGAAACAGGGCGGCAATTCGCGTCTCTTCCGGCATATGCAGGTCGCGCAGTGCGGCTCCTACACACCACTTATCCGCGCTGAGCTGATAAACGAACTGCTCCCAGGGGTTTTCCGGATGAATATCCAGACCAATGCGCGAAACGGGCCAGCCGACGGGAGGAACCACCACTTTGGCTTTTTTGGCGGCCCAGGAAAGCGACGTTCCCTGAAACAGCAGCGAGATCAGAACCACGAAGAACGCGACGTTAAAGAACAGGCGCGCATTCTCCAGACCCGCCATCATTGGGAACACGGCGAGGATGATGGGGACTGCACCGCGCAGGCCCACCCAACTGATGAAAATGCGCTCGCGCAGATTGAAGCCACGAAACGGCAGCAGTCCGGCGAAGACCGACAGCGGACGGGCAATGAATATCATCCATGCAGACAAAATCAGCGCAGGGATCGCGATAGGCAGCAGGTCGGACGGCGTAACCAGCAGTCCCAGCACCAGGAACATGGCGATTTGCGCCAGCCATGCCAGACCGTCGAAGTTTTGCAGAATGCCAAATCGGTTGCGGATGGGGCGATTACCCAGCAGGAAACCACACAGATAGACCGCCAGAATACCGCTGCCTTCCAGTGCAGTGGTCAGGGCAAAAATCAGGATCCCACCGCTTAAGGCCAGTAGCGGATAAAGCCCGGCAGGCAGTGAAATGCGGTTAATCATTTGCTGAAGCAGGTAGCCCCCACCGAGGCCCAGTATGATCCCTAAGCCGAACTGCTGGATAATATGCACCGCAAACATCCAGCTTAAACCGGTCTCGTGATTTTGAATCATGGCGATAAGCGTGATGGTTAAAAACACCGCCATCGGGTCATTACTCCCGGATTCAATTTCCAGCGTAGAGCCAACACGCTCGTTAAGCCCCTTGCCGCCAAGCAGGGAAAAAACCGCCGCGGCATCGGTTGAACCGACAATCGCGCCAATCAGGAGTCCTTCGATAAGATCCAGATGAAACAGCCACGCGGCCATCATGCCGGTGAGTCCGGAGGTTATCAGCACCCCGACGGTCGCCAGCGACAGCGCCGGGCCTAACGCGACACGAAATGAGCTGGCCTGGGTGCGCATCCCGCCGTCGAGCAGGATAACCGCCAGCGCCAGGTTACTCACCATATAGGCGAAAGGGTAGTTATCGAAAGGAATACCGCCCACGCCGTCGACTCCCGCTAACATACCGATAGCGAGAAATATCACCAGAATAGGGATACCAAGACGTGATGAGAATGAACTGAGTAAGATACTGCAGGTGACGAGTACGGAACCCAAAATAAAAAGGCTAATTATTGCTGCGGCATCCAACGTTCGGTTACTCCTGAATTACGCTGTTTCGTATTTATAAACCCTAACATAATAACGACAGAAACAGCGTTTTACTTAGCCCTGTTAACCGCTTTTTTTACGATTTAAGTACCGGATGCCCACTTAAGGTGAGCTGAGCGCCGTTTTTATCATTTTTCAGTTCCGCTCTGGCCCCCAACGGCAAGGTGACGGTGCGTTGTTCATGACCAAAATCGAGGCCGTCGATCACCGGAACCGATAACCTGGCGCGTAGAAAATCACAAACTGAGTCAAGACTGTAACCCGCGTCGTAATCATTAGGTGCGCTGCCGCTAAAACTGCCGAGGATAATGGCGTTTTGTCGGGCCAGTATTCCTGCGTGATACAGTTGCAGCAGCATGCGTTCAATGCGAAAAGGATGCTCGTTAATGTCTTCCAGCACCAAAATGCCGTTTTCGATAGCAGGCATCCACGGCGTGCCCATCAGAGAAATGAGCATCGCCAGATTTCCGCCCCATAGCGTACCTTCGGTCGCACATGCCGGACCGTTACCTTGCCACTCGAGGGTAAATTGGGCATTGCGAACAGCCTGCCAGAAATGGTGCTCGGTAAATGCGTTCATCTCCTCGGCGCCAAAGTTAGCCGCCAGCATCGGGCCGCTGAAGCTAATCACATTCCCCTGCGCCAGCAGACCACACTGGATCGCGGTAAAATCGCTGTGTCCGCACAGCAGCAGCGGGTTGTGTTGCTGACGGTTCGCCAGCGCCTGCCAGTCAATATCTGCCAGTAAACGGCTCGCGCCATAGCCGCCGCGTACTGCCATCACAATGGTATCGGGCGTGTTCAGATTTACGAGCGCGTTCACATCAGCAAGCCGTTCTGCTTCTGTACCCGCAAAACGCTGGCAACGGCGCGTAATGACCGCTGAATTGTCGACCTGATGACCGGCCTCAGTAAGACGCGCCAGCCCGCGTAAGGCAGCCTGCTGGTTGATACAGTAGCCCGACGGGGCAATTAAGTGAAACCGGGACATGGCATTTCCTTGCTACAACTAAAACCAAATGTATATCATGCCGCGTAGGTATGTCGTTGTCACCTCAGCGACAGGTTCCGGCTATAAGGATAGATGACGTGAAATTGAGATGGTTTGCTTTTTTGGTTGTATTACTTGCGGGCTGTAGTTCAAAACAGGATTACAAAAATCCGCCGTGGAATGCTGAAGTTCCGGTTAAACGCGCAATGCAATGGATGCCGATCAGCGAAAAAGCCGGTGCGGCCTGGGGTGTCAGTCCACAATTGATTACCGCTATCATCGCCATTGAATCAGGTGGAAATCCGAATGCGGTCAGTAAGTCTAATGCGATTGGCCTGATGCAGTTAAAAGCCTCGACGTCAGGGCGTGATGTTTATCGTCGCATGGGGTGGAGTGGCGAGCCGTCAACCAGCGAGCTGAAAAATCCTGAGCGCAATATCTCGATGGGGGCCGCATACCTGAGCATTCTTGAGACCGGGCCGCTGGCCGGGATCGAAGATCCGCAGGTGATGCAATATGCGCTGGTGGTATCGTACGCCAACGGTGCGGGCGCGCTGCTGAGAACGTTCTCCTCCGACAGGAAAAAAGCCATTAATAAGATAAACGATCTCAGCCCGGATGAATTTATTGAACATGTTGCTGATAATCATCCGGCGCCGCAGGCTCCGCGCTATATCTGGAAGCTTCAACAAGCGCTGGATGTGATGTAATTCAGGTGATGCTAATCGCGCACCTTATTCGACTTTTCCCGGGCCTCGCGCTCGAGGGAAAAAATAATTCGCTGTAGGTTACGCTCCACCGCCGGGCCGACGTTGAGAAAACGAAAGCTCAGGCGGGGAGTGGTAATTGTTTCGTTTTTCCCGTCGATAACTTTGCGTTCGCTAATGGAAATTAGCTGGGCGTCCACCTGATACACTCCCCATTGCTCCATGTTCAGTTCAACCTGTGAAAAGCGCATGCCTTCTACCAGTCCCTCTGGTTTTGCCGTTTCTAACAGCCCGCCCATACCGCCAAGAGACAAATCGAATAAGCGAAAACACAGCGTGCTGTTATCCGGCATTTTTACCGTGCAGCGATAGGGGGGATGCAGTGGAGCACCGATACGGAAATATTCCCGACGCTGGACGAACCACAGAGATGGCGGCAATGATGAGATAAATGCGGGTAGCCGCTGGTATTCGCCTTTTTTCAGCTGTGGCAGGGTGAACTCCACTTTGGCTCCCTGCGTTTCGGCGATAATCGTAATTTGATTGGCTCGCTGCACGGCCTGGTTTTCATATTCCTGACTACCAAAATCCATGATCAGTTCATCCGGGCTGACCGCCAGTATTTTGCTGATGAACTGGCCACCTGACCAGGAGATACGCAGCGGAACCTGCTGCGAATTTAAGTCCCGGAGTACGCCTAACACCGCTAATGGATTTTGCTTCAGGAACTGCTCATTGTAGTTACTCACACCTAATGACTCCTGGATGCCTGGTTTATCGTTGGATTATCGGCATCAATCAACGGAACTTAATACAAATGGATGAAATTTTTTACCAAACCCAATGAATTAAGTCTGAGGGAAAAAGCACGTAGCGATGGCTTGCCTATACTTAACGTGCTGGCGCAAGAATGTCTTGCGCGTGCGTTCACTGGAAAGAGGGCCTGGAAATGGGAATTATTACCTGGATTATTTTTGGTCTGATTGCGGGGGTTATCGCCAAACTGATTATGCCGGGGCGCGATGGCGGTGGATTTATCCTGACCTGCATTCTCGGTATTATCGGTGCTGTGGTCGGTGGATGGCTGGCTACGATGTTCGGTATCGGCGGCGATATCAGCGGGTTTAATCTCCACAGCTTCCTGGTGGCCGTGGTCGGCGCGATTGTTGTGCTGGGTGTCTTTCGGCTTGTACGACGAGATTAATCGAACGGCCCCTGACGGGGCCGTTTTTCTGCATTGTTAAGTCAGAACTGATACTCAATGCCCGCCCAGTAATTACGCCCCTCTTCAATAAATCCTTCACTGTAAACGTACTGCGTATCGAACAGGTTATTGACCGAAGCGTTAACGCTAAACCCGTGACCAATGGCGTAATCAGCGCGCAAATGGGTAATGGCGAAACCAGCGGCTTTCTGCGAGCCGTCGGTATTGCTATAGCTTGACGAACGGGCCTCTTCGGACAGCGTAATGCTGAGTGGCTCCCACGGTTTCAGCGTCATCCAGGCGGTCAGGGTTTGCGTCGGCAGATCGGTAATCTTACCGATATCGCTGCGTTTGGCGTCCGCATGAATAAGGCCGTAGCTCAGCCCGACGTCCAGCATATCAAAAACTTTACCTTTAACGCCTGCATCCAGGCCGGTGTAATCCACCCGACCACTGTTCTGATTCTGGATGGTATCGGCATCAATATTGTGCGAAAGAATCGCGTCGCTGATGCGGTTGTAATACACGCTGGCTTCGAATCCCCAGTTCTGGCTAAGTGAACCATTCCATGTCAGGTCCACGCTGCGGGCGCGCTCCGGTTTAAGCTGTGGATTGACCAGGGCTACCTGGTTATAGGCCGGTTTCGAGGTCGTGTAGCGTTCTTTTAACGTTGGGAAACGCGTTCTGTCAGAGTAAGACAGCGCTAATGTGTCTGAATTTTCAAAGTGGTATTTGGTCATCACCTGCCAGTTAAAGGCCGACTGATTGTTGTCATCGTAGTGCGTGACGCTGCCGTTTTTCTCGTGCTTCATACCTTCCAGACTGTCTCGCCAGTCATAGCTTATTCCCGCCACCACATCGACATTATCCGCCGCAGCCCACTGGTATTCACTGGCCACGGACCAGGTGCGGTCTTCGTAGCGGTCGTAAGCCGCATTCGGTGCGCCTTTCTCGCGGTGAACATCGTCCTTCCAGTTCACGGCGAAAGAGAGCAGATCGTTTTCTCGCATATCCGCAGCGAGCTGCAGGCCAGCCCCATCGCTATAGTCCGAATAATGGCTGTAGCTGCCTTTCTTATTTTTCAGATCGGCCAGCGAGTTGTACATCATTAACGTATTTTCAAAGGTGTCGCGATACAGACGGCTTTTCAGAGTAAAACGGTCGCCCAGATGCGTGGTTCCCTGATAGTAATAGCTCTCTTTATCGTATTGTGGCCATTGCCAGTAGCGTGATTTCTGGCTGCTGGTTCCGGCGTACGGTGGATTATCTTTTTCACCGTCCTGATTTATATAGGTCAGCACATATTCATCATCTCCACGAGGGGTAAAGCCCAGCTTCACGATGCCACGCTTGTCATCAGCGGAAGAGTTGATCATCTTGCCGTGACTGCCTGCAACCGGGTTGTCCACGCCATGCGGTAACCCAAGAAAATCCTGCTTCAGCTGACTGCCGCTGAGCTGGATATAGCCGAGATCGTTACTGGCGCCAAATGAAGCGTGCATATCGTGGGCGTTGTCTTTGCTGCGACTCCAGCCCTGGCGATAGCCAATGCTGCCTTCAAGCGGTTTGGTCGGTTTTTTTGTAGTGATATTGATGGCACCGCCCATCTGGTTTGGCCCCTGTAACAGAGACGAGTAGCCTTTGGAGACTTCAACCGAAGCGATATCGGATGTCAGAAAACGGCCTAAGTCGAGGTTGCCGTCATAGGGGATGTACACCGGCACGCCGTCGAAAAAGACGGGAACCTGACGGCTGTCAAATCCGCGCACTTTTACCTGTTGCTCGTTGCGGTTGCCTGACTTTTGCAGCACGACGCCGGGGACGACGCTCAGCGCCTGCGCCACGTTCTGTTTATCCAACTGTTGTATCGTTTCCTGGCCGAGAACCGTGGTGGTTGCCGCGGAGACCGGACTAGACCAGACGGTCATGTTTTCGCTTTCCTGCCCAGCAAAAGCACTGTGCGCGAAAGCAAACGACAGGGCTGTGTAAAGACAACTTTTGTTGAAATTCATTATTTTTAGTCCATTTTTTGATGTTATAGGCCACGTGCGTCCGGGCTCAGGCTCACTTTGATATCCGCAGGTGGAGCGTAGTAAGGCGCGGAAGTGATAAAGAGTCTGATACCGCAGTCGAGATAACCCGCCAGCGAGGCGAGGGTAATGCCGCCGGTCAGTGCCAGCGTGCAATGGGGGGCCAGAGCAGGGGCCTGACGGGCAATTTCTGCCGCCTGCTCGGGGGTAAATTTGTCGAGTTGTAGGACATCAGGGGCGGCGCGTAGGGCGGCCAATGCCTCATCTGGCGTATCCGCTTCGACCACGATCTTTTTTTCTGGCGCATGGCTGCGTAAGCGCGCAATCGCGCCTGTCCAGTCGTTTGGGTTGGTAAGAAAACGGCGGTGATTAGCAAACAGCAGTACCGTTTCGGCGCATCCTCCCCGATGGATAATGCCCCCGGCGGCAAGTATTGCCTGAGTCGCCAGTAAACGCGTACCGGGAATGGCTTTGCGGGTGCAGGCAATCTGCCCATCGGGATAGCGTTGATGCAGCATGCTCAGCATCTCGACGAGATAGCCCGACACGCCGCAGCTCCACTCCAGTACATTTTGTACCGCTTTCCAGCCCTGGTGCAGCGCCGCCGCTGGTCCGTGTGCGCGAATCAGTCGCTGTCCGGCGTTCGCCCGTTCGCCATCGGACAAAATATCGGTGACGGTTAATCCCAATGAAGTCAGCATTTGTCTGGCAACAGCGGTACCGCTAACGCATCCGCCCTGGCGATGGCTAAACTCGATGACGCCTGGTTGGGCGCCGATACCCAGCGCGCGGGTGGTCAGATCGCCGCCCTGAATATCTTCCAGCAGCAGCGCGTCAATTTGCGCCTGCGAAAAGTAGATCATCGCAGCGCCTCCCGCGGGATGCTGTCCCACCAGATAAGCGCCCAGTCACGGCTGGCGGGGGCAATAGCGCGTGGATCCTGCTGTTGATACCAGTTTTCCAGACGTTCGACCTCGTCGGCGCTCAGTTCACCCATACTCCAGCGCACGTTTTCCAGAAAACGCGTCCAGATGCTGTTGTCCTGCTGACAGTTGGGACCGCGGATAAAATCAACGTGCGCGTGGATCCCCATCTGATACAGAACATTAAGCGCATAGATATAGTTGGGCAGTTCAATCACTTCGCGGCCCAGTGCGCGCTGAATGGTGGGAGAAACGAAAGATGAACTGACAAGGTGGGTGGTATAAACCCGCAGCCGGGCCTGATTATTCAGCTTGCTCATTGCCTGGCGCATATCGGCAACCAGCGTGGAGCGCGAGGCGACGGCGATATCGCACTGGGGTAAATCATCCCAGTGCTCTTCCCAGGCTCGTTGCACCCATTGTACGTGACGGGCGTTCATTTGTGCGGCGCGGCGGGCAGCTACGCTCAGCATTCCCTGGCTGTAATCTACGCCGTAAATTATTGGCATTTTTTTAGCCAGCGCCAGCGAGACTGTACCGGGGCCGCAACCCATATCAAACAGCGACTCTGCACCTTGCAGGTCGATTTTCCCCAGCAGTTGCAACAGATAGCTGTCGGTTAATGAGGCGCAATTCTCCGCCATTTTTTCCGCACGTTTGTCCCAGTGCTCCGGCTTTTTCTCGGTTCTGTTCGCCAGCTGTAATTGCTTACGGTAAAGATCGGCAAAATCAATGTCGTCAATGAGCATGAATATTCCTTAATTGAGTGAACCATAAAGATGGTGGGTAATTTGTGACGGTGTAACGCGATACAGCGCGGCCAGGCGGTCGGCGGCGAGCTGATGTTCAGGCAGACCCTGCGACACCTCGCCGTTTGGTTCAACCCGTACCACGCTGTCGGCGATTGCCCGGGCGTGCAACGGGTGATGGGTCGACATCAGCAGGGCCATACCGGAATTTTTCAGCGTCACCAGCGTGTCGAGCAGACGGATTTGATGCCCAAAATCAAGGCTGGATGCGGGTTCATCCAGCAATAAAAGACGCGGACGTTGCGCCAGCGCGCGAGCGATCAACACCAGTTGCCGTTCGCCGCCGCTCAGGGTGTTCCAGCGTCGAAGTGCCAGGTGAGAAATCTCCAGCATCGCCAGTTGCTGATGCGCAATTTCACGCTCTTTAGCGCCGGGAACCGCAAATGCCGCCAGTTGCGGGGCCAGTCCCATCATCACCATGTCCAGCGCGGTGAAGGCAAACGCGCCGTCGTGCGCCTGAGGAACCCAGGCGATGGCTGCGGCGCGTTCCCGATCGCTGAGATGATTCACCGCGACGCCATCAAGCAGAATGTCACCGCGAAGCGGCGGAAGAACGCCGAGAATGGTGCGCATCAGGGTGGTTTTACCGCTGCCGTTAGCACCAATCAGACAACAGACAGAACCGGGCGAAACCTGAAAGGAGATATCGCGTAACACGGGCTGTTTACTGTGGTATCCCAGCGACGCGTGGCGCACGAGTAATAGCGTCATGGGCGGTTTCCCCGCAGCAAAAGCAGCAAAAAGAATGGTGCGCCAATAAATGCAGTCAGGATCCCCAGCGGGATTTCCGTGCGGCTCAGCGTGCGGGCGAGGGTGTCGGTGAGCAGGAGTAAAATGGCGCCGATCCCCATGGACACCGGCAGTAACTGCTGGTGGTTATTCCCGCTGAGGAGTCTGCCGATGTGCGGCACTACCAGTCCAATCCAGCCGATAATGCCGGCAATGGCGACGGTACAGGCGGTGACTAACGTTGCGCAGACGATCAGTCCCAGCCGCAGTCGGGAGACGTTGATCCCAAGCGATCGGGCTTCATCATCCGACAGGGTGAGCAGGTTCATGCGCCAGCGCAGCAGCAATAACGGGACCAGTCCAGCAAGGATCAGCGGTGCTGAGAACCACAGATCGTGCAGAGTAATTGTCGATAAACCGCCGAGCAGCCAGAAGGTGATCGACGGGAGTTGGGTATACGGGTCGGCCAGCGTTTTGATGAGTGAAATTCCCGCTCCGCAGACCGTACCCAGCGCAATCCCGACCAGCACCAGCGTTAACACCGGATCGTGACGCTTGACTCGCCGGGTAATCAGCCAGACACCGGCGACCACTAACAAACCGCCAGTGAACGCATACAGCTGAATAAACAGGATTGGTAGCCCCAGCAGGATTGCCGTACAGGCGCCCAAACCGGCACCGGCCGCCACGCCGAGGATATCCGGCGAAACCAGTGGGTTACGGAACATTCCCTGATAAGTGGTTCCTGCACCAGCCAGCGCTGCGCCGAGTAACAATGCAGCCAGAATGCGTGGCAGTCGGATTTGCCAGAAGACGATTTTGTCCTGCATCGGGACGCTATCCCTGCCTGCAATAAGATCCACGACCTGTTGTGCATCGAGGCGATAAGCACCCGACACCGCGGCGATGCTCGCGCAAAGCACCACCGTCGTAATCATCAGAAAACCGAGGGTAGACGTTTTCATCAGACGCTCACCAGTTGTTGGTACTGTGCGTCGCTTAACGTGGTGTGCCAGAACAGCTCACTGTAGCGCTGCATATCGGTTTTAAAGCCCGCTTCAACCTGTAGATCAAGCCAGGCATGCAGACGGCGTAACCCCAGCAAACGATTGATGCCGGGAGGCGCGTCCAGCCAGCCAAACGGCAGGCCGCTGAGAAACAGAATGCGCCGATCGGCAACCGCTTTGACTCCTTGCCAGACGGGATCTTCTCGCAGGTACTGTGCCGTAATCGCATCCTGTACCAGAATAATATCGGGCTGCCAGCTCAACAGGTTTTCCATTGAAACCTGCGCCAGCCCGTGCCGCCCAGGAATTTGCGCCACATTGTGTAATCCCAGTAGTTCTGCAGCTTCGGTATGCAATGAACTTTGTAATCCTGTTTCAAGTCCTTGGGCGCCGCGTGCGGCATAAAAACGCAGCTTTGCTGCGGGAGAGTGTGAAAACGCGAGGGCTTCATCAATAAAACGCTGGGCCAGTTTGGCCTGAGTCCTGGCCCGTGTTGCGACTCCCAGCGCTTCACCTGCTGCGAGTAGCTGTTGTGGGCTGAGCCGCAGTTCGCCATTAATCAGCAGCCAGGGAATTTGCGTTTGCGCATTCACTTGTCTGGCCTGAGAAAGCCAGGTTTCATCGGCATTGCCGCAGTCAATCACCAGATCGGGTTTAAGCGCCAGTAGCGCTTCAAGCGAGAGTGTGCTGGCGCGCCCCGCCAGCTTGCCCAGTTTCGGTAAAGCCCGAATGTCTTCGTGAAACGGGATGGCGGTCTGACGAGAAAAATCAAAGGATGAAAAACCAACCAGTTTTTCCGGCGCGACGGCCAGCAGCAGCATGTCGGCGGGTGCGCCTGCGCTGACCACGCGTTGGGTCGCCTCTGGCGCTGGGTGGCCTCCCACGGCAACGGTTAGCGGTGTTTGAGCCAAGGCGGGAAGATGGCGTAGCAGCAATGCAGATGCCACAAGCTGGGCAAACATCCGTCTTGTCAGTGGCATAATTGTTATCCTGAAGGTGATAAAATCGCTATATATTTACATATACAGCGAATAAAAACATGTTCAGAATCAATTTCTCACGGATGAAAACCCGGAATACCCCATAAGGGCTAGATGGCGTAGAGACAACAGGAATGGCGGAATAGAAGCCAGAAAAAATCCGCGACGCAGCGCGGATTCGGGGAGTAAAACGCTTCAGGTAACGGCGTTAAGACGTCGGCTGAGCCTGTTTTTTAGGCTCGACTGGCGTGGTACTTGCCGGGGCCGGGCGCGATGCGGGCACGCTGTCACAGGGCTTTTCTTTGGCACAGATCAGGTCGAGCATTTTAAGCGTTACGCCGTTGGTCCAGCCAAAACCATCCTGCAACGGATATTCGCCGCCGCCTCCGCCAGTGCCTGTGCTGCTCACGTCATACTTTTCAACCAGCTTTTTCTCACGATCGTAGGTGTGCTGCACGTTGGTGAGGAATCGCCAGGTCACGTCCATGGCGACGTTATCCTGACCGTAATTCTGTAATCCCGATGCGGCGACCCACTGGAGCGGGGCCCAGCCGTTGGGAGCATCCCACTGCTGGCCGCTTTTCACTGACGTGGTGGCCAGGCCGCCGGGTTGCAGCAAATGCGCCTGGGTTGCCGCGGCCACTTTACTGGCGCGATCTTTTGCTGCTGCATTGACATACAACGGGAACAAGGCGGCGGCCGTGAGTTGGTTACGTACTTTGTGGCTCTTCAGATCGTAATCGGCATACCAGCCTTCTTTGTCGTTCCACAGGTGCTTTTCGATCCCTTTTTGTCGGGCATTAGCGAAGCCTTCATATTGTGCAGCTTTGGCATTATCCCCGGCGGCCTTGCTGGCGAGGGCGATCATCTTTTCCATTTTGTACATCAACGCATTGAGATCGACCGGAACGATGCTGGTGGTGCGCAGGGTGCCTAGTTGATTGGGGTTATCCATCCAGCGGGAACTAAAGTCCCAACCCGACGCGGCGGCAGAACGCAGGTCGCGGTAGATTTCTGTGGCCGGTCGGTTCGGATTGCTTTTCGCTGTGGCGATATCCTCCACCCAGGACTCTGGCCGCGGCGTATCGCGGTCATCCCAGTAGCGATTCAAAATGGTGCCGTCATCCAGCTTAACCACGCGCTTATTCTGCTGGCCGGACTGGAGCGTTTCGACGCCTTCCATCCAGTAGGTGTATTCTTTGAGCATCTGCGGGAGGTATTTTTTCAGCGCGTCATCCCCGTCATGCTGCGCCAGCAGTTCCACCATAAAAGCAAAGAATGGCGGTTGAGAACGGCTCAGATAGTAGGTGCGGTTGCCGTTAGGAATGTGTCCCCAGGAATCAATCTCGTAAGCAAAGTTTGCCACCATGTCAGAGACCTTATCCCAGTGATTGCTCTCGGCAAGCCCCAGCATGGTGAAATAGCTGTCCCAATAATATATTTCGCGAAAACGCCCGCCAGGCACGACATACGGCTCCGGGAGCGGCAGCAGAGAGTCCCATTTTTCAGCGTCGGTTGTCGAACGGGTGAGTACCGGCCACAGTCCGTCAATATGCTCGCGCAGCGATTGCCCGGCTGGAGGGACGTATTTCTCGCCAGCTTTCGGCAAGGTGAAATTCACTTCCACAAAATGACGTAAGTCGAATCCGGACTGATTTTTCTGCATCCGGTAATCGGCAAGGATCATTAATGGATCGCTGTTAGGGACGGCGTCAGCAAAGGTTTTCTGGTCAGGAAACAGTTTGGCCGTTTGTACATCGTTAAACAGTGGGCCAAGCAAAATATCAGGCGGCTGAGGCGTAGCGGTTGGTGCGTCCTCGGCGTTGACGGCAAAAGAGGAAAGGGCAAAAAAGGTGCTTGCGAGCGTCAGTTTTATTGCAACAGAGAGCAGGCCTGGATGGCGAGTTGCAGGCGTTATCATCGGTTAATCTCCTTAGGGTGTGCCGAAGCAGCGGCATTTACCATGAGAAAACCTTAGTTCAGGATCGACCGTTGCGCGTGATCGACGCCCCATTTTGCGAATAAACAGACATTTCCCGACGCGAATCGAAAAGATGCACACCCTTTGTCGGGAAAGGGCGTGCAACCGACATCAGCCCGCGCGGGTTATCCGCTGGGCCACGCTGTCAAGGGTCAGGGTATCACCCATCGTGATACTCTCGATGGCCTCGCCTTGCTGACATAACCAACATAACCCCATTGCACGGGCGATAATCGCCGGGTGGGACGCTTCGCTCCCGTCCCGCAGGCAGATGCCTTTGATGGTCTTCGGATCGAGTTGCAGCACCGTAGATGGATAGATGACCTCCGCGACCAAAATAGTGGGGCGGATGAATGCGGGAATTTGTGCAGTCTCTCCCGTCAAATACTGCAGTGAACGAGACAACAAATCTTCAATATCGATGTATCGCGCCTGCAGGTAAGGATCGTCGAGCTGTAAATACTGCTGGCTGAGATCGCTCAGCACGTGATGCCAGGCCCAGGCCGCGCTGCACTGCGTTTCACGCATTAGATCGCAGGCCATATCGAACAGATCCGGATCGTCCAACAGCGTGTGGTGACCGGAGAAAATAGCGGCGATATCTGCGGAATATCTCTCTTCTGCAAGCGCGGTTAGCTCGCTTAAGTCGTTCAGCGTGCTTTGGATAGCGACCCGTAACCGTTGCTGCTCAATCTGGAGTGAGGCTACAGGCTGCTGGCTTACCTGTGGTGAGAACGGTGTGTAACAGAATGCCGTCCCCGTGACCTGTGAGGGAACCTTCGTCACCACGGTATCAGCATGCGCGGGCTCGAGCGATTCACCAAAATTCTCAGCCGCCAGCTGTTTGAATGCGGCCAGTGCATCCTCTGCCTGTTCGCCCTTGGCAATCAGGCGCAGCGTGTCGTTACAGCGTACCTGCAGCAGGGCAATCTGATTCAGGCTATCAGGGACGACGCACTTGCCATTTTTCTCCAGCCACAAATCGGCGTTAAAGCCAGACAGCGCGGAAACCAGCCGTGAAGCCGGACGCACATGAATGCCGTTTGGATTTTTCACCACAATGGCCACTGAATGAGCATCTGCATCGGGCGCGAATTCGGCGGATGTCGGCTTTGCTGCAGATGGCGAAGGTAAACCCAGTTGCTCACATTTGGCGTCGAGGGCGTTCATGGCATCACAGATGACCCGCTCAATGTCAGCACCTGCAGCAGCGCTAACCGTTGCGGCGAGCGTGCCTTCGACCAGCGGCGCGGCGCACAAACGTACTTTGGCGGCAATGGCCGGATCGAGCAGTTCCAGCGCGGTTTCCGCACTCAGTAGCGCACTACCGATATCCATCATCACCAGCACGTGATCCGTATCGGCCACGGACTCAATGGCTTCCATCACCTTGATAGGATCGGTGCCAATCGGATTCTCAGGATCGTCAATGCCTGCGGCAATAGCGATTTTGCAACCATCACCCATTAACATCTGCCGGGCTAGCGCGCCGACGCCTTCGCCCAACTGGGCGCTGTGAGAAACAATAACCAGGTTTACCATCGCTTTATCCTTACTCTCTGGACGCCTGAGCCAGCATTTGCATCATAAACATTACGGAAGTTGCGCCGGGATCCTGATGCCCAATGCTGCGCTCACCGAGATAGCTGGCGCGGCCTTTGCGGGCCTGCATGGTGATGGTGCTTTGCGCTGCTGCTTCCGCTTGTTGGCTTGCCGCTTCCAGCGCCGCCTGTACGCTCAGCTTTTGCTCGCAGGATTGACGTAAAGATTCCACTACCGGCAGCCAGACATCGCACATGGTTTTGTCGCCAGGTTCAGCTTTACCGCGGCTAATCACACCTTCTGCGCCATCACGAATCATTTGATACAACTCCTCAAGCGTCAGGCTTTGATGAGCCTGGGTCACCTGGGCGGCGCGGATAAAAAAGGTACCAAACAGTGGACCGCTGGCCCCCCCGACGCTTGAGAGCAGCACCATGCCGGTGTTTTTCAAAATAAAACCAATGTCTTTATCGGCGATGGACGGCAGCTTTTCGACGACTTTGCTAAAGCCACGGTGCATGTTCAGACCGTGGTCGGCATCACCAATTTCCCGATCAAGACCGGTGAGAAAATCACTTTCGGTGGTGAAGATCTCACCGCAGCGATAGAGCCAGTTAACAATTTGTGTTCTGTTGAGGGACATCATGTATCTCCTTATTTACCCCAGTTGAGAGCAGGGGTGTGAACCGGTGCATCCCATAAGCTCAGCGTGTCGTCATCCACCTGTAACAGGGTGATTGAGAAGCCGGTCATATCCAGAGAGGTACAGTAAGAACCGATCAGGTTGCGCTCAATGACGATGCCGGCGTCCTGGCAACGGCTTTCGAGGCGGTTATACACGCCGAAGAGTTCTGACAGCGGCGTCGCTCCGAGATTATTGACCAGCGCAATGACGCGATCGCCGCTTTGCAACGCGCGTTTGCATTCTTTGCCTTCCTGCCACGCGCCCTGAACGTTGTCCCAGTGGCGGAGCGTACGGCTGTAGTTGCCGTTTTCCAGCAGGGTATCGAACATTTCATCAACGGTCTGATCGAGGGAAGTGAAGGTGCGGCGGTCAATGCCGGGTTCCCCGTGGATACCCACGCCAAACTCCATTTCGTTATCCTGCAACGTGAACGACGGTTGTCCGGCGGCCGGAACGGTACAGGCGCCAATGGCTATCCCAATGGAGTGGCCCTGGTTATTCAGTTTACGACCCAGCGCCGCACAGACTTCCAGTGAGTCACCGCGTTCGGCGGCCGCGCCGACCAGTTTTTCGATCAATACGGTATTCGCCACACCACGACGACCGGCGGTATACAGACTGTCTTTCACCGCCACGTCGTCATCCACTACCATGGTGGTGACTTTGACGCCGCTTTCATGCAACAGCTCGGTGGCGGTTTCGAAATTAAGAATATCGCCGGTGTAATTTTTGATGATCAGCAGTACGCCTTCGCCGCCATCAATTTGCATGGCGCATTCGAACATTTTATCCGGCGTGGGTGAGGTAAAAATTTCACCCGGGCAGGCACCAGAGAGCATGCCCTGACCAATATAGCCGCAGTGCATAGGCTCGTGTCCGCTGCCGCCGCCGGAAAGCAGCGCCACTTTGCCCATTACCGGCGCATCTGCGCGGGTGACATATACCGGATCCTGATGCAGTGCCAGGGAAGGATACGCTTTCGCCAGTCCGGCGAGTTGTTCAGTCAGTACGTCTTCAACACGGTTAATCAATTTTTTCATTATTTATGCTCCGCAGACAGTCCTGGATGGCTGCCAGATTCGGGCAGGCATCTGATGTAGGGTATCGGGTTATACAACGCCACGGCGACTGCTCGCTGCCGATAAGGTAATTTTGCACACGGGTTGGCAAAAGAAAATTGCTGCAATGGGCGTTTCAATACGAAACGTAGCAACATAATAATGTTCCGTATTGGAACGTCATGGTGCATAAAACAGCGAAAATGAGAGGTTGGGCCGTATTTGGCCGGGAAGCTGATTCACGGATGTTTATGGAAAACAAACCACCTGCAGAGCAGGTGGTTTGTAGGCATGGTCGATTTCGGCGTTAGCCCGGATAAATTCCGCGATCTTTACGTGCCAGTAGAATGCGTTCGCAGGCAACAATGTAGGCTGCCGTACGCAGTGAGCAGGATTTCTCTGCCGCTTTTTCCCACACGTGTACCATCGCATCGGTCATGATTTTGTCCATGCGATTGTTAATCTCTTCTTCGCTCCAGAAGAAGCTAGCCATGTCCTGAACCCATTCGAAGTAGCTGACGGTTACGCCGCCGGCGTTACAAACAACGTCTGGGACAACCACGATACCGCGGTTTGCCAGAACGTCGTCGGCGTCCGGATAGGTTGGGCCGTTAGCGCCTTCGAGTACCAGTTTACAGGTCAGCGTTTCCGCGCGGTGACGGGTGATCTGGCCTTCGAGCGCGGCCGGGATCAGAATATCCATCTCCAGGCTCCAGAAGGCTTCGCTGGCAATGGTTTCAGCGCCCGGGAAACCGGCAATCTGTTTGTGCTCCAGTTGCCAGGCAGACAACGCGGCCATGTCGATACCCGTTGAGTTAAACAGCGTTGCGGTGTGATCCTGAATCGCGACCACGCGTGCTCCTGCTGCCGCGAACAGGCGGGCGGCTTCGCTGCCGACGTTACCAAAACCTTGCACCGCTACGCGAGCGCCTTCAACGTCGATGTTGGCACGACGCGCCACTTCCAGACCGCTGACGAAAACACCACGACCGGTGGCTTTATCACGGCCTAACGAGCCGCCGAGGTGAATAGGTTTACCGGTGACCACGCTGGTCACGGTGGTGCCGTGGTTCATGGAGTAGGTATCCATCATCCAGGCCATTACTTTTCCGTTAGTCCCCACATCCGGCGCAGGAATGTCTTTCTGCGGCCCGATGATAATGCCGATTTCGCTGGTATAACGGCGGGTTAAACGCTCCAGTTCACCTTCGGAAAGCGAGAACGGATCGACGCGCACACCACCTTTCGCACCGCCGTACGGCAGGTTCAACGCTGCGCATTTGATGGTCATCCATGCGGACAGGGCCATCACTTCATTAAGATCAACATCAGGATGATAACGCACACCGCCTTTGCCCGGCCCGCGGGAGAGATTATGTTGCACGCGATACCCTTCAAAATGACGGATAGTACCGTCATCCATCTGCACCGGGATATCGACAATAAGCGCGCGTTTTGGGTGGCGCAGGGTATCCACCCAATGGGAAAGTTCGCCCAGGTAAGGGGCCACACGCTCGATTTGTTGCAGGTAGGTATTCCAGGCAGATGTGCTGCTATCTGAAGCGTAAGATAACTTATCCATGATAAACCTTAGTTATAAAAGTAATATGTTCTTAATTTGGCCGTGGTATACAGTGAATCACACCATATGAACCTAAATTTAACATTTATTTCATAGAATGGCCTGTCCGGCTAACACGGTTTATCGGCATGAAGCGTGTGGGCTTTAGCTGAGAAATGAATAGTTATTCTTTGATTGTGCTGATATTTCGGTTATTTTGCTGGCTGGGTAATTTAATATGCATGATTTATAAAAATCGCAATTTGTCAGATTTATGACGCACCTCTAAAAGTAAATAATATGATAATAAAATGTATTTGCTTTATTGCGATTAAGCTGGGGTCAGTAGGTCACGGCGATGGTAACGGTATCAGCATAGTTGTCAGGCGTGTAGTTCGCGCTGGGAACGGTGGCGTAAACCGGGTAGGTGGTGGTGGTTCCCGTACCGTTGCCCGCGACAGTATTGAGCGATGAATTGCCCCAAACCGTTCCGGACGGCCCCGGCGTCGAGCTAAGCTGGTAGGGGACCTTGTCCGTATTTGACCCCGTGCCGGCCATCACGCCGCTGCCTGCCGTATTGCCGTTAGAGGGCTGAAGTCCGATGGTGTAAGGCGTGTTATTGGAACATGCTACGCCCACGGTATTTGAAGCCGTTAGGTTACGCTCGGTTGCCCTGGCGGGCGCAAAGCTAATATTGGTTGCAGAGGTGATATTGCACTGTTTGCTGACCGTCGCCGATACGGTGAAGGGAAGCCTGGCGGCAACGGTATCGCCACAGGTGGTCGGCGGGAAAAGCAATCCAGGATTGAGGGTGACAAGGGCTGTCGCCGCCGTATAGCTATCCTGATAGCTTCCGGGGACCGCTGAGGTTTGTGGCGTGACAATCTGCGCTGATACCGTGAGTGAGCCCGTCACTGGCGTCAGATTCAGCAGGTTAAGCTGTACCATTGGAAAAGTTGTTCCCGACTGATACTGACTCCCCCAGACTTTGGTGTGTCCGGCATCCTGGTAAAGCTGGTATGCCAGCGTTCTGGCAGGTGTTCCGTTTAATGACATATTTCGGGGTGTCACCTGGCCACTGACGGCTGAGGCGCCAATATTAAAACAGAGGTTGATCCCTGCCAGCACGTCGCCAAGCTCTTTGGTGCAGGTGTAGTTGAACGTCATTGATGACGTTGCGCCTGTCGCAGACAGCGGATTGACTGAGCCCAAATTTATGGGTTGTACATTGCTCACCGAACAGGTTACGGCATGGCTAATCGCCGGACAAAAGAGTACGGCTGCGATGAGTAACAGATGCCTTAACCTCATGAGCGCACTCCTGTTAGTGTGGCCGGCAAACCAGTGGACCTATTTGCACAATCCCCTTTGCGGAAGCGGGATAGTCAAATTGCACGCGACAACTGCCGGTGTCTGTCTCAACGCGCAGCGCGTTGTGCTGTTCCAGCGTGTCGAACCAGGTCATCCCATCAAAACCAACGACAGACGATTGTCCTGCTCCGCTGATGGCGTATGCCATGCTGCCTTCGGTAATGGGTTTACCCTGATTGTCGACGAGGATGACCTGCGCAGCGCGTATAGGGGTAATGCCAAAGCTAACCAATGTACCGGAACGATTGGCAGGCGTTGCATTCGTCTCAACGCGTGCGATCCGCATATTGGCGGGGAGATCCATTGGGTCAATACTGATCAGGTTTTTTTGATAACTGTTCAGCGGTGTGACCAGCAATAGCCCCTGGTCGTCGCTGCGACCAATCAGGTTATTTTGTAATTTAATCGGGACGTCAGGAACGCCGTCAGTTGATACGACGGCAAAGCCATTGTTGATTTCTCGTGCTGCAAACAGGCCGCCTCCCATGGTAACAAGCGATCCGGTGGCACCTGCGTAGCCGTAATGGTTATCCGGTAAACGGCTGAATCCCGCGTACGCTTTACCATAACGACCCAGATATCCCACTTCTCCCTGACCGCTTTGCCGGGAAGCCTGCTGACTTGCGGCCAGATTCCAGCCCCAACCGCCGTCGGCAGGAGGCGTCAGGCTGGCGTTGAGCTGGTAGCCGGTCTCATCATTGGTGCGTTGTAGGGTGCTGCTGGCACTGAGATTATTATCAGTGGTTATTGTCACCATCAAATAGAGACTGCGATCGCGGTTATCGTCGATGTTTTGGTTGAATCCGGCATTCAGTGAAATGTTGTCGGTAATCGATTTGAACCAGCTGGCGTTGGCGTAGCGCACCGCATTTTCGTGCGGATAACGAAACTGCAGGTAACTCAGGCTGACATTACCGGCAGCTTCCAGCGAATAGCCAATGACCGTATTGCTGTTAAGCGTCGGTGGCGGCTCGCCATAATGGGTGGCGACATCACGATAATCGCCGGAAGTGGCCGTCGTACTGGTACTGAAATTAAACCGTTCACCGGACCAACGATAACCGAAACTGTACAGAAAACCGTTCTTTCCTGCGTCGGTACTTGCGGCAATTGAGGTCGAAAACGTGCCGCTGCGGGTGCCTGGGATCCAGTCGTCACTGAAGCCCGCGTTAATCAGTCCATCGCTGGTTTCAGCGTGAGTCCCGGCGGTGAACGTATTGCTAAACCCACGACGCCATGTACCGCTCAGTACCGGTGCGCTGGCATAATCAAAAGAGGAGTAACCATAGTTTTCGCGTACCGTACCCAGTTCTGCAGACCAGGCAGTTAATCCTTCCCGCAGCAGTTGCTGATCGTTGTAGAACGAAAAATTTTGTACGCTCGTTCTGCCCAGCGCATCCGTCATCATCACCTGACCCGTTCCCGCGCCACTGATGTTCGGCATTGTGTTGATCTGAAAGCTACCCGCGGGGACTTCTCCGTTGTAGTACCTGACGCCGTCGACGTACAGCTCAACGTTTGACGGCAACGTCGCGGAGCCAAGATATGCAGGGAGCGGGGTGGTTGGCATATAGGGCCGCAAACCAAAATCGGTTCCTATCTGAATGCCGCTGATACGCGTCGGCCGGGACCAGATAAGTGAACTGGTCAGGGTATCGCCAACGGTTACCGCCAGCATCGTTTCGGGAAATGACATACGCCAGCTGGTATCGAGTCGCTCAACGCTGTTATCCGCATTTTCCTCGGTGGAATACTGCGTCAACTGGGTGGTGCTGAGCACGCCTGCAGCATTGAAAGCGCGGAGTTCGCTGAAGGTATTTATTGCGCTTTCATCCCCCCGTTGGGTATAGATATCGTAATTGAGCAGCGCTCCGCGTGATGTTGTCGCCGTCGGCGCGGTCTCTACGGGGGAGTTAAGCTGCGTGGTCGCAAGATCGAGTGAACTGAGTGGCGCAGTAAGCGAAAGCGTTTGCAACTGAACGTTATAGTCAATCGTTAGCTCGGGGATATCGTTCAGGCAGACGGCGTGAGTGGCGTCAGGCGCAAAGCGAAAGCCCATTTTTCGCAGGGTATCTGCCCCAGCATAGAGCTTTCCATTATCGTAACCCAAATGCACCAGCCCAACGGGATTCCCATTTAAGGTGACGTCGAGATACAAATTGACCCCCACGAGCTGCGCTGCGCCATTAATAACACCATCTTCGTTCTGGTTATTATTCAGCGTTTGTGCGCAAACCATTCCCGATATTAATACTCCATTGAGAAAGCAATATTTCACCAGAAGCCAGGATCTGTTACAGATCTTGTACTGTTTTTTGGCCATTGATTGTGACTTCAACTTTCCCGCCATCATGAGTATTACTGGCCGACGGAGAGACTATCCAGCGCATCGTTGAGCCGGGTAAAACGTAGCCTAACAGTCCGGGCGTAATAACTTTTTTAGCACCGTCAGGGCTTATAAATGTTGCAGCAGATAATTGTGCATGCCCATTTCCCTGGTTACTCACTTCAATAAATTTTTTGCCATCAAGCTGTTGTAATTTCCATTGCAATTTTGCCTGCGTTTGCGCCGCTGATGTTGGTTGAATGAAAACGGGGACGGAATAATGCAGCACAAACTGAAGCTTATTTTTTTCTACTTTTGCAGGCGGTAACTCATCTATCGATAACCGATAAGCGTCTTCAGCATGTGCCGAAGGTGGGCCGGTCCGAATAACGCGAATCAACTGGCGTTCTCCGGGGGCTAATGCCAGCATCGGCGGGCTAATGACCAGCCCCTGAGAGGGGGAAAGTTTGTCGCCGTAAGCGCTCTGGCTCCAGCGAAAAACCCGAACCTGGGCATTGAGCACATTTTCACCCGCATTACTAAGCCAGATACCATCGGCATTTTGCGTCGCGAGCAAAGTTAATGTGACCGGGGCGATTTGCAGCCCGCTGGCGGCAGCAGGGTTGAGGCTCGCAACCATCCCTAACAGGCATGCGCAGGCACACTGCTGAACAGGCAGTTTTACTCTCATGTGGCTTCCTGAAGTTAGTAGTTAACGTTAACCGTTACCGTGTCGGCATAGTCGTCAGGAGTGAAGTTGGCGCTCGGTGCGGTGGCATAAACCGTAAACGTTTGCACCAGCCCGGTCCCCGTCGCCGCTACGCCGTTTCCAGGCGCGGTGTCGGTGGCGGTGTTCCCCCACACCGGACCTGTTGCTGATGTTCGATTTAGCTGGTAGGGCACTTTATCGGTATTGGTGGCTGCGTTAGCCACGGAGGACATGGCGCCTGAGCCTGTCGTCGTCCCCCCATTGGCGGCCGACGGTGCCAGACCGATAAAATAGGGCGTGGTTTTTGAGCAATTAATCGAAATCGTGTTGCTTGCATTGGTATTTGTTGCCGTGGTATTCACCGGCCCAAGCGTGATATTTGAAGCCGAACCGGCAGTCACGGTACAGGCCTTTTGAATCGTCATCAGTACCTGAAATGTTCCGTTAACGGTTGCTGCATTTGCCACGGGAATAATGGAAAAGGCGCAGCAACAAAGAATTAAGCGTTTGTCTAAGACTAGAGCCATATCCTTTACCTTTTTCAAATAACCACATTTATTACTTTAGAAAAACAATAATGTGGTACAAGAAGACATGGTTTAACCCTAGAATAAGTATTAGGCGTGCGCCAGTTGATCTAATGAATTTTACTTAGGAAAAAGGTGATGTCGTATGCAAAAAAATAATACCCACGGGTGAGTATATTGTTTTGTTTTTATGCTACTGCGGGCATTAAGTCAGGCAGGTAGGGAACACAGATTCATTGGATGGCATTCAAAATAACCACCCAAAAAATGAGAATTAGTAAGATTTATCTTACTCAGCTCATTACTGCGATACATGTTGGTTACGGGCTGTGAAAAATGACTTTATAACCTTGTTCGTTCCAGTGTTGTAGAAGTTCATTTTGTCTGCGGGTTGGCGTAATACCAGTCCAGACAAAAAGCGTTTGCCCGGGGAAGAGTTCAGGTCTTGGCGATTCAATGGGTTCAGCAAGCACGGCAATATGCCAGCCCGATTGCGATAAACGCCAGGCTTCGAGCCATAAACGGGTTCGGTCTTCAACATCCCAGGCCATCAGGATGGCATCTTTCCCTGATTTGCGCCGCGTTTCAGACAGCAGGGTGGCTACATATTCAATCAATGCGCCATCAAGCATACTGTTCATGATGCGGGATGTATTATGGTCAAGTATCAACCGCTGACGCACAGGAAGATAAACGCGATCAATCAACGCATCTACGGGGTAGGCGCGACCGAGTGCGATAATTTTGGCTCGCAGCTTCGGGGGATACGCCATACGAAGAATGCCCATCATCTCTTCTTGCAATTGATTCCAGTCGTCGTCAGTTTCACGAGTACTGGTTTCCAGCAATGCTTTAACTTTGCCAACGGGTGTGCCACTGCTAATCCAACGTTTTATTTCTTCAATACGTTGAATATCCTCTTCATCAAAGAGTCGGTGGCCACCTTCGCTGCGTTGAGGTTTGAGTAAACCGTAACGTCGTTGCCATGCCCGAAGGGTGACAGGATTTATCCCGCAACGTTCTGCGACATCCCCAATGCTGTAATAAGCCATAATTCCCCCAGACACTCATGATTCTCCGTCACCGATATGCGGTTCCTGCTACTTTGTACAACATGCATCAAATTGTACAAAACATACATAGGATTCTAGCAAAATTAAGATTTACTTTACTATCACGTAGGGAGTAAATGCTGAATTTTTATGTTCAGCATAAAAGAGGTGGCGGGATTATTGTGTAATAACAATACGTTAATTATTATAACGCTGAGAAATCATTTTTTCTCTGGCCACGCGACAGACGGAGTACCATTCAGGCAGGCTCTTGCAAACAGGTTACCCTGGAAGATCTCAATACCCGCGGATTCAAGCCACATCCACTCTTCAGGTTTTTCGACGCCGACCGCAGAAATCATAATCTCCAGTGAAGCGCAGCATTTGATTATGGCCTGAATGATGGCCTGCCGTGGTCCACTTTTATGCACATCAGTGATGAGTTCGCGGCTTATCTTAATTCGGTCCGGTTGAAAGCGAGACAAAAGCTGAAGCCCGGCAAAACCTGCCCCGAAATGATCTATCGCCACACATATTCCCGCTGCCTTGAGTGACTTCACGGCCTGCGCGAACGTATCAAAACGCGAAATAACTTCACTTTCGGTAAACTCAACAATGATTTGTTCAGGCACCAGTCCATGCGCCGCGATTTCGTTTATAAGAAAGCTGACTGCATCGGGTCTGTTTACCAGGGTCATGGGTAACAGATTAACCGACAGCATTTTGTGATTAAGTCCCAGTGCGCTTGCCATTGCAAATGCAGTCTTTTTGCTCTGCAGATCAGCGGTATACACATCTTCAGGTTTGAATTTGTCAAAATACGTTGCGGGCGTTTCACCGTCTTTACCGCGAATAAGGGCTTCCAGCGCAATGACGCGCTGTGACATAGGATCGATAATTGGTTGAAAAGCAAAGCTGAAATCTGTATCTGACGGGAGTGTGCTTTCATCCAGGATGGTACAGGTATTGTCGGTTATAAAACTCCAGTAATCAGGCGCAGGTATTTCAAAATAGCTCGATTTTTCCGTGGCGAGGACAAATGTGCGGAAAAACTGTAATGCTCTGTCATCATACGTGAGCTGAAATTTGGACGTACCCTTATTGAGTACAGCTTGCAGGACGTCATTCCGTTCATGTTTTTGTAAATCAAATAACTCCATCCCTACATTTCCGAATCTTCTCGCAGGCGCGTAATCACACATCAGTTCAACGATATTGTGGTGCCGGGGGTCGTTACAAATACAACGATAGATCTCTTTTACCTGCTCCTCTGGGCCTTCAAGCAGTTGGAAAAAGTGATGGCCGTTAAAGAGTAAGATCCCCGTAACATCTGATCGCCTGTTTTTGATATTTGCGGCTGTCACCATATCCTCAAGCGCTTTGAGAGGGGCGTCTTCACGTAGATGGCTACGGTAAATAATGGTCGTGAGCATGGACAGTCCGGGATCAAGGAAGGAGAAGAGGTCTGGTCAGTATCAGACAAACCAGGTTACGCCCTGATTTTAATACATAATTCTAACTTTGTCTTTACAAGTAATCGGGCTAATACAGATCAATTTCATTGATAACACAAAGTGATTTGTACAAAGAAATTGAATTTCATGGAGATCTTAATCATCGTAACCACATGATTTAATTGGTTTAGCATTTTTTGCTAAAAATTAGCGTGCTATGTTGTACACATTTTCGGTACAGCTTTGCTACTGTTATAAAACTTAATATTCACCAGCATTTTGTTACAGGAGCACTCCATGCAGCAGCATACCGTTCGCACTGATTCTGCAAGCGCGATTTCTCGTTACTTTGCTAAAGCGCATCTGCCAACCCAACAGGAAACGTTGGGCGAAATCGTGACTGAGATACTAAAAGATGGGCGCAATCTCAGTCGCAAATCACTGTGTACCAAACTTCTGCACCGTCTTGAAAATGCATCAGGTGAGAATGAACAGAAACATTACAATGCGTTAATCGGCCTGCTTTTCGAATAAAATAAAGCCCTACTATGATAATGGGTAAGTAGTGAAGGAGTTATGAAGAAACCTGACAGTGAACGCTTGAAACATGAAATTACAGGTTTGGCTGTGCTAGAAATTTTGCGAATGCATAAAGACGTTTCGTTAGCTGCACTGATTAAGCAATTGCGGCTTATGCATGCCAGTGAAATGGATGGTACACGTAAACAATTAATTGACAGCGTTATCAATGATTTCACAAATGTTAATCCGGGGAAGATAAGCAGAAAACCGGAACAAACGAGAGATGAGAGTGCTTTCAGTGCCAGCAAAAACCCTAAATTACATTAAAGATAATTCTCCAGACTATACAAGCGAGGTTACCATGCTTCATGAAATTAATGTCCACAGTGTAATGACGGATAAAGCTTTATCAAGTTACTTCCATAATGCAGGTGAACTATTAGCAGATGAGTCAGTGGTATTGGGGCAGGCGGTAACAAATGTAATTCTGGCAGGTGATAATGTTAATAATAAAAACATCATTTTAAGCCTGATTAGTTCTCTGGAGTCAACAACTGACGTTGTCAAGGCAGACATTATCAGAAAAACCCTGGAAATAGTGTTACGTTATACGGCTGATGACGTCTAATGAGATAGCACATTAATATAAATACACAGCACAATTATTGTATGATGTAAGTTCTGTCGCTTCGCTTTTTGGATTAAGACTATACATAGCATCCTCTTGTTTTTATGACTGCATATTATGGATTTGATATGGCTAATTCAATTCCGGAAGATTTTATTTTCCGCTGCGCTTTGTATAAGGATATAGAGCGTAATGTCATGTTAAAACAGGGTTGTATCAGTAATGATGTTCTTATTCAGGCATTCAGCACGCAGTTGAAGAATGAGAAGAATGTGATACTGACCGATCTCTATTCACAGATACTGGCACATCTTCAACTCGATAAAACTTCGCAGCCCGGTGAGGTCAATGGTGATTTTTCGTTGAGGTCATAATGATGAACATCGTGCAGGAACATGCTGGAAACGCAGTTTTATGGATTGATGATATCTATATCAGGCAAGGGTTAAAGAATATCCTTGCAGATATCGTTTTTGAAGATGACAAGGCGCGACTTGTTTTCTTCACCGCTAATCACTTTGACGCGGTAAAAAAGCAAAATTACGATCTGAATACATATCGTCTGGTGCTGCTGATTGATGGCCATCTGTATCAGTATCTCAATGACATCTCACTTTACAGACTGCCAGTAGATAGCGATGTTGCCTCAATCAAGCAATTTATTATTGATATTACTCGTGCTGGTGGAAAGCACGAGCATCAATCGGAACTCAATATCTCCTTGACTGCGCGAGATAAATATATTTTAACGCAGCTAGGGGAGGGGCGAACTGTTTTTGAGATATCTGCCATGTTAAATCTACACTTAAAAACCATTTACCAGGCCAGGCAGAATCTGATCAAGAAACTTGGTTGCTCAGGGCTGATTGATTTTCAGGGAATACTGCAAGCGCAAATATTCCGGAACTGGCTGAAGCATGCCTGATCATCGATACGCTAAACTTACCTTCAGCGATTTGTGTAAGTTTAAATCAATCGCTCGGGTTATCTTATCGATGATGTCTTCTGTTGTGAACATAAATTAACGCGCATTATAAGAGGGCGATGATACAGCCTTGTCGAGATGCTTATGATTTATTTATAGATTTCAGCAACCCCGTGCGGTTCAGCTCGTTAATAATGCACTCAGGTTCTTCATACAGAGGCATATTGTCTATATCTAAAACGCCATCATTTTTTTGTGGATCATCAGCCTGCAGGTCTGCAAACAGTGGAGTAAGATCCTGCGGTGCTTCGCCTCGTTCGGCCACCAGCTCAAACGTTTTATTTTTTGCTGCCTCGTTGGTCAGGGCACTGACCAGAACCTGGGCGATTTGCTGCCTTGATATCACACCATCTTCTGGTGTTCCTGCATGGCGACGATCCCCCTGGAGCAAAACAATTCTGTGTTCATCATCATTGTTGTAATCAAACCAGCCGGGTCTGACGATGGTATAGGGGTGACCACTCGCTCTGACCAGACGTTCGGCACGTCTTTTCCAGTCATGAACCTCAGTGCGTTGATTCCAGGTACTGAGTCGTTCAGTCACGCCAATCGTGGTCATTAAACCGATGCGTACAGGTGTATCCCTGAAGAGTCGTAAAATGTTACGCACACCGCCGTAATCTATCGCTCTGGCGCCAATACGCCCCTGGCCATCGGAACCGAGAGTGAAGATGATGGCATCAATATCTTTCGGCAAATCGGTAAGTGTTTCAGGCATTGAAACATCGCCGTAAAAAACATCCGTTCCACGCGGAAGTAATTTTACTTTCCGTTTATTTCTGACCAGCGCCACGGGCTGATGACCCATTTCGATAGCGGTATTCACGACATGAAGACCAATACTTCCGGTCGCGCCTGCAATGAGTATTTTCATGATAAACCTTCTGATAATTCAGACTTATTTTCTCTACAGCCAGAATATCAATTATCATTATTGTCAGTAATAGGGCTAAAATGATTGTGTCTATGAACACCCTTCATGAGTGCGCGATGAAGGGAATGCCACCATAAGGAAATCGCCGATGCTCAAAGAAAACTTCAACGAACTGCAAATCTTTCTGGTGGTGGCAAGGGAGCGAAGTTTTACCAAAGCAGCGGGCAAACTGGGTGTATCTCAGTCTGCACTCAGCCATGCGATGAAGGCGCTGGAGGAAAGGCTCAATATCCGCCTTCTGACCCGTACGACCCGAAGCGTTGCCCCTACGGAAGCCGGTGAGAGAATTATTGCCTGCCTTGAACCGCGTATTGCCGATCTTGAACAGGAGCTGGAATCGCTGGTTCAACTGAACGGCACTGCCTCCGGCAATATCCGCTTATCTGCTGGGGAGCATGCCGCGCGAAGTTTGGTATGGCCAAAGTTAAAACCTTTCCTCAGGGAATATCCGGAAATTAATCTCGAACTGGTGGTTGATAACGGCTTTGTCGATATTGTTGAGGGCCGTTTTGATGCCGGGATCCGCCTGGGCGAAAGCGTGGATAAGGATATGGTTGCTGTAAGAATTGGCCCGGACATGCGCATGGCCGTGGTGGGAGCACCGTCTTACTTCGCGGCAAACCCTGCACCTGAAACGCCGCACGAGCTACAAAATCATCGGTGCATCAATATGCGCCTGCCGACTGCCGGTGGGCTTTATCACTGGGAGTTTGAGAAGGAAGGGAAACCGTTACGGGTCAGAGTGGAAGGGCAGGTAACGTTTAATCAGCAGGCAGAAAGGATTGATGCTGCTTTATCCGGTTTTGGCATTGCCTGTATGCCTGAAGACAGGGTGCAGGATTATATAAAGTCAGGAGAGCTTATTCAGGTTCTGCAGGACTGGTGTCCATCTTTTCCCGGCTATTATCTCTACTACCCGAGCCGTAAGCAGCACCCGCCCGCATTTGCGCTGATGATTGATGCACTTCGCTACGCCCAATAACGGGTCCGTGGACCCGTTCGGGTATTAACGGCCTACGCGGGCCAGGTGCTCAGGAGAGTAACGTTCACCGACGATGTTAATCGTTTCCAGCGCCTGGGTTATCTGCTGCGTATCCTTCTGTGAAAGAATGATGTCGGCAGCCCCCAGGTTTTCCTCCAGCCGGTGTAGTTTGGTGGTACCAGGGATAGGAACAATCCACGGCTTTTGTGCCAGCAGCCATGCCAGCGCGATTTGCGCAGACGTCACGCCTTTCTCTGCCGCCAGTTCACCCAGCAAGGAGACCAGCTTTTCATTGGCTTCAATTGCCTGTTCGGCGAAACGCGGCACTTGGCTTCTGTAATCATCCTTGCCAAAAGTGGTTCCTGGCTTAATCGATCCCGTCAGGAAGCCTTTGCCTAATGGGCTGAAGGGAACGAAACCAATACCCAGTTCCTCCAGTAACGGCAGGATTTCCTGCTCAGGTTCGCGCCACCACAGAGAGTATTCGCTTTGCAGCGCAGTGACCGGTTGTACGGTATGTGCACGACGAATGGTTTGTGCGCCCGCTTCGGACAGACCGAAATGTTTGACTTTGCCTTCCGCTATCAGGTCTTTCACAGTTCCCGCGACATCTTCAATGGGGACATCCGGGTCGACACGGTGTTGATACAGCAGATCAATGACATCAGTCTTAAGGCGGCGTAATGATCCTTCCACAGCTTCACGGATATGCTCCGGACGGCTGTTTAAAATCTGCTGCTTGTTGTCCGCACCGAAGGTAAAACCAAACTTGGTGGCAATAACCACACGGTCACGAAACGGTTTTAAGGCTTCGCCTACAACCTCTTCATTAAGAAAGGGGCCATACACTTCAGCGGTATCGAAGAAGGTGACGCCACGTTCAACCGCAGCGCGAATGAGCTCGATAGCCTGACGGGTATCGGTCGCCGGACCGTAGCCATGGCTTAAGCCCATGCAGCCGAGCCCAAGCGCGGATACTTCGAGTCGGGATTTACCCAGATAACGTTTTTGCATTGAATGAATACCTCTTTTATCGCGACTTAAACATCAAGTTTGCGGCCGGTCAGCCATTCCACCATCGCCGGATCGCGGTGAGAGAAGAAGGCGCTGGTTGCAGTGTCGAGGGCAGCAATCTGCAGCATATCTTCAGAACTGAGTTCAAAATCGAAAATGTTAATGTTCTCTGCCATGCGTTCTTTGCGCACCGATTTCGCCAGTGAAATGATGCCTCGCTGGAAGATCCAACGCAGAACAACCTGGCCCACGCTTTTGCCGTACTTCTGACCAATTGCCGTTAACACGGGATGCTGGAACAGACCATTTTTCCCTTCAGCAAACGGAGCCCAGGCTTCCGGCTGAATGCCACGGCTTTGATTCCAGGGAACGGCATGCAGCTGCTGGTTGAAGGGGTTAACTTCAATCTGGTTTACCGCAGGGGCAACGTTGTTGAAGGCGATAAGGTCGGCCAGTCTGTCAGGATGGAAGTTGCTGACGCCAATGGCGCGAATTTTTCCTGCCTGTTGTAATTCTTCCATGGCACGCCATGCCCCATGGACATCACCGTAAGGCTGGTGAATCAGATACAGGTCAACATAATCAAGTTGCAGACGATTCAGGGAGCGTTCGAACTGGGCTTTAGCGCCTTCGTAATGAGTATCCTGCAGCCACAACTTGGTCGTAACAAAGAGTTCGTTACGGGCGATACCACTTTGTTTCAGAGCGTTCCCGACCTGGGTTTCATTCTGGTAAGACGCGGCGGTATCGATCAGGCGGTATCCCGTATCGATGGCATCAATAACGGCTCTTTCGCATTCAGCGGCATCAGACATTTGAAACACACCAAAGCCCAGCAGGGGCATTTCAATACCGTTGTTCAGTTTTACAGTTTGCATGACGTTATCCTTTGGCTGTTGTCGAGGAAAAGCATAACGCAAAGTTATTTATTCGATTAGATGGGGTAATTAGCTAGGGTTTATTAGATGTGTTCATTAATTTTGAGGAGGGCTGATGGGCGGCTTTGTGTAAGAAATGAACGTTTTAAACACTAAGGAAAGGCATTTATCCGTCGGGAGACAGTCCATGCAGCTGCCCGTCGCACCTCAGACCCTATAATACCTCGTAAATCAGCAAACTCGCGGGGATTGAATTTTTTGCGGCGCTAACGCCAATGGAAGTGAGAGCGCGAACTGGGTTTCATGTAACGCAACAACATGTGAACTGGCTTACATCTTTGACCTCTATCACACTTTATAGTGACATTACTTTTTAGAGGACACATTTCATCATCATGGCTTCCATTAAAGATGTTGCAAAAAAAGCAGGAGTATCAACGGCTACTGTATCGCGGGTGCTTAACAATCATCCCAGCGTAGTGCCTGAAACGCGTCAGGCGGTACGTGATGCAATGGATTTCCTGTGTTATGTGCCCAGTAAAAGCGCGATTCAACTGAGCGGCAAATGTTCAGGCCTCATCGCCGTCGTGTTGCCGAACCTGGTCAATCTGTAGTGGCACAGTTCATTTGGCTACTTGAACAGCCGATTATCGTTGATTCCATGCTCACGAGCGAGTTTCGCCACGGAGATCTCTGGTCGATCTGAGCGTTCAACCATTTTGATTTTGAACTCAACGAGATAATTAGGGCTTTTTTACGCACTGTAGTTAACAATTTCATGGATAGCGCCCATCTTATTTGGTGTCCGCTATGCTGTCAGAAAATTGAGAGTCTGCCAGACGGTGCTGAAATGACGCCTACAATAGGTGAGCTGGGTGTGGATGACAAGCCTGAAAAAGACGAAGGCATCACCACAGTGATGGCTATTCTCGTCAAAGGAAAAAGGGAATATCTGTACCGTTCACAGGGAACAGTGGGCGGCACAGTATATTCTGCGGGTACTGGTTTTTTACTTAATACTGGCCAGATCCTTCGCAATATCACGACGGCGTCCATTATCAGCAATCTCTCGTCCTGGGCGCGCCGGAGCTTTCAGTGCTTTATCCAGATAGCGCTTCGCGTCCTGGTTTTTTTTCTCCTGCAATAGAAAGTCACCATAAAAATAGTTAGGGTCAATACCGTCAGGATTGATCGCCAGCGCTTTCTTTAACATTTCTTCGGCTTTTTCTTTATCACCAAAACCAATCGGCCAGCCTGGTACCTGATAATACAGCGCACCGAGGCTAGTCCAGGCTGACCCCTGCAATGCGCCTGGATCAATCTCAATGGCTTTTTCCAGATTACTGCGCGCCTGTTTAACAAGGCTCAGCGCGCCAAGACCGCCTTTGGCGCCAGCCCAACTGCTGTCAATAATACCTGACCAGATTAACAACGGTGCATCGGTATTGTTAGCTTGAATAGCATTGTGGGTCTTTTGGCTGAGCGCACTGAAACAACTCTCTTTTTTCGCGGCTAACGTCTGATATTGGCAAATGGACCACTCATGCTGTAAATCTTCCAGCGTCGTATTCGCCATTGCAGAGACAGGTATCACTGTCGCAATAATGAGTACATGTAGAATTCTCATTTATGTTCTCCCTTGAGCGGTTTTCTGGCAAATAACTGAATCACAGGTAATTTCTTTCCTAATGCCCCATCGATGACGGTGGGAAACCAGGCATTGATTTTGACAAACAGGCGTTCCATCACGCCAAAGCGGTAGCGTTTCTGTTCAGTTTCAAGTAGACGGGTGAGTCGCGCGGCAACAAAGTCGGGGGAATCGCTACTGTTGCCGAGTTTCTGATTCAGGGCATACACATGTTCGTTGTTCAGCAAGGTTTCTGTTGAACGCGGAGCGGCATACAGTACCGTGATGCCGCTACCCTGTAATTCACGCCCTAATGCTTCAGAAAAACGGTGTGTCGCTGCTTTGGTCGCACTGTAAACGCTCCAGGCTGGATGACCAATTTCCCCAAAGATAGACCCTATATTGAGCACGATCCCTGGTGTATTCATCTTTTGCATTAAAGCACGGGTGAGTAAGGCCGGGATCTCAATGTTGGCGCGGATCTGCTCACGAATATCGTCAAAAGATTGCTGTTCAAACAACGCAAAGCGACTACTTCCCGCATTGTTTATCAGGATATCCAGCCCACCATCCTGGCTAAATCGTGCGGCCAGCGCGTTGATTTCATCATCAGAATAATTACGCATTAGCGCGATGCTGTGCCGCTCCGCATAGGGAAGTGTCTGTTGCAGAAGCTTCATTGCCTGCTCGTTGCGCCCGACAAGGCAAAGCCGTGCCCCTTTTTTCGCCAGCGACAGTGCCAGCGATTGACCGATACCCCCGCTTGCGCCGGTGAGTAAAACCGTCTTGTCATGCAGGTTCATTTGCGTCATTTCCCAGTTGCTCAAGCATCTGCCCATACAAGTTATAAACACGACGGGCGGTGTGGATAATGGCAGTCTGATCGTCCTTATCGGTGATGGTATCCATCAGAGATGCAAAAAATCGCAAATGTCCCTGATCAAGCTCGCCATGTGAACGCAGATAAGTGGTAGCCTGCTCAGGTAGCGCCAGCGTATGCTCAACTTGTGCGGCAACGGCTGATGCTATCGACACGCTGGTACCTTCCAGTACCTGGACCATGCCAAAGAGGCTCATTGGATTGATTCGTTCAATACGATAGTAGAGGTAAGCGATCATCATTTCGATTGGTAGCCCAGGCGTTCCATTTCTGACTTTTTCCGCGTCGCCACCACAGGTGCGAATATCATTGAGGATCCATTCCTGATGTCCGTACTCTTCATCAATATATTCGGCAATGGCTCCTCGCACTGCTTCACGTGAAGCAGCAAGACGACTGCCGGCGCACATCAGCAGCGGCACGGTATGGCTGACGTGGTAATATGCCTGTGTCAGAAAGTGGATATACATTGCGCGGGAAATATCGCCTTGCTGGCAGCGGGCGATGATTGGCGATGCCAGTAACCGCTGACGGTCCTCAGCGGTTTGTTTTTGCAGTTCCTGATAAAAACTCATGATTATTCCTCCTCACTGCAGGTGAGAATATCTTGTTTCAGGGAGTGCCAGATGGCGCTCCGCCGGGGACGCCCATTGGCGGTAAACATATCGGGAGATGACAGGACTGAAGTAAAAAGCAGTCGATGGAACCGGGCATAGTCAGGCAAGCGAGCGGAGAGGGCCTGAAGTTGCTCACGGGCCAGTTCCTGTTGACCGTCAAAGACATCAACCAGGGCAACATTGCGTCGCAATCCCTCGCCGAAGATCACAATACGTCGGACCGCCGAACATGCCATTGCTTCAGCTTCCGGCCATTCTGGCGAGAAATTGCGACCAAAAGCATTTATCTGAATATTTTTTAGACGCCCATGAAGATATATAAATCCTTCTTCATCCACTTTGCCGAGATCGCCAGTCGCAACATTCTGCGAGGCTGGTTCAGTCCCCAGATAGCCCAGCGCATTGGCCGGGCTGTTTACATACAGTTGCTGACTGGCATCAACCGATACCTTGATACCCGGTAACGGTTTGCCGACGCTGCCCGCTTTTGCCGCATCAGGCAGATTCAGTGCCACAACGGAACCACATTCCGAAAGGCCGTACCCTTCAAATACCGGTAGACCGCTTTGTCCCGCCAATGCCAACAACTGGGTTGAAATTTTTCCACCGCCGACGGCGATAAAGCGCAAGGATTGCGTGCTTTCCGGGATCTGCTGGTGCAGGTGGAGCAGCGCCCGTAACAGTTCTGGCACCAACACCAGACTTTGTGGATGCCATTTCATCAACACGTGGAAAAACTGAGAGGGATTAAACTGGCTGGAACCTGCGAATCCAATCTGTGCAGAGGGCAGTACCACTGTCTGTGCGCCCAGCAACATAGGGATATAGATTCCGCACAAATTCTCCAGCAGAATGCTGAGCGGTAGTGTGACCAGATGCTTTTGCGAATTGATATTCTGCAGGGCCCTGGCCAGCGTTTGTGCAGTCCAGAACATCCCTTCCTGGCTCAGACAGACGCCTTTAGGTTCACCTGTAGTGCCAGAGGTATACGTTATTTTGGCCGTCCCGGCAGGCAGGGGCGTTGGAGCAGTAATCTGGCGAGTTTGCAGTCTGCCGAATGGGAAATCATGCCTCAGCCAGCCGACCATCAACTCGCCGCCGATTTGCGCATCAACCGATGCCGATGCGCGTACCCACTCTTTTTGTGCGTCGGTGAAGAAGGCGGGGACAGGGATAATAATGATCCCACAAGCCAGACAGGCGAGATCGATGATCGCCCACTCCGGGCTGTTGTCGGCTTCCAGCGCCAGACATTTAACTCCGAGTGACTGTAATCGTGTTGCGGTGTCAATCACGGTTTCATGATATTGCCGCCAGCTCCAGAACCGGGTTTCTCCTTGCAGGGCTACGCTATCGGGATGTAGACGAGCCTGCTGCTCAAGCGCGTTAAGAAACATGGCGTCCTCCTGAAAGATCAGTCCATGGGGCATCTGGTAATGGCGTAAACAGGGCTAACAGCATGGTGTTCTGACTCAGCGCTGTGTATCCGCGAGTCAGTTCTCCTGCCATTATTTGTGGATCATATTGGTAGTACTCACCCCATTCCAGGGCCGCATCGCCCAGTCTGCCAGGATCAGCAGACATCAACTGAATGGGATGTAGATTCAGACGGTAGAAGGTGTTGCGGATTTTCTTCGTACCAGTAAACACGATCCATCCGTAGTGATATTGATTAAGCAACAGACAGAGGGCGGCATACATAATCCGCGCGCTGGCACCATCACGCGCGCTGAAATTGCCGATTTCGACAATTGCTTCACGCGGAACAGGCAGTTCCAGCCGCGACGATAATGTCGTTTCAATTGGAGTATCAAGGTATTGTTCCAGGTATAACGTTCCATGAGATGCCACCTGGACGCCGCATGCGGCTTTAAGTTCACCGTTGGCGTCATACATACCAAGAAGCCAGGGCATACAGCGGGAAAGTGAAGCATGGTAAACCTGATGATAGTTTTCGCGTATTAATGCAGAAATATCATTATGTTCGCTTCCGCCATGTAGCCATTTTAATGTGTAGGGCGAGATTATTCGCATGATAAGACCTCTCACAGATGTCCTATCAATAATGGGGAGATATTATTATGTTAACCTTAAGATGACTGATTATTTAAATTTTCCAAATTTAATAAAACTTTAAGGTTTTCTATCTATAATTCATCACTTTCGTTAACGGCTTTACGACATGCCCCTTTTTTAGAAGTAAATACCGGTATTTATGCTCGGGTATATGGTGAAAGAACACCAACTGGGATGCTATCCTTAATATAATGTGAAATTAGCGGGAAGCAAAATTCCGCCTCTCCCTTATAGCAGACTTTCGCTCCCCCATTTTATTTTTTTTGATATAACTGATGATTGTATTGAGCCCTCAATAATGAAGGCTCAATACTAGCTCTTCCTATTGTAGATCTTTTTCCTCCAGGAATTTACTCACCATATCAGCAATCTGCACGTTATTCAGATCCGAGAACGGGAAGTGGGTATTACCTTTGATTCCCACTTCAGGCAGATGCGTCACAGTGACATCCCCGCCATGCTTATTCACCACGTCACGCCACTCGCGAGCCATTGCCAGACGCACGCGCCAGCTGTCCTGCGCGGGCATGGCGACAGGTTTATCCGGGATGTTATCGCCGTAAATAATCAGAATCGGAATTTTAGTCAGTGCCATAAACTGCTCCATCGGCACCGGTTCACCCTTCAGCGTGTCGAACGCGCTTGGCATTGGGGCAGGGAGCTCTTTCTCCGGGAAGACAAAGCTGCTACCAGGCTCGAAGGCGACAATGGCTTTGACCTTGTCATTTTTCATCGCCGTGTACCAGCCTGGTCCGCCACCCTGGGAGTGGGTGAAAAGGATAGCCGGGCCAGATTTATCCACGACGGCGGACATCGCATCAGAGATAACATTGATATCAAACGGCCCGGTATTCGGGGTCATCTGACGGAAATACTGATTCAGGGCTTCTTTGTCGTGAGAAAACTGAACGCCCTTAAAATACTCCGGCCACACGCCAACGCGGAACTGGTTAAACCACATCTGTTCATCCGGTTTAGGCGTAACAGTACCTTCTACCGTCGTGCGCCCGGCGCTGCCCCGACGTGGCTGATCGACCAGATAAGTTGAGAATCCACGACGCAGGAATATGTTCTGGAACCCTTCGCGACCATCCGGCGTGGTTTCCCAGGTGCGGGAGAACTGACCTGCGCCGTGCAGCATGACGATAGGGTATTTATGCGGATTCTCCGGAATTTGGTAGAACACAGACGCATGATCGCCATGCCAGGTTTGACCCGCAGAATCCAGCGGCGTTTTCGCGTCAAATTTCCCTGGTGCGGTGATGATAGTACCACCAGCAGAAAAGCTACCCTGTTCCTGAATGACCAGCGGCTCGGCGTATACCGACTGAGCCACCATGCCACCCGCCATCGCGCAGATGGCCAGCGTTTTTAAGACAGTTTTCAAGATTACATCCTCTGTTATGTTTGCCGTTCAATCATATCTGAGTTGTCAGCGTGAATTATTTAGCACCTTTGATTGCCCTTATTTGGCAGACTCATGAATGCGGAGGATTAGCACCGTATCGTCTCAAACCAACGCCTAACTGTTTGCTAACGCTTGTTGCAGCGCCTGTTCCGCCCGCGTAGCTGCATCTTCTTCGCCATGTTCACGTAGAACCTGTGCCAGTTGGCGCAGTTGCGCTGCCGTCAGGCCGACTCGCATGCTGGCTCGCGTATGCGATAACAGCTGAGCTTCAACGCCCGGCGTGGCGGCTAATGCGCCAACCGTTGCCAGCTCGCGGCTTTGCCAGTCGAGGTTATCGCGGGCGAAAATGTCGCCGAACAGATGCGTTTGTAGAAATTGATTAATGACCGGGGCAAAATCAAACAGAGGTCCCTGGACGGGGGCGCCGGAGATTTTAGTCTGGTTTGCGGTACCGACACGGCGAAGCTCATCTCCGACAGGGATGGCGGCGACCGGCTCTTTACCTTCAACGTCTTCAACGCCACGTTGTTTACGTGCTTCGACGACTTTCATCAGTTCATTCAGCGCGTTCAGGCTACGGGGAAATCCCGTATAGGCATAGAGCTGGACGAGAATCTCTTTGGTCTCGTTTATCGTGAGTCCTGTATCAAGCCCCTGATTCAGTGCCGCATTCAGCTTATCCATCTGACTGCTGGCCATTAATGCCGCAATCAACGGGATGGCTTGCTGGCGAGCTGACAGCGTATCTGAAACCGTTTGTTGGTGGTTCATTTCTGAGGCTCCTTTATTGACGGGCGCAGCATGTGCTGTGAGACCCAAACCAAAGGTCAGCAGTACCGCTGCCGTTAATGCCTTAATGGGCGTGGTATTGTTCATCTGTCACTTTCTCCATCCAGTTAACGCTTTTGCCATCCACAATCCCGGTTATCGCCAGGTGTGTCATTGCGCTGCCGGGTGCCGCCCCGTGCCAGTGTTTGACGCCCGCCGGGCAAGAGACAACGTCGCCAGCGCGGATGACCTGCACCGGTTGGCCTTCTTGTTGGGTAAGCCCAATTCCCGAGGTCACAATCAGCCGCTGCCCTGCCGGATGCGTATGCCAGGCGGAACGAGCACCTGGCTCAAAGGTGACATAAGCCCCGGAAACGCTAATTTCGTTATCTGGTTTGAAGAGAGGATCAACCCGGACGCGACCGGTAAAGTTCTCTGCTGGCCCGTACACCGCATTCTGGCTTCCGGCGGTGGCGATATGGACAGCGGGATTTTGCTCCGCCGCCCAGGATGAAAACGTAAAGAGGGGCAGTAACAGCCCGAGGTAACGTAAATGTCTGATCATGCAAAGCGTCCTTATCTACAATGATGGAGAGGGTCTGCAATGATTCTAATCAGGGGGAGATGTCGTCAGACTGACGCCAGCCTGACAATTCTGTCAGTTAACCCTTATTATGGTGACGCTGCTTTGTCTTTTCTAAAAATAAGGCACCAAAGCGAAAACCGTGTCATTAATGAAAATAAAACAATAATGGCCAGGTAGCGTAGATAAAAAAGTAGGGCAGATTCATCGTAATCGAAAAAGGAGAAATCGACCTTTATCAACAAATAATCGAGATAGTCCTGGTTCAGTAATTCGTACAATCCCAGTAGTGCGATTAGCGAAAAAACTCCTGGCATCATGACATTTGCAAAGAATGAATTGCTGGAGATGTTCAGGACCCGGCAGAAAAAAGTCGCCAGCATTTTCCAGTGCAACCCGATATGCAGCGCCAGAATGAGCATTCCCCAGTGGACCGACGTCATGTGTACTTTCCTGATCCAGCTCGCCGGGTTGTGGAACGCCAGGTCCAGAAGGATATGTTGGGACAGCATCATGCCCGAGACAATCGCGGTCAGAATGACAACGAATGTCACTGCATTAATGATTCTGTTAACTACCAGCATGGTTAACGGAATATTGGGCGACAGTGACCACAAGCGATGCCGGTTAAGATATAAATGCAGCATGATGAGCAGCGTAAAAATAATACCCGCCCATTCATGCACGATTTCACCGTGAAGGTGAAATCCCATCAATACCAACAGAAGTAACGTCATCAGCGCATCCTGCATGACCTGGAAAATATAAATTTTCTTCATGTCGAGGGATTAACGCTGTGGCTGGACTTGTTTTACCCATTGCTCAACCTGCGCGGGTACGTCAGGAGCTGAAATATCGTTGCGCGAGATCGCGAGCGCACGAGTGACTAATTTGGCCTGTGGCTGCATGCGAGCAATTTCTCGCAGGGAGTCGGCTAACCTGCTGCCACCATGGGTGGTAAAGGGAACGACCGTTTTGCCTGCAAAGTCATTTTGCTCAAAGAGGCTGTATATCACCATTGGCATGGTATACCACCAGATGGGGTAGCCGACGTAAATGGTGTCGTAACTGCTCAGGTCAGGGAGCGGCGTTTTTAGCGAGGGTCTGGCTTTCGTTTGCTGTTCCTTTTCGGCAACGCGCAAAAGTGCATCATGCTGGCGAGGGTAGGGAGTGGCGGTTTCAATGCGAAACAGGTCGCCGTGAGTCTGCTTCTGAATCAGTTGCGCAATAAACTGCGTGCTGCCAGTCTCTGGCGTATTTTTTTGTAATACGCTGGCCCCGGAAAAACCATCCACGGCACCAGGTTTCATCTCCTCTGGCTGTGAAAAGTAGATAATCAGCGTGCGGGCGTGTGCGGATGAATCCTCTGATGCGAACGTGGGCTGCCCCAGAAGCCCCATGACCATCATCGCCAGAAACCCGCTAAATACCTTTTTCATTCTCACTGTTTCATTCCTTCAATCAGCCGTGGTGAGTATCAGCAGTGATTCTGGCGCAGATAGCCTGACATCAGACTGACGACTCTCTGACAATTTTGTCAGAAGTCTTTGCGCGCGGAGATCCCGATTTTGTCTCTGAAATCAGTCTCCCGGTTCGGATAGCGTCAGGCTGTTTAGCAAACGTCAGGCCAAAGGTATTGATACCGTTCTCGCTACGGGCAAAGACATCTCCCCGGTGCATAATGGCGACGGCACGGACAATCGACAGGCCCAGCCCATGATGGGTATCACTCCTGGCTCGGGAAGTGTCAACACGATAGAACCGTTCGAAAAGCCGGTGTAAGTGCTCTGGCGCTATCGGATCGCCAGGGTTAGAAACGTCTACACAGGCTTGATTGCCTTTTTCGCTTAAGCGTACCGTAACCGTGCTATTGGAGGGGGAATGCCTGGCGCTATTTTCCAGCAAATTAGCCAGTGAACGGTGAAACAGCCGCCTGTCGATATGCGCGGTGACGTCGCCCTCAACCTCCAGCGAAAGCTGTTTTTCAGCAAAAGAGGGTTCAACATATTCCGCTGTTTTCAGGGTTTCTTCGCGCAGGGAGACTTGCGTAAGCTGGGAAGCATGTTCACCCGCGTGCGCATGAGACAGGAACAGCATGTCGTTAACTATCGACGTCATGCGTTCAAGCTCCTCCAGGTTTGAACCCAATAACTCTTCCAGTTCATCTTGTGAACGTCGGCGTGATAGCCCGAGTTGCGTCTGACCGATCAGGTTAGTCAGCGGGGTACGAAGTTCATGCGCAACATCGGCATTAAAGCTCTCAAGCTGTCGCCAGGCGATTTCCTGACGCTCTAACACACCGTTAAATGATGATGCCAGTTGCTGCAGTTCTTCGGGCAACGCGCGGGTATTCAGGCGCTGGCCATGGTCACCTGGTGCAAGGTGTTGTGCCTGCTGACTGAGCATGCCCACCGGACGCAGGCCAATCCGTGAAACAACGTATCCCAGTAAGGCGACAATCAGTACGCCCAGCGCGGCAATAATCAGCAGCGTCCGTGTGAACGCATCAAGTGTGCCCATATACGGCGTAGAGTCGATGGCAACCACATAGCGCAGCTCAGGCCTTTCACCGTTGGCGGGGATGGTTTTCACTAACAGGAACAGTGAGCATGCACCTTCCGATGCGCCGGGCACTTTATTAAATCCCTCCTGCAAAGAAGACCACTGAACGCCCACCGGTGGTATTCCCCCCATGCTAAAGCGCGGGTTATCGCTCACTATCCAGTAGCGAACGCGCTCACCTTCAGAATTGGTTAGCAGAGTAAATTTATTAGCCAACGTCGACCAGCCGTCAGCCGAGGTTCGTGCGGCGATCCACGGACTCATTAATGATTCCCGGAACAACAGTTCGTTGTGCATCTGCTTTTGCAAAGAGTCATGTAATGAGCTTCTGAGCAAGATACCGATAATGGACACAATCAGCAGCGCGGATAAGGCAAACATCAGCGCCAGGTGAACGGAGATGGAACGTTTAGGCATGCTGAGCCTCTTCATTTATTCCGACCGGACTTCGAGGACATACCCCATGCCACGAACGGTATGTAACAGTTTGACGTCGAACGGGGTATCCACTTTGGCTCGCAGACGTTTAATGGCGACTTCAACCACATTGGCATCGCTGTCAAAATTCATGTCCCATATCTGCTCAGCAATCATCATTTTTGACAGGATCTCCCCCTGATGCCGGGCCAGAAGACTTAACAGGGAAAACTCTTTTGCGGTCAACTCCAGTCGCGTTCCGGCGCGAAATACGCGGCGGGCCAGCAGGTCGAGATGCAGATCGTGAATTTGCAGCTGGGTGATGTCTGCGCCATCCGTAGCGCGGCGACGCACCAGAGCCTGAATGCGTGCCACCAGTTCAATCAGCGAAAAGGGCTTAGGGAGATAATCATCAGCGCCAAGTCGAAGCCCTTTAACGCGCTCGTCGACCGAACCGCGGGCCGAGAGCATTAGTACCGGCGTCTGTTTGACGGCTCGCACCCCCTCCAGTACCCGGTAGCCATCCATCCCCGGCAGCATCACATCAAGGATTATCGCGTCGTAGTCAAGCTCCAGCGCGTAATGAAGACCTTCTGCGCCATCTGCAGAGACATCTACCGTAAATCCGGATTCACTCAACGCACGGTTGAGATAGGTTGACGTTTTTTCTTCATCTTCGACTAGCAACAGGCGCATAACAGGATTTCCTCTTAACTGTTCAATCGGGCTTATTCTGCCTCTTGATTGCCAACATAAAGCTGACGCTTACCTGACAGCATTGTCAGAAACATGAAGCCATCTCAGTCTGCTTGCTGACAAAAATGTTATTTACCTGTCACGATGCTGACAGGCCTCTCTCTCTAACCTGAGTCTGCACATTTAAATCCGCAAGCCTGAAACTCATCGGGAGAGACCATGAAATTCAATCTGTTAACTGCAATACTGCTCACGGCAATAACCGGGGCCACCTCAGTCAATGCGGCTGATTACAAAAAAAATCCATTCACCCTGGCCTATGACGGTGCCATCACTGAGAACGTCAAAGGCAAGGTCAACATTCATCCGGTGAAGTACGATCTGCATGGCATTCAGATAGCTGCGAATGTCTATACCCCTGCTAACTACGATCCCGCCAAAAAATACCCTGCCGTGGTGGTTGCACATCCGAATGGCGGCGTAAAAGAGCAGGTCGCAGGCTTGTATGCCCAGCGTCTCGCCGAACAGGGCTACATCACGATTACTGCCGACGCGGCTTATCAGGGCGCAAGCGGTGGGATGCCTCGCAGCGTGGATAAACCCGCTAATCGCATCGAGGATATCCACGGCATGGCTGACTACATCAGCCAGTATCCGGGAGTGGATACTTCCCGCCTCGGTCTGCTGGGTATTTGCGGAGGTGGCGGTTATTCACTTGTTGCGGCCGAAACGGATCAACGGTTTAAATCGATCGCAACCATCAGCATGTTTAATTCAGGCCTGGTGCGGCGCAACGGTTTTCAGGACTCACAGCTGGATACTATTCAGCAGCGTCTTCAGCAGGCTTCTGACGCACGTGCTCAGGAAGCTTCCGGAGGCGAAGTCCTGTACTCCGGTGATGCCAATCTGACTGATGAACAGATCGCTAAGTTACCTTTTGCCTTATATCGACAGGGCTATGAGTACTACTGGAAAACTCACGCGCACCCGAACTCTACGTTTAAATACACGACAAGCAGCCTGTTAGATTTGATGAGTTTTGACGTTACGGACCATATCAATCTCATCAATAAACCGCTGCTGATGATTGCTGGCACAAAAGCGGATACGCTCTATATGACGGAAGATGCGTTTGCGAAAGCCACCGGTACAAAAGACAAAGAACTCTTCCTGATCGATGGCGCTACCCATATCGAGACGTATTGGGTTCCTGAGTACGTCGACAAGGCTTTGCAAAAGCTGGACGTCTTCTTCGATAAGAGTATTTAACCCCTATCAGACGATACCTTTGGCCAGCCACTCAGGCTGGTCATATCAGGACATAATGAGTGTGTCCGCATGTGACCAAGACTAACGAAGTCGGGAGGAAAGATAATTACGCACATTAAATAGCCGCTATGAATGAAATTCATAAAACGGCAGCGACATCTGAGGATTATTTTTTGCCTGTAAGGTTTTACTTCGTGGTCCAGGCCAACTTTAGGTTTAGCATTACCGCATTGAATTCCGGTGAGCATAACGAGCTCTTGTTTGTACTGTCTCGTTACGAGATGGATTCACACTCTATGAAATGAAAAAATCCACGCAATTGCGTGGATTTTATAGACTTTTTCGATATTCATGAGATTTGATGAAACCTCATGAGACGAGAAGTTTTATTTAGACGTTGAACAGGAAGTTCATCACATCGCCATCTTTAACGATGTAATCTTTACCTTCTGCACGCATCTTACCGGCTTCTTTCGCGCCTTGTTCACCTTTATAGGTGATGAAATCTTCAAAAGCGATGGTTTGTGCGCGGATAAAGCCTTTCTCGAAGTCAGTATGAATTTTACCCGCCGCCTGCGGAGCCGTTGCGCCAACAGGAATTGTCCATGCACGAACTTCTTTCACGCCAGCGGTGAAGTAGGTCTGCAGGTTCAGCAGTTCGTAACCAGCGCGGATTACGCGGTTCAGACCAGGTTCTTCCAGACCCATTTCAGCCATGAATTCTTCACGGTCAGCATCATCGAGTTCTGCGATGTCAGCTTCAACGGCAGCGCAAACTGCAACAACCACGGAGCCTTCAGCTGCGGCGATTTCACGCACTTTATCGAGGTATGGGTTGTTTTCAAAACCGTCTTCGTTGACGTTGGCGATATACATGGTTGGCTTCAGCGTCAGGAAGCTCAGGTATTTGATAGCCGCTTTGTCTTCATCGGTCAGCGTTTTCAACGCACGCAGCATGCCAGCGTTTTCCAACTGCGGCAGGCATTTTTCCAGTGCAGCCAGTTCCGCTTTAGCGTCTTTATCGCCGCCTTTGGCCTTCTTCTGTACGCGATGGATAGCGCGCTCACAGGTATCCAGGTCAGACAGCGCTAGTTCGGTATTGATAACCTCAATGTCGTCAGCCGGATCCACTTTGTTATTAACGTGGATGATGTTGTCGTTTTCAAAGCAGCGAACCACGTGGCCGATAGCTTCGGTTTCACGGATGTTCGTCAGGAACTGGTTACCCAGACCTTCGCCTTTGGACGCGCCTTTTACCAGACCGGCAATGTCGACGAATTCCATCGTTGTTGGCAGGATACGCTGCGGTTTGACGATTTCGGCCAACTGATCCAGACGCGGATCGGGCATCGGGACAACACCTGTGTTCGGCTCGATAGTACAGAACGGGAAGTTTGCCGCTTCAATACCCGCTTTTGTGAGCGCGTTGAACAGGGTGGATTTGCCTACGTTTGGCAAACCGACGATACCGCATTTGAATCCCATGTTTAAATCACCTTAATCTTTTGATATTCAACCTGTTATGGAAAACAGATTGTAGAAAAGTAAATAACTCTGCCTATTATACACAGCACGCGAGAAAAATGCCGCACATCGCTGCTTATTGCGCTTTAAAGGTGTGTAACCGGCTCGTTGCCTTGGTCAGGCCATCTTTGAATAAAATCTCGGTACAACGTGCCGCTTCGTCAATTGCTTCATCAATTAACTTCTGTTCTGAAACAGGCGGTTTGCCTAAAACAAATCCGACAACTTTGTTTTTATCACCCGGATGACCAATTCCCACGCGTAAACGATGAAAGTTGGGGTTATTGCCCAACTTGCTGATGATGTCTTTCAGACCATTATGTCCGCCATGACCGCCACCGAGCTTAAATTTTGCCACGCCAGGCGGCAGGTCTAATTCGTCGTGCGCGACCAAAATTTCATCGGGGTTGATACGATAAAAACTGGCCATCGCACTCACTGCCTTGCCGCTGAGATTCATAAATGTGGTCGGTACCAGCAAACGGACATCTTCCCCTTCGAGCGTTACTCTGGAGGTGTAGCCGAAGAATTTCGGCTCATCACGCAGGGGCGCGCGTAATCTCTCTGCCAGTAAATCGACATACCATGCGCCTGCGTTATGTCGCGTTGCCGCATACTCTGCGCCGGGGTTCGCCAGGCCGACAATCAATTTAATCGTCACGTGTTTTGTCCTGAGTGTTTCCATAAACGACGTGTAGTTTACTGTCTGACGCTGCTCTTGACAAAAAACTGCGTTCTAATCGCCAAAAACTGAATAATTGCACAAATGGACTATTAGAAATTGAGTATGTTCAGTAGCTTATTTGTAAAGTTTTGTTGCGCGAGTGTTTGTAATTGTGATCGCTCCCGCACTTGCGAACGGCAGTGTTGTCTATACTTTACACATAAGGATTAGGGGTATTCCCTGTAGCAACCCAAAGTTCCGGAGGTGACACATGAAACGCAAAAACGCTTCGTTACTCGGTAACGTGCTCATGGCTTTAGGGTTGGTGGTGATGGTGGGGGGGGTTGGTTACTCTATTTTAAACCAATTGCCGCAATTTAATCTGCCACAGTTTTTCGCACATGGTGCCGTGCTCAGTATTTTTGTAGGTGGTGTTCTGTGGTTGGCGGGAGCCAGAGTGGGCGGGCACGAGCAAATCAGTGACCGTTACTGGTGGGTACGCCATTATGACAAACGCTGTCGTCGCGGTGATACCACTCATCGTCATAACTAAATCGTTTCCCGGCAGAGAGGGCTGCGGTTTGAATACAAAGTCCTGGTTGAAAAGCCAGGACTCTGCTTGTTCATTATCCTTGCATAGAACGCACTTTTATATTCGCTACGGAATATAAGAAACGTTATTCAAATAACCGATAATGTAACGTTTTAACCGCGCTATCCGCGTCTTCAGCGGGCAACAGGAAACACAGGTTGTCATTTGACGCGCCGTGGCAAATCATTCGCACCGTTTGCCCTTCAAGCCAGGCAAAAACGTCTTTGCAAACTCCCGCCGCCTGAGTCAGTCGATTTCCCACCAAAGTGACTAATGCCAGTCCGGTTTCCACTTCCACACGACAGTGGGAGGACAATGCGGTAAACAATGCGCTGGTCAGTATATGATCTTCACCTGAGGTAGCGTGAGTCGCGTCCAGCGCCAGCGCAATACTGTTTTCTGAGGTTGTAACCAAATCCACCGTGACCGCGTGGCGAGCTAAAATGGCGAAGGACTGCGCCAGGAAAGAACCGGACGGTTGTGTCTCCAGACTATGTAATCGCAACAGCGTCTGTTTACGGCGCACGGCAAGCGCACGATAGCGAGGTGGGTTGTCGGTGGTGTTATGTACCAGCGTACCACCGGCAGCAGTATCCTTACTTGAGCCAACAAACACCGGAATGCTTTTGCGCATTGCCGGAAGCAGCGTAGCCGGGTGGAGGACCTTCGCACCGAAGGCGGCCATATCGCTGGCCTCGGAAAATGAGATGTGGTCAATCCGTTTGGCCCGCGGCGCAATGCGCGGATCGGTGGTGTAGATCCCTGCGACATCGGTCCAGATGTCCACGCGTGTGGCGTGAAGCGCCTCACCGAGAAGCGTCGCCGTGTAATCACTACCACCGCGTCCCAGCGTAGTGGTATGCCCTGCGGCATCCCGGCCGATAAACCCCTGGGTCACCATAATCGCTTGCTCAAGACGAGGGCGCAGGTGAGTCTCCACCAGGTGGTGCAAGGTACTGAGTTCGGGTTCGGCGCAGCCGAAACTCGAGTTGGTACGCATCACGCTGCGGGCGTCAAACCACCCGGCCTCGGCATGCCGTTCACGTAAGACTTCAGTAAACAGTAAAGAGGACATCAGCTCGCCGTGACTGACCAATTCATCGCTTAGCGCATCAGACGGTGAAACGGTCGCCGTTTGTGCAAGATGGCGGATGTTGTTGAGAAGATTATCGATTTCCGTGCTGATAACGGACGGCTGCTTCAGGCGGGAAATAATGTTGTATTGGATGGCGCGTAAGGTCTCAAGCTTATCTAATTGTTGATGCGTTTCCAGACCTTCAGAAAGCTCGACCAGTAAGTTTGTAACGCCTGCTGAAGCAGACAGTACGACTAAACGGACATCTTGATCAGCAAGGACAATGCTGGCGCTTCGGTTCATCGCATCAAAATCAGCGACGCTGGTGCCGCCAAATTTGGCAACGACGGATGGTGGATAAATGCGAGTCATAACAATCTCATATCAGGGCGCCATAAAAGTATGGCTAGAAAATTTTCATTCTCGGCATAAGGGGAAACGGTGTTCGCCTTACGAAATGTCCGCCCGCGAACATTTCTGCTGACAACCCAGGGAATTCCTGTTGTCGAAAACGCGTGTCGCCTGTACGCGTTACCGGGTGCTGCGCATTAATTTTATTTACATAGCCTGCAAATAAGCGCGCCATACTAAGTGATTTATATTTAGGGATCGACTTTTTTATTCGATTTATCGACAAATAAGTGAAAAATCATGTCGTAACAAGAAAACGCGTACATTATTAATGGTAAAAACGTGTAAAAAAATAATAAAAACATGAAAATCACATGGTTTTTATAACATCGTATGCGTTGCAATTGGCTACGGTAATTGTTAATTAAATAGATATATTTCTTTAGGATTTCGTAATGAAGGGTGGCCGTTACACTTTGAATTATAAAGGAAAAGCACCTGTTAAATGTGTTGAAAAATAAATGATTGAGTCCAGGGCTAAAACAACATATATTAGCCGCGCTTTTTTACAGGTAACCCTTATAACCATTTATTCAATCAGGCGTTAATCTACACCTGGTTGTAGGAGTGATATGATGACGGATAAAGTCCGTATTGATACTTTAAGTGCTAATTCATTACCACAGAGCAATGATACCTTTTTAGCAAGACAGGCTGAGTTTGAATCTAATGTCCGCAGCTATCCACGTAAACTGCCATTAGCGATTGCTAAAGCGCAGGGCGTCTGGATTACTGACGTAGAAAATAATCAATATCTTGATTGCCTGGCAGGTGCCGGAACCCTGGCGCTTGGTCATAATCATCCTGAAGTGCTGCAGAGCATTCAAAGTGTCATCACAAGCGGCTTACCGTTACATACGCTTGACCTTACCACACCGTTAAAAGATGAATTCTCATCGTATTTACTTTCTTTATTACCGGGCCAGGGCAAAGAGTATTGCCTGCAGTTCACCGGGCCGTCCGGTGCCGATGCCGTTGAAGCGGCGCTGAAGCTGGCGAAGAAAGTTACCGGCCGTTCCAGCATCATCAGCTTCTCCGGTGGTTACCACGGGATGACCCACGGCGCGCTGTCCGTGACCGGCAACTTGTCGCCGAAAGAAGCCGTCAGCAACATGATGGCGGAAGTACAGTTTATGCCGTATCCGCATCAGTACCGTTGCCCGCTGGGTATTGGCGGCGACGCTGGCGTCAAAGCATTGACCTACTACTTCGAAAACCTGATCAACGACGTTGAGAGCGGCGTGCGTAAACCGGCTGCCGTGATCCTCGAAGCGGTGCAGGGCGAGGGCGGGGTAAACCCGGCTCCGATCGAGTGGCTGCAGCGTATTCGTAAAGTGACCCAGGAACACGGCATTCTGCTGATTATCGATGAAGTTCAGGCTGGCTTCGCGCGCACGGGTAAACTGTTCGCCTTCGAACACGCCGGTATTGAGCCGGATATCATCGTGATGTCCAAAGCGGTTGGCGGCGGTCTGCCACTGGCGGTACTGGGCATTAAAAAGCAGTTCGATGCGTGGGCTCCGGGCCATCACACTGGTACCTTCCGCGGCAACCAACTGGCGATGGCGACCGGTCTGACAACGTTGAAAATCCTCAAAGACGACAAGATTGCCGATAAAGTTGCTGCGCAGGGCGAGTGGCTGAAAGGCAAACTGACTGACCTGCAGAAACGTTACCCGGTTATCGGCCAAGTACGTGGTCTGGGCCTGATGATTGGTCTGGAAATCGTTAAGCCGAACGAAGCGCAGGATCACATGGGCTGCTACCCGGCCGATGGCGAGCTTTCCGCGCTGCTGCAGAAAAAATGTTTCGAAAACGGCCTGATTCTTGAGCGTGGCGGCCGTAACGGTTGCGTACTGCGTCTGCTGCCGTCTCTGTTGATCACCAACGCAGAGCTGGAGATTTTCCTCGATAAATTCGAAAATGCCCTGCTGGGCGCTGGCGTGAAGCCGGTTTAAACGGAGTTGGATCGAATGTCAGACGTAAACCCGATTCTGTTCGGCTCGGCACAAAGCATCGCTGCCTACCAGGACGCTATCGAGCAGAGTACGCAAGCGGTCGTTGAATGGTTGAAGCAGCCTGAGATGTATCAGGGCAAAACCGTTGAGCAACTGCGCGAACGTATCAACCTGAATTTTACGTCTCAGGGCCTGGGCAACCAGGCCGCTATTGAGCGTGCGGTTGAATACTTTCTGAAAGACAGCTTGTTAGTTCACCATGCGCAGTGCGTGGCGCACCTGCACTGCCCGAGCCTGGTGATTAGCCAGGCGGCAGAAGTGCTGATCAATGCCACCAACCAGAGTATGGACTCCTGGGATCAGAGCCCGTCGGCGACTATCATTGAGATCAAACTGATCGAATGGTTGCGTGAGCAGGTGGGCTATGCGGCAGGCGACGCGGGCGTGTTCACCAGCGGCGGCACCCAGAGCAACCTGATGGGCCTGATGCTGGCACGCGACGCCTTCTTTGCCCGCCAGGGGCATTCCATTCAGCAGAATGGTCTGACCGGCGACCTGAGCAAAATCAAAGTATTTTGCTCTGAAAGCGCGCACTTCTCTGTGCAGAAGAACATGGCGCTGATGGGGCTGGGTTACCGTTCCGTCACTCAGGTGAAGACTGATGCGTTCTCACGCATGGATCTGGCTGACCTGAAAGACAAGCTGGCCCAGGCGAAAGCCAACGGCGAACAAGTGATGGCGATTGTCGCCACTGCGGGTACTACCGATGCGGGCGCAATCGATCCGTTAGCGGACATTGCGGCGCTGGCGGCAGAACACCAGATCTGGATGCATGTGGATGCGGCATGGGGCGGGGCGTTACTGCTATCTGAGCAGTATCGTCACTTCCTGAACGGCCTTGAACTGGCGGATTCCGTGACGCTGGACTTCCACAAACAGTTCTTCCAGACCATCAGCTGCGGCGCGTTCCTGCTGAAAGACGCGCGTCATTACGAGCTGATGCGTTACCAGGCGGCGTACCTGAACTCTGATTTCGATGAAGAGGCGGGCGTACCGAATCTGGTGTCTAAATCGCTGCAGACCACGCGCCGTTTTGACGCGCTGAAGCTGTGGATGGGGCTCGAAGCGCTGGGCAAAAAGCAGTATGCCGAAATCATTGATAACGGCGTAACGCTGGCGCGTGATGTGGCTGCGTTTGTGAAAACTCAGCCACACCTGGAACTGGTGATGGAGCCGCAGCTGGCAAGCGTGCTGTTCCGTTTCCGTCCGCACAGTGACGACATGGCGTTCGTTGCGCTGTTGAACCAGCGTATTGGCGACGTTCTGCTGGCTTCTGGTAGCGCCAACGTTGGCGTGACCGAAGCAGATGGCGTAACCTGCCTGAAGCTGACGCTGCTGAACCCAACGGTGTGTCTGGAGGATGTTAAAGTCCTGCTGGCAAGCGTTAAAGCGACAGCTGAGCAACTGCTGAACGCGTAAGCAATAAGCTGATTATAAAAATGGCTCCCACACACGGGAGCCATTTTTTTGCCTGTCATTTGTAGTCCGGCGGCGCTTCGCCTGGCCGGGCTACACGTCAGTTGATATCTGCCAGCGCGGCGTCTTTATTCGGGAAGAACGTCAGGCGTCCGGCAATCGGCTGAATGCCCGAGCGCGCCATGGTACGTAACGGCTGGAATTCCAGATTACTGATCCGCAGTTCACACCCTTCCGGGAGGCGTTTTACAAAACGCTGGAAAGCGTCCAGACCACCGGCATCCAGTACCGGGACCGCGTCCCACTTCAAGACCACAATACGTTTACCTGCAATACGCGATTCGAGATCGGTAAATAATCCCTCCGCAGCGGCAAAGAAAAGTGGGCCAATAACGCGCAGCACCAGCACATCGTCAGGTACGTCTACGTTGACCGGCGCCAGACGCGTCATGCGCGCGATACGACGCATAAACAGCAGGGAGGCGAGAACGATACCGACGCTGATGGCGATCACCATGTCGAATAGCACCGTCAGCGACATACACATAAGCATGACAATGATGTCGTCTTTTGGCGCATGACGCAGCAGATCCACCACTTTATGCGCTTCACTCATGTTCCATGCCACCATCAGCAGCAGGGCGGCCATGGCGGAAAGCGGTAACCAGGAAAGCAGCGGCGCAAGCACCAGCAGGGCAAGGATCACCAGAATCGCGTGGATGACCGCTGAAATTGGTGAGGTCGCCCCGGCGCGGACATTTGCCGCAGAACGGGCAATTGCCGCCGTGGCGGTGATACCACCGAAGAACGGTGCCACGATGTTACCCAGGCCCTGGCCAATCAGCTCACTGTTGGCTTTATGCTTGGTGCCGGTCATCCCATCGAGCACGACGGCGCACAGTAGAGATTCAATAGCCCCGAGCATCGCCATGGAGAAGGCGGCTGGTAACAGCGCCTGTAACGAACTCCAGCTCAGGGTAAAGTTTGACTCCGGCATGTCCCACGGTAATACCAGTTGCGGCAGCAACTGCGGGATGCCGTTACCCTGCGAGCCGTCAGCCAGAATGTAGTGGAACTGAGAACCGATGGTGGCGACATGGCCGCCGGTCAGGTTCACAATCCCCATTACCGCACAGCCTGCCAGCAGCGCAGGAAGGTGGCCCGGCAGTCGGATCCCCAGACGCGGCCAGAAAATCAGGATCCCCAGCGTCACCACGCCAATTGCGGCATCGCCAACGTTGAGGGTTGGCAGGGCCATAAACAGCGCGCCGACCTTTTGCAGGTAGTGCTCCGGGACATGGGCCATTTGCAGACCGAGAAAATCTTTAATCTGCATGGTACCGATGGTGATACCAATACCCGATGTAAAACCTAACGTAACGGATACCGGGATATATTCGATCAGGCGACCAAAACGGGCGAGGCCGAAAAGGATCAGGAATATCCCGGACATTAGCGTTGCGACCAGCAGGCCTGCCAGCCCAAACTGTTGCGACACCGGATACAGAATCACCACGAAAGCGGCGGTTGGTCCAGATACGCTAAAACGTGAACCCCCGGTAAGGGCGATAACAATCCCAGCCACGGCTGAGGTATACAAGCCGTACTGCGGCGCCACGCCACTGCCTATTGCCAGGGCCATCGCCAGCGGAATGGCAATGATCCCAACGGTTATCCCGGCGATCAGGTCGCGGGTAAAGCGAGAAGCGGTATATTTTTCTTTCCAACAAGCGTCGATGAGGGCGCGGAAAGGCATCACATGTGAGGAAAATAATCTGTTCACAATAATGTTTCATCCATGAGCGCATCATCTGTCAACTAAATGGCAGGTGAAGGAGGCATAAGTCATACAAATAGATGTTGCAGATAAAAAAACCCGCCGCAGCGGGTTTTTGAGCCGGGCTCGATTAATGCTCGAACATAGCAGAGATGGATTCTTCGTTGCTGATACGACGAATCGCTTCGGCCAGCATACCCGACAGGGTCAATGTACGCACGTTTGGCAGTGCTTTGATTTCGTCAGTCAGTGGAATCGTGTCACAGACAACGACTTCATCAATCACTGAATTGCGCAGGTTGTTTGCCGCATTACCTGAGAAGATCGGGTGGGTAGCGTAAGCAAATACGCGTTTTGCACCACGTTCTTTCAGTGCTTCTGCTGCTTTACACAGCGTACCGCCGGTATCGATCATATCATCAACCAGCACGCAGTCACGACCTGCAACGTCACCAATAATGTGCATCACCTGAGAAACGTTCGCGCGCGGGCGTCGTTTGTCGATGATAGCCATGTCGGTATCGTTCAGCAGTTTAGCGATAGCGCGGGCACGCACGACGCCACCGATGTCCGGAGAAACCACAATCGGATTGTCCAGATTCAGCTGCAGCATGTCTTCTAACAGGATCGGGCTACCGAATACGTTATCAACCGGTACGTCAAAGAAGCCCTGGATCTGTTCAGCATGCAGGTCAACGGTGAGGACGCGGTCAACGCCAACGCTGGACAGGAAATCAGCGACGACTTTAGCAGTAATCGGTACACGAGCGGAACGTACGCGACGATCCTGACGTGCATAGCCGAAGTAAGGAATAACGGCGGTGATACGGCCTGCGGAAGCACGGCGCAGCGCATCAACCATAACGACCAATTCCATCAGGTTGTCGTTAGTAGGGGCACAAGTGGACTGGATGATGAAAATATCACCACCGCGTACATTTTCATTAATTTGTACGCTGACTTCGCCGTCGCTAAAGCGACCTACAGCGGCGTCGCCGAGTGAAGTGTACAGGCGGTTGGCAATACGTTGTGCTAGTTCCGGGGTGGCGTTACCAGCAAAAAGCTTCATATCAGGCACGAGAAGAACCTCAGGCATGCGTCCATTGGTGGAAAGAATCTGCCGAAAACTGTGCGGGCCAGGCAGTATCCTCTCCATGCGGTGTATTAAAGAGCGCGATGCAACGTCTGGAACAGGGTGACGTTGTCACCGCAACTCAGCTTGCCCGGCTTACTCGTCATCGTTCACGTTTCATGTGTGCTGGCATATTTCGCCATCTTCCTGAAACCCGAATGATTTAGAGTAACGCTCTGTGCAATGGGGAGAGGTTGACACCTTTCGCCACAAAGCCTTTGAGCCATTCCGGGGCTTGCTCAAGCACCTGGCGAGCACGAGACTCAGTGTCAAATTCAGCAAAGACACAAGCCCCTGTACCAGTCAGGCGCGACGGCGCGTATTCTAACAGCCAGGAAAGCGCCGCATCAACCTCGCGAAAACGTTTTCTTGCGATAACCTCGCAATCATTGCTGAATTCACATTTTAGTAACGTTTTTATTGACCTTTTTGGCGTGTTGCGCGGGAGGTCGGGATCTTTAAAAATCACCGGCGTCGGAATACTGACTCCCGGGTGTGCGACCAGATACCATTTTTCCTCTGGCTCGACTGGCGTCAGAATTTCACCTACGCCTTCGGCAAAGGCCGCATGGCCGCGCACGAATACGGGAACGTCCGCCCCCAGCGTTAAGCCGAGTCCTGCCAGTTCATCAACCGAAAGTCCGCACTGCCAAAGGTGATTCAGCGCCACCAGGACGGTAGCTGCATTAGACGAACCTCCGCCAAGACCGCCGCCCATCGGTAGGCGTTTTTCGATACTGATATCGGCGCCACTCCCTTTGGGAAGGCGATCGCTTTCAGACGCCGCCTTCATCAGCAAGCGCGCCGCACGGACAATGAGATTGTCTTCATGTGCAACGCCTTCCACCGGCGTTAACAGGCGGATTTCGCCGTCGCCACGCAGCGCAATACCTATCGTGTCGCCATAATCAAGAAACTGGAATAGCGTCTGCAAGGTGTGATAACCGTCCGCACGCTGCCCGGTGATGTATAAAAACAGATTCATTTTTGCCGGAGAGGGCCAGTGGGTCATCATTTCACAATCCAGTTATCCATTTTCAGCTTAATACGCTGATCGCCGTCGGACAGTTCCATGTTTGCCGGCATCGCAGGCTTAATTTTGCTGTCGTAGGCGCTATAGACCACTTTCCAGTTTTTACCGTCTTTGCTGTAGTTCACTTCACTCAGACGATACTGGTCGTCGAGTTTGTAATCGCTGGCGTCTCCCGGCAGGCCAAGGATCCACTGGCGCAGGCTGTTCAATGGAATAGGCATGCCGGTCAACTTACCAATCATCTCTTCGGCGTCGTCAGCGGTGTAGTGCTTGCCTTTGTTATCGACAAGTTCGACGTTGCCCGGCTGGGCATTGAGTTCCAGTTCAGTGCTGCCCAGGGGATTGGTCAGCAGGAGACGGTAGCGATCTTGTCCGGTTTGTTGCCAGAAAAAGCGGGCATAGACTTTCTGTTGATCGGAAATATACGCAAACGCACCGCGCGTCTGATATTGGTTCAGGGCGCGTACTTCCTGCTGGTGCTGGCGCCATTGTGGAGAGTCAGGGCTTTTGCCGGGACCTTTCGGCGCGTTGAGCGTACAGGCGGTAAGAGCCAGGGCCGCGAGCGGCAGCAGGCGAATCAGGCGAAAATCAGGCAGGGTCATAATGATGACAAATCCTTGAGATACGTTGCAGTTATAACTCTTAATGCTAGCGCCGCCATCATACATCGTCTACGTTCAAGTTATCTTAAATCGCTCAAATTTGTGCACTAAGCTATTACTCCAAAAGGGGGCAGTCTCTTTTATTGACCGCACGCATCCTGTATGATGCACCCAGTCTAACCTTATCAACGCTGGTACTATTCCCGCACACATGACCCTTTTAGCGCTTGGTATTAACCATAAAACGGCACCTGTATCGCTGCGAGAACGCGTAACGTTTTCGCCGGATACGCTCGATCAGGCGCTGGACAGCCTGCTTGCGCAGCCAATGGTGCAGGGCGGGGTGGTGCTGTCGACGTGTAACCGTACGGAACTGTATCTCAGCGTTGAAGAGCAGGATAACCTGCAAGAAGCGCTGGTTCGCTGGCTGTGCGATTACCATAATCTTAATGAAGAAGACTTGCGCAATAGCCTGTACTGGCACCAGGACAACGACGCCGTCAGCCATTTGATGCGTGTTGCCAGCGGTCTGGATTCGCTGGTGCTTGGTGAACCGCAGATTCTGGGGCAGGTGAAAAAAGCTTTTGCGGATTCGCAAAAAGGTCACCTGAACGCCAGTGCGCTGGAGCGCATGTTCCAGAAATCATTCTCTGTCGCTAAACGTGTACGTACAGAAACAGACATCGGTGCCAGCGCCGTGTCCGTGGCTTTTGCCGCCTGTACGCTGGCGCGGCAGATATTTGAATCGCTCTCCACGGTGACCGTGCTGTTAGTGGGCGCAGGCGAAACCATTGAGCTGGTGGCGCGACACCTGCGTGAGCATCAAGTGAAGAAGATGATCATCGCCAACCGTACCCGCGAGCGGGCGCAAGTGCTGGCGGATGAAGTCGGCGCCGAAGTGATTTCGCTGAGTGATATCGACGCGCGTTTACAGGATGCCGATATTATTATCAGTTCTACCGCCAGCCCGCTGCCGATTATCGGCAAAGGAATGGTGGAGCGCGCGCTTAAAAATCGCCGTAATCAACCTATGCTGCTGGTGGATATCGCCGTACCGCGCGATGTCGAGCCGGAAGTGGGTAAGTTGTCCAACGCCTATCTGTACAGCGTTGACGACCTGCAAAGCATCATTTCGCATAACCTGGCCCAGCGCAAAGCGGCGGCCGTGGAAGCCGAAACCATTGTGGCGCAGGAAACCAGCGAATTTATGGCCTGGCTACGCGCTCAGGGCGCAAGTGAAACTATCCGCGAGTATCGCAGTCAGTCAGAACAGATCCGTGATGAACTGACTGCCAAAGCGTTGGCTGCTCTTCAACAGGGTGGTGATGCGCAAGCCATTATGCAGGATCTGGCCTGGAAACTGACCAACCGCTTGATCCATGCACCAACCAAATCACTTCAACAGGCCGCCCGTGACGGGGATAGTGAACGCCTGAATATTCTGCGCGACAGCCTCGGGCTGGAGTAGCAGCACACCAATCTTATTTTTTACAGGGTGCATTTACGCCTATGAAGCCTTCTATCGTTGCCAAACTGGAAGCCCTGCATGAACGCCATGAAGAAGTTCAGGCGCTGCTCGGGGATGCGGGTACTATCGCAGACCAGGAACGCTTTCGTGCACTGTCGCGCGAATATGCGCAATTAAGCGATGTATCTCGCTGTTTTACGGACTGGCGACAGGTTCAGGAAGATATCGAGACGGCTCAGATGATGCTCGACGATCCTGAAATGCGTGAAATGGCGCAGGATGAACTGCGTGAAGCAAAAGATAAATGCGAGCAGCTGGAGCAACATCTGCAGGTTCTGCTGTTGCCTAAAGATCCTGATGACGAACGTAACGCCTTCCTCGAAGTGCGTGCGGGAACCGGTGGTGATGAGGCCGCGCTGTTTGCCGGCGATCTGTTCCGCATGTACAGCCGTTACGCTGAATCGCGTCGCTGGCGGGTAGAGATCATGAGCGCCAGCGAAGGCGAACATGGCGGGTTTAAAGAAGTCATTGCCAAAATTAGCGGCGAAGGCGTGTACGGTCGACTGAAATTTGAGTCCGGTGGGCATCGTGTGCAACGCGTACCTGCGACGGAGTCACAGGGCCGTATTCACACCTCGGCCTGTACGGTCGCGGTCATGCCGGAACTGCCGGATGCCGAACTGCCGGACATCAACCCGGCCGATCTGCGTATTGATACCTTCCGCTCATCAGGCGCAGGGGGTCAGCACGTTAACACCACCGACTCCGCAATCCGTATTACCCACTTGCCGACCGGTATCGTAGTGGAATGCCAGGACGAACGTTCGCAGCATAAAAACAAAGCGAAAGCGATGTCGGTGCTGGGGGCGCGAATTCGTGCCGCCGAAGTGGCAAGACGTCAACAGGCAGAAGCCTCTGAGCGTCGCAATCTGTTGGGCAGTGGCGATCGCAGCGATCGCAACCGTACCTATAACTTCCCGCAGGGTCGCGTGACCGATCACCGCATTAACCTGACGCTCTACCGTCTGGATGAAGCGATGGAAGGCAAACTGGATATGCTCATTGAGCCAATTGTCCAGGAATACCAGGCCGACCAACTGGCGGCGTTGTCCGAGCAGGATTAATGGATTATCAGCACTGGCTGCGTGAAGCGATAAGCCAATTACAGGCAAGTGAAAGCCCGCGCCGTGACGCCGAGATTTTGCTCGAGTTTGTTACAGGTAAGGGACGCACCTTTATTTTGGCTTTCGGTGAAACGGTATTAACCGAGGCGCAGCGTCAACAGCTCGACACATTACTGGAGCGCCGTCAGCGGGGTGAGCCGGTGGCGCATTTAACCGGCGTGCGGGAGTTCTGGTCACTGCCGCTGTTTGTGTCTCCGGCTACGCTTATTCCTCGTCCGGATACAGAGTGTCTGGTGGAACAGGCGCTGGCTCGCCTGCCGGCCTCAGCATGCCGCATTCTCGATTTGGGAACCGGCACGGGCGCCATTGCGCTGGCACTGGCAACCGAACGTCCGGATTGCGCAGTAACGGCGGTTGACCGCATGCCGGATGCTGTTGCGCTGGCCACTCGCAACAAACAGCATCTGGGCATCGGCAATGTTTGCGTGCTGCAAAGCAACTGGTTCAGCGCTTTGCAGGGACAGCAGTTTGACATGATTGTCAGTAATCCGCCGTATATCGACGAACAGGATCCGCACCTGGCGCAAGGCGATGTACGCTTTGAACCTCTGTCGGCACTGGTGGCGGGCGATCGGGGACTGGCGGATATTGTGCATATCATTGACCAGTCTCAGCGCGTGTTAACGCCCGGCGGCTATCTGTTGCTGGAACATGGCTGGCAGCAGGGGCAGGCCGTCCGGGACGTATTTACTCGTGCTGGTTACCAGGCGGTTGAAACCTGCCGTGATTATGGCGGCAACGAGCGAATTACGCTTGGACGCATCCCATCATGAGTACCTTCAGTGTGTTACTCAACATTCATCTCATCAGTATTGCGCTTTCCGTTGGCTTGCTGACGCTGCGTTTTTGGTGGCGTTACACCGACTCGCGTCTTGCCTGCGCACGCTGGACGCGCATTGTGCCACCGGTTGTGGATACCGTTTTATTACTCAGCGGCGTGGCGTTAATGGTTAAAGCGCACATCCTGCCATTCACTGAGCACGGGACATGGCTGACTGAAAAGCTGTTTGGGGTTATCATTTACATCGTTTTGGGTTTTATTGCGCTCGATTATCGTCGGGCGCGCAGTCAGCAGGCGCGATTAGTCGCATTTCCGCTGGCGCTGGTGGTGCTGTACATCATCATTAAACTCGCCACCACAAAAATACCGTTACTGGGGTAAGCATGAGGTCGTTAGCTGATTTCGAATTTAATAAAGCGCCATTGTGTGATGGGATGATCCTGGCGTCGGAGTCTATCCGTCTGGATTTTCCAACACAAACTGTCTACGACGAACTGGAACGTCTGGTCAGTCTGGCGCAAGAAGAAATTAGCCAGCTCCTGTCTCAGGATGAGCAACTGGAAAAACTGCTGGCACTTTTTTACGGCGAATGGGGATTTACGGATACCCACGGCGTCTATCGTCTTTCTGATGCACTCTGGCTTGACCAGGTACTGAAAAATCGGCAGGGCAGCGCCGTGTCTCTGGGGGCGATCTTATTGTGGATTGCCAACAGACTGGAGCTGCCGCTGGTACCGGTGATTTTCCCGACGCAACTGATCCTTCGTATTGAGTCGCTCGATGGTGAAATGTGGCTAATCAATCCATTCAATGGCGAAACGTTAAATGAGCACACGCTGGAAGTGTGGTTGAAGGGGAACATCAGCCCGGTCGCGGAGCTGTTTAACGAAGACCTGGATGAAGCGGATAACGCGGAAGTGATCCGCAAACTGCTCGACACGCTGAAATCATCACTGATGGAAGAGCGGCAAATGGAGCTGGCGCTGCGTGCCAGTGAAGCACTATTGCAGTTTAATCCTGAAGATCCGTATGAAATTCGCGATCGTGGTTTAATATACGCGCAGCTCGAGTGCGAACATGTTGCGCTGACAGATTTAAGTTATTTCGTTGAACAGTGTCCGGAAGACCCGATCAGCGAAATGATTCGTGCGCAAATTAATACTATTTCGCACAAACAAATTGTATTGCATTGATTAATCACACTTTACCTACCGTTTAAGGCGATCCTATGAAACAAAAAGTGGTTAGCATTGGCGACATCAACGTGGCAAATGACCTGCCGTTCGTGCTGTTTGGCGGAATGAACGTGCTGGAATCCCGCGATCTGGCGATGCGCATTTGTGAGCACTACGTAACCGTTACTCAAAAGCTGGGTATCCCTTACGTGTTTAAAGCCTCCTTTGATAAAGCCAACCGTTCTTCCATCCACTCTTACCGTGGACCGGGCCTTGAAGAAGGGATGAAAATCTTCCAGGAACTGAAACAGACTTTTGGCGTAAAAGTGATCACCGACGTTCACGAAGCCAGCCAGGCACAGCCTGTTGCTGATGTGGTGGATGTGATTCAGCTTCCGGCATTCCTTGCTCGTCAGACCGATCTGGTGGAAGCAATGGCGAAAACCGGTGCCGTTATCAACGTGAAGAAACCGCAGTTCATCAGCCCGGCTCAGATGGGCAACATCGTGGATAAATTCCATGAAGGCGGCAACGATAAGGTTATTCTGTGCGACCGTGGTGCGAACTTTGGTTATGACAATCTGGTTGTGGACATGCTGGGCTTCAGCGTGATGAAGAAAGTCTCCGGCAACTCACCGGTGATTTTTGACGTTACCCATGCGCTGCAGTGCCGCGATCCGTTTGGCGCAGCAAGCGGCGGTCGTCGTGCGCAGGTTACCGAACTGGCGCGTGCCGGTATGGCGGTTGGTCTGGCAGGTCTGTTTATTGAAGCGCATCCGGATCCAGCCAATGCGAAATGCGATGGTCCATCCGCGCTGCCGCTGGCGAAGCTGGAACAGTTCCTGACGCAGATTAAAGCGATTGATGACCTGGTGAAAAGCTTCGACGAGCTGGATACCGAGAACTAAGAGAGTGTGACAGGCCGGAATTTCCCTCCGGCCTGCTATTTGAAAAGGGTATAAAGGTCGCCGTCAGGCACCAGACGCGCCATCGATTGTGTTATATCGGCAGAAAAGAAAACGGCCCTGAAGAGGACCGTGCGGTACGTCTAAAATAATAATCAGGCAAATATTGTCATCAGATAGGCGATAAACAGTGCCAGATGCGCTGCACCGTTAAGCACATTGGTGCGTCCGGTGGAGAAAGAGATCTGACACAGAACCAGTGATGAAACCATCACAATCATCTCTGGCGCACCCAGCGCAAACATCAAATCATTCCCGGTTGCCCATGCAATCAGCGTCACCACCGGTACGGTCAGCGAAATTGTGGCTAATACCGAACCGAAGAATAAATTCATTGCCCGCTGTACCTGATTGCTCAGAACCGCTTTCAGTGCGCCCAGTCCTTCAGGCGAGAGGATCAGTAACGCGACCAGGAAACCCGTAAATGCGACTGGCGCATTCAGTTCAGTCAGCAAGGTCTCAAGCGGACTGGCGTTCATCTTGGTCACAGCGATAACAGCGATCAGATGAATGATAAGCCAGGCGGCGTGCCACAGATTGCTGTGCGCAGACGGCTTACCGTGATGCGGGTCGTCGTCGTCACCCTCGTCTTCATGCTCGTAAATGAACAGACTTTGGTGCGTTTTAGTTTGAATCAGCAAAAATACGCCGTACATCGCCGCAGAAATTAACGCCACCAACAGCGCCTGCGCGGTAGTGAAATTTGCCCCCGGCAACGCCATCGGGAATACCAGTACAATAATGGCCAGTGGGAACAGGGCGATTAAATACTGCTTAATACCAAATAGGTTCATATACTGAGTGGCAAATTTACGGCCACCTAACAGTAATGAAAAACCGACCAGACCCCCGGTTACGATCATAATGATTGAATACAGCGTATCGCGCATCAGCGTAGGTGCGGCATCGCCGGTTGCCATTAATGCGGAGATTAAGCTGACTTCAAGAATAACAACGGACAAACTGAGGATCAGCGACCCGTAGGGTTCGCCAAGTCGATGGGCTAATACGTCCGCATGACGGACAACGCTGAATGCGCTGCTTAATATACCAATAAGGGCCAGCGCATTAATACCGATGACCACTGGTAGTGACTGACTGCTCCCCCAGAAGAACAGGACTACCAGCGCCAAAATCGGGAAGACGAGAGAGGTCTCCTTGTGGCGGGTTTTTACCGCCTCATGTGCTTGTGTCATTGCATTAATTCTCCATCTCTGCAGGTATTTATAATTATAAAAAGTATTAAAGAATGTAAAAAATAACAGAAAACGTGGTTTTGTAGGTGACATTTTACGAAATTTTACTACATCACCTGTTTTCCCTCTCAAAGCGGCCAAAAAACAATTTCTTGTTTATAGACTGTTTAATTAACAGAAGGTTAGGTAAAGAAAATTTCTAAAAATGTCCATTATTGGCGTCTCGCCGCATTGTTAACCACACTTAAGGTTTAGCCTAAAAAGAGGAGTTCACAATGCCTTATAAATCTAAAAGCGATCTGCCTGACAGCGTGCAGCACGTTCTGCCAGCCCATGCTCAGGACATTTATAAAGAAGCTTTCAACAGCGCCTGGGAACAGTATAAAGACAAATCTGACCGCCGTGACGATGCCACCCGAGAAGAGACGGCACATAAGGTAGCGTGGGCCGCGGTTAAAAATGATTACCAAAAAGGTGATGATGGTAAATGGCATAAAAAGACGTAACAGTATCAATTATAATGCCTTTATAAACTCGCTTGCATCAGGCGTTAGCGAATCGTGCTACGCCGCGCGGTTACTGGCTTGCAAGCGAGCGGTGAATTGCCTATTGTCCAGCTATTGGTTTCAAAATGAGCAGTAAAAAAGCCCGGAAGGCGTCAAAAAAGTTGTCGCAGGGAAGCAGCAGTGGCGGAGGTGTAAGGTGTTAACGCGTGATTTTTTATTGAATGCCGACTGTAAGACGGCATTTGGTGCTATTGAAGAATCACTACTCTGGTCAGCGGAACAACGTGCAGCCTCACTGGCCGCTACGCTCGCTTGTCGACCAGATGATGGACCGGTGTGGATCTTCGGTTATGGATCGTTGATGTGGAACCCGGCCTTAGAGTTTGAAGAGTCCTGTACCGGCACATTAGTCGGCTGGCACCGTGCATTTTGTCTGCGCCTGACGGCGGGGCGAGGAACGGCGTGTCAGCCAGGCCGCATGTTGGCCCTGAAAGAGGGCGGACGTACCACCGGTGTGGCCTACCGCTTGCCGGACGCGTCGCTGGAACAAGAGCTTTCTCTGTTGTGGAAGCGAGAAATGATCACCGGATGCTATCTGCCGACCTGGTGCCAGCTGGCGCTTGATGACGGCCGTACGGTGAACGCGCTGGTGTTTATTATGGATCCGCGCCATCCGCTGTTTGAGTCAGACACGCGCGCGCAGGTGATCGCGCCGCTTATCGCCGCGGCCAGCGGACCTTTAGGCACCAATGCCCAGTATCTGTTCTCGCTGGAACAAGAGCTGGTCAAGCTGGGGATGCAGGATGATTGTCTTAATGATCTGGTGATCACGGTCAAACGATTGTTGGGAGAGAACCTGCCAGAAGGCGTTATGCGGCCAGGGTTTGCCTGAACCCGGCGTGGAATTGTATGCCCGAAAGCCAGGCGCTTTTCGGGCATGTCACGCTTAGGCTGCAATATAACTTATCGAATGCTCAAGCGACTGACTGTGGCTGTCGATCAGCACGTTCCAGACGCCGGTATAGGGCACGGTCAACCATGCGTTATCACGATCCTGCACGCTTAAGATGTCGGACTGCGTGTCTTTGACGTGATTTTTTTCGCTCATCAGATGGATGTGACAGCGCTCGGAACAGCGCACAACCACCGTATCGCCACCAAATAACTTTAAACTTGCCTTCACTAATGCCATTTTTCACCCCGTTCTTGAAAACAACGTACTTTCTGTCGAAAGTGCTACGTGATGTTGTTCACATTTCACTCATTGCATAACACCAAAGGGGGAGCAACAGGATGCTGATTTTGATCAAAAAATGGCATAACGATTAAACAAAAGTGACAAAACACCTCAAAAGGGTTGAACGGGCGTGCTAACGTTCAACGAAACCGCGCCCATCAAATATTAAATCCGGAAATTATCGACACTTTCAGTGCGCTTGCCTGAAAACGGTATATCAGAAGGTCAACACTTTATCTGCAGCCAGCGTCCATTGAGCCAGTTCTACCAGCGTGCCGACGGCCACTCCGTCAATTAACGGCAGCGCCGTGATCCCACGACCATCGGTGCAGGTTTTGCACAGTTTTACCGGAACATTTTGCGCAGTCAGGATCTCCAGCATTTGCTGAATATTGTAGCCCTCCGCGGGTTTCTGACCACGTAATCCTGCGGTTACGGCATCAGACATTAAAAACAGACGCAGGTCGAGACCGGCTTCCTGTTCGCGTAGGGCGATAGCCAGACGCAGGCTGTTAAATAACGATTCGCTTCCATAAGCCGCTCCGTTCGCGACGATCACTATCTTTTGCATTTTTACTCCTGTTACTGCATGTGAGCGTTAATAACCGACACGTATGTTACACCTATTTCTCAATGCCAGGATAATGCCGAAAAAAGGGGGAGGGGCTGAAAATCAACGCTGAAAACGTTATGGTTTAAGATAAGTATGCCACTGTGGCTAATTGATGTAAGAAACCACTAACGATTTGAGCCGTATTATCTGTTCTTCTCTTGCTGTATTCGCACTCTTGCCGCTGGCAGGCGGTACTGCTAACGCGCAGTCGTCCTTTGTGCACCAGGCTGAAAACCCTTTCGATAACAATAGTGATGGCTTGCCCGATCTTGGTATGGCCCCGGAGTCGCGGGCAGGCGAAAAGCATTTTGCCGAAATGGTCAAAGCGTTTGGTGAAGCCAGCATGACTGATAACGGGCTTGATACCGGTGAACAGGCGAAGCAGTTCGCGTTTGGCCAGGTGCGAGATACGGTCAGCGAACAGGTGAATCAGCAACTGGAATCCTGGCTTTCTCCCTGGGGAAACGCCAGCATCGGGTTGCAGGTGGATAACGAAGGCAGTTTTACCGGGAGTCGGGGAAGCTGGTTTGTGCCGTGGCAGGACAACCAACGTTATCTTACCTGGAGCCAGCTAGGAGTGACGCAACAGGACGACGGCTTAGTCAGTAATGCGGGGATTGGGCAACGTTGGGTACGCGACGGTTGGTTACTGGGTTACAACACCTTTTATGACAACTTACTGGATGAAAATCTGCCCCGGGGAGGCCTCGGCGCGGAGGCATGGGGCGAATATTTGCGCTTATCCGCTAACTATTATCAACCGTTGTCTTCCTGGCAGGATCGTTTTGCAACCCAGCAACAACGGATGGCCCGCGGCTACGATCTGACCGCGCAAATGCGGATGCCGTTCTATCAACATCTCAATACCAGCGTCAGCGTGGAACAGTATTTTGGCGACCGGGTGGATCTATTTCATTCGGGAACCGGGTATCACAATCCGGTGGCGGTGAACCTCGGGCTGAGCTATACACCGGTGCCGCTGATCACGGTGACAGCGCAGCATAAGCAGGGTGAAAGCGGCATTAGCCAGAATAACCTCGGCTTAACGCTTAGTTACCGTTTTGGCGTGCCGTTAAAAAAACAGTTGATGGTCAGTGAGGTGGCGAACAGCCGTTCACTGCGCGGCAGTCGTTATGACGATCCGCAGCGTAACAATTTGCCGACGCTGGAGTATCGCCAGCGTAAAACGCTGTCGGTATTTTTGGCCACGCCGCCCTGGGATCTCAAACCGGGAGAGACGGTGGCGCTGAAGCTGCAGGTGCGTAGTTTGCATGGGATCCGCCACCTGACGTGGCAGGGCGATCCTCAGGCGTTGAGCTTAACGGCTGGCAGCAATAACCGAAGCGCGCAGGGCTGGACGATTATTATGCCGAAGTGGGACAGCAGAGAAGGTGCGACGAACCGCTGGCGGTTGTCTGTGGTGGTAGAAGATGAGCAGGGCCAGCGTGTCTCTTCCAATGAGATCACGCTATCACTGACCGAACCGTTTACTACCGTTTCGGAAAATGATCCTCGTTAACAATGACGCATGCGCGCGTTATCAGAAAATACGTTCCTGGTGCACCCATACCGCGGCTTCAACACGTGATTTGAGCTTCATTTTCTTCAGCATATGCTTCACGTGAACTTTTACCGTGCTTTCGGTGATGTCCAGGCGGCGGGCGATCATCTTGTTAGGCAGGCCCTGGGCGATGAGCTTAAGAATATCGCGTTCGCGCGGCGTCAGTTGGGTAACATCACGGTCGGACGTTGCACGATTGGCGCGTAGGCTGGCGGCCAGAACCGGCGTTAAGGCTTCGCTCAGCACCATTTCACCGGCAGCCGCTTGCTGCAATGCTTTCAGCAAATCTTCCGGCTCCATATCTTTCAGCAGATAACCGTCGGCACCGCGCTTCAGTGCAGTAACCACGTCTTCTTCATGATTGGATACGCTAAACACGACGATACGGCCTGACAGTGATTTCTCACGCAGCTTGTCGAGTGTTTCCAGACCGTTCATGCCGGGCATGTTGAGATCAAGAAGGATCAGATCGGGATCAAGGGATTCTGCCAGCTCGATACCCTGCTCACCATTGCTGGCTTCGCCGACAACGGTGATATCGGGCGCCATGCTGACAAGCTGTTTTACACCGGTTCGCAGCATCGGATGATCGTCGATCAACAGGATGGTTGCCGGTTCCAGATTACTCATGGGTATCTCCTTGGACTTCTGTGAAGTTTGTTTCGGGAATAAAAGTGACAGCAACTTCAGTACCGCCTGTCTCGCGACGGCGTACACGGCAATCGCCGCGCAAGCTCTGCGCACGGTCGCGCATGATTATCATGCCGTAGTGGTTACTGCGTTCGGCGTTTTCCGGTACGCCGCAGCCGTTATCTTGCACTGTAAGTTTGACCTGCTTACCATTTTGCACCACCGTCACGACTACTTCATCGGCCTGAGAGTGTTTGAGGGCGTTGCTCAGGGCTTCGCGCGCAATTTGTAGCAGGTGAATCGCCTGATGCGAAGGGACCAGACGCGGTGGCAGCTGATAATCCAGCTTAACCGTAAAACCAAAACGCGCACTGTATTCCTGACAGCTGGCTTCCAGCGCCGGTCTTAATCCAGGTTCCGTCAGTTGTAAACGGAAGGTCGTTAACAGCTCGCGCAGTTGCGCCCAGGAGGCGTTCAACTCGTTACGAATCTGACTGAGCAGCTCGCGGCAGTTATCTGAAAGCGCATCGCCCTGCATCTGCAAACAGCTCACCTGCATCTTCATACAGGAGAGCGATTGTGCAATAGAATCATGAAGTTCGCGCGCAATGGTGGCACGCTCTTCCATCACGATCAACTGCTGCTGACGCTCCTGATGCCTGTCGAGTGCAAGCGTTGCGGTCAGTTGCTCAACCAGGGTATCAACCAGTTGCTGCTGATCGTGGCTGAGATGGCGTCCGTACGGCAAAGTCGCGAGCAGGATACCATACTGAGTATGGGCGTCGGTTAGCCGCCATTTCAGTGTGATACCGCCGTCAATGGCGGGTAGCGTACCGCGCGGACACAAATGGCAGCCTTTCTCATCACAGCTGACATTGGACTGGCAGGTAAATTCCTGATGATTATCTTCATCTTCCAGATCATAGACCCGCAGTTCAATATCATGCAGCAGGGTCAAATTTTGCAGACCGTTCAGTACCGGAGAGAGGCGTTCGCACAACGGCACCTGAGAGTGCAGGCGGCGGTTGGCTTGCCACAGGAAAGAGAGGATCTGATTTTTGTGCTCCAGACCCGCCGTTTTCTCCTGTACCCGCTGTTCCAGCACCGCGTAACTTTCGGCCAGTTCTTCCGACATATTATTCAGCGCCGAGCCCAGCGCTGCCATCTCATTACGTCCACTGATATGTGCGCGTTGGGTAAAATCACGTTGACTGACGGCTCGCGCCATCGCCAGCAGTTGTTTCCACGGCTGTAACAGGCGCACGCGCAGCCAGATAATGGTGAAGACCAGCAGCAACGCCATAAATACAGCCATCAGGCGATGCAGCAGAACGACGCGTTCAATGCGTAATTCGGTGGTATGGTCAAAGGCGGTGACCAGCTTATCCAGTCCGCCCACAAAGCGCCTGACATCCTGCGCAACCGCATCAGGCGTTTGCGCATGCGCAAGCCCCGGTGCCAGTTTGGTGTGCCAGTAATCCTGTAAGGCTTTTAATTGCGCCTGTTGTCCGTCACGCTGCGCGGCACGCGTCAATTCCGGGCTAAACGCCGTTTGCTCCATTTCATCCAGTAGTGGTTGATCGTTGGCGTCCAGCGGTATGGCCGCCAGCAGGCGATAGCTTTGCATGCGTAGCGATCCCGCTTTGTTGATTGCATGCGCGCTACCCTGAACGCCCTGAACCAGCCAGCCAGAGACTGCCATACCCGCCACGCCGATGGCAGTAGACAATAAAACAATCAGCGCCACCTGGTTGACCAGCGTAAGCGGGGAAAGACAACGTTTAAACATGGTGACTTGTTCCTTCGGGTTTTCGTAAAACCGAAAACCTTATTGAATGACGATTCTGCTGCAGGCAGTGGCGTTATTCTCGGCGATACACTGGAGTATACCCATACCTCAAACGGGCTACCCCTTAATTGCCGCCAGAGGGAGAGATCCTAAACGAGGGGGAGTAGGGGACGACAGAAGCGTGAAAAACCACATCTTTTTTACCGAAGTTATGTACTCATTTAGGATGATGATAAATTTCAGGCATCAATAATGACACCTTTTCCTTTGATTTATATCAACTTACCTCCAGCTGTAAACCCTAATGTGGCAGGCATCGAAACAAGTATCAGAGGTGTCTATGAGTCACTCATCTGCCCCGGAAAGGGCATCTGGAGCTGTAATTACCGAATGGCGGCCGGAAGATCCCGCCTTCTGGCAGCAGCGTGGTCATCGAATCGCCAGCCGTAACCTGTGGATTTCCGTCCCTTGCTTGCTGCTGGCGTTTTGCGTGTGGATGTTATTTAGCGCCGTGGCGGTGAACTTACCGAAAGTCGGATTTGATTTCACCACTGAACAACTGTTCATGCTGACGGCATTACCTTCGGTGTCCGGCGCGCTGCTGCGTGTACCGTACTCCTTTATGGTCCCCCTGTTTGGTGGACGTCGCTGGACGGCGTTCAGCACCGGTATCCTGATCATTCCTTGCGTATGGTTAGGTTTTGCGGTGCAGGATACCTCCACGCCATTTAGTACCTTTATCATTATCTCGCTGTTGTGCGGTTTTGCCGGCGCGAACTTTGCCTCCAGCATGGCAAACATTAGCTTCTTCTTTCCAAAACAGAAACAGGGCGGCGCGCTGGGTCTGAACGGTGGTTTGGGTAACATGGGCGTCAGCGTGATGCAGTTAGTCGCTCCGCTGGTGGTTTCACTGTCAATCTTTGCCGCATTTGGCAGCCAGGGTGTTGAACAACCGGATGGTACGCAGCTGTATCTGGCAAACGCTGCATGGATTTGGGTCCCGTTCCTGGCTGTTTTAACGCTGGCCGCATGGTTTGGTATGAATGAACTGGCAACCTCAAAAGCTTCGCTGAAAGAGCAATTGCCGGTGCTGAAACGCGGGCACCTGTGGATTATGAGCCTGCTGTATCTGGCAACCTTCGGTTCATTTATCGGTTTCTCTGCCGGTTTCGCGATGCTGTCAAAAACGCAGTTTCCTGAGGTACAGATCCTGCATTACGCCTTCTTTGGACCGTTGATTGGCGCTTTGGCTCGTTCAGCAGGCGGCGCAATCTCTGACCGACTGGGGGGGACCCGTGTAACGCTGGTGAACTTCGTGCTGATGGCTATTTTCAGTGCCTTACTGTTCCTGACGCTGCCATCAAACGGTGTCGGTGGCAACTTCATCGCCTTCTTTGCGGTGTTCCTGGCGCTGTTCCTGACGGCTGGTCTGGGGAGTGGTTCAACCTTCCAGATGATTTCCGTTATCTTTCGCAAGCTGACGATGGACAGAGTGAAAGCTGAAGGCGGTTCAGAAGAGAAAGCGATGCGTGAGGCGGCGACCGACACCGCGGCAGCGCTGGGCTTTATCTCAGCTATTGGTGCGATCGGCGGCTTCTTTATCCCGAAAGCATTCGGTACGTCCCTGGCATTAACTGGCTCTCCGGTCGATGCGATGAAAGTATTCCTGATCTTCTATGTCGCCTGTGTGGTTATCACCTGGGCGGTGTACGGACGTCATTCTAAAAAGTAAAAAAGTAGTAACTGTTGATTATCCATTGCGCGGTGTTAGACCGCGCTTTTTTTTGCCTGCAATTAGTTACAACATACTTTTATATTATGACGCGACAACAGCCTGTTAGAACGGCGCTCGTAATATGCTAAACAGGGGGGATACCCCTTAATACCCACTTATAAAGAATTTAACATTTGTATGATAAGTGAGTTTAAAAAAATCAATAAAATTCAATATGTTGATTGATTTATCGATATCCCACTAAGGGGGTATGTCAAAATCGGCCCTCAATTTTCATCCCTGCCTGCCTTGATCGTTATCAATTCTCACGCCCTTTCAGAGCGTTACCTTCGCTCTCAATCAAGCAATGTCGATTTATCAGAGAGCCGTCAGGCTCCTACAGGAGAAAACCGATGAGTAAATTCCTGGACCGGTTTCGCTACTTCAAGCAGAAGGGCGAAACCTTTGCCGATGGGCACGGCCAGCTTCTCAATACCAACAGGGACTGGGAGGATGGATACCGCCAGCGTTGGCAGCATGACAAAATCGTGCGTTCAACCCACGGTGTAAACTGCACCGGCTCATGCAGCTGGAAAATCTATGTGAAAAATGGTCTGGTGACCTGGGAAACCCAGCAAACTGACTACCCACGCACTCGTCCAGATATGCCCAACCACGAGCCTCGCGGCTGCCCGCGTGGTGCAAGCTATTCATGGTATCTCTACAGCGCTAACCGTCTGAAATACCCGCTGATGCGCAAACGTCTGATGAAGATGTGGCGTGAAGCAAAAAGACTGCACAGCGATCCGGTAGATGCATGGGCATCCATTATCGAAGACGCCGACAAAGCAAAAAGCTTCAAACAAGCGCGTGGTCGTGGTGGATTCGTTCGTTCTTCCTGGCAGGAAGTGAATGAGCTGATTGCCGCATCTAACGTTTACACCATCAAAACCTATGGTCCTGACCGCGTCGCAGGCTTCTCGCCGATCCCGGCGATGTCGATGGTTTCTTATGCGTCCGGCGCACGTTATATGTCGCTGATTGGCGGGACCTGCCTGAGCTTCTATGACTGGTACTGTGACCTGCCGCCAGCTTCCCCGCAGACCTGGGGCGAGCAGACCGACGTACCGGAATCTGCCGACTGGTATAACTCCAGCTACATTCTGGCATGGGGCTCTAACGTACCGCAGACCCGTACCCCGGATGCGCACTTCTTTACTGAAGTTCGTTATAAAGGCACCAAAACAGTAGCAATTACCCCGGACTACGCAGAAATCGCCAAACTGTGCGACCTGTGGCTGGCTCCGAAGCAGGGAACCGATGCGGCGATGGCAATGGCGATGGGTCATGTCATGCTGCGCGAGTTCCACCTCGATAACCCGAGCCAATATTTCACCGACTACGTTCGTCGTTATACCGACATGCCAATGCTGGTGATGCTCGAAGAGCGCGACGGCTACTATGCTGCTGGTCGTATGCTGCGTGCTGCGGATCTGGTTGACTCTCTGGGCCAGGAAAATAACCCGGAATGGAAAACTGTCGCTATTAACAGCAACGGCGAAATGGTTGCGCCAAACGGTTCAATTGGTTTCCGTTGGGGCGAAAAAGGCAAATGGAACCTTGAGCAGCGCGATGGCACGTCCGGTGATGAAACTGAACTGCAGCTCAGCCTGCTGGGTAGCCAGGATGATATCGCTGAAGTGGGCTTCCCGTACTTTGGTGGCGAAGGCACCGAGCACTTCAGTAAAGTCGAACTGGAAAACATTCTGCTGCATAAATTGCCCGTTAAACGCCTGCAACTGGCCGATGGCTCTACGGCGCTGGTGACCACAGTTTACGATCTGACTATGGCCAACTACGGCCTGGAACGTGGTCTGAACGATGAAAACTGCGCGACCAGCTACGATGACGTGAAAGCGTACACGCCAGCGTGGGCAGAAAAAATTACAGGTGTATCACGTTCTCAGATTGTGCGCATCGCCCGTGAATTTGCGGATAACGCAGATAAAACGCACGGTCGTTCGATGATTATCGTCGGCGCCGGTTTGAACCACTGGTACCACCTCGATATGAACTATCGTGGCCTGATCAATATGCTGGTGTTCTGTGGCTGTATCGGCCAGAGCGGCGGCGGCTGGGCCCACTACGTAGGGCAGGAAAAACTGCGTCCGCAAACTGGCTGGCAGCCGCTGGCGTTTGCTCTTGACTGGCAGCGTCCGCCTCGTCATATGAACAGTACCTCCTACTTCTATAACCACTCCAGCCAATGGCGCTATGAGACGGTGACTGCGCAGGAACTGCTGTCCCCGATGGCAGACAAATCCCGCTATAGCGGTCATTTGATTGACTTTAACGTTCGCGCTGAACGTATGGGCTGGTTACCGTCGGCGCCGCAGTTAGGGACTAACCCGCTGTATATCGCGAAAGAAGCGCAGAAAGCAGGTATGACGCCGGTGGACTACACCGTTAAATCCCTGAAAGAAGGTTCTATTCGCTTTGCGGCAGAGCAGCCGGAAAACGGTAAAAACCATCCGCGTAATCTGTTTATCTGGCGTTCAAACCTGCTCGGTTCTTCCGGTAAAGGCCACGAGTACATGCTCAAGTATCTGCTGGGTACTGAACATGGTATTCAGGGCAAAGATCTCGGCCAGCAGAGCGGCGTGAAGCCAGAAGAAGTGGAATGGCAGGATAACGGACTGGACGGCAAACTGGATCTGGTCGTTACGCTGGACTTCCGCCTGTCGAGTACCTGTCTGTATTCCGATATCGTGCTGCCGACCGCTACCTGGTATGAAAAAGACGACATGAATACCTCGGATATGCATCCGTTTATTCATCCTCTGTCTGCGGCCGTTGACCCGGCCTGGGAATCGAAGAGCGACTGGGAAATCTATAAAGCCATCGCCAAGAAATTCTCTGAAGTTTGTGTGGGCCACCTCGGTAAAGAAACCGACGTCGTTACGCTGCCGATACAGCACGACTCCGCCGCTGAACTGGCGCAGCCGCTGGACGTGAAGGACTGGAAAAAAGGGGAATGCGACCTGATTCCAGGTGTTACGGCACCGCACATCATGACCGTTGAGCGTGATTATCCGGCAACCTACGAGCGTTTCACCTCCATTGGTCCGCTGATGGAAAAAATCGGTAACGGCGGTAAAGGGATTGCCTGGAACACCCAGAGCGAAATGGATCTGCTGCGTAAGCTCAACTACACCAAGGCTGACGGTCCGGCGAAAGGCCAACCGATGCTGGATACCGCAATTGATGCTGCTGAGATGATCCTGACGCTGGCTCCGGAAACTAACGGTCAGGTTGCCGTTAAAGCCTGGGCGGCGCTGAGTGAATTTACCGGTCGTGACCATACGCATCTGGCGCTGAATAAAGAAGACGAAAAAATTCGTTTCCGCGACATCCAGGCGCAGCCGCGCAAAATTATCTCCAGTCCGACCTGGTCAGGTCTGGAAGATGAACATGTGTCTTATAACGCCGGTTATACCAACGTTCATGAGCTGATCCCATGGCGTACGCTGTCTGGTCGCCAGCAGTTGTATCAGGATCACCAGTGGATGCGTGACTTCGGTGAGAGCCTGCTGGTGTATCGTCCGCCAATCGACACCCGTTCGGTGAAAGCGGTGATCGGCGAGAAATCTAACGGTAACCCGGAAAAAGCGCTCAACTTCCTGACGCCGCACCAGAAATGGGGTATCCACTCCACCTACAGCGACAACCTGCTGATGCTGACGCTGTCTCGCGGTGGTCCGATTGTGTGGATGAGTGAAGTTGATGCGAAGGATCTTGGTATCGAAGATAACGACTGGATCGAAGTCTTCAACAGCAACGGGGCGCTGACGGCGCGTGCAGTTGTCAGCCAGCGTGTGCCGGCCGGGATGACCATGATGTACCACGCGCAGGAACGTATTGTTAACCTGCCGGGTTCTGAAATCACCCAGCAGCGCGGCGGGATCCACAACTCGGTAACCCGTATTACGCCGAAACCAACTCACATGATCGGTGGTTATGCGCAACTGGCATACGGCTTTAACTACTACGGTACCGTCGGTTCAAACCGCGATGAGTTCGTAGTTGTACGTAAGATGAAGAACATTAACTGGTTGGATGGCGAAGGCAATGACCAGGTACAGGAGAGCGTAAAATGAAAATTCGTTCACAAGTCGGCATGGTGCTGAATCTCGATAAGTGCATCGGCTGCCACACCTGTTCAGTGACCTGCAAAAACGTCTGGACCAGCCGTGAAGGTATGGAGTACGCCTGGTTCAATAACGTCGAAAGTAAGCCTGGCGTTGGCTTCCCGAACGACTGGGAAAACCAGGAAAAATGGAAGGGCGGTTGGATCCGTAAAATCAATGGCAAGCTGCAGCCGCGCATGGGTAACAAAGCACTGCTGCTGGGTAAAATCTTTGCTAACCCGCATCTGCCGGGCATGGATGATTACTATGAGCCGTTTGATTTTGACTACCAAACGTTGCACAACGCCCCAGCAGACAGTAAGGCGCAGCCGATTGCCCGTCCGCGTTCGCTGATCACCGGTCAGCGGATGGATAAAATCACCAGCGGTCCGAACTGGGAAGAAATTTTGGGGGGCGAGTTCGAAAAACGCGCCAAAGACCAGAACTTCGAAAACATGCAGAAGGCGATGTACGGTCAGTTCGAAAATACCTTCATGATGTATCTGCCGCGTTTGTGTGAGCATTGCCTTAACCCGGCGTGCGTGGCGACCTGCCCAAGCGGCGCTATCTACAAGCGTGAAGAAGATGGCATCGTGCTGATCGACCAGGATAAATGCCGCGGTTGGCGTATGTGTATCACTGGCTGCCCGTATAAGAAGATCTACTTCAACTGGAAGAGCGGGAAATCTGAGAAGTGCATTTTCTGCTACCCGCGTATCGAAGCCGGTCAGCCGACCGTTTGTTCCGAAACCTGCGTAGGCCGTATTCGTTACCTCGGCGTACTGCTGTATGACGCAGATGCGATTGAAAGTGCGGCAAGCACGGAGCACGAGAAAGATCTGTATCAGCGTCAACTGGACGTGTTCCTCGATCCGAACGATCCGGCTGTTATTGAACAAGCGCTGAAAGATGGTATTCCGTTGAGCGTCATTGATGCTGCACAGCAGTCGCCGGTTTACAAAATGGCGATGGACTGGAAGCTGGCGCTGCCGCTGCATCCGGAATACCGCACGCTACCGATGGTCTGGTACGTGCCGCCTTTGTCACCGATCCAGTCTGCCGCCGATGCGGGCGAGCTGGGCAGCAACGGTATTCTGCCGGACGTTGACAGTCTGCGTATCCCGGTTCAGTACCTGGCGAACCTGCTGACCGCAGGCGACACTCAGCCGGTACTGTTGGCGCTGAAACGTATGCTGGCGATGCGTCACTACAAACGTGCGGAAACCGTTGACGGTAAAGTTGATACCCGTGCGCTGGAAGAGGTGGGCTTAAGCGAAGCGCAGGCACAGGAAATGTATCGTTATCTGGCGATTGCTAACTACGAAGATCGTTTCGTGGTACCGAGCAGCCATCGTGAACTGGCGCGTGACGCGTTCCCGGAGAAAAGCGGTTGTGGCTTTACCTTCGGTGACGGTTGCCACGGTTCTGATACTAAATTCAATCTGTTCAACAGCCGCCGCATCGACGCTGTCGATGTGACCAGCAAAACGGAGCCGCACCAATGATTGAACTTGTCATTGTTTCGCGTCTGCTCGAGTACCCGGATGCTGCCTTGTGGCAGCATCAGCAGGAACTTTTCGATGCACTCGCGTCATCTGAGAACCTGGATAAAGAGGATGCCCAGACTCTGGGCATTTTCCTGCGCGATCTCACCGCGCAGGACATGCTGGATGTGCAGGCAAGCTATAGCGAACTGTTTGACCGTGGCCGCGCCACCTCGTTGCTGCTGTTTGAACATGTACACGGCGAGTCCCGCGATCGTGGTCAGGCTATGGTTGACCTGATGGCGCAGTATGAACAGCACGGTCTGCAGCTCGACAGCCGCGAACTTCCCGATCATCTGCCGCTGTATCTGGAATACCTTGCGCAGTTGCCGAAAAGCGAAGCATTAGGGGGGTTACAGGATATCGCGCCGATTCTGGCGCTGCTCAGCGCTCGCTTGCAACAGCGTGAAAGCCGTTATGCGGTGCTGTTCGATCTGCTGTTAAAACTGGCGAATACCGTTATCGACAGCGATAAAGTGGCTGAAAAAATTGCAGATGAAGCGCGTGACGATACCCCACAAGCGCTGGATGCGGTCTGGGAAGAAGAGCAGGTGAAATTCTTCGCCGATCAGGGGTGTGGTGAGTCGGAAATTTCCGCTCACCAGCGTCGTTTTGCCGGGGCCGTTGCGCCGCAGTATCTGAATATCACCACCGGAGGACAGCAATAATGCACTTCCTGAATACGTTCTTCTTTGACATCTATCCGTACATCGCGGGTTCTGTCTTTCTGATTGGCAGTTGGCTGCGTTATGACTATGGGCAGTATTCCTGGCGCGCGGCTTCCAGTCAGATGCTGGATCGCAAAGGGATGAACCTGGCGTCAAACCTGTTCCACATCGGGATCCTGGGGATTTTTGCCGGGCACTTCCTTGGCATGCTGACACCACACTGGATGTATGAAGCGTGGCTGCCGCTTGAAGTGAAACAAAAGATGGCGATGTTCGCGGGTGGTGCCAGTGGTGTGATGTGTTTGATTGGCGGCGTCCTGCTGCTGAAACGCCGCCTGTTCAGCCCACGTGTGCGGGCGACCACTACCGGAGCGGACATTCTGATCCTCTCCCTGCTGGTGATCCAATGTGCGCTGGGCCTGCTGACCATTCCGTTCTCCGCCCAGCATATGGACGGCAGCGAGATGATGAAGCTGGTGAACTGGGCGCAGACAGTGGTGACCTTCCAGGGGGGGGCGTCTCAATATCTGGATGGCGTCGCGTTCATTTTCCGTATGCACCTGGTGCTGGGTATGACGCTGTTCCTGTTGTTCCCGTTCTCGCGTCTGGTGCACATCTGGAGCGTTCCGGTCGAATATCTGACGCGCAAATACCAGATTGTTCGTGCGCGTCATTAATCGGTTATCTGTGTAAGACAAGACCCCGCTCCGGCGGGGTTTTTTTACGACTAATTGCCGGATAAGCATAGTGCATCAGGTAAATTGCCGACCCGAATTGAGGCTTGATCGAGGGCAGAATATGAGACATTACAGATGGATTGGATGCTGGTGCTTTATGAAGTGATGGTGGTGGGGGAAGGATTCGAACCTTCGAAGTCGATGACGGCAGATTTACAGTCTGCTCCCTTTGGCCGCTCGGGAAC